>NZ_CP188253.1:3243802-3892563 GCF_049993355.1 Leifsonia sp. McL0607 | reverse complement strand
CGGTTGGACAGGTGACTCCGTTCGTGATCAGCGTGGATGAGTCAGTGCTGAATGATTTGCGCGATCGGCTCGAGAATACGAGATGGCCGAAGAGTGCCGCTAACACGACGTGGTCAACTGGCCCTGACCTGACGTACCTACGAGAAGTCGTTCGTTACTGGGCGACGGACTATGACTGGCGTGCCGAAGAGGCACGCCTCAACCAGTACTCACATTTTATCGCCGAAATGGGAATGACTCAGCTGCACTTCGTGCATCACCGGTCCGAGCGCCCGAACGCCACCCCCCCTACTCCTCCTCCACGGCTGGCCGAGCACCTTCGCCGAGTACCTTCCCGTGCTGGATGCACTCACCAACCCGGACTCCACCAGCGACGCTTTCGACGTTGTCGTCATGTCACTCCCGGGATACGGCTTCTCGACCCGACCATCGCAGCCTGTGACGTATGCCACCGTCGCCAAATGGGCCCACCAACTGATGGCGATACTCGGATACGACAGGTTCGGGGTAGGCGGCGACGATTTTGGGGCGGGAGTGGCGACCTTCATGGCCCTTCAGCACCCCGACCGAATCGTCGGGTTGCACCTGACCCACCTCGAGTTCCGGCCACCGCTCGGTCCCGGCACCCCTCCGCTCACCCCTGAGGAACAAAGTCACCAAGACGCTATCCAGGCTTGGGTTGCTTCCGACCATGGCTTCGCCGCGATACAGCGCTCCCGGCCCGGAGCCCTGTCCGTGGCGATGGCCGACTCTCCTTCCGGCATGGCTGCATGGATCTTGGACAAATGGCACGGTTGGGCTGATCACCGTGGCAGTCTGGACTCCCTGCCGGGCCGCGATTTCCTCGTCACGACGCTCACCCTTTTCTGGGTGACGCAGACATTCGAGACATCCATCCTCGACTACCTTGACAACGCGGCGCCTGAGGCGAAGCCCGGGGATCACGACCTCGTTGACTCCCCCACGGCGGTGGTCCTCTTTCGCCAATACGGCAATATCCGTTTGCCATCGATGCCGCGTTCGTGGGCGGCCCGCCGATATAACGTGAAGTCCTGGGAAGTCAAGGACGAAGGGGGACACTTCGCACCGATCGAGATACCACATGTCGTAGCTGAGAGTATTCGCCAGTTTTTCGGCGAGCTCTAGGCCACGCGGGTTGGAGCCAGAACCGTCACCCGCGAAGCGACGCCAACGCCAGATCACCGTTCCGTAGCCCATGTCCCACTGGACGGCGCGGAGGTCCCTACGCGTCAGATTCCGCCCTGTGGTCGGTATCTGACGAACGCGACTCGGGCGCATTCCATGGTGCCGAGGGAATGCAACTCCCCGCGAGTTAAACACTGATAATATATCTTATGTCAGCTATAAGACGACATCTTCGCATCTGATGCGAATACGCTGGTGGCAACGACTCCCCTTTAATCAGACCAAGGTGTTCGCAATTCCGCCCGCGATCAAGAACTTTCGGGAAGCATGAACCGTCCCCGGTTTGATGCCGTCTCCTTTCGAGTCTGGAAGGAAGATAGTGATCATGCCGAAGAGGATTCCGGAGGAGACCAAGCTGCGCGCGACGCGGCTGGTGCTTGATCATTTGGATGAGTATCCGAACCTGACGACGGCGTGCGAGACGGTCGCTGGCCGACGCGGGTTCGGAGCTGAGTCGTTGCGCCGGTGGGTGCGTCAAGCGCAGGTCGATTCCGGGCAGCGCGATGGGGTCACCTCGAGTGAGGCGGACGAGATCAAACGGTTGCGTCGGGAGAACCGTGAACTGCGTGAGGCGAACGCGATCCTGAAGGATGCAGCGGTTTTCTTCGCCGGGGAACTCGACCCCCGACGCCGTTGATTCTCGCGTTCATCGACGAGCAACGGGCCAAAGGCCGCGCGGTCGGGTCGATCTGCACCGTTCTGCGATCGCAGGGCGTGCGGGTCGCCGCACGGACATATCGGGCGTGGAAACACGCCTTGCCATCGGTTCGCGACCAGGCAGACGCGGTCGTCATCGACGCCCTGCTGGCGACGGTGGGAACACCGGAGAGCATGTATGGTCGGCGGAAGATGACCGCGCTGCTGCGCCGCCGCGGCCTGACCGTGTCCGCCCGCCGCATCGACCGGCTGATGCGGGAACTGGGCATGAACGGGCGCGTCCGCGGTCGCGGAGTGCGCACCACGATCCCGGATAAAAGCGCGACCCGGGCCCCGGACCTGCTGGATCGGGACTTCACCGCCGCCAGCACCGAACCTGGCCTGGGTGGCCGACTTCACCTATGTGCGAACGTGGGCCGGGTTCTGTTACGTATCCTTCGTGATCGATTGCTACTCACGCGCGATCGTCGGCTGGCACGCGGCCACGACCAAGACCACCCCGCTGGTGACCACCGCACTGCGGATGGGGCTATGGCGGCGCGATTGGGCCGGGCATCCAGCCGGAGCTGGGCTGATCCATCACAGCGACGCGGGCTCGCAATTTACCTCCGTGCGCTTCGCGGAGACCCTCGCGTTGGAGGGCATCGCCGCCTCGATCGGCTCGATCGGCGACGCGTATGACAACGCGCTGGCCGAGTCCACGATCGGACTATTCAAGAACGAAGCGATCCGCGAGGACAGCCCGTTCCGAAACGGCCCGCTCCGAACCGCCATCGACGTCGAATGGGTCACCGCCGAGTGGGTCGACTGGTACAACGCCAGACGCCTGCACAGCACCCTCGGCGACGTACCGCCGGAAGAGTTCGAGGCCAGCTACTACGCTGACCTCAACACGCCATCCCAACCGGCGATGGCACCCGCATAGGAGCGGCAAAGAACCGGGGACGGTTCAGCATGCAGCCAGGTCGTCACGGTGGGGTGTTTGTGGGTGCTGTAGTTGTCGCAGATCACGTGCACGTCCAGATCGTTCGGCACGTTCTGGTCGATCTTCTGCAGGAATTGCTTGAACTCGACCGCCCGGTGCCTGCGATGGGTGGAGGCGATCACCGTGCCGTCCTGCACGTTCATCGCGGCGAACAGGCTGGTCACCCCGTGTCGGAAGTAGTCGTGCGTGCGTTTCTCTGGCATGCCCGGCATCATGGGAAACGCCGGCTGCGACCGGGATAGTGCCTGCACCTGTGACTTCTCGTCCACGCTGAGCACCACGGCCGACTCGGGAGGATCGAGGTAGAGCCCGACGATGTCATAGACCTTGTCCACGAACAGCGGGTCGTTGGACAGTTTGAACCCGTCACTGCGGTGTGGCTTGAGGCCGAACGTCTTCCAGATCCGCCCGATCGTCGAGGCAGACAGCCCGGTGCGCTCGGCCATCTTCGATCGCGACCAGTGCGTCGCGTTCGCAGGTGTCGCCTCCAGCGTCGCGACTACGACGTCCTCGACCTGTTCCGCGGTGACCGTCGCCGGCCGTCCCGGCCGCGGATCCTCCGTCAGCCCATCCAGGCGGGCATCCAGAAACCGCGCCCGCCACTTCGTCACCGTGTTCGCCGAGCATCCCACCCGCTCCGCCACGGTCTTGTTGTCCAGTCCCTCACCACAGGCAAGGATGATCCGGCATCGCAGCGCCAGAGCCTGCGACGACTTCCGCCGCCGCGCCCACCGGGCCAACTGTTCACGCTCCTCACCCGTAAGGACCAGCACAGCTTTCGGGCGTCCCGTTCTCGGCATACCCCCGTCCTACAACTTAACCAACAAATTAACGGCGGAGGACACTTCCAATCGTCCACCAGAATCGCAGTGGAGTTGGCCTCTCTCAAATGCAGGGCGCACCTGAGATTGATATCCGGCCGCGCCACAGCGAGTCCGAGTACACCCGTAGGTGATAACCCTCTTATCCAGCCCGCGATGGCCTATTCCCATTGCGTGCATAAATGCGGCAAATGCTGAAGACCGCGGTCGGTAGTGCGACCGCGGTCTTCGGAGCAGGCTAAATCGGTGCGTCCTCTATTCGCCCCATACGTAGGCACGGGGGTCTACTGTGTTGTAGTGCAAACTGCCATCGACTTCGAAGGCGCTACCTGGGGCCACGAGCACACGTTGTCCAAAGAAGTGCGCCGACGTAGAAAACTCGTGACGAGTTCCTGTCGGGTACACATAGAATTTTTGCCCGGCATTCAGCGGCGGTGAAGTGACCGCCACCGATACGGACTTTGATTGCGTCCAGGTGTAGCTGATATGGGCGGTGATCCAGTCGTAGTTGATGCCCGCTCCCACCGTGACCGAGCTCGACACGGTGTCTGTGGATGTGATCGTGCAGGTACCGCCATTTGATCCAGCTGAGCAGTAGCGGAGCGGCGCTTCATACCGCACCTGCTCCGGAATTGACCTGAGGCCGGATAGGTCACGCCCCCAATTCGTGCTCTTTGTGGCTACGCAGCTCGGGTCACTGCCTGACTTGTCGAAAACGAACTTGACTTCGGCAACGCCAGACAGTACCGCATAGCCGGAGGAACTGTAGAGCGGTTTGAGTTGAATCGGAACGTTCGCAATCGTGCCGCTGATACCGAGGTTGTGCCACGCCCCGTCCTGAATCATCGCGTCAGCCGACCACACCGACTTTTGGACCTCGGGCCCCACACCGCCCCGCTCTACCCAGAAGAAAAGATTGACGTTGGCCTTGTTTCCGCCGGCCTGACCGTTCGACCGTGTGATGCGGTAGCTATCGACTGTCGTTGTCCAATCGCCTCCCTCGCCTGACGGCGTGAACGTGGTCGTCAGATCAGCCTCCCCCTTGAAATCCCCGTTCGTGCAGGACTGAGTCAGTTTCACGATCGTTGCTGCCGGCGTCGCCGCCTGCGCCGGTGCCGATCCAGCCGGAACCATCATGAGCCCGGCAACTACCACCATCGCCGAGGCGACGCCGCCCTTGATCTTCGAATATCTACCATTCTTCATTTTTCTCATAATGCTTTTATAAACCCATGCATTGCCGTCACCCTCATCCGAAAGGCTGAGATTTACGCTGCGGGAGCTGCGCCGACTTTCGGACTGTGCATCGCAGGGTAGTGAGTCCCGATCCTCCGCCACTCCTCGTGCCACCCGGGTCCGATCCATCGCGAATCTGCCACACACGCCGCACGACGTACCCGCCGCCGACCTGTCGAGTGCATGCCCGTCTTGCCGCAGGGTATGCGTCGACGGAACATCACCCCGGCACTGACCACCCGGTGCATAGGGAGAGGCGTCCGCCCATTCACGAACCTCAAGGAGAAAAACATGCCCCGCATCCGCCTCACCGCCGCCCTCACCCTGCTCGCCCTGCTGACAGCCGTCCTTCTCGTCGGACTCATCCACCCGGACCTGCAGCAATTCACGCTGCAGGCCACCCGGCTGCTGCTGGCCTGCCTGGTCCAGCTGCTGCGCCCGTGAGGCGGTCAGTGTCGACGAGGATCCGGAGCCGCCGTCGCGCTGAAGCTGCGCTGCGCGCACCTTGTCCGCATCGGCCCCGGGCGGGGATTGGGACATCCATCCCCTGGCCGAGCAGTCCACGACCGTGCTGGATGACTGGCGGCTCGCACTGTGGTCAAGCGCTGGTTACTGTATCGGCCGGGTTTCGCGGAGGTGGAACCAGCCGGCGACTTTGCTGAGATGAGAGTCGTCGCCGGCGATCGGCGCCGCGTCGTGGATGCGGAGTCCCAGTGGGCATCTCGTCCTGATATGGCAGCCAGAGCGCACGGCACCAGGCGCCGCCGTGCTTACTGCCGAAGTGGACGCCGCGCGGTGTGCTGCCAACGTCGAGCTCGGCGTCGCGCATGATCTCGGCGATCATGGTCGTCACGTACCGGTTTTCGCTGGTGAGGACGGACACGTTCAAGGCTGGGATGCCCTGGTTCGCAAGGAACCGGGACACCGTGACTATGACAGCGTTAAACGGCGCCGTTGTGGGCGGACTCCAGCGCGGAAATCGACGCCGGATGCGCGACGTCGACCAGCCACCCGCCGCCCTCGATCATGACCTGGTACATGCGCCGGCTCGCTCGCCAGCTGGCCGGGATCGCGCCGACACCGCGGTAGTCGTCCTCGCCCCACTCCTCGGCTATCGCCTCGAGCAGCTGATCGACCGTGAGGTCGAGCACTGCAGCTATCGGAGCCAGCGGGTCGTCATCCCCAGCCCGGCGCTTGTACTGGGAAAGGACCTCGGCGTAGGCGCACTCGGCGGTTTCGGCGAGGTAGTAGGTGCGGCCGAGAGTGTCGAAGCGGCCCCACTCCTGCCGATGCACATCCGGCGTCCGCCACGGCGAGGACGGCTGTGCGTACCGTGCCTTCGCAACATGGGAGCCGACCGCCTGGTCAACGGGGACCAGGCGCAGCCCGGTCGCCGTGCAAGTACGCGGTTCGGGTACCGTCATTCGTCGACGTCGCCGTCGATGAACGCCTGCGCCGCCCGCCGGACCTCGGCGTGCCGGTCCTCGCGGATCGCCATGATCGGTGTGCTCTCGCCCAGGAGCGGGTTCCCGCCGATGAACCAACGGCGCGCGACATCCCGGCCTTCCTCTTCCTGCAGCGCCGTCCAGACCTGGTGCGCGAACTGCAAACGGTTCCATGCGGCCGGCCTCGGCTCAGCCCCCTCCGGACGTGCCCAGTCGTTCGGCTGCTGCCGGCTCTTCGCACCCGCCAACGCCGCCACGAGCGTCGCCCCAAGCGCATCGTTGAGCTGCCGCACGATCTCGTGCGGGTCGATCCTGTTCGTACTCCGGTGCAGACCCGCCGGCGTCAGTGTTGCCATGCCACCATGATACGCGAAGTTGACATCAACCCGTCAAAAAGCATCTTAAAAAATGGCCCGAAAGTTACGCTGATAATGTTCGATATGTCAGCTCAGGCTCTCTAGAGCACTTGATCTCCGCTGTGATAGGTTGTCTCCATGACAAGCGACACTCCGATCTATGAGCACATCCGTGCCGAGCTGCGCCGGCTTCTGGCGTCCGGTGCCTATAAGGTCGGGGACCAGCTGCCGACGACGCGCGAGTTGAGCGAGCAGTTCGGCACGAACGGCGTCCAGACGGTCCGCTCCGCATATGAAGCGCTCATCGATGAGGGCCTGGTCGTCGCGCGACAAGGCAAGGGCTACTTCGTCGCGGCGCTCCCGCTGCGCCGACTCGGCCTGCTCGGCCTCGCCGAGCGAGCGCGGGAGGCTCGCGAGGACGCTGAGCGCGCGGCCGGCCAGGCCCGCATCCTGGAGGTTGAGCTCGCGGCCGCCCTCTCGGATCATGAGCGTGTCGCCGTCGACGCGCTTACCGCCGCAGCCCGAGAAACCATCTCGAAAGCTGGCGGTAAGGAGCGCCGGCGCGACTTCGGCGAGATCGCCCTACAGGTTCTCGCCGGCGTCGCAGCGAACCTCGGCGGCGTCGAGCAGCTCCTCGCCGGGCGACCGGGATCCTGGGAGGCCGGCATTATCCGCAACGCCGTGAACGCGATCGCTCCCGACGACCTCCTCCCCCGCTACCGAACCGAACCGATCCGGATCACCCTCCCGATCTACGAGATCCTCTCCGATCGCACCGACGCGCAGCGACTGTATGACCAAGCGCAGCAGATCGTTCAGAAACGGATACAAGAGGCCGAAGACACCCTTCCGCAGGTAGACTCCGATCAGTTTGTCTGGGTCTACGACATCCACCCAGACCGCGACCCCACACCCCGCTCCCCCGGGACGCCGGAATGGTCCTGGGAGGCCTGGCGAGAGAGCCAGCTCCGCTATGAGGCACACACCGAGTGGATCCCCTACTTCGAGGCCGAGATCCGCGAGGGTGACCGATCCAAGTTGAAAGCCGTATACATCCCAAAGAGTCCTGAACTCGGTGACGAGTTCGACCGCTTGGAGGAGGAACGCGCCAACCAGATCGGCGCTCTCGACGTCGAGGAAGCGCTCGAGGAGCAGCGCATCCGCGAGTGGACCGCCTACGGCGCCGCCCTCAAGGCGAGGATCGAGCACGACGCCGCCCTGGTTCACGGTCTTGACGCGCCGCTCGAGATCGACGCGACCACCCTCGTCGACAAGGTGGGCGACGTCGGCCTCTACAACATCGACGGCTTCGTCCGCGACCTCATCGAAACCGCGATCGCCGCAACCCATTCCCCCGACCAGCTGCCCAGCACACCTCTGGAGCGCCTCGAGCTGAACGCGAAGCAGGGATGAACGCAGCTGAAAGGGGCTGGCAAGGTGGAGCAGTGCTAACACCAGAGACGGCCGGGCAAGACCACGGGTTCGATCTTCTTCGGCATGACGCACTCCTTCAACTCGAAAGGAAGCGGCATCGAATACGGGACGGTTCATGCTGCCGGCACAGGGCTACTACCATAACGTTCTGCCTATGACGCCCGGTGCCCACCAAGCCCTACAGTCTTTCGACCCTGACGGCGAGGATGTGATTCTGTCGCTCGCAGTGTCTTGGGCAGGCGCGGTTCGCGAGCAGCTCCACAACGTCAAGGAGCGAGTCAGGAACTTCCACAACGTCGACAATATGTACGAACGCATGGATGGTGACGTCACTATGGATGACCTCGCGGCCTCATGGCAGGCGGCGTGCACGGCTGAAGCCATGCTCGTGATCAGTGCCGACAATCTCGAGCGCTGGATCAAGAGGCTGTACACCGCACGCGGCCGTCAGCCGCGTGCGCCCCATCCACAGCTCCGTGCTCTGCGCAACGCCATCGAGCACATGGACGAGTCCGAGTTTGACGACGATGAGTGGGTCGCCCGCTCCGGCAAGTCCCAGAAGCTGGGCTTGGGCGCGTTGCCCGAGTCGCGCCTACTCATCTCGGTGGGAAGCAACGACAAAGTATTCGATCTCATTAGTCACGACGAGTTGCAGGGCATCGTCAACGCCCTGCTCGACGAACTCGAACGAGAGCAGACCGACTATGCGAAAGATCGGATCGCCTTCGACCACGAGGACCGCTAGGTGTAGTTCCCCGTGAGGTTGTGAACGCGGGCTGAGGGGACGAGGCCGCCGATTCCGGTGTGGGGTCTGTGGTGATTGTAGTGATGGAGCCAGGTGTCGTAGGTTGCGGCTCTGGCTTCGTCGCTGAGGTAGGCGTGCGCGTAGGCCCACTCGGTGGCCAGGGTGCGGTTGAATCGTTCGACTTTCCCGTTGGTCTGCGGCCGGTAGGGGCGCGTGCGCCGGTGCTTGACTCTCGTGCCGAGAGCGTCGGCGAACAGTTTCGACCGGTAGCACGCACCGTTGTCGGTCATGACCGCGGTGACGGTGATCCCAGCGGCGGTGAAGAACGCGTTGGCGCGCAGCCAGAATCCGGCGGCGGTCTCTTTGCGCTCATCGTTCAGGATCTCCGAGTAGGCCAGCCTGGAGTGGTCATCGATAGCGTGATGCAGGAACGCATAGCCGCGGCCGCGGTGCCGGGACGGTGCTGCTGCCCGCCCCAGGACTCGGTGGCCACCACCATCGGGGATGCGGCCGAGCTTCTTGATATCGACATGGACCAGTTGGCCGGGGCGAGCGTGCTCATAACGGACAGCCCTCGGTTTGCGGATAGGGAGCCCGGTCGCTTGATCGAGGTGGTGCAGTAGCGGCATCCGATACCGGGCCAGCACCCTGCCCACGGTGGAACGGGGAACACCGAGGTGGTAGCTGATCCGATGCGGACCCCACCGCCACCTGAACCGCAACGCCACGATCCGGCGCTCCAACCGGGCCGGACACCGATTCGGGGACGAGTGCGGGCGGGAGGGTCGGTCGGTCATCGGCAAGCCTGCGCGTGCCCGATCGACCCACCGTTTCGCCGTCGCGGGCGAGCACTGGAACCGTTCCGCCACCCGCCGCAATGACCACCCGTGCTCCAGAACCAGCTCGACCAGCCGTCGACGCCCTTCCGGCGTCAACGGTGCATTAGCGTGAGTCACGAAGACCTCCGTTGGCTAGATGTGAGTGTGGTAACCCACATCCTCCACGGAGGTCTTCGCTCACCTCAACCGTTCACAACGTGTCGGGGAACTACAGCTAGGTGTACTGCCCCGGGAGGATGGTTGCGTTGTGACGACTCGTTTCCCTGAGAACGCCGCCCGGTGAGACGCGCGACATATCGACGTCAAGTGTCGGCTTCACGTTTCCCTCTTGGACGTGCTCAGCTATCGTACGGAACACGCGATAGCGCGACACAACATGGCAAGATTCCGCAAGAATTCGCGCAGTCGCCTCGGGCTTGGACGTGTTATCGGGTCCGTTGAAGACCTCACGAGCGTACTCACTTGGGACCCATCGGCCACCCAGCTGGTCGCTGCCATCGAGTGCGCTCAGGTAGGAGTGCTCCCACCGCTCGCGGATGCGCACCTCCGAAAGCTCGTAGGGAACCTCGACGTCGATCACGTGGACGTCATAGCCGGCCTCGTTTAGACGCTGGCCAAGTGCAAGGGCGGCGGCTTCGTTGCTAAGCACAGCGTCGATGACAATGTTGTCTCCGGCGTCGATCGCGTCCGCACATAGGTTCTTTGCGAGGTAGGACGATTCCTCGTGAACGAGCGACGCCAGCTCAAGTGGGTAGAACCTCTCGCCCTGCGCTTCGCGCTCACGAATATTGGCGGGCACCAGCCACTGTTCGTAGCTCCCGTCGACCAGCGCCTCGAGCAGGAGCAGACGCTTGAACTCGTCCGCGTCGATCACGAGGTACTTCCCTCGATGACCTCCGAGCACGTCGTTCAGGACAGTGCTCTTGCCTGCGCCGGGAGGTCCGGCAAGAACAATCGCACAGCGCTGCTGCTCGACGTCGCGTGCCTCCTTTCGCGCCTCGGCCAAGAGTCGCGTGTGCAGGCGTCGACGCGACGGCGCAGCCTCACCATCGATCCACCAGGCGGGATTGTTCGTCGTCGCTGTGGCCGCGTTGGGCGCGAGCGCCTGGCCAGGCTTGGACAGCTCGCGCACCGTTTCCATGTGGCGAGCTACCGCATCAGAAACCACGCTCTAGTCGCCGTGCCGATCGTGCGCGCGCACGGCTAACGTAGAACGACTGACCTTTACCGCCTTGTCGGCGTGCGCGCCGCCGACGCCGTAGAACTTTCCGCTACGACTATTTCGCTGCTTGCCGGCGATACCACCGGGCAGACTCTTCACGTCGATGTGGAGGCCGCCCTTGGTCTTAACAACGATTCGACCGTTCGCCTCAGTAACCTCTCCCCCGCCGATCGCCGCGGCTATTTCTCGAGCGGCTTGCCTCGCGAGATCCTTGGCCGACGTCTTGTGAGCCGTCGGCTCCCGGTCGATGGCTGACCCGGAAATGCCATGCCGACGGTTGAACACCTCCTCGTAGACATCGTCCTCGATAAGCCCACGTCGAGCCGCATCGTCAACTTCCGACCAGGTGCCAGGAGGATCAACGATCAACGAGTCATACCCATCCGTCTGCCCGCCCTTCACGTAGGGGAACCGCGCGAGCTCGTCAACGAGCTGGGTTCGTGTGATGAGTCCACCCGCGTAACGCTGGCAAATCTCGTAGGGTGTCGCGCCCGAGAAACCGTCCAGAGGCATCGTCACCTTCGCGGCCGTCCGGAGTGCGCTGAGCACAGAAGGTTGCGCAATCCCAAGCCACTTGGAGATCTCCCGCTGGCTGTATCCCCGCTGCTCGAGCCGGCGCAGCTCACGGCGGTAGTCCAGCTCGTCCATCTCCTTCCGACGTCGGGCTCGCACCGCTGCACGAGCCTCAACCGGGACCTCAGCGATCGTCAAATCGAACACCTCCTATAGGCCATTCTATCAAAGGAGTGATAGGTGATGCTATCAGCCAGTGCGCGATGCACACTAGAGGCCCCTACCCCGAGCACCCGGTCGATGCTCTCTCAGCTACGCTGCTCGTCGCGCTTGCACTCGGCGGTGGCAATTCACTCGGGCGTCATCACCCTTGGGCGGAGTCTGTAGTCGTCGACGACCTGAACCGGTTCGATGAGCAGCCAGAGCCCTGGCGGCCGCTCCCCGGTCGACGCGGACCGGGCTCCGGTCACCGCGGCGCATCGCCCGGCCGTGTCGACTCTGGATCGCCGGTGATCTGGTGACCTCGCTGCGCGCCGTGGCGGACCAGATCGCCGCGTCGGTGGCGATCGCCGGCGACCCGGATGCCGCGGCTGCGCAGATCGAGCTGCCGAGACCGCCGCGGCGCAGGAGGCCGCTGCGGCGCGTGCGGCAGCGTCGGCCGCGGACCTGCGCCGGCGGACCGCTGAAGCCGAGGCGCAGGCGGCCAACGCGGCCGCGGAAGAGTTCGAGGCGGCAGCGTCGGCCGCGGACGCCGCGCGTGCCGCGGCCGAGGACGAGCTCGCCCGGCTCCGGGCGGGCAATGCCGTGCTCGCGGGCGAGCACGCGGACCTGCAGGCCGCGCGGACGGCACTGGAGACCGAGCGCCGCGACCTTGCGGCGGCCCTCGACGTCGAGAAGCACGCGGCCGAGGCGGTGCGCTCCGAGCTGGCGTCCACGACGGCCAGGGGCGAGCAACTGCGAGAGGACCTCGCCGGCGCCCAGCGCGGCGTGGCGGACCTGCAGCGACAACTCGACCAGGCACACAAGGACCTCACCACCGCACGGCAGGAGGCACGCGACGCCGAACGCGCGGCCACCACAGCACGCGTGGAAGCCGCGACGCACCAGACAGCCGCCACAGCGGCCGAGCGGCGCGCAGACGAGCTCCAGGCGGCGCTCATGGCGGCTCAGGGCGAAGCACGCACCGCCCGCGAGGAAGCAAACGCCGCCCGCGCACGCGTCGACCAGCTCACCGACCAGATCACCAGCGCCCGCCGGCAGCCGGCCACGCGCAAACCCCAGCCGACCACGAAGGGCTCATGATGCCGACAACGAGCATCCACGAGTGCTGGCACGGATCCGCATGGTACGAGTGCCAATGTCGGCTCGGCGCAGATCACCGATGCTGGGACCGACCGGAGTACGCAAGCGCCGGCTGTTGGCAACCCGGCCCGCCAGCTACTCACCTCTGAGGCATTCGAGATCCCCGGTCTACGCGACCGGTCGCGCCACCGCGTACACGGACAGCGACCACATCGAGAACGCCAAGAAGCATCGCAGCGTCGGCCATGACCCGCTCGGCAAAGAAAAGACCCGCCCTCACGTGGAGAAGCGGGTTGGTTCCACCAGCATAGTGCATCGCGACCAGCGGGGGAATCCTTGATACTCGTTGGCAACATTGAGGGTTCGTCGATTTCACCTACGCTTCACCCGCACGACCGATGTGCTGCTGCAACCCC
Organism: Leifsonia sp. McL0607; assembly: GCF_049993355.1. Taxonomy (GTDB): domain Bacteria; phylum Actinomycetota; class Actinomycetes; order Actinomycetales; family Microbacteriaceae; genus Leifsonia. Next base: position 3,879,386 of record NZ_CP188253.1, on the reverse strand, counting down.
TTTCCTGCCCTTGAAGGATGCGCATTCTCGGCGTGGATCTCGCTCGCGGCCTGGCCCTCCTCGCGGTGTTCGTTGCGCACACGGCCCCGATCGGGCCGTCCTCGCCGATCCCCGAACGTCTGCTGATGGGTGCGGACAACGTCGCGGCGCCGCTGTTCACGCTTCTGTTCGGCGTCTCGGCCGGGCTGGCAGCGCGATCCGCCGAGCAGGCTGGGCAGAGCCGAGGGCAGTTCCGGCTCTTCTTCGAGCTCCGCGCCCTTGTCTTGATCGGGTTCGGGGTGCTCGCCGACCTCGGCCAGCACAGTGTCATCCCGATCCTGCATTACCTCGGAGCGGTCGGGCTGGTCCTGATTCCGGTGCTCTATCTGCGGGCGCGGTGGCTGCTAGTCATGTCGGTTGGAGCCGTCGTGGTGAGCGCGATCGCGATGCCGTGGGCGCAGGCCCTGCAGATGACCTTGCGGGTGCAGGCGGTCCAGGGCGGTGGGTCTGGCTGGGCGGAGAACACTGTGGCCAGCCTGGTCGGATTCGTGTTCTCGGACTTCGGCTATCGGGTGAGCGGCCTGCTCGCGTTCGCGCTGGCCGGCCTCGCCGTCGGACGGATCGCGCTTCAGAGTTGGGGGCGCCTGATGACCCTGTTCCTGGTCGGCGGCGCGCTCACGGCCGGCGCGCTCGGCGTCGGGCAGCTGACCGGGATCAGCACGGACGCGTACGCCGGCACCGCGCCCGAGCTGGTGAACGCGATCGGCCTGGCCGGCATGGTGCTCGCCGCCAGCTGCGCGCTCTCCGCGACCCCGCTGCGCCGCGTGCTCGCCCCCGTCTACGCCCTCGGCACCCTGACCCTGACCTTCTATGTCGCTCACATCGTCGTTCTCGGCGCATGGGCGTCGCTCACTGGGCTTTCCGACGACAAATGGTCGGTCCTGCTCGCGCTCAGCGTCGGCTCGCTCGCCGGCGCCTGGCTGATCCGCCGACGGTGGCGGCGAGGCCCGGCGGAATGGCTCGTCCACCAGGTCGCCCAGTTCCCCCTCGCCCGACGTCGCGGTACTCGCAGGGCCACGGCGACCGCGGGTCCAGAGCGCTTGCGCTGACCGCGGGCACCTGAGACGAGCCCGGGATCACCTGTGCTGGTGCACGACCTCGAAGCGCTCGAACAGGATCTCGGCATCGTCCGACCAGGCGATTCCGAGACGAGCGCACCCTCGTCGAACGCGGACACCGCATCCACCGGCAGGAACCGCCCGATCCGGAGCTCGATCGCGCGAACGATCAGCCGCGGCTGCCCGACGGAGTCGGTGACGGACCCACCGGTCGCCGATTCACGGCAGCTCCTCCCCCTCCGCTTGATACTCCGTGAGCAGGGGGTCGACGTCGCGCACTTGCGCCCGGCCGCCACGAGGGCGAGTACACCGTCGGCGAGCTCTGCGCCGTCACCGAACGGTCCGACGGCGGGCAACTGCTCTGGCAGCGCGGGATTGGTCGCCCGGTACGCTGCCCAGGCTTTGCAGACGGCGACGAGATCCGGTTCAGTCATCGGCTGCAGCCTTCCCATCGGTTATGGGCCCATCCTCGTTCTCGTGAAGCCATCCGCGGTGGTCTTTCGCGCCGCGACCCGATAACCCGCAGTCAGAGGTCGATGAAGCGCGGTAGCCGCTCTGCCGGGTCGGGCGGGTTTATCCCACGCGCACTTACCGGGCTGCGCCCGAGCCACGACATTCTCCGGGGCGGTCGAGAACGTCAGCACCGGACTCGATCTGCGGTCTGCGAGCTACTCGCGCAGGGTATCGCCTACTTGAAAGGACGACCCCGCTTCAGCTGCTGACGATAGGGCTCGAACGGCTCCCCATCGTTGTATTCTTGCGCCAATCGATCCAAGTAGAGGTCGATCGCGTCGCGCATGAATTCGCTAAACGATGCGGGTCCACCGAAGGGGCCGGTCCGCACGACAGCCATCTTCGCTCGTGCCTGCTGGGTTGGGTTCAAGGCGACGGTCACGTTCTTCACGCCTTCGTCGACAACGTCAGGCAGTTTAGCGTCGCTCGTCGTTCCCGTTCGGGGCGCAGTCTCGGTTAGCGATCCTTCTCGGTTCTGAAGCGGCGCTTCGTCCGATTGCGTGGACCCAGCAGTCGCGAGTGGCTTCTCCTGAGTGTCGGCACCAGGTTCTGTCGCGTCTGAGGAGACAACCGGTGGCGCCACGTCGGCGACAAGCGCGGTAGGACTTCCAGGCGGAACGATCGATTCGACACTCACTTCGAGCCTGGGACGAGGCTCCCCCGGCTTGCCGCGCGCAGGCTTGGTCATGCTGCTACCTCCGCTGCGAGCTCGGAAACTCGTGTGGTCAGAGCGTCCGCAAGCGCGTCATAGATTGCCACCGTCTCCCGGGCAGTGGCGTCGTTCCACGCTGTGAGTGAGACCGCAGCCGAGTCTGCCTCAGCGAATCGTGTGCGCTCTGGGATGTACGAGGGTGTCACGAATTCCACGGTCCCATTACGTTCGACGTTCCGCGCGAACTTCAGCAGTTCGTCCGGGAAGTATTCGCGGAGGTTGTCGTATTGGAAGTTCTGTTCCGCTTTTCGCTTGTCGTATCGGGTTGGGAGCACAGCGAGCAGCTTCAGGGACGGGTTCATCATGTCATCGGCGTGCTCAGCGATGAACTGGCGTACCTCGATTGCACCGGCGACGGCGTCGAAGTCGAGAGTGCTCGGCACGAGGACGTAGTCTGTGGCTGCCAGCGAGAGCTGAACCAGGTGTCCGAGGTCGGGCTTGTTGTCGAACAGGATCCAGTCGTACTTGTCCGTCCATCCACCATCGAGCGCCTTCTTCAGTCGTCTGAGAGCGCCGACCTGGCCTGCTTCGCCTTCGCGGTTGATGAGATCGAGGCGGGCGGCAAGCACGTCGATGTAGGAGGCCTCCTCGGTCGGGTTCCCGTTTTCATCGGTCCACCCACAGGACACGACAGCATCCTCCCCCACCCCGACTGCATCTGCCTTGATGACTTCGGAGATCGACGGCTTCCCAGCATCTGCTTCCCAGGCCGCACCGAGCCGTCGGCTAGCGTTCGCCTGGGGGTCGAGATCGACCGCCAGCACACGCTCCTTCTTCCGGGCGAAAGCTGAAGCGAGCGCGACAAGGACCTCAGACTTCCCCACGCCGCCTTTTCGCGTGCTGATTGCGATACGCGTCGTCATCTAGTTGACCATTCCTTTCAATTCTTCCAATAGTTGCCCTGAGCCTTGGCTCTGCGCGCCATTGATAAAGCCGAGTCTATTACAATATTTACAATAGTTCCAACTATTGCAACCCTTTCTATCCTTGTTATGGTTGCAACCATTGCAAGTCTTACAACGGTTTCTTGCCTTGTAACCATTGTTCTTGTTCAAATACTTGTTGCTATTGCAAGGAACTCAATAGTTCGAACTCTTATAAGCATTGTCTTCTGGAGCAAGGCCGTTACACTTCCAAGGCCCCGCGCAGCCAACCGGGGAGCGGAGAACGTGCGCACCCTCGGCTCGCTACGCGGCGGGCCGAGCAGACCCGCCAACCGCGAGGTGCGTTCGTCGTATCGGCGACGTGCGGCGTCGCGGTGCCGCGGGGGGAGTAGTCAGGCGCCTGGCTTGATCTCGGGTCGTGCTCGGATGAATCGAGCACTGTGGCGAATCGTCCCGTTCACGATCGCGGTGTCCGCAGATATCTCGATCGTCAGCGGGCTCGATCAGCGTGAGGTGAGTGTCGCGTCTCGGCAGGAATCGGTCGTAAGCCTTGGAGCTGAGCGTCGCCGGCCACGGGTGAGCAGCCTCGGCCGCTTGCAGGAGGGGCGTGATTGATCGGGCTTGCGCCACGTTCAACGGTGATGTGCGTCCGATGATCTTGAGCTCGCCGCTAACGTAGCGGCCGAGGATAAGCTTGTTAGCGCCGAAGTAGAACGGACCCTCTAGCGCCAAACTGGGGTGGACCCCCTGGCCCAGGCTAGGAGGGTGATTTCAGTGGATACGTGGGCAGAGATCCGGCGGTTGCATCGGTCGGAGAAGGTGCCGATCAAGCAGATCGCGAGGGATCTCGGGATCGGGCGGAACACAGTTCGTCGGGCGTTGCGGGGCGAGGACCCACCGGACAGGTCACGGGGCCCGCGGGGGTCGAAGATCGACGCGTTCGTGCCGCAGATCCGGGCGTTGCTGGCAGAGTATCCGAAGATGCCCGCGACGGTGATCGCGGAGCGCGTCGGCTGGACGTTCTCACCCTCACTATTCCGGGAACGGGTGTCCGAGTTGCGACCGGAGTATCAGGGCATCGACCCCGCGGACCGGCTCTCGTATCAAGCGGGCGAAGTGATCCAGTGCGATCTCTGGTTCCCCGAAACGCGGGTCCCCGTCGGCGACGGACAAGACCGGGTTCTGCCGGTGCTGGTGATGGTGTCCGGGTTCTCCCGCCGGATCGAGGCGATCATGCTCCCCTCCCGGCAGGGCGGAGACCTCACCGCGGGCATGTGGTCACTGCTGCAGAGATTCGGCGGAATCCCGCGCTCTCTGCTCTGGGACCGGGAGGCCGCGATCGGCGGGCTGGGCAAGCCCACGATCCTTGCCGCATCGTTCGCGGGAACGCTCGCGACCCGGCTCCGTCTTGCCCCGCCCCGGGACCCGGAAACCAAGGGCATCGTCGAACGCGCGAACCGGTTCTTGGAGACCTCGTTCCCGCCCGGACGGATCTTCCAAGGCCGGGACGACTTCAACGCCCAGTTGACGGACTGGCTGGAAACCCGCGCGAACCAACGCCAGGTCCGCGCGATCGCTGCCCGCCCCGTCGAGCTCGCCGCTATCGACCGGGCCGGGCTGCTGCCGCTACCGGCGAAGCCACCAGCTACGGGTCTCACGCATCGAATCAGGTTGGCGCGGGACTACTACGTCCGCCTCGACGGGAACGACTACTCCGTCGATCCCAGGTTCATCGGCCGGTTCGTCGACGTCCACGCCTCACTGGATGAGGTCGTGATCTCCTGCGCAGGACAGCCCGCGGGCCAGCATCCGCGGTCGTTGCGGACGGGACAGACGATCCCCGACCCCGAGCATGTCGCCACGGCGGCGAAGCTGCGCGCGCACTACCAACGCCCGAAACCCTCAGGCGTTCGCGAGCACCCGGACGGGCACCGGGTCCAGATCCGCGCCCTCTCTGACTACGACGCCCTCTTCGGCGTCGACTTCACAACCACCACCGAATACGAGAAGGAAGCACAATGAGCACTCGAACAGCCGTCGTCGACGCGCCGATCCCGAAGACCAGCGAGCAAGTCGCGTCCAAGCTCGCCTACCTCGCCCGAGCACTGAAGACCCCCACAATCGGGCGGGTTTGGGACGACCTCGCCGACCGGGCCAGGGCCGAGAACTGGGCGCACGAGGAATACCTCGCCGCGGTCCTGGAACGCCAACTCGCCGACCGCGAGTCCGCCGGCACGACCATGCGGATCCGCACCGCGCACTTCCCCGCGATCAAGACCTTGGAAGACTTCAACCTCGACCACCTCCCCAGCCTGCGCAGGGACCTCCTCGCGCACCTGGCGACATCGACGTTCGTGGCGAAAGCGGAGAACGTGATCCTGCTCGGTCCCCCCGGAATCGGGAAAACCCACCTCGCGATCGGGCACGGCGTCAAAGCCACCCACGCCGGCCACAGCGTCTTGTTCGACACAGCGAACAACTGGATCGCGAGGCTCGCGGACGCACACCGGAAGGGACAACTCGAAGCCGAGTTGAAGAAGATCCGCCGCTACAAACTCATCATCATCGACGAGATCGGCTACATCCCCTTCGACCAAGACGCCGCGAACCTGTTCTTCCAACTCGTCGCCTCCCGTTACGAGCAGGGCTCGATCATGGTCACATCGAACCTACCGTTCAGTCGTTGGGGCGAAACCTTCGGCGACGACGTCGTCGCAGCCGCGATGATCGACCGCCTCGTCCACCACTCCGAAGTCCTCACCCTGACCGGAGACTCCTACCGCACCCACGGCCGCCGCGACCTCATCACACAGACCGAGAAGAACTAAGCTCAACCAACAAGAAGGGGTTCATCCCAGTTCGGCACAAAGGGGTCCGTTCTGCTTCGGCGTCAACAAAGCTCGCCGGGCTGTGTGAGTGTGCCGGTGACGGCGCCGGCTACCACTTCGTAGGTGTCGCGGTGTTTGACCTTGATCCAGTCGCGTTTCCCGCCTCGATACGCCTGGGATCCGCCCTTGAGGACCAGGCCCTCGACACCGCGGGCGGGAAGGTCATCGAACCACTCACGGGCGACATCAACGTCGCGAGTAGCAGCGATGATACTTAACGGTGGCCGCCAGGCGGTCGAGGTCTGTTCGAGGATGCGGCGGCGTTCGTCGTAGGGGAGTGGGCGGAGGTCGTGGCCGCCGCTGGCGAGGATGTCGAAGGCGACGTAGGCGATCGGCTCCTGGTCGATGAGGTGTTGGAGGCGTTTCTTGCTGGATGCGTACCGGCGCTGAAGTGCGTCGAAGTCGAGGTGACCGTCCACACAGTGGACGAGTTCGCCGTCGAGCACGACACCGGCGGGCACTTGGTCGTGGACGGCGGCCGCGACGTCGGGGAAGGCGTCGGTCGGGTTCGTCTTCTGTCTCGACCAGAGCGCCGCATGGTCTTGGTCGACCACGGCGGCTGCTCGCCAGCCGTCGAGCTTTGGCTCGTAGCGGCTGCCGCCGGGCATCGCCGCGGGCTTTGGCAGCCGTTCGGCGGGTTTCGCGAGTGCAAGGTCGATATAAGCGCGTAGGGCCTCTGGTGGCCGTACAGCGGCCGGCGGCGGGTCGAGCCCGGAGAGCAGGTCACCGTCGGTGGCGAAGCGCTTGAGCACCGCGTCGTAGTCGAGCTGGGTGAGGCTGGGCGGTGTGAGCTCGTCCCAGGTGCGGGGAGCGGCGACGTACGGGGTCGGGGTGCCGCGGAGGGAGTAGGGGGAGATGGTGGTCTTCTTGGCGTTGTTCTGGGACCAGTCGACCAGGATGCGGCCGACTCGTTTGGCTTTGGGCATTGTGGAGATGACCTCGGCGGGGTGGTCGGCCTCGAGTGCGCGGGCGAGCTCGTGGGCGACGGCGGAGACCTGGTCGCAGGTCAGTGTCCCGTCGAGGGGGACGTAGACGTGGATGCCCTTGCTGCCGGAGGTGACCGGGAATGTCGTCAGGCCGATGTCGTCGAGGATTTCCTTGGCCCAGAGCGCGACCTGCGCGCACTCGGGCAGGCCCCCGCCGGGGCCGGGGTCGAAGTCCAGCACCATTCGGGTGGGCCTGCGGTCGGTGTCGAACCGCCACTGCGGCACGTGCAGTTCCAGTGCGGCTGACTGGGGCGAGCCAGACCAGGGTCGCTCGGTCGGCGACGACGGGGTAGCGTTTCTCGCCGCCGGAATGCAGCGCAGCCTGGCGGAGTACCCAGTCGGGGAAGCCTGCGCCGAGGTCCTTCTCGAAGAACGCCTCGAGTGGTGCCGTGGTGGTGCCGACACCGTCGGGCCAGCGCTTGCGGGTTACGGGCCGTTCGGCGAGGTGGGGGAGCAGAGCCGGCGCGATCGTGGCGTAGTAGCTGATGACGTCTGCCTTGGTGGTTCCGGTCACCGGGAAGAGGACCTTCTCCAGGTTGGTTAGGCGCAGACGGCGGCCGTCGACGTCGACGATCGGCGTGCTGGGCATGGATGCCTCCTGCAGCTGACGGTACGCCCGACCGTGCGCTGCGGCGAGTAAACCAGCCGCGCGCGCCTGTGACGCTGCCCTGCTGTGTCTCAGGCTATGCAGCATCGAAGTACACGCCCTGCTTCCTTCTCGCCGGCCGGAGGTGTCCCGCCTCGACACTGAATCGCGCTCGACGATGATCCCCGGGTTGTCGCGGGTCGTCACCGCGTCTCGGGTACATCGGCCAATCGAGCTCGCCGTCTTGCTCGACGGCGGTGCCCCATTCGAGTGGGCGGTCGGTGACATGTCGGCGTTTCGGCCGGCGTTTGGTGGGGGAGGTCATCTTGTCGTACTCGGCTCGCCACCACCGCCAGAGCATCCGGTCGTCCTCGTGCTGCTGGATCCGCGCCTTGAGGACACCGAGCACCCCCAACTTCTCAGCGGCCGACCCTCGCAGATCCCGTCGACCAGCTGACCAGCCTTCCTGTGTCGGTCGAACCAGCTTCACCCGCCGCAGCTTCGAGAGGAGCGCGGCCGCGCGCTCAAAGCTGATCTGGAACACCCGGGCCACAGCCTCTACGGTCCAGGCGGCACCCTCACGCATCAACGCCCAGATCTGGCCTGCCTGGTGGCCGAGACCAGCGTACGTGAACACGTCATGCTGCAACGCCGCCAGGAACGACTCGAACCGTTCCAACAGCGTCGCCCTCTGCGCATAGAGCACGCCTACTCGCTCTGAATCGGCCGGGGGGCGGGGAGTGATGTCTAAGGGTTGTGTCGCACCTAGATCTGATCCTGTGGAAAAGTCACCCAGCGGGGCCAACGACCAAGTCGCTGCATTCAGTCCCTCCGCCGCTTCGGTCCGCTCGACCAGGCCCTCCTGGCGGAGATCCTGGAGGGCGCGGGCAGCCGTGGAGTGGTCGATGTTGCACAGCTCGGCGAGCGTGCGGGTCGAGGCGGCCACGGCAGTCTTCCCGGTGCGGAGCATGAGGTAGGCGAGCCCGGTGAGCACGGTGCGGCGGGTGGGGCCCCCGTAACGGCCGCCCCACCGTCCCGGGTTGACCCGGAACCGCAGCGCCAGGTCCTCGGAGATCGCCACCTGCTGCTGCAGCGTCGCCAGGTCCTTTGGCTCGGAGCTCGGCGCCGACCGGCGCACCCGGACGTGCCGCTGCACCTTCTCCCACGCGTCCTCGAGCCGTGCGGCCGTCTCGGCGGCCGTACGTGGCCGCCGTTCACCTCGATCGCCAGCGCGGCGGGTGCGGAAGTGTTCGAAGCTCGGCGCGTCCGCCACGGCGGCGACGACCTCGTCGTAGCTGAAACCGTTGGACGCCAGCACCAGCAGCGCATGCCAGGCCGTGCGCGACGGGTCATCGCCGCCGCGGTGCACCTGCAGCTTCGCCTGCGCCTTCACCGAGAGCCGTCGGCGGCCGATGAACGCCACCGGACGGATCTCGCCGGCGATCACGGTCTCCTCCGGATCCTGTGCCGGAGCCCGCTCCAGGAGCGCGGCGAGCAGCGCGCGCAGGTCATCGGTCGTGGTCGACGGCATCACCAGCGAATCCAGCGTCCCCCGCAGCACCCGGGAAAACGACCCGTTGCGGTGCGGAGACAGCGGCGGGCGGGCACCACCACGGCGGGGGTTAGAGAGCATGCCGCGGTCCAACGCCGGCAGGACAGCCTTGGCCGCCTTGCCGATCGCGTCGACGAGGTCCGCCGGCGCGGGTTCCGCCATGCCGATCCAGACGTGGCGGCCGCCCTTGGACGACGACTCGCACACCACGTGCGCGATCGACAGCTGCCCCAGCAGAATCGAGAGCGCATCCGCGTGATCCTGCGCCTGCTCCACCCCGTCCGTGTGCCCGGGGACGACGTCGAAGTCGAACGGGAGCAACCAGAACCGATCCTCAAGATCCGCCAGATGCACCAGCCACGGCGTCATCGGCACAACCGGTCCGACACCGTGAGCGAGCGTGTACTCGTTCACCGGCTCCCCATACGCGTCGCGAGCCGCCTTGTGCACCTCCGGGCGTGGAGAGATCAACCGAGTGAGCTGCCAAGCGGCCTCCCAACGGGACGAGAACGACATCGATTCCTCAGGGGTCATACGGTTCACCTCCAACACGAAATGGGTGCACTAAACCCGCCGACAGTCACTCGGCGTTCGAAACGGTTCGTACCGAAGCACCCCACGGATGCATTCCGGCCTGTTCTGGGAGAGCGGGCGTCAGGCGCCGGCCACGATCTGAGCGCTACAGCATTCCGGCGGTCCTCCTCACGACGAGCTGGGCGCGCGCGGCGTCGACGACGTCGACGAGGCGTGCAGGACGGTCACCGCCGGCGGTCCGGCACGACGATGTGCACGACCGCAGCGCGGCAAGAGCGGGGGAAAGGAGCAGCGTGCGCTCGACGTCGACGAGACGATCAACGGAGCAGGAGACGGCCGACACGCCCACACGCGGAACACGCGCGCACGTGCAAGAACCCGAAATCTGGGCTACGATGCTGACATCTCCTCTCCGAGGGTACGGAAAAACCTCCGGGTTATCCGGCTTACTTTCGAGATGAAGCTCGAACCTCGCATCCGCCAAGATTCAGAGGGTTTGAGCTCCAGAATTTGGGAGCGGCCCGCCCAAGTGGCGGGCCCTTTCTGGTTAAGCGGCTTCTTTGGTGTGGACCTCCTTCAAGCCTTCCAGGCCTGGTGCGACCACAGGGAGCTTCCCGTCCTCGTCACGCAGCGCATCAAGGATTCGAGCTACGTAGAGCGACAGAGACAAACCGCCAGAGGCTTGAAGCGCCTTCTCGATATCGTCATTGAGCTGCATTTCCAGAAATACCTCACGACGCTTGCGCTTCTCGCCTACGCGACCGCGATTACGCTTGCGCGGAGTGCTGGCCACCTGTGTCATGCGACGAGTATTGCGAGTTAACTCCGTAGTTAACGCGAGGCGCGCGGGCGATTTGTGGGTCGCTGCGGGTTTGGGCACTCTTCCAGCGTAAACGATAATGGGCCGCAAATTGCCACTTGGGCAAGTAATCAAGCAATATGCTTCAGCCACGCTTGCGCTGTTGCATCGAAATGGGCCGGGTCCGAGTTCCACTCGAGCTGATGCGGTACCGGAGCGAACTCCTCAAGGGTGACTAGGCGGTTAGCCGAAGCAAAGTCACGTGTAGATGCGAATGGCACGTCGCGATCACCCGTTGAGTGGAGCACGAGGGCGGGAACCTTAAGCCGGTCATAGGTTGTCCAGTCCAGGGCGCCGAAGTCGATTGGTTCCGGTTCTCCGATCAAGCCAGAGAGCGGGCGCGTGCTGAGAGCCCAGGGGATCAGTCTGCCGATACTGCGGGGGAGGCCTGCACCGGCTGCGTTCTCCACAATCATGGAGCGGAAATCCACGACCGGGGAGACCAGGATCAAACCTGCAATTCTGTCCCTATGCGCTGACCGCTCCGTCAGGAGGAGCGAGATCGCGCCGCCCATCGACCATCCAAAGAGGACGATGCGCTTGGCACCATTGGTTATTGCATACGAAATGGCGGTGTCGACGTCGAGAGCTTCACGGCCACCGAGTGTCGCGGCGGTCGGGCCATCCTCCTGGTTCTCTGTGTCGCCGTAGTAGGAGGGGATGATCGAGCGCATGCCGAGGCTGCATGCGACGGGAACTGAGCGAAGCGCAGAAACTCGTGAGCTCCGGGCGCCGTGAACGTGAATAGCCCACGTAGACGACACATCGTTGGGCGGCTGGACTACCCATGCTGGGCGCGTGAGGCCGCCCGTGACGAGGAGTTCAGTGCGGTGCGTGAGACCAAGATCGTCTGGGCCCGAAAACGCGTGTCCGGTCCATCTGGCGGTGGTCTCCTCAATCGTCAGCGGTCCGCCGCTGACGATCCGTCGCTCGATATGGTCGTCGGTTGTCGAGACGAGCGGACCAACACGTCGGTGCTCGCCAGTACGGAGCCAGATCCCGTGGTCGCCCGTCTGTTCGGTCGCGGCGGTTCGAGGAAGCCGAACTAAGTCGGGAGTAACACCCCTTCGCACAGGGATACTCTTCGGGCGCCCCGGCATCACGACCTTGCGGCCTAGAGCCACAAGGCCCGCCCCGGCTCCGACACCCACGAGTACTGCCGTAGCCAGCGGGACAAGAACAGGCAATGCATTCATCAGGGATTCCTCAGAGATCAGATGGACATGCGCTCGCGCACAGCGGGTAACGGCTCCATCGTGGTGTTGTGTTCGAGTGCATGTTGGATGCGATGGACGACGCTCGTTTCAAGGCTGGTTGGCGCAAAACCATCGATCGATATCAGCTCGTGGATCTCGATGAGCCAATCGTAGGTTTGCCCGAGAGGATCCGGCTTCGAGAACTCAGCGGGGAATACACGCCACGTTCGACGGCCGCCTTGAAGGCGAGCGGCGACGACGGCAAGGAGGGCAGCACGGATCCTCCATGCGATGAGTGTTTGCTTCACCGAATATCGCAAGTACACCACTGTGAACCCGACCGCGATTAGAAGAATCCCGGGATAGAAGAGCGCGTTGAATCCAGCGTTGAAGGGCGACAGCGGCGACTGATGGAAGATCTTGAAATGCCTGACAGTGATGTCGAACGCGTAGCTGAGGCATGCCAGAGCGACGCCCGCATAACCGAGGATGAACAACGCGAAGATGCTTCGCAAGCGGCGGCGTACCGTGTAGGCGGAGGATGCGGCGATCGCGGCGATCGAAAGAATGTAAACGAGCTGGTAGAGCCACACTGCGGGCGAATACACGTGCTTCTCAATGAAGTGAGAGGATGTGGATCCCCGTTCGGGAATAGCCAGGAATATGCCGATCTGAACGCCAGCTAGTGCAAGAAGCGGCCACATCCGTGTAGGTGCAACATCCCGGTCGAGAATCTGGACCGCGCGACCGAAGAACCAGAACGACGCAGTCGTCGAGATGGCACCTGCTAGGTTCCACAGGTTCGAGCCTCCAAGCAGTGCGTCCAGTCCTTCGAGGGGTGCGACAATTCCGAGGCAAACTAGTCCGAGCAGACCGAATCCCGAGGCCAGCCACGCGGGCCGTGCTGCTGGGCGGCGAACGGCAGAGGGAGCGCGGAAGATGAACAACGCGGTGATGAGTACGAACGCGATGTGAATCACCCGAAGATCATCTCCTCTGGTCCAATGTGCTGCTGCAGCATGCGACGGACCAAGGCTGAGGCGAAGTGTTCTGCGGCCTGCTCGTCGGGAGTGTCAAGGAGTCCACGGGCACGCATCCTGCGGACGTCACTTCCAAGGCCCCAACGTTTCACGGCTTCGAAATCAAGCGCTTCAAGCACCGCGCAAGAATCATGGTCAAGTGCGACGTGCCCAAGTTCATGCGCGAAGGAATGCCACTGATAGTAGGGCGCGTCGCCGGCGCGGTAGGCGATGTATCCATGCGTGGGGTAATCGATCCAGAGCCCGCTGAGATCCGCAAGTTCGTCGTCGTCTGCGGCTGCAACGACGATCGGCTTTCGGTACCTTTCTTCGATCCTTGCGATCACAGTCGACCAAGTTGTGCCAGTTGCGATGCCCAGGTCATGAACCGCCGCTTCGGCAAGCCTCCGTGACTCCACGTTGGCCCGGGAAATTCGTACGCCCAGATGTCTAGAAACCATCAGTCTCCTGTGAACGACCCCATCCGTGGGGACGCATAGATGTTCGGCTCCGCCCGCCGGGCTACGGGCTTCATTGCGAGGGCTTGTTAGGGTCCCTGCTCTGCTCCCTTCCTTATGAGAGCAGAAATGGAACGCAGAGCTTCCGGGGAGTGCGCAGTGAAGCCTCTCGCCGCGACCTGACTCACTCCGGCAATGCGCATCTCCTTTACGACTTCAAGCTCCGCTTCAATGAGCTCAATGTCGGCAGGCTCTCGTGCGGCGAAATAGGCCGGGTCAACCCCGATCAATTCCGCGATGGCCTGAACGATCTCGTTGTTCGGCCGAATAGTGCCTTCACGAATCGCGGCGAGATGACGGGCAGAAACGGTCCGCATTGCAGTCGCAACGGTCATGTTCTGCGCGGCCTCGTCTCCCTCGATGAGTGAGGCAATCGAGTAGTCGAGTCGCCGCGCAAGCTCAGCTGGTTCAAGATCGAACGATGTAGCCCGACCTGGGTCTTCCCGCTGAGCCGCACTGTGAAATCGGCGCGATTCAGACGCGGCCTCCTGCGCTTGAACGCCCAGATCGCTCTCGACCTGCGTGAAGACTTCGCTCATCGAAACGTTCATCCCAACCGCAAGTTCGCGTAACTGCTCGACATTGATATGGCGGTTGCCTCGAAGCATCTTCGATAGCTGCCCCTCGGAGACCCCGAGCTCGCGTGCCAGGTCGACTTGGTTGATGCGCTTGCGTAGTATCAACGCGCGGAACACAGCTCCGACGGCCCGAGTAGTCGGGCCCGGGGGCTCCTTGCGCGCAGCTGGCATGCGTAGATGGTGTCAGATTGGAAAGAGCGTGGGTACATTGGCAAGAAAGGGCCCATTTAGGCCCTGAAATTGCCAACTTGGCAAGTTACGTGCTTGGATACTGGCTATGTTGTCTACCCACCGCGTTAGCAGAGAGATCCCTCGGCGAACGATGCAGCAGCTAATCCACAAGTGCACGGTGCCGACGGTGTTTCTGCGAAGGCTAGACCCGACCGAGCTGCGTGACGCTGTGCGTTCGTCGCATCTGTACGCGGTGTCGATGCGGGCCTCCCTTGTTGAAGCCCTGAGCGTGCTTGACGCGGCGCTGGCTGATGCGCTCGGCCCCGACGAGGCCGTGGAGGTCTGGCGTGCTGAGTGAGCTGTCAAGGGCAGAGGCGACTGTAACGATCGTGGAGACCATCGGACAGATGGTCGAAGGCGGTGCGGGCCTGCATGACCGTGCGTTGAGCCGTCGGTTCGCGCAGGCGATCTCGCAGTATGTCGCTGGCCCGATGATCCACACTGCACTCACGCGTCTCGGTGCTCCCCAGTTCGACCGGTTGGACGCCGTGAACCTTGTCCTGACGCAACTCGCCGCTGAGGCCGAGCACGATGTCCGTCGCTGTGCTGACGGGCGCAAGCCGGTTTTGCCGCGGATCCTGAACGCTGACGATCCGATCGCGTACCTGATTCGTGCGGCGTGCAAGGTCCCCACCGCCGGGTCGAAGAAGCCGGGTGCGCAGATCGCGGGCTGGGTGTTCGCGCGAGTCACGGAGGCGCACCCCGCTATACCGAAGGACTCGCTGGTGGAGCGGGTGGACTCCCTTGATGAGCGGGTAGATGCAGGGTGGCAGCGCGAAGCCTCCGCGATCGCAGGCGGGGAGGAACGCGAGTGGAAGGAGTTGACAGCTCATCTCCTGGATCTGATCCTCCCGGAGACGCCGCCCCACCTGTGGGCGAGCATCACACCTCTAATCGACTGGTGCGTCTCGGCTGTCCCGCTGGTGACGCCGAGTCATCAGAAGACAGCGAAGTTCACGTGGGCGAATCGAGCCCTTCACGCCGTTGAGCTGTTCCCCGATCTCTCGGCTGATCAGATCGAGGCCGTCGTCCAGCTGTTGTGGGGAACCACGGAGGGCTTCGACGGGAGCCTCATCGGTTACGTGGCTGAAGTGCGGAATGCGCATCAGTACGGCCAACACAATCGGCTCACCGTCTTCGGTAAACATGTCCGCGACCGCAGGAGCGAGTGCCTGGGATGCCGAACGACCCCACTGCAGGCTAAGCAGCTCTCCGCGCTCGGGGAGATCTACCCGTCGAGGATCTCGAAACCTGTGTCAGTGGCGGCCTGAGAGGGCGCAAATACCCCGGATCGGCCGGTGCGGAGTCAGCGACTCCGCACCGGCCTCCTTCTTTGTAGTGAGCGCGAAATCCGTCGTGCTCGTCAACGAAGTAAGGAATCCTATCCATGGAGATTCAGAACCGATCGGGCAAGACGTTGCCCGGTCAGCCTGGCGCTCCGGCGACGCGCTCAATGCGTAGCCGGACCGTGAAACGACTCGGGGCCGGCCTGACAGCACTCGGGCTTATCCTCGGTGTCGGTGCCCTCGCCGAAGGCCTGTCCGCTCCCGCCGCTAACGCGGTCGACGTCGGGCACGGCTACGGGTCGATTGCCAACGGCACCCACAAGGGCACCTACCCGATGCCGAACGGGGACGAGTCGATCTGCATCGTCCCGGGAGCGCCCTCACCGACTGGCGGCTCGTCCGATCAGGGCGTCACCGGCGATGTTCGGGGTCTGTCCGACGTGCAGAAGGCCCAGATCCACATGATCACGGCCACGATGAAGAAGAACATGGCGAACCCGCCCGCGTTCAACGGCCAGGCCACCAACGCAAACATGTGGGCTGCGGCGGCCGGATTCGCCGGGCAGTACGTCGCTGACCCGGCCGGGATGATCGCGGACAACGGCAACCCGGGCTCCACGTTCGACTCCCAGATCAACTGGGCGAAGAACACGATCGTCGCTGAGTCGTCCGTGGCCGAGTTCGACCTGGTGAAGGCGATCGCGAACCACCTGCGCTCTGAGGCCCAGAACATCACGCCGGCCACCGCGTTCGACCCCATCGTCGAGAACAACATGGATCCGTCGCACAACTTCGAAGGCACCGTCACTCTCTCTGGTGTGCCGGTTGGCTCGAAGAGCGACTGGTCGTTCTTCAACTCCAAAGTCAAGGAGACCGGGGAGGCGACGGCGAGCACCGTCGACAGCGTGACTCTGAACACCCTCGGTGTCCCGCCCACGAACGACCCCTCCTACAAGGCGGGCGGTTCGGTGACGGTGACCGCGATCGATCAGTGGATCCCGCAGCTGCGGTACTACGTCGGCGCCAACGGTCAGCAGGACACCGTGTCCGCCACCGATGTTCCGAACACGCAGACCGCGACGATCCCGTTCGGTGACCCGTTCCCGCGCAACGTACCTCCGGTGACGTCCAAGGCTCAGGAGCTCGCGTCGCCGGGCTCTGAGGCCTCGGAGACGGTGACCGTGACCGGCCTGCCGGCGTACTTCCCGCGCGGCGGTATCGACGTCACCTCCACGGCATACCTGATGCCTGGCGAGAAGCCGACCCCGGGTCAGGACGTCTCGACCGGGACCACGGTGTTCACCTCGCCGGTCTGGAACACGGCCGAAGCCGGTGACCACACGTGGACAATTCCGACGCTCGACGAGTCCGTGACGGCCGGGAAGCACCTCATGTGGGTGCACACCTGGACCAACCACGACACCGGCGACGTCCTCGGGATCTCGCGCTCCGACGACGAGAACGAGGCCACCCCCATCCGCGACGTGGAGGTCGTCACGACTCCGCAGGTCCACGAGTCGGCTTGGGCGCAGGACGAGATCGACGTCGACGGGTGGGTTAAGAAGGGCGACTACATCGTGGTCACCCAGTACGCCGTACCGCTCGGCGAGCCGCTCGTCTGCACCCCGGAGAATCAGGTCGGAACTCCGCTCAACTCCATCCAGCTGACCCCAGGGAACAACAAGCACGCGAAGTACCGCACCCAGAAGACGGGCACCCTTGTCGCCGGCGTGCAGTACGGCTTCGTGGAGCGGTACTTCCGCGACGGGAAGCCCTACAAGGAGGGCGGCTGCCTCGACGAGCTCTTCACCGTCGACGAGATCCCGCCGACCACGCCCGAGGAGACCCCGGAGACCCCGGAAAACCCGGAGGCGCCGAAGACCCCGGAAACACCGGCCCCCATGCCGGAACTGCCGATCATCTCCGGCTGATCCCACCACACCCCGGGCCGGGCACCTGCAACAGGTGCCCGGCCCGCTGACTTCCACCACGAGCTGAAAGATCGAGAAATGACCACAGACCACACCCCCGAAGACACCGCCGACAAGGGCACGCCGCGTAGCGATCCTCGCCGCAACCGCCGCCGTATCGGCATCGTGGCGGCGGCCGGCGTCGTCGCGGTCGCGATCGCCGGCACCATCGCAGCGATCGCCATCGGCGCCGCCACCGACCCTGCCACGGTGACCGCGACCTCGAAGCCGGCGCACGACGTCGAGGTGCCGAATCTCACCCAGGAGGACCTGGATGCTCTGCCGGCAGCCACCTACAACGCAGTCATCCCGGAACTCCTGGCGTACAAGGACGTCGACATGACGAGCATCACCGCCGCCTACACCGCCAAGAGCGGCGACGTGCCGGTGTTCGGCGTCGACCAGAAGACCCCGGTAGCGAAGCTGCCGGCCGCGAATTTCCTGAACCAACCGACCGTGATCGTCCCGGTCACCACCAGCAAGCAGTGGGCGCTCGTCCTCACCCCCGCACGGCAGACCAAGCCCTCCCAGACCGACGGCGACGCCGCGGCGCAGACGGCCGGCTGGGTGCCACTGAGTGCGCTCGAGAAGTCCGCGACGCTCGACGCCACGGTGACGGTCTCCGTCTCCAAGCAGACTCTCACCATCATGCGCGGCTCCGAGAAGGTCACCTACAAGGTCGGCGTCGGCACCACCAAGACCCCCACCCCGACCGGGACCACCGGTTACCTCCAGGCCCGCTACGAGGACACCGCGCAGGCTGACTTCCCGATCCAGCTCACGAGCCTGCATTCGGCGGCCGCGGACGACCCCATGGGCGGCAGCGACGGCGGCCTCATCGCCGCCCACTACAACTCCACCAACAGCGGTGCAGTCTCCCACGGATGCATCCGTCTGACCGCTGCAGCCCTCGCCGCGGTCAACCAGCTCCCTCTTGGAACTCCTGTCAGCTTCGCGGACTGACCCCACGCAGAACGACGGAGGCCCGCACCAATTCGGTGCGGGCCTCCGTCGTTCCGTGCCGTGGCTCAGTAGACGCAGTACGTTCCTGAGGCGACCCAACCAGAGCCGGTGTCGGTGAAGTTCGCCGTGAGGTAGTTGTCGTGGACGACTAGCGTGAGCCCGTACGCGACCGGACCGTAGTCCCAGCCCGCGACAGCGCCGCTCGGGCACCCATCCGCCTTCGATCCCCACCGCACCTTCTTCTCGTGGCTCGGGCCTGCCGGCGCCGGCGCGGGCGCAGGCGCGGGCGCTGGCGCACCTGGCGCGGACGGGGTGCTCGGCCGCGACCCAGTAGTTGGTTGCTGGCCACCTGTGTCGCCGCTCGCTCGCGGAGTGCTCTTCGTCTCGCCGGTGGTCGGGTCGGTGTACGTCGGCTGTCCGCTGCGCGCGGCCTCTTCTGCAGCGACCTGCGCCGCCGCGGCCGCCTCTGCTGCGACCACCTGCTCGTGGGACGCCTTGACCTTCGCGGCCGCAGTGACATAGTCCAGCAGACGCTGCCCCGGATCCTCGGCGCCGGCCGAGGCGCGCTGGATCTCGAGCGCGTTCTTCGGGAGAGCCTCACGCTCGGCCGCATCCGCCCGGTCCCACGTGGCCAGAACTACGCCGGCGGCCGCCTGCAGACCTTCGCCTGGCACAGCCTCAGCGTCGGCTTGGACGACTCCGATGAGCTCCACCACCTGCTTGGTGGCCGTCATGTTGAGATTGAAGAGTCGCAGGACGTCGTCCTCGGCCTTCTGGACCGCTTTGGTCTCGGCTCGGTGCTGCTTCTGCAGTGAGGTCGCGATCACCTGCAGGTGCTCGCTGGTGGTTTCCTTCGTGGCGACGGCTCGTGGTGGGTGCGCGCCGATCGGCGCCGGCTTCTCCGCTCCGGCCGTGGCGAGCCTTAGCACCTTCGCGAGGGCCTCGCGCTGCTCGACGGTGAAGAAGCCGTCGGAGCTGTCCCAGACCTGCTGGAGTTTCGTGGCGAGATCCTCGACGGGGACCCGCGCCTGCTCGTAGTGGTCGGCCGCGTCGGCGGCGGCCGCGTAGTTCTGGGTGACCGCGATCCTCCAGGTTTGGTAGGCGCCGTCAGCCTGGGCGCGCTGGATAGTCGTCACCGCTGCTACGACTCCGACGATCAACGCTGCGATCGCCGAAGCGCTGGCGAGTCCGATCAGCAGGGCGAGACGCCTCCGTTCGCGAGCGAACTTGATGGCAGCGGCGAGGAGGAACCGCAGCGAACGTCGCGATCGCTGCGCCTCTGGCGGGTCGACGATCGGAGTGGGAGTGGTGCTCATTGGACTGGGCCTTCCTGTCTGGAATCTATCGTGTCCTTACATTGATTGATGTGTGGAATTAGGGGTCGTCGTATGCTCCTAACCGCCCCGGGGAGGTCGGGCATGGCTCTATCGTGTCTGCCCCTGAATGGCTCCCGCTGAATCGCCACCCGACCTCCCGCAACGGCTCGACCGCTGATTGGGATACGCGACTGTGATCGCTGCGTAAGGAAATGACGGCGAGGCCGTTCGCTGGGCAACACACCTCACATCGAACGAAAGAGAGACCACCGTGCCGCAAATCTGGGCCGGGATCGACGCTGGCAAGACTCATCACCACTGCGTGGTGGTCGACGAGGAGGGCAAACGCCTGCTGTCGCGGAAGATCGCGAACGACGAGAGCGAGATCCTCGCCTTGCTGAGCGAAGTTGCGCAGCTTGCCGACGGCGCGCCGATCTGCTGGGCAACGGACATGGCCCAGGGAGGTGCAGCGCTTCTGATCAGCATTCTTCTCGATCACGGCCAGCCGTTGCTCTACCTTCCCGGCCGTGCCTTCCACCACGCCGCTCGCAGTTACCGGGGCGAAGGAAAGACCGACGCGAAGGACGCCGGCATCATCGCGGATCAGGCGCGAATGCGTCGTGACCTGCTGCCGCTGCGTACCGGCGATCAGATCAGCATCAACCTGCGCATGCTGACGGGCCGGCGCACCGATCTCGTCTGCGACCGCACAAGAGCCATCAACCGCCTCAGGGCAACGCTTCTCGAGTACTTCCCAGCGCTGGAGGCAGCGTTCGATTACTCCACGACTAAGACCGCCCTCGTGCTCTTGAGCGAGTTCCAGACCCCGGAGCGCCTTCGCGAGTTCCGCCCGGACGAGCTCGCGGACTGGATCCGCGGCCGCGGGGGCTACTTTCCGAACCGCGTCGCGAAGCAGGCACTCACAGCAGCGCACAGTCAGCACACGACGGTCGCCGCTCAGCAAGTCGGCGCGTCGATCGTGGCGCGCCTTGCCGAGCAGGTCCTTGAGCTCCGAGACGAGATCGCGGCGATCGATGCCGAAATCCAGGCGCAGTTGGCAGAGCATCAGCACGCGGAGGGCCTGCTGAGTGTCCCAGGCTTCGGGCCGCTGCTCGCCGCCGAGTTTCTCGCGGCAACAGGCGGTGACATGAACACGTTCGAGACAGCGGACCGGCTTGCGAGCATCGCCGGGCTTGCCCCCGCACCGCATGACTCCGGCCGGGTCGCCGGCAACCTTCAACGGCCTCGCCGCTACAACCGACGACTGCTCAGAGCGTGCTTCATGGCTGCGCAGGTCGCCGCCGCGCATTGCCCGGTGTCGAAGGCGTTCTACCAACGGAAACGCAAAGAGGGCAAGAACCACAAGCAGGCTGTTCTCTGCCTCGCTCGCCGCCGTATCAACGTCATCTGGGCGATCCTTCGCGACGGAAAATTGTTCACGCATCAGCCGCTCCCAGCACCGGTGTAACGGCGGTGTCTGCTGTCTCGTCGTAGAATCCGTCGACCCAGCGGTCAAGGCGGATCCGCACGCGCTCGCCCCACAAGTCCGGCGCGCTCGCGCTCGCGATCGCCTCGGCAACGAAGACTCGCTCGGTCACGTTCAGCTCTGACGCCGATCTGTGGAATGCAACTCCATCGACCACGTGTCCGCGGAGACGGTCGAGCGTCCTCGGCGTCACGATCATGTCTCCGGTCCGCGCTGAAAGCTCCTGCGCCTGCCGAATCGTCAGCGATACGAGCACAGCCGTCATTGCTCACCCGCGATCGTTAGTTCTGGTGTCTCGGTGCTTCGGCTGACAAGTACCCCCACGTCGGGCGCCGCGTGGGCAGCTCGCGCGAGCGCACGCGCGGCACGATCGCCATAGCCGAACATCGTGAGGGGCATGCTCGAGCGCTTGCCCGCGTGTGTGGGGTGGTCGAACGCGAAATCACGCATGAGCCAAATCGAGTCCGCGGTGCACAGCATGCGGTGAAGCCACCGCGCGTTAGCGTGCGGCCCTAGCCAGATCCCGTCCGCGTGCTCGAGGAAACGCTCCGACCACGGCGTGCTGTTCGAAAACGGAGGATTGAGCCAAACGAAGCCGTGCCAAGGTTGCGCAAGCCCGTCGTCGTTGCGAGTGAACGCCGCTCGCGCCGGCACGTTAGTCTCTGCGTCAACGGGACTCGCGGGATCGAGGTCGAACGTCTCGCCGAGCGCGTCGAAGATCCAGCGCGGCGTGTAGCGCTCGTCAGTCTCTGTGCGATCGACGGGGGCAGCAAACAGTGGAAGGGTGCTCATCACTGGCTCTGGTCTCCATCTCGCGGGGATCGCGCGAGCCCTGCAACCTGGTCCATATCGGTCATTTCACTTTCACCCTTTCGGTGTTGAAGGACTTGCAAACTTGATTGGGATTCAGTGGTGTTAGGAACGGGGCTGCTCACCCTGCATGCCGGCGGCCGTGCCGGGGAGACTCGTAGAGTTGGGGGAGCGCTTCGGCCCCCAACAAGTGCAGGCATGTGCACCGCAGGCTCCCGCGGCAAAGGTGACCGTGAAGGGGTACTTCAAGTCAGGGCCTTTCTAGTGGTCAGCAGCTGGTGAGGATGCTCGAGATCACGGTGCGGTCTGCGGCGTCGACGCTCAGCTGGTAGTCGTGGAGGATTCCGACGAAGCGGGCGACGTAGGCGCAGGCGAAGGCAGAGTTCGAGGGCATCCAGGAGGCAGGACCGGCGGCGCCCTTGGCCTGGTTGGCGCTGCCGTCGACGGCGAGGAGTACGCGGGGGTCGTTGGCGTAATCGAGGCGCTGCTCGCCGGTCCAGGTGGATGCGCCGTGCCCCCATGCGTAGGCGAGCGGGACGACGTGATCGATCTGAACGAGTCGGGAGGTCTCGACGCCGCGTCGGAAGCCGATCGTTGTAGCCGTGTAGAGGTCGTTCAGCATTCCGGCGAGGACGGTGCATCCGTCTGTGGTCACGACGTTGTCGAGGTCGCGGGCGAGGACGTCGTCGCGGGTACTGCAGCCGTTCTCGTCGATGTCGTACCACGCCGGCCCGAAATCAGCTAGGCGATCGTAGGCCGGCACCCCTCCGGGAGAGCGGTCCGGGATCTGCGCGAGCAAGGCTGCTGTCGCGACCGCATCAGCGGACAATACGCTCCGCCGGTCGGACTCGGGCTCGGGGCGTGTCTGGGAGCTCGTGGCGGTCACGGCCGCGACGACGGCGAGAACCACGACCGTCACGAGGCCGATCAGCGATCGCCGAACCGCACGCATCAGCTCCCCACCAACTCGGGTCGACCGAACGGGTGGTAGTCGGCATCGAACTTCAGCGTGTCGATGATCCGATACCGATCAGACCCGTCGGCCTCGCTCACCGCCTCCGTCTCGATCAGGCGGAACCCTCCCGCGGCCAAGGCCCGCAGCTCGAGCGCGCGCTCCTGGAGCTTCCTGGTGCGAATCAACCTGCCTGCGTAGGCGCGGGGGATCTCCGCCGTGACGACGCTCTCCAACAACGGCCGGTCGTCTTGTGCCGGCTGAAATGACAGCGTGCCGGTCGTGCGGCTCATGGTCTTCCCCTCGGAGTATGCCAAATAGATTTGGCCAGATTGATTTGGCCTTCTGGGTTACGATGCTGCTATGGCGAAAGCGCGAACACCGGAGCAGGAGGCAGCGCTCGAACGGTGCCGTGAGCTGCAGGCGGAGAAGGAGTCCTGGCCGCAGCGGCGCGGAGAGGCGGTCCGGGCGGCGCTCGCACTGAAGCTGACGCAGCGGGAGATCGCAGAAGCGTTTGGCGGAATGTCCCGCGAGAGCATCCGGCTGGCGGAGAAGTTCGGCGCATAGGGGAGGGGCCGAACGATCTGGGATCGTTCGGCCCCTCGTTTCGTGCTCCCTCATGCTGCTTGACGCGCCATTCGGCAGCACTCGTGCATGCATTCGCTCGGCGCTCCAACCGGTGTCGCGGCAGGACGGAGACTGACGCCGATGCGCACCGGTTCGATGTGATTCTCCGCGAGCAGTCGTCGCAGACGGGTCCGGTACCGGTCGGCCACCGCCGCCCTGAGGACCGCACCGACGATCAGGGCTGCGCCGACGACCGCGCAGACACCGATGGTGAGGGCGGCGTCTCCCGCACCGAGAGTCGCAGCAAGGAGTAAGGCGCCACCGATGGCGGCGAGTGTGACGATCACCAGCCAGCCGATGGTGGCCACGGGGCGGCCGTCACCGGTCTGGTTGTAGAGCTGGGCCGGGTTGACCGTGTTGGTCTCTTGGGTCATCAGATTCCGCCCTTCAGAATGGCCCTGGTGGGTTCGGATGCGACGAAGGTCTTCCGCCGCACCGGGATCGGGTGACCGTGCTGATGCTTCGGTTTCGCGCAGTGCCGGGTCTGGCGCAGCGGCGCCGGAGTGCTCCGCGAGCGACGCCGTGGGTCGAGGTAGACGCCGACGGGCACTGCCACGATCAGAAGCAGCAGAGCCGTCAACCCGATGGACATGGTCGTCGGGTCGGACGCGAGCGGGTAGGAACCCACGAGCTCGACAGCGCGAGCCTCGGACTCAGCGAGTTGGTGCAGCATCACGCCACCTCGTCGCATCCGCCGGCGTTCACCGCGCCACCTGCGCCATCGACCAGCCCTGACGCTCGGCAGCCTGCGCATCCCGCCGCGCATGGTGTCGCCGTGCGTGCGCGGCGAGCAGGAGGTCCGGGTCCTGGACGTAGTAGTCGGTCTCGATCCGACGGCCCGCGCGGTCGTCGGTGCCGATCACGGTGTTCGAGGGCCGGAACCCCTGCTCGAGCATGTGGGCAGCGAACCGGAGCTGACGTCGCCGCTCAGCCTTGTCGTTGCGCCGGCTGATCTCGTCGCGCTTGCCCGAGAACGAGAACGTGCTGTTCTCGGTCTCCATCTCCGCACTCGCGGGCATGGGTGCGTCGTCGGCTGCTGGGACCATTCGGATGCTGAGGTTCCACTCCGGTACCTCACCGTGCCAGATCCCGTTCGCAGGACCGTTCGGCTGCACGGGCTCGAGCGCACCCACCGCTTGAGCGGCTCGGCGCGGATCGACGTCCCGGGGGTACGTGCCCACCGCGACCAGGTGGTCGCCTTCGCGCACGTCACAGATCACCCGCGGATCCTGATACGCCTCCACTGGCAGCGACGGACGAGTAGGGGCGGGGAAGCAAACGAGCTCACCCTTCGGATTGCTGTTGGTCATGGCCATCTCTCTCTGTGCTCTTAGAACGGGGTTTCGTCGTTGTAGGCGCCGGGCTGGGCAGCCGCCCAGCCTCCGGCATCTGGGGCGCCCGCGGACGGGTCGGCCGGCGCGGACGCGGCCCACGGCTCCTCGACAGCGGGAGCACCCCCGCCGAAGCCGCCACCAGGGCCACGGGACGACTGCGTGCGCGTCACCTGGGCGGTGGCGTAACGCAGCGACGGACCGATCTCATCGATCTCGAGCTCGATCGAGGTGCGCTTCTCGCCCTCTTTCGTCTCGTAGGAGCGCTGCTTGAGGCGACCCTGAGCGATGACACGGGACCCCTTCGTCAGCGAGCCCGCGACGTGCTCGGCGAACTCGCGCCAAACGCTCGCGCGCAGGAACAGTGCCTCACCGTCCTTCCTTACGTTTGATCCGTGTGGATTGGGAGTCTCAGTAAGCTCTCGACCGCTCCCAGGGACACCGGGTATGGCTGACCATCCTTTGCCGCGTAGATGGCTTGAGTGGAATGGCCGCCCGGTGTTCCGCATCGACTCGACCGCTGATTGAGAAGTGCGACGTGATCGCTTTGTAAGGAAGTGACGGCGTGGTCGGCTGCTGGGCGCAACACACCCAGACGAAAGGAAGTGACCGTGCCGCAGCTGTGGGCCGGAATCGACGCAGGAAAAGGACACCACCATTGTGTGGTGATCGACGAGGAGGGCCAACGGCTGTTCTCCCGCCGGGTTGCTAACAACGAGGGGGAGATCCTCGATCTGCTCTCCGACGTCGTGACTCTCGCCGGCGATCGAGAGATTTGCTGGGCCACGGACTTGAATCGCGGTGGCGCGAGCCTGCTCATCAGCATCCTCACCGATCACGGCCAGCCTCTGCTCTATATTCCCGGCCGCACCGTTCACCACGCCGCTCGCACCTACCGCGGCGACGGGAAGACCGACGCGAAGGACGCCGCGATCATCGCCGACCAAGCGCGAATGCGGCGCGACCTGCACCCAATTCGAGTAGGAGATGAGATCAGCATCGAGTTGCGTCTTCTGACTGCTCACCGCGTCGATCTTGTCTGTGATCGCACCCGGACGATCAACCGACTCCGTGCGGTCTTGCTCGAGTTCTTCCCGGGACTGGAAGCGGCCTTCGACTACGCGAGTACGAAGTCCGCGCTGCTTCTCCTGACCCGCTACCAAACGCCCGACGCGATCCGTCGGATGGGACAAACCCGCTTGACGACGTGGCTGAAGAAGCAGGGATGCCGAAAGCCGGGGAAGCTCGCGGCCAGCGCGGTCGCCGTCGCCAAGCACCAACGCTCCACGGTCCCAGGCCAGGCCACGAGCGCGATGATCGTTCAGAGGCTCGCCGCTGACATCCTCCGACTCCATCGCGAGATCGCCGAGATCGAGCGCCAGATCGAGACACGGTTCCGAGAGCACCACACCGCCGAACTCATCCTCAGCATCCCCGGCTTCGGCCCGCTCCTCGGCGCCGACGTCGTCGCTGCAACAGGCGGAGACGTTGCCGCCTACGGAAGTGCCGACCGGCTCGCAGGCGTTGCCGGTCTGGCCCCCGCCCCACGCGACTCGGGGAAGATCAGCGGCAACCACTCCAGACCCAGACGCTACGATCGTCGCCTCCTTCGAGCGTGCTACCTCGCTGCACAAACCGCTGCCTGGAGCTGCCCCGTCTCCCGCGCCTTCTACGAACGAAAACGGATCGAGGGCAAGACCCACAAACAAGCGGTCCTCGCGCTCGCGCGACGACGCATCAACGTCCTCTGGGCCATCCACCGCAGCGGGCAGCCGTTCGACCCGGCGCATGGATCCCAGCCGATGCTCGCAGCCGCATAGGTCGAGCGCGCTGAGTCTCCTCCATCTGACCCTTCGCGGTTGACAAACCCCATTGAGATTCCACTCGTTCGCCTGACGGTCGAACGTGCGGGGCGTGGACGCGATGGTGAAGTTGGCCACGGCCAGCCCGTTCTGCGTGTACCGCAGCTCGGGATCGGCCGTGAGGTTGCCCACCACGGTGATGACAGTCTCGCCGGCCATCAGGCGCTCACTCGCGTGTTGTTCATGTGGTGTTCGTTCCTTTCCGAACGACGGTTGAGGATCGCGCTGCGGAGGATCAACACCGTGATGACGGCGGATCCGACGAGAGTCACGAGGATGGGCAGCAGCACGTCGGCGCTGACTGTGGTGAGGATGACGACGTTCAGCACGCTTGCCGCAGACGTCATGACCCATGCCGCAACGTCTTCGGTTCCCGGGTGGTGCCACAGCTTGCGGATGGTGGTGGAATAGGCGATCGCCGACACCGCGCCGCTGACCAGCAACGACACCATCGGAGTATTGAACACAAGCCAGGCCGTAGCACCGGAAGCGGCGGCGACGATAGAAGCCACCTCAAACTTTGTGACCGGGGTGTGGCGTCCCCTTCGAATAGCCAGCACGAGCACGGTGACGCCACTGGCCGCGAATGCGATCCTCGGCCAGGTCGCTGCTACCGGCCCGAGAGTGGCGACGTAGGCTGCCGCGCCGAGGCACTCGACCGCCGCCCAGATCAGGTAACTCGTCAGGCTCGGCCTAGTCCGTCCCCGCAGGATGCTAACTACATACGGCACTACCTGAGTCAGCGCTAGCAGCGTCGCGAAGACTGCCAGGGCCTCTCGCCACGCGACCGAATCACCCATTGCAGCGACCCCCTCGCGTGAATGCGGAAGGCTCTGAGCGGCAGTCTGTCCTTGCGAGCTTGACAGGATCATTGAGATTCCACTCGTTCGCCTGACGGTCGAACGTGCGGGGCGTGGACGCGATGGTGAAGTTGCCGACGGCCAGCCCGCTCTGCCTATACCGCAGCTCGGGATCGGCCTTGAGGTTGCCCACCACGGTGATGACCGTCTCGCCGGCCATCAGAACGCATCCTCCTCATTGCCGCCGACACGCATGGCGACGTCGCGCGCATACTTGCCCTCGAAGATCACTGCAATCAGAAGACGCGCGAACACGAGGATGACCAGAGCTACTGCAATCGCATAGGCCGATGCACTGAAGAGAACTCCCGCAAAACTTACGCGCTCCGCGTTCGTAGCCGCCTCCCATGCAGCAGCGATGTCGCGAATTCCAGCCGGCGCGATGGTTGCGGCTACGTAAAGCAGGCAAGCCCCTATGAGGCAGCCGATGTTGCGTTTGCTGAGTATGCCCGGCAGTGCGGGCCGTGCTTTTCGTCGGTCGATGTCGGTCATCCTTTGGGGTCCTTCTTGATCGTGCGGTTGATGCGGTGTCGTTTCCACCAGCGAGCGAGCCGGTATCCACCGGTCATTGGGGTGGTTCCAGCCAGGTGACGAGCGTGTAGGTAGCCGGGCGCCGGTCGGGGTAGTTGATCGCAGCGTTCGCTTCGGGGACCACGTGGTAGCCCTTCTCGGTGAGCGAAGCGACGTCGGCATCGTGGTCGCGGACCATCTTCTGTTGACGGACAACGTCGAGCTCGTTGGTGGGGTTGAGGGGGATGTCGGGCGACATCACCGGGACAAGGTGGTCGGTCATCGTCGCGGGCGTCACTGGCTGCAGGCCGCGCTAAGGGGATCCATCGGGTCGACGCCCACGTTCGAATGGATCTCGGTCGCCGCTTGAGAGCCGGGCCCGGACCGGGTCCGTGTGGCGTGCGGAGTGTTGGTCGGAGTCATCGCTTTCCTCTGTCCGTGATGGGCGGCCACCGGCTTGGGGCTTACAGAAACGAAGGGGTGCCGTGCGGGGTCAGCGAGCCCGCACGGCACCCCTTCGTCTTGGTGACGGTCGCTCCGCCGCGACCTCGCTTTTCCCTGAGGCGAAGGAGACCTGACTGTGACCGATGCGAGCGCGAGCCGACCTGCGGCGTGCCCCGAATGCGGCGAGCCGGTGCATCCGGCCGCGGCCGGTTGCGGCAGCTGCGGTGCCCCTCTGGCAGCCGTCGAGACACCTGCGTCGGTCGAAGCGAAAGAAGACAGCGACGAGCCGGTCCTGGACGCTCCCGCTGTCCCCGATACCTCGGTGCTGCCGTCTGCGGCTCTGACGGCACCTGCGCGTCGGCCGGCCGTCGTGTCAGCACCACGGGAAAGCAAGCAGCTTGCCTCCCCGACGCCCGCCAGCATCACCGCAGCGGAGGAGCTCTTCCGGGTGCCGCGACCGGGAACGGCGCTGGTGCGGCATCCGTCCCGGATCCACAAGGCCTCGCGGCTCGGGCGGGTCACCGTTGTGACAGTTGCGTGCGCGATCGCCGCTGCCGTCGTCATCGGAGGAGGACTCTGGGTGGCTTCTGCATCGACGAGCACGCCGGCACCAACGCCGTCGCCTGCGGCCACAAGCGCCACAAGCGCCACAAGCGCCACAACGACTGTCACTCTTCCCGGGTTCGGTCGAACACCGACCTGGACCGGGCCTGACCAGGTGTCCGCAGCCGTTCTCTCCGACGCTGGCAAGCTCGTCGGGCAAATCACGGCCACCGGAGTGGTGGTCACCGGCGCCGACGGCAAGAACGCAACGAGCACCTCCGGCACGATCTCCCGGCTCTTGGCCGGCGCCGTCGACGGACACCCAGCGCTGATCGCCGTCGACACCGACACCGACACCGCCTGGATCTTCAACACACCTGGCACCGAGCCCGTCGCAGTTACGCTGCCGGCAGCCGCGACGCTGGTCACCCGTGGCTCAGGCGTTCTGGTGTTGTCGGGACCGAACCTGTCGACGGTCGGGCTTCTTTCCGCCGGCGGAGTGATCTCCTACCTTCCGCCGAAACCCGGGATGGTCTCGACGGGCGTCCTCGAAGACGGCAACGCCCGCTGGGTCTCGGCTCGAGGGATGCTCTACATCGCCACCGCCGCCGGCACCGCCGCCAATCCCATCCAGCTGGCCGCTCCAGCGGACGGCGCCCGCGTCACCCGTGCCCTGTGGACGAACGACGCCACCGTCGTCCTCGCCTGGCTCCTCCCAGACGGCACGACCAGCATCGCCGCCTACAGCCCAACCGACGGCGCCCTGCTCGGCAGCGCGACGACCCCCGACGACAACCCCCGGCTGCTGGTGAGCCCGGACCGTGCGACGGCGATGACCGGACCTGTGCGGTTGGACCTGCGGACGGGGTCTGTCACAGTCCCTGACCCGACGTTCCGGGCGCGCACAGCGCTGAGCGACGGCGTTTTCTACGGAGGAACCGACACCGCGACCGCCATCCAAGCGGCCGACGGCTCGACCAGCGTTGTCCCCACTCCTCACGGAGACCCGATCGGCGTGACTTCGTCGGGCGCGCTGCTCGTGCTGCAGGCGACCGGCTCGGTGGCGACCTACCCCACGACTTCACCGTCACCAAAACGGTGAACCTGCCGGGCGACCGCCCGGCAGCAACCTCCGAGAAAGGAATACCCCTTGATTCGCACCGCAACATCCCTCGCCGCCGGCGTGGCCGTGGCCGGGCTGCTCGGCTTCGGGACGGCTCTGCCGGCATACGCGGCCGGGTCCGATTCGGAACAGTCGGCCCTCCACACTCAGGAGATCGACGAGCCGACCGACACCCCCGTCGACGAGCCCGTCGACGAGCCGACCGACACCCCCGTCGACGAGCCGACCGACCAGCCCACTGATGAGCCGACCGACCAGCCCATCGATGAGCCGGTCGACGAGTCCGCAACATCGCCTTCCGAAGGCGGTTCGACGGGCTCTACCGGCAGCGACGGCTCGGCGACGGGAACGGGCGGTAAGTCATCCGGATCGTCCAAGAGCTCGCGTGGTGACAGCAGCCAACTCGCAGCAACCGGTGCTGACGCCACGGCAGCGATCGCAACGTCAGCGGTCGCCGCAGCGCTCGTGATCGGTGGCGGCGTGGCGCTGTCTCTGTCGCGCCGCCGCCGGCCGGTCGCGAAGTAGCCGGGTCGGGGAGGACACTGATGACCGCGACATCGTCGGCGGCGCACACGTTCGGGTTCGGGGCGGGCTCGACGCGGCTGGATCTGTTCGTACAGGCCCGGGCGAAGGCTGCCAGCGCGGGATACGCCCGCCAGTGGTCCCGCGCAGCGTGGCAGCACGCCAGCGACCTCTCGGTGCAGTTCACCGGTCCAGGCGGTCGTCAGTCCCTCCCCGATGACGGTCCCGCTGCACCCTGGTTGCGGGAACTCTGCAACGGAGACATGCGACCCGAATCGGATGCTCCTGCGCCGATTCTGTTCCGCACCACGTACGTGGCACGCGCCTGGCTCAGCGCGGCCGCTGTGCGCAGCGACCTCACCCTCGGCACCCGCACCGGCGCCCCAGCGACCACCGTTTTGCCGTTGCTCGATGCCCTGGAGCGAGCCAACGCTCGCATCGGCGCCGACGTGTATGTCTACGGCGACGGGACGACCTACCGAGCGGTGTTCTACTCCCTCCACGCCGATCTCCCCGCATGCGCCACCCTGGCGAACCATCTGCCGTCGACATGGCGCCAGTTCAGGCAGCGAGGCTGGCAACTGTCCTGGGAGCCGCCGCTGCAGGAGGCGCTATGAGCCGGTCTCCGCTGCTGAATCTGGCGCCAACAGCGTGCGTGGGATGCGGGCGAGAGCTCGCCGTGGAGGCGCACCGGTTCTGCACCTGGTGCCTGCACCCGCGGCCGGTGTTCTACGGCGCGCACGGAGGCGCCGGCAGCTCGATGCTCGCCGGCCTGCTCGGCGGCATCGACGGCGGCCGCTTCGACACCGTCGACCTGGCCGCCTTGCCGACCAAGCGCCTGTGCGTGTTGATCGCCCGGACCCACCTTGCGGGCCTGCAGGCGATGCAGAGAGCGCTCGGCGCGCACCCGGACCTGTACGACCTCGTCGTATTCAACCGTGACGCACCGGGTCGTCTTACCAAACCGATCACCGACCGCGCCTACATCATCACCGGAACCGCGATCGCGACGCTGACTTGTCCCTTCGTGCCCGCCTGGCGCACCGACCCGACCGACACCACCGACAGGGCCGCAGCCACCTTCCTGACCAGCTTCCGCAACCGCTACTACGCACCACAGGAGAGCAACTGATGCACACCCTCACCCACCTACTCGACCTGCATGCCTCCGGGATGCTCCCACTGATCGATGGCAAGGAGATCCCCGGAGTCGGCGACACGGTCAACAAGGTGCTCGGCTGGATCTTCTGGGGGGTGTCGGTCGCGGCCTTGTTCGGGCTGATCATCCTCGCCAGCACCGGCTACGAGAACTACAGGAACAACCAGGGCGAGCAGTTCATGGAGAAGGCCAAGTACTGGTTCCTCGGCGCCGTGATCGGCTCCAATGCGCCGCAGATCGTGGCGATCTTCTTCCCCAGCATCAAGCTCACGATCACCGCTGTCGCGATTCCTGGCATCAGCCCCACCGTCAACCTCGTCATCGGGTACTCGATCTGGGTCGTCGGCATTCTCGCCGTCATCTGCCTGCTCTGTCTTGCTGGTGGGGCTGTAATGGCGTACCGGAACCACGGGATGGAAAAGTTCATCGACGACTTCAAGTGGTTCGTCCTTGGCTCACTCGTTGCATCGTTCGCCTCGACGATCGCCGGAGCATTCTTCCCGATCGCCTCCACTCTCGGCTGATCGGACAGTCCCTTGGGTAAGAGGAACAAGTCAACGGGGGCCCGCGGCCCGCTCTCTCGCTGGTGGTCGACGTCGACGTTCGGCGGTGGTCCCGGCAAGACCTGGACGCTCTGGCTGTGCTGGATCCTTGTCGCTGGCCCTCTGGTGATGTGCGGCCTGATCTGGCTGCTGCCGGAAGGCTCAAACTCGTCACCCGAGACGCAGCCGGCCGGACCTGCCCCCAGCGCGACGCCGACGACCACCGACACTGCCGTTCCCGCGCTGTGTCCAACTCAACCAGTCACCGATGAGGCTCCGGATCACGCGCCAGATGACATCAGCTGGCAAGCACACTACGGCACCACATGGCCGGTTTCGGCCACCGCCGGACCGACCCGGAACGTCGACGGGATCGAGCGCTGCTTCCAACATTCCCCGAACGGGGCCGCGATGGCGGCGGTGAACATCCTGCAGACCATCCGCACCGCTGACGTCCCGTCGGCGCTGCAGATCCTGGACGCACAGTACGTGCGAAACGACGGCCTCACCGCGGCCCAGCAACAGCTGCCGACCACCTACGCTACCCAGCCGCCGGAGTCGCGGGTCTGGGGTCGCTCTGTCGGGTATCGAGTGGAGTCCTTCACCGCCGAGCAGGCCGTGGTGCTCCTGGTGGAGAGTTGGCCGCAGCGCGGACAATACACCGGCTTCGACGTCACCCTGGTGTGGCAGAACGGCGACTGGGCGGTCCAACTGGCACCAGACGGCAGCACGTCGCTCAACGGGCAGATCACGGTGGACCCGGACGGGTACATCCCCTGGCAGCGGCCCCTGGGGGCCGGTGGCAGCCAATGACGATTGCGACCGTGGACACCATCGTGCAGGCAGCGCCGAATCTGAATTGTGCATGGTGGGACGGCACCTGCAACATGATGCAGACCGGCTTGGAGGTCAACGAGAGCGTCTCCGACGCCATCGCGAACGGCACCGACAACCTCGCCACTTCTGCCCTGAGCGGTATCGCAACGGGGTGGATGGTCAGCTGGCAGAAGTTTGAACTCAACTTCCTCAGCTCCTGGATCAACCTGCCGCCGGTAACCGACCTGAACGACCCGAACGGCACCACGATCTGGCTGATCGCGGTGCTTTCCTACCTCACGGCCGTGGCCGCGATCATCGGCATCCTGGTCAACAGTGTGTACCTCATGATCACGCTGCGAGGGGACAGGGCACGGAAGCTGGGGCTGTCGCTGATGTGGATGCTGATCCTCAACAACGCCGGCCCCGCAATCGCCGCCGCGATCGAGCTGGGCATTCACGCCATGGCGAGCGACGTCCTCAGACAAGCTGACATCACCGCGGGGGCGGCCGTTACTGAGGCTGCAGTGATCGCGAACATGCCCGGCGTGTACCTGATCGCCGCGATCATCGGCACGATCGGCGTGTTCATCCAATACGGGATCATGTTTGCCCGCGGGTCTTTGATGCCCCTCTTCGTCGGCGTCCTACCGTTGGCGGCCGCGATCGCCACCATCGGCGGGAAGGCGACCAGCTCCTTCGAGAAGATCATCGGATGGGGGCTCGCCTTCGTGGTCTACCCGCTACCGGCCGCGATCGTCTACGTGACCGCGTTCCGGCTCAAGTCCGGCTACGACGGTGTCAACGGCGCGATCGCCGGAATGATCCTCCAAGTCATCGCGATCTTCGCGCTGCCGGCGATCTTCCGCATCATCGCCCCATCGACCGCGACGCTCGGCAAAGCCTACGGCGGCCGGATCGCACTCGACGCCGCCATCACGGTCGCCGAGACCGCCGCCGCGATCGGCGCCATGGTCGTCACTGCCGGCGTCGTCGGCGGTGCGATGGGCGGTGGGAAAGCCGCCGGGAAACCCTCACCCGCCGCGAACACATCGACCGGACCGGCCGGAGGAGGCCCGACCGGCGAGTCGGGCAGCACCGACGGCGGTGGGTCCCCGAACCCGGCGCCTCCCAGTGGAGCCTCGACGAGTTCCGATGCCGGATCCGCCCCCGGTTCCGCCGCGCCCAGCGGCGCCGCATCGACCGGCCCCGCGGCGCCCAGCGGCGCCGCATCGACCGGCCCCGCCGAAACCCGTGAGCCCGCCGCCCCGACCGGAGCGACAAAGGCGCGGACACCGGAGAGTTCGGCGAACAACACCCATCGGGCGTACGCCGCGCAGCAAGCCGCCCACCACATCAGCAGCGCTGCCGGACGAGCCGCCCGGCAGGGAGTCGACGACGTCGACGAGATTATCGGAGGAAAAGCATGAGCCTACGAATCAACTACGGCGGATGGTTCGAACGGAAGTCGCCAGGCCTCTTCAGGCTCACCCTGTTTGGCACGGTTGGCCTCGGCGTCGGCATCATGCTGATCTTGATCGTCCAGCAACGTGCTGAGAACTGGGGAATCTCCGGGCTGCTCGCCTTCGGCCTTGCACTCTTTGAGTTGTTCTACGGGTGGAAGTACGACGGGAAGACGTTGGCTCGCCGTCGTGCCGAAAAGCGGAACGTCGCCAGGATGGCCAAGCGCGGCGAGAACAGCTACGTGACCGGTGCCGCTGCAGCACTTGCGGGCAGCTATGGCGGGCATCCGATGCCCGGCGTTCTCGCGTCCACCGAGATCCTGCACGAGCGCGACGGTCGCGACACCCCGTTCGACGTCATCCACTACCCCCTCCAGGGCCTCTTCGCGGTGAGCCTGCGCTGCTACCCGGAAGGCCGGGGCACGAACGATCAGGACACGGTGGACATGATGGTCGCCAAGTACGGGGCCTGGCTGCATGACCGCGTGAGCCCCGATGAGGGTTTGGTCGGGGCGACCGTCACGATCGACTCGTTCCAGGGCACCGGGGTGCAACTGCGGGAGAATGTCCGCGGGAACCGTCACCCGAACGCCCCGGCCGCGGCGTCCCGGGTGATGGATGCCGTCGTTGACGAATTGCCGACCGGGCTCTCTGACCTGGTCGGCTACGCCACTCTCGTCTGGCGCAAATCAGCCATGACGGTGGAGACCGCCACTGACGCCGACGTCGTCGTTGAAATCGCCAAACGGCTACCCGGTCACATGGACGCTCTCACCGCGGGCGGAGCCGGCGACCCCACACCGATGCTCGAGCCCGATTTGGTCGAGACCGCCCGGTTGGCTTACAAGCCGTCCGACCAGGAAGCCTTCGACGAGCTCCGCGCCCGAGAAGAGGTCGTGCAGCTGCGCTGGGAGGATGCCGGTCCGTCGTTCCTGTCGGAGCCGGCGTCGCGGAAGGTGCTCCACCATGACGGGGGTTCGTCATTCACGCTCGAAATGCGGCTCCCGCCGCGAGGGACGGTGTACGAGAACCACCTGCTGCGGCTGCTGCGCCCCAGCAGCGTGTTCCTGCGCAAGCGGGTGACGATCTTCTACCAGCCCGTCTCGATCGAGAAAGGCCAGAGCACCGCCGAGGCCGCCGTGCGCGCCGAAGATTTCGCGGCCAGCCAGAAGAAGGGACGGCGCACGGCAACCATCGCCCGGGACGGCCGTGTCGCGACCGCCCTCGACGCGCAGCTGGCCGAGGGCGCCTCCCTTGTTCCGTTCTCGATCATGGCGACGTGCACGTTCGAGGACGACACCGAGTCCGAGCGGCTTGCCCGTAACACCCTGCGCTCCCTGATGACGTCGTCCCGCATGCGGGTGCGGGAGGTCAGCGGATTGCAGGCCCCCGCGTTCCACCTCACCTTGCCCTTCGGGATCGTCCCCTGGGAATTCAGCGACAACCCAATCTGGAAATGAGGCTCCCCATGAAGACACGCACAATTTACGTCGCGTCCCGCCCGGATGCGGATTCGTACGCGCAGGCGATCCGCGAGCTCGGCGGCAGCGTCGTTGCCGTCGGCATGCAGGTCCGGTCTTCCCAGTCCGGGTGCGCAGGCACGGCCGAAGTCGTGGGCTCGTCCGCGCACCTGGACCCGACCCGGCTCGCTCCGGTTGTCGGAGTCGACGCCCGCAGCGGTCGACCAGTCCGTCTCCACCTGGTGACGACCAGCTGGGGGGTCGGCTGGTGAGCCGCCATTCCGCGGTCGAGGTGCTCGACGCGCGCGAGCGGCTCCGCCGGTCGCCGCGGCGCACTCGTCGGGCAGCCGGCTACCAGCAGCCACGACGGCTTCCGCTGACTCGCCGCGGCTTCGCCGGTGTCGGCGGCGGCCGGTGGCGGTTGATGCCAGCACCGGCGACGTTCGTGGCGGCGAGCGTGCAGGTGTGCGGGCTCTGGCCGTTCATCGTCGGTTCCTCTCGCCCGGATTCTGGGGTTCCGCTCGGCGAAGACCTCGAGACAGGGTCGCTGGTCTACGCGGACCCGATCTCCTGGTTTAGGGCCGGGTTCATCGCGAACCCGTCGGCGATGATCTTCGGCCTGCCGGGGCTCGGGAAGTCCACTCTCGTCACCCGGTGGATCTTCGGCCTGGCCGACCGGTACATCCCATCCTTGGTGCTCGGCGACATCAAGGGCGAATACACGGCGGTGATCCGTGAGCTCGGTGGGGAGGTGCTCGAGGTCGCCCCCGGGACCTTCAGCATCAACCTTCTCGCTCTCGGCGCTCTCCACGACGCCGCCGAGCGGATCCGTGATGTCGAGCAGGTGCATGCCGGCACCGACGAGTTCGGCAACGACCTGTTCAAGACCGGCGCTCAGGTCGCTGCCGAGCTCGACGCGCTCGCGCTGCAGCAGGCCACAACCCTTGTCCTCGCCCTCTGCCGGCTGGTTCGGGGCCGCGGCCTGGAGGA
Organism: Leifsonia sp. McL0607; assembly: GCF_049993355.1. Classification (GTDB taxonomy): domain Bacteria; phylum Actinomycetota; class Actinomycetes; order Actinomycetales; family Microbacteriaceae; genus Leifsonia. The sequence goes on along the minus strand of NZ_CP188253.1, from coordinate 3,842,198 downwards.
TTACGAGGAGACCCTCATTACGGTCGCCATCCGGCTGGCCCACGAGCAGCACGATAACCCGTCGCTGCACACCCTCGACGACATCCTTACCGCCGGCGATCCGGCGCTCAGCCGAGTCGCTGTGACCTACAGCAAGAAGGGATACCGGAAGGCCTCTCAACGGTTGCTTCGGACGGTCCGGTCGATCCTGCTCGGCCCGATGGGCGCCTATTTCGCCGGCACCCAGTCCACCCCCATTCCGGTGGGGCTGCCCGGGGGAGTGTCGGTGGACATCTCCAAGGTCGCCCGCGCTGACGACAAGGTCCTCGCGGCGGTGATGATCGCCGTTTGGGCGCACGGGTTCGCGGCGATCGACGCGCTCTGGGAGCTGTCGCGGGCGCAGCTGGCGGAGTGGACGACGGCGTTGGTGGTGCAGGACGAACTGTGGAAGCCGATGTCGTTGGCGCCCGGCCTTGCAGCGATGATCGACCAGCTGGCCCGAACAAACCGGTCGGCCGGCGTCGGCGAGGTGAAGATCACCCACTCGCCGAAGGATCCCAAGGCGCTGCCCACCCGCACCGACCGGGTGCTGGCGATGTCGTTCGCGGAGAAGTCCGGCATGTTGATCATGTTCGGCCTGGCCAAGACCGACCTGCGTGCCCTCGACGAGACCTCGATCAGTCTCTCCCGGGTCGAGCACCGAGCAGTCGCCGGCTGGCGCACACCGCGTTCGTTCCGGGTGAAACGCCGCGCCGGTTCGCGGCCGAAACCGCCGCCAGGGGCCGGGCACGCACTGATCAAGGTCGGCGAGGCACCGGGGATCCCGGTGCGGATCACCGTGACCGGCGAGGAGCTGCGTTTGCATGACACGAACACCCGCTGGGCACGCACCAGCCCCCAGAATCTCGGAGGTCTTCGATGATCCGCCACCCGCTTCGCACGTTGATCCGCTACGGCATCGGCCTGGTCTGCCTGTTCGGTGGGGTGCCGCTCATGGTGCAGCTAGGGAACCTGTTCACCCCCACCGGAAGCACGTACTCCTGGTGGGCACCGGCGCTGACAGCGTCGCTGGTCGGCCGGAGGGTCGCCTTGCCGGCAGCGGCGCCCGCCCTGCTGATCGTGCTGGTGGTGTTCGCGGTCGCCGGCCTGGTGGCGGTGTCGTTCATCCGTCGGGTGCCGCGGTCCAAGGCCAAGCAGGCGGCCAAACTGCTGAACAAGCGCCGGAACGTCGCCGCGCTCGGACGGAAGAACCGGGCGCAGGAGGCGGCCCGATTGCACCCGAACGCGGAGAACCTCGCCCCGGGCCTGGAGCTCGGCCGATACAAGAACCGGCCGACGCAGTACGCCTACCAAGGCTGGCGAGACTGCGGCATCTTCATCCTCGGTACCGGCCGCGGCAAGACCAGCGCCCTAGTGGTCCCGCGCATGATCGCCGCCCCCGGCGCCGCTCTCATGACCAGCAACAAGGTCGACGGGGTCGCCGAGGTCATCGCCGGACGCAAGGGCAACGGCACCCGTCGCGTGTTCCTGTTCGACAACCAGGGCATCTACACCGACGGCGAACCCACGTTCACCATCGACCTGCTCGGATCGGTGAAAGCGATGCGGCACGCCGAAGAACTCGCCTGGATCCTGGACGACTCCAGCCTCCCCGATGGGGAGCCGGTGAAGAAGGACCCGCACTTCGACCCCGCCGGTCGCGGCCTGCTCTCCTGCTTCCTCTTCGCGGCCGCGCTTGAGCCGTCGGTGCATCTGCAGAAGGTGTATGAGTGGATCGCGCTGCTGGACGGCGAGCAGCCAGAGCGCATCCTGCGGGCTGCGGGCAAAGTTGGGCCGGCGAACACCGTGCGCGGTGTGATGAAGCATCCCGAGAAGACCCGCGGCAGCATCTTCGCCGTCGCCCAGCGAATGGCATCCGCGCTCGGCGACGACGACCTGATGCGGTGGACCACCCCCACCCGCGGGCTCAACGTATTCGACCCGGACGCATTCCTACGCTCCCGCGACACCCTGATCATGCTCTCTCAGAACGGCCCGGGATCCGGCTCCGCCGGCGTCACCGGGCTGCTGCAGGCGGTGTGCGCCCGCGGCGAACAGCTGGCGGCCGCCAACGGTGGCCGGCTGCCAGTCCCGCTGGTGGGAGAGGTCGACGAGCTGGGCAACATCGTGCGGTGGCGGCGACTGCCCGCCCAGGCATCGCATTTCGGGTCGAAAGGGCTCTGCATCAACGGCTATCTCCAGTCGTACGAGCAGGGCATCGGGATCTGGGGCAAAGCCGGCATGGACGCCTACTACGACGCCTGCGCGATCCGCGTCTACGGCGGCGGCAGCAACGACGAACCCTGGCTCGGCGGCTTGTCTCGCATGATCGGCCCGTACGACAAGAAGACCTCCACCGTCTCCTCCGGGCGCGGCGGCGTGAACTCCTCCGTCGGCCTCCAGGAAGCACCCATCCTCAGCACCGCGGATCTCGCCTCGATGGACGAATGGGATGCCGTGGTGTTCTCCGGCAAGGCCCGCCCCGCCCTGGTGCGGATGCGGCCGTGGTGGGAACGACCTGACCTGGAAGCACTCGTGAAAGAAGGACTCGCATGAACGACGAACACACCACCGACACCGCCGACGACGCCGAGACCGGCGCGCCCCCGGCCCCGGCAGGCTCCGATCTGGATGCGATGATCAGCGCCGCGCTGAACGCGGATGCCATCAAGGAGACCGCGCACGACGCGGCCACCGAGATGCTGAAGAAGGCGGTAGAGAAGGCAACCCGGCAGGCGACAGCCGAGATCTTCTCGGATGAGCAGCTGGGGCACATCCGCGAGCACACTGCGGCCGCCGTGCAGCAGATCTTCCCGCGGCCGGAGTCCGAGGACGACGATGCTGACGAGGAGCAGGCACCCCTCCTAGACGAGGAATACACGGCACTCTTCCTGTCGTGGGCGGCGGAGTTCCTGCCGATCATCGAGACGGCGAATCAGTCCACCGAGGAGCACCTGTGGTGCACACTCTGGTACCTGCACCCGGAGGCCATCGCCCGGCTGACCGCGTTGTGGTTGGCCTGGGAGGAGGCGCGCGGCAGCGACGACCAGCGCGCCCGCTCCTCGTGGTGGGTCGACCACTGGGACCGACACGTGCCGATGTTGCTGTCCTCGCGCGGACCGTTCCGCAAGTGCGAGCTCGAGCATCGTGCGCCCGTGGTCCGTCTCGGCTACCAGGCACCGCCGGAGACGTTCCTCATCCCACGACACTGACACGACACCACGCGGAAACAGCGAAGGGCCGGCCCATCTTGGGCCGGCCCTTCGTCATCGTGCCGAAGATTCGAGGATCAGAGCTCGCGACCCAGGTCGTGCTGGCGGGCGGTCTGGGCGGCGTTGCGGGAACGCTCGGCCTGTTCGGTGACCGCGCGGGAACGGGCCGCGGCGTCCCGGGCAGCGGTGGCCTGTCGGTTCTCGATGTCAGCCTCCGTGTGGACCTCGCGCAGCTGCTGCTGGATCCGGGCCTGGGTCTGTCGTTGCTGAGCTTGGGTCTGGGCCAATCGGGCGGCGATCGGGTCGTTGGGGTCGTGATTGGTCACGGTGGGAGCCTTCCTGTTGATGGTTGGGGTGGGGGTGGTGACGTTGCTGGCACGGCGGCTACGTTCGCTCTGCGCGCTGACGGCGGCCGTGCGTTCGCCCGTCGACGCGGTCGGTGCCGCCTCGGTGCCGCGCCCACCCTTCTGCGGCTGCAGGGTGACGGGGTCGCTTGCGGCCTCGATGGTCGGTGAGGGTGCGGCTTCGGGCTCGACAATGGGGGACGGCGTGACGGCTGCGGTGCTGGGGGTGGGTGCGTCCGCGGCGATCGTGTCCAGGAGCTGATCGCGGAGGGTTTGCTCGCGGCGAGCGGTGCGACGTGCGACGCGGTCAGGGTCGAGCCGGTTCACCGCGTGCTCGGCCGCGGCGATCGGACGCTGCTTCTCGATCCGGGCGGACAGTTTCTTGATCCGCTGAAGGTGCTGGTCAGCGTCGAGGGTGCGGGTGTTTCCGCGGGCACGGGAGATCGCGGAGGACTTGTGCATGGCGGTCACTCGGGCGGTCAGGGTACGGCCGAGCTCGCCCTCGCGCAGTGCGGCCGGGACGGGCTCCGGGGTGCTGGGGTCGACCTTGTAGCGCGTGCGGAACAGTTCGATCTCTGCGGCCAGGCGCATCCACCTCTTCTGCCGCGCCGGGTTGGCCGGAACCGGACCGAGCGCCCGCGACCAGTCGGGCCGCTCGGCGACGAGTTCGGCGCCTCGCAGGGTCATCCGTTGGTCGATGTAGGCGGCGCGTTCGGCCAGTTGGGTGCGCCATTCCTCCGGGAGCTGGGGGTCGTTCTGGGCGGCACGATCGACCGCCCATTCGAAGAGACCGGTGTCGGATCCAAGGTCTGGTAGCGGGGTCAGGCCACCGTCGTCGATGGCGAGAACGATCGCCTTCTCGACGCGCCAGGAGAGCACGGCGCCGATGTCATCGGCGTCGCTGAAGCCGCGTTCGCTGTAGGTGGTTTGCAGGAGCACGGCCGGGTCCATGCCGTGCTTCTCGGCGCGGGCGAGGCCAGCGGCGACGGCGTCCCACCCGTCGGATCCGATGAGCCCAGCTGCGGCGGACGAGTCGAGGACGGTGCGGGCGAGTAGGGCAAAGCGGTGGGCGTGTGCTTGTGCGGCGAGGTCGGCGTGCTGGTCGATGAGGTGGCTGAGGTCGTGGACGCGGGCGGCTTCGACGTCGATCATCTCGTGCGCGGAGAGGTTGGTGTCGAGGTTGCGGGCAACTTGGGCGAGCACGTCGTCGGGGTGTTGTCCGGGTTCGATTTCGACGTAGAAGACGTTGAGGTCGGTGCCGCGGGTGCCGAGAACGTACGCGTTGGAGCGGGTGGACCGGGCGGTGACGACGCCGCGGGCAGCGCCGTCGACCCAGAGACCGGTGTCATCGTTCCTGCCGCCGAAGGTGTCGCCTTCGAGGGCGTGTCCGGTGAACGCGTACCCGAGTTCGGTGTGCGCGGTGACATAGGAGGCGGGCAAGGTGATGGTGCCGCCGTGGTGGAGGTGGCGGACGGTGATCGTTCCGTTGCGGTGGACCTGGGTGACGGTGTAGAGGTCGCCGTTGTCGACGTTGTCGCGGTCGCCGTTCATCTTCAGGGTGTTGTCGTTGCGGCGGGTGAGGACGCGGTCGCCGACGTGGGCGAGGTGCCCGTCGGACAGGCGCACACCGTGTCGGCCGCGGACGGTTCCGGTGGCGATCGCGTGCGCTTGGGCGCGAGCGTTGAGCTCGTCGACATAGGTACGGGTGGGGGCGCCCATGACGGATTCACGGCCGGCGTCGAGGTCGGCCAGGTAGTCGGCGAAGATGACGTCGACGAGGCGGTCTTTGGTGGCGGCGATGATGCGGCCGTTGTCCTTGTACCAGGCGAACGGGTCCACGCCGGCGGGGGATTCGCGGAGGATCTTCGAGGCGTCGCGTTCGGCGTGGTTGGTGAAGCGGTAGATGTTCTCGAGCTCGACGGCGCCGACGTCCTTGGCGATCCAGCGGACGATGCCACCGGCGCCGGGGGCGGAGTTCTGGGCGTGGTCGCCGAGCGGGCGAACGAATCCGCCCTCACCGAGGATGAGCTGGGTGGCCTGGTCGATCAGGCTGGTGGCGCCCATGAATCCTTCATCGATGACGTAGACGTCGCCGGGCTTCATCGCGTAGCGGGCGGAGACGTCGGTGCCGGCCTTCGCGGCCTCGCGGTGGGCAGTGAGGAGCGCGTCGATCGTGTACGCGGGCACCCCGACCTCGCGGGCGAACACCTTGGCGGCCTGCTTGGAGGGAGTGAGTCCGATGAGTCGGCCGCCGGCCTCCTGGACGGCGGCGGCGGCGAGTTTCATCGACCGGGTCTTGCCGGCGCCGGCCGGTCCGACACCGACGACGATCTGGGTTCGGCGGGTGACGAACGCGTGCGCGAGGGCGACCTGGGCGACGTCCTTGTTCGGGTGCTTGGCCAACGCGGCGGCGAATTGGGCTTCGGTGACGGGAGCAGCCTGAGTGTGTTCGGTGCGGGCGGCGCTGAGCACGCGGTGCTCGGCGTCGAGGATCCGGCCAGAGGTGTAGACGGTGGCCTTAGTGCCGTGGGGCAGTTCGCCCACGGTCTGTTCCAGTGGCTGGAAGGTGCTGTGGATGGGGTCGGGGGTGACCTCAATGGTCTCGTCGGTGAGTGCGCTGCGGAGGATGAACTGGTACGCGGCCTCCGTGTCGACGGGGGTCCCGTCCAGAGTGAGGGTCGCGTACCGGTTGTGGTTGAGGTACCGATTCAGCTCGGCTACGACGTGGTTGTACCGCCAGGTCGAGCGTTCCTGCTCGACGGTGGCCATGATGCTCTTGGTCGCATCGACCAGGTCGATGGCGACGATGGACTGGGTGGCGCGGAAGCCGAGCTGTTCGGTCAGTTCGACGGTTGCTGCAGCATCGTCTGGGGCGTGCAAGGAGGCGGTGCGCTGCACGTCGGTCTTCACCTGGCGGAGGGTGCGGGGCTTGGCCTTTTGGGGGCGGGTGTCGCGCCAGGCTTGCGCGTCGATGGCGATCTGTGCGGCCTTGTCGGGAGCATGGCCGTGCTCCCGGATGTACGTGTTGGTGAGCCGCTCGGTGGCTTGCCGGACGCCGCGGCCGCGGCTGGAGAAGACGTCGATGAGCTTGGCGGGGACGCCGACGATCTCGCGGACGGTGCGCTTGCCTTCGGTGACGATGCGCGCGTAGGAGGGGATCCCGGCGGCGTCGAGGTGGTCGAAGAGACGTCGAGTGTTGTACTCGGACGCGGCCACGCTCATCCGTAGGAGCAGGTTGGAATCCAGGGTGCGCCACTTGCGGTCGACGCTGAGGCTCTTGTTGGAGACGACGACGTGGTCGTGTACGTGCGGGTCGCCGGTGCGGGACTCGTAGTGCCGGAACCGGGTGATGTTCAGGCCGCCGTCGACGCCGAGCTGCCGGACACCGTTGACGCCGGCGCGGGTGGCGACAGCCTCACGTTCAAGCCATTCGATGGTGTCCTCGAGAGCTCTCTCGATCGCAGTGTTGATCTTCTCGGTGGTGCTGTCGTCGCCGAGCATCATCGCCAGGCTGACGGACTTCGGCGGAGCGAAGGTGAGGTCGATGCCGGCGACGGCATGCTGGCCCGGCTTCATGGCCGCGTTCACGTACTTGCTCAGCTCCTCGTAGTCCAGCGCGTCCCGGCCGTGCGTTTCGCGGAAGAGGATCGCGCCCTCGCGCATCCGGATCTTCCGCGCCTCAGCCCTGTCGGGTGCCCGGCCCATCGTGCGGGTGAACTCGTCGATCTGGAAGTCCACCGCCTCTCGCAGCGTGGTGTCCTTCACGTCGTACTTGTAGTAACGGCGGCCGAGCTTGACCGCCTTCTGGATGTCCTTCTCGCTGGCGCCCGCGGCCACCATCCGCTCGGTGATCGCATCCGCGTCCGGGTGCAGTCCTTCACCGAACAGGGCACGCATCTGCGCCTCGGTCACCACGCCGGAGACGCCCAGGTTCTTGATCCCGCCGCCCATCCACACGCCCGGTGGGTTGCCCTCACGGGCGTAGTAGTCCGCGAGCTGGGTGCCCTTCTCACGGACCTGATCGTCCGAAGCGACGTTCTCGAGGTAGTACTCGTACCCGGCGCCGGCCGAGAGAATGCGCGGAGTCATCATGGCCGTGACACCGGCCGCCCGGCGAGCACGGCGACGGTCGCGAAGGCTGTCTCGCCAGCTACACACACGACTGACATTCGCTCACTTTCTGCACAGAGTGCCCATATGCACTATCGGTGCATATGGGCACTCTACCTCGTTCATTACTAATGCCAAAGGTGCCTGCACTTCAGTGGTTGCGGAATCAAAGGAGCAACAGTCACTGGAGGGCAGATGCTTCGTCGAAGACTTGAAGCAGCTGAGGCAGAGCACAGACTTCGAAGAAGTCGAGCATCTGCATCAGCTACAGACAGCCCCAACGGGGTGGCGCCGTCGCCACCCCGGAGGGTCCTTCCCCGCGCCCGCTGGCCGGTAGCCGTTAGGCCGGCGGGCGTTTCAGCTTCGCTGACACCGTTAGGGGGACGCACTGCGAGCTCGAGGGAGTGGGAGGGGGCGGGCCCCCTCCCGGCGCGGCCCGTGGGGACGCGCCGAGAGGCGCGCGGGACTGGCGGCGCAGTCGGGGCCGGCCACCTCGATCCATTCGGGGGAGCGGGAGGGGCTCGCCCCTCCCGGGGCGGACCGGTGGGGACGCGCCGCCACGTCCGCGGGGCCGGCGGCGCGACGGGAGGAGGCCACGTTCACTTGCACCTTCGGTGATAATGAAGAGGAAAGCGAAAGGAGCACGAGATGGCGAGGAAAACCTCTGATGCGCGCGCGGTGAGCGCGCGAGAGCGCGCTCGGGAGCGGGCAGCTCAGTACCGTGCGCGCGAGGCACGGCTCGAGGAGCTCGGTGTGAGCTATTTCAGCGCGGTCGATCAGGTGGAAAGGGTCTACGCGCTACGCGATAAGGAGATCGCGGTTGCGGAGGAGAAGGCGTCGCGCGGTTCAGCTGAGGCGCTGGCAGACGCCGATCAGGTGATCCGCGAGATGCTCGAGCTCGGTGTGCCGCGCGCCGAAGCCATCGAGCGCCTGGGATGCACGTCAGCAGACGTGCGCCGGGCGACGGCGGTCGCCGGTCAGGCAGCCCCGGCTGAAGACGACGAGCCGGAAGTGGAGGCGGCGGAGGGGCGCATGCTGGCCGAGCCCATGGTCGACGGGTCGACGGCCGAGCACGGAACTTCGGGCGCGGGCGAAGCAGGGCACAGCGAAGAGTCGAGGGACGACGCTGAGGCCGCGCGAGGGCCGGACTTCTCGATGGCTCCCTGAGTTCACCGGGAACGACAGAGCGCCCTGACCCTGAAATGAAAAGGGTCGGGGCGCTCTGGCGTTCGCCGCCTCTCTAGAAAAGTCTCGGGTGGTCGATCAGGTCGGCGAGTGCGGCGGCGATCGCGTCGCGCTGCCAGCCCTGCTCGAGCAGGAGCGCGCGGAGCGCGCGCGAGCGGGCCGTGAGGGCCTTCCTGCTGATGCCGCGCATTCCGGTCGTGGTCGCTCCATTCCCGGTGCGACCCTTCTGCGCGCGGTCGCGCATATTGCTGGCATGCGTGCCGGGTGCCAGGTGGGATAGGGCAGGGTCGGCGTCGACGTGCACGCACAACGGGACGTCGCAGGAGTGCATGAGAACGTCGGCGCGGGTGAGCGGGCCGACGGTGCGGTCGTAGAGGTATCGGTGCGGTCGGACGGCACGCTGGGTGCCATCGCGGCGGATCCAGAATCGGCCGTAGCCGTCGTCACCGATCGCGCCGACCCAGAACCAACAATCGTCAGGCTCTGGCCCCTTGAGAACATGGGAGAGGAATCGGTCGATCTCGGATTCGGTCGCCACGGTCAGTAGCTCCGCGTGCACCAGTCGGTGGGGCACAGCTCGAGACCGAACAGCGACATGAACGCTTCCGGATCGACCCAGCCGGGTGCGTCGGGGAAGGTGGCGAGCTGGGCGACTTGCGGGTTCTTGTTGCCGCTGACGTTGATGCGGAGGTCGAGGTGGCAGCCGGTCGATGGGGCCTCGTTGCCGACCGCGCTGATCTGCTGTCCGCGGGTAACCTGGTCGCCGATGTTCACGAGCCGGTCGGCGAGGTGGGAGTGCAGGTAGGAGACGGTGAAGCCGTCAGGCGATTCGATCGAAAGGGTCAGCCGGTCGGAGACCACGACGCGGCCGGGCAGGATCGCGTAGATCGGCTCGCCGCATTTGCCGACGAGGTCCACGGCGGGGTGCCAGCTGGAGGCTCCCTCTGTTGGCGCGGAGCGTGGGCCGAACCCGTCCGTCATCATGTAGGGCGCATTCAGCGGGTAGGCGGCGGTGCCGGCGGTACAGGCGCGCGCGCCCGTCGAGACATACGTCTGAGCGAGCTCGTTCGTGACGCTCACCGCCGCCGGCCAGAACTTCGCATAGTAGTTCGGATCTTCGTTGATCTGTACTGCATGGGCGGCGAGAGTCGGCTCCATCTGCTGCCATCCGGCGACGCCCGACAGCCGCTTGAAGAATAGAGCAGCCGAGATCTCCGGATCCATGCGGTCGGTGGTGGATCCCCACGTGCTCTGCTGCTGGAAGAGTCCGATTGAGTCGGCGACGGAGCCGTCCGGGTTGATGGCGTTGTCGCCGTAACTGAGCGCCCGGAGGCCGCTCTCGCCCATTGCCGTCATGACGCCGAGCTGCTGGGCCCGAACGTCCAGATCCAACGCCGCGGCCGCGTTCATGATGTGAGCCGCGTTGACCAGCTGCTCGCTGACGTAGCCGTCGATGACCGCGTCAGAGGGGATCGCCTGCACGTTGACCGTGCCGACACCACCACCGCAGCCAGCCTGCGCGGTGGAGGAGCCCACGACAACACTGAACGCGATGCCGAGAATCAGGGCGAGCACGCCGCCGAGAGTGCCGACCAAAGCCTTCATCGCCGACCTCCGCATGGGAAAACGGCGAGCGGACAGGCTAAGCAGTGAGCATGCGGCATGGCCGCACCCTAACCCATATGCACTACAGGTTCAATTGAAGGGGTTGGTTCCGAACGTGTGCGTGATGAGGGAGCGGAACGCGTCGAGGATCCGGTCTCGGTCTGCGCGCCAGTAGGTCTGCCGACCGCTACCTCGGGAAGTGTACGCGCGCCGCTCGATGAGCAGACCAGCGTCAACCAGCGGGGAGACCTGTTTTCCGACCGCGTTGCGGGTGATACCGAGGCTGGTCATGACATCGCGTGCTGTGATCTCCTCGGACGAGAGAGCGAGGCGCAGGATCTCGATGCGCGTGCCAGCCACCCCGAGCGCGTCGCGCCCGGCGCGGTCGTGATCCGAGGTGGTGCTCATTCCGGCATCGTATCGAGTCTGAGGATGACCTTCCGGCGCAAGCGCCGCGTGCAGAGCTCGGCGCCGCCGAAGGCGCATGTCAGCGCGTGGTGTTCGGGTCGACCCAGCGGGCAACGACGGGTTGGCCGGACGCTTCACATTCCTGCTGCCGTCGAAGAACGCCGTGACGATGAACTGACCCTCAGCCATTTCGCGTGTCCTCTACACGGTCGGGGTGGGCGCTCAGCTCATCCGAGTGCTCGCGATCGCGGGCGGTGTCCGCGTCGAGGTCCTCGAAGTAACGGACGACGGCGCGGTAGAACTGCTCACGGAATCCGAGGCTGTCCTCGGCGGTGATGGTGTCGCGGTGCTGGTCGCTGGACTCGGTGAAGGATCCGCGGGCACTTTCGCCGGTAACGACGATGCTCCCGCTCTCGTCGAGCCGCGCGGTGACGGTGATGTGGGGGCAACGCTTGCTGAGCTTGCGCTGGATCCAGGTGATGTCTTTCATGGTGGCCATGTCAGTGCTTCCTCTCGTTGGGGTGGTGGGTCTATGCGACGACGGGCCGACGATGATCGGCCCCGGTGGCGATCGCTGAAAGGACGGTCGCGGTGCCGGGCACCCGGACCGGCCACGCGCTTGCGGTGACCCGGGTGGGCTGGCCGCGCGAGGCGACGACGTCGAACCCGCGGTGGAGCCGGCGGGCCGCGCGGACGCGCACCGCCCGGTTCGGGACGGCACGAGCCCGGTCGAGCTCCGCCTGCGCGTCGGCGAGGTCGGCCGCGAGTTGCTCACGCTCGGCGAGTGCGATCCGGACACCGACCTGGAACAGGACCACCCGCAGGGTGCGCCTGGACCGGATCAGCGACGCTGGCACCGTGTACAGCTTCATCGTGTGCTCCTCGTGGTCTCGGTCTGGTGGGTCACTGGCAGGAGCCGCACTGCAGCAGCTCCATCGGGTCGAGGGGGACGGCGTAGCCGCCGACCTCGTCAAGGCCGAGGGAATGGTCCCGTTGGTCGATGTGGTCGTGGAGGATCTCGTACGCGTCGACAAGCTCGATGTCGTCGCAGCATTCGCCGACACACACATCCAGTGGGCAGATGATGCGTTGGTTGGCGGTGTCGTTGAGTTCGTCGACGCGCTCACTGACTTCGGACATGCACTGGGCGAGGCTGCTTGGGTTCATCGGTTCGTCCCTTTCATGAGATGTCCGCGGAATCAGAGGTGGGCGGATCATCGAATACGGGGACCAACTTGGCGGACGCCGGAGCCTGTCAAGCGTCGATCCCTTCCCACCGACGCGAACGAGTGTGGAAGCAGAGGAACGGAGTTCCTTCCCCGGACATCTCGCCAACGGGGGAGGGAGCGGCGCTTGACAGGCTTCGAGCGGCCGCTAGTACGATTCCCCCCTCGATGCTCCGGCACCCTCGGCGGCTCCTCATGACTCAGCCACGCTCCTGCTCAGCCTTCGGCCCCGGGAGGGGGAGGGCGGCGGAGCCATGCCCTCACGCCGGCCTCCGGTCGGCCCTCCGCATCCGGGACGTCAGCCGACGTCGAAGAGCGGTTCGATCGCGCGCCGCATCGGCCGGTTCGACCAGAGGACCTCAGTGCGTGCCGCGCGCGAGGCCGACGCGTTGCCTCAAGCTCAGCGGGGCGGTCGCGCAGGACGCGCTAGAACGTGACCAGGTCGCCGTCGAGGTCGTTGACCGTCACCCGAGCGATCGGTGGCTTGGCGACCTTGTCCAGCGCGATCTCGAATTGGCGGATCCTTCAGCGGAGGCGACCGGCGAGATCCTGAGTGCGTTGACGAACCAGCGCGTAGTCGGCCGCAGAAATAGCCGCTCGCCGGCTTCCCCGGCGCGATGTAGTGGCGGTGCAGGATCTCGATCAATTCCTTCGCCGTCGTCATGCGCTCGTCTTCGCGTGCACAATGTCGTTGTGAGCGTCGCGTTCGAGTACCGCCTCGCGGAGAGTTTCGCGGAGCACGGGCCTCCGGTCGGGGCACTCGGTGCAGACGACCACGAGCGCGTTCCGCAGTTGGATGCTGGCTGGACCGTCCGATTTGGGAACAGCCAGCAGCTGTATGACGAGTTGGGGGTCACCGACGGGTCGCGCGCACGCCGTGCACAGGTCATCCTCGCGGGATACCCACGAGCATGGCTCGCCCGTCCGTTCGATGCAGCCTGAACAGTCGGCGTCGGTGCACCCGCAGACTCGGCACGCGCGCACGGCCGGGTCGAGCACGCTGGACTGGATCCGTCCGCGGAGGATCCCGAGCGTAATCCACCCCGCCTCAAGGTGGGATCGCAGCATTTCGAGGTCGCCGACTTGCTGGGCGGCGTCGAGACTGTCGTGGAGTTCGTCGAGCAGCTGCTCGGTGGTCAGATTGTAGGGGCTCATGTCTGGTCCTTACGTGTCGATCAGAAGAGAGGCAGGGAAGCACGGTCGGGCTTCGGGTAGGCGGTGCGGGGGAGCCCGATCCGGGTCCGTCTACGCTCGGCAGGACGGCCCAGGGGCCAGGCGTACCGGTAGTTCCCGGGGTGACGCACCTTCGTCACGTGCAACTCGTCGAGTGCATCGCGCAGCCACCGAGCAGGGGTTTCGGCTGCGCGGCGCGGGCGAGCGCCGAGAGCAACGATGCGCCGCTCGGCGGCGTCGGCGCCGGCCTCCTGGGCGCGCACCTTCTGCAGCGTGCGGTCGCTGAGCACCAGGCCGTGGCGGGGCAGGTAGGTGAGGGTGCGGCGGGTGGAGCGTCCGAGAGCGAGGGCGTTGGTGGCCTGGTAGCAGATACCGACGTGGCCGGGCATGAACTGCTCGGTGCGATCGTGCCCGTCTGGGTCGACGGTGGTGCGTGTGCGGGGCATCGGATCAGAGAACGAGACGATGCCGCGGATGCCTTCGGTCGCGGCGTGCTCGAAGACGCGACGCAGGAACCAGGACTCGGCGTTCGCCGGGGTGTCGGTGAGCACCAGGCGTCCGAGCTCGAGGGCCTGGGCGTTCGGCTCGAGGTCGGGAAAGACGTTGGTGAGGACAGCAGCGCGCATGGGGACGCTCAGGACGGCGACGCCGACGAGCGCGCGGCCGGCGACAGTCGCGCCGTCGATGGCGAGCCGGTCGTCGGTGGTGGTCAGGGCGTAGCTGAACCGGGCGGCGGGGAACGATGCAGCGTAGTGGTGGCGGGTGACGAAGCCGCGAGCGAGGTGCTCGGGGAGCCGGACAACCTCGAAGTCGGGGGCGTGGAAGCCGCCATCGGCGGGGTGCCGCCAGCTGTGCTGGCGGTACCCCCACCGCTGCGAGTAGGGGAACGGTGCCGGCGAACCGGTCAGACATGCGGTGAGGGCGGGACGCCACCACCGCACTGTGGTGTTCTCAGGAGTTGGGCTGGTCATTCTGGGCCTTTCGATTCGATTCGAGACGTGAGGTCTGCAGGGCGGCGGTTGGCGCCGCGGTGGACGCCGGCGGCACAGTCCGCGGGTAGGGGAGCTGGGCGCCGCAGGCAACGCAGAGATTCACGAACCTGGCGACCCCGTCGACGGTGCGGATTGCGGGGAACCCTTGCGGGTGCTCGGCGTTGGGCGGGAGGCACTCGGTCATGGCCGCCCGATCGCGCAGAGATCGAGGTTCGGCGTCGACACGTCGGGGAGCGGCTGCAAGCAGCCATTCCGCACTGCCGGCTGCTCGAGTTGTTGCCGCGGTTCCCCCCATCCCTTCATCGGGCCCACCTCGACGGCGAGAACGCCGACAAGAGAGAAGAGCACGAGCATCGTGACGAGGATCAGGTTGTAGTGGCGGTCTTCCAGCGCCCGGCCGGTCTTGGTCTTCATGTGGTGTTCCTTCAGCTATCGGATGAGTCCGGCGGTGCGGAGGTTGGTGGTGGTCTGGGTGGCGGAGGCGATCGCGCGGCCGATACAGTGCGCGGCGCGGCGTCCTTCGGCGGTGAGGTCGCCGCCTGCGACGAATCCGGTGAGGTGCTCGGTGCGGTGGGTCTCCCACGTCTGGAGGACTTGGCCGGCCCAGTGGCGTGCCGCGGCGCGGTGGAGGCCGTCGGCGTCGCCCTCGCGGACGGCGAGGGCCTGGTGCGCGTCGATCTCGTCGAGGTCGCGGCGAATCCGGCTGGTCAGGATCTTGCAGGTGGCGGCGGCGAGGATGAGCGCGTCGAGGTCGCGGTCGGTGGGCTGGATCAGGTCGTTGATGCTGTAGCCGGCTTCGAGGTGGTCGGTGAGGTCGGACTTGTGCTCGAGCGTGGCCGGGAGCAGGACGGTCACGTCGACGTCGCGTTCGATGAGGGCGGCCTTCAGGTCGCGGGCGCGGGTGTATCCGGCGAGGTCGCGGTCGGCGACGATGATGACGCTGCCGCGTAGCTGCTTGATCAGCGTGGCGGGGAACTGAGCTGCTCCCTGCGCGTTCGTGGTGGCGGCGGCGATGCCCGCGGCGACGGCGTTCTCGACGTCTTTCTCGCCTTCGAGGATCCAGACCGGCTTGCCGTCCTTCAATGCCTGGTCGACGGCGGCCTGCCGGTAGAACACTGGCACGAACCCGGGCGTCTTCTTCCAGGCGAACCGGCTGCCGGGCTGGCGGAACTCCTGCGCGAACTTCTTGTGCCGTGCGCCGTCGACGACGACCTCGCGGCGCTGGACGCGCTCGATCACGGTGCCCTCACTTGTGGTGTAGTCGTAAGTTGCGGTCGTTGTCCAACCGGTGCGAGGCAGCTCGACGGTCGGTCGCACTGCGATCCGACGCGGTGCTGGGCACCGTCGCGGCCGCGGGGTGCGCGCGACCCGGCCGCGGCTGTGCTCCAGAGGCTTGTCGTATGCGTCCTGCAGAGTGAGGTGGACCTCGGCGAGGATCTCCGCGGCGTCGGCCTTGCAGGTGTGGCAGTGCAGCAGAGTCCGCTCGCGCGCCGGGACGTACGTGACCGAGAGCGACGGGTGCGTGTCGCCGTGCACCGGGCAGAGCGCCTTGAACTGTCCGGCGCGCTGCGACTCGGGCTGGTAGCCGCCCGCGTCCAACGCGATCCAGATTCGCTCAACGGAGGTCGTTGCAATGGTCATCATCTGCTCTCGTCCTGTTCTCACTAGTACGAAGGGAGGCTGTGCGGGCTAAGTCACTGACAGCTGTCGCACTGCAGCGCTTCCATCGGGTCGACGGGCGGCTCGGGGTAGGGGAGCACCCCGGTGATGAGGGGTTCTCCGTGCTCGGCGCGGTCCGCCATCGCCTCGAACTGCTGCCGGTGGAAGTTGTCGTACTGACCCACTCGCACGCGGTGGTCGTCGTTGAAGCGCGGCGCGTCCTGAGCCTCGCTCGGGTCGGCCGGGACGTCGTAGCCGTCAACCTGGTGCAGCTGTGTGTCGTTCGTTCCACGGCTCGTGGTGTCCATCTCGTCCTCCCGGGGATCCCTCATCGTTCTTTTGCCATTTCCGGCGCTTGTCGCCGTTGCGGGAGAGCCCCTCGGGGCGGGGGTTCTGCCGCCCCGACCTGGTCGAGTGTTGGAGCGCAGGAACGGAGTTCCTTCCCCGGCCACCCGGCCTGCAGGGCGGCGGGTTCATCGGTCCGAGGGGCTCTCCCGCATAAGCTCTCTGGGCGGAAATGGCAAAGAAGATAGGCGCCGCTTGCGGCGATCCTCCTGGGCCGGAGCTCCGTCGACGGCGCCGGCTTTGCCGGCCTGGGGGAGGGCGAGGGGGCCGGGGCCCCTTCGTGGCCGGCCGGTAGCCGGCCCCCGCCACCCCGGCAACGGGAGCCGGGCCCGGGGCCGGGGCTCGCCTGTGCGGGCAGGCCCCGGCCGCGATGACCTAGATGGTCTGCGCTCGCGCCCATTCCGTGAGCTTGGTGGTGGCGTCCTCGGTCCGCGCGGTGGCGACGTACTCGTCGTGCAGTTCCTGCAGCTTGGTGAAGGAGTACCGTCCGGTGGGAGTCTCTACGCGCGCGACGGGGTGGTGGCCGCTTCGTAGGTCGAACCGTTCCTGCGTCCCGCCGTCGTCGAAGACGATCACCCGTCCGACGCGGCTTGCGTAGGCCTTCCGGTCCGTCTGGTGACAGGTCGTGACCGTGTACGCGCGCCGCCCGGGGCGGTTGTGGTCGATCACCCGGCTGTTCTCGATGATGAAGGTCGTGCGGATGAGACGCTGGGTTTTGTCGATGCGGGTGCTGGTCATGGGTGTTCCGTTCGTGGTGGTTGAGGTGCTGACCGTTTCGCGGGTCATCGCTGGGTCTTCTTCTCGACGTGGAGGTCGACGGCGGCGATCGCGACGGCGGCGGCGACCGCGGTGAGTGCGGCGCCAGAGCTGAGGAATGCGATGTCGGCGGCGAGCAGGTCGTGACTGGTTCGGAAGATGGCGAGGGCGAGGAACGCGACGCCGGCGAGGATCCCGAACGCTGACCAGAGGATCCGGTACGCGCCCTGTACGCGGCGGGCGCGGCGGCGTGCGGTGACGGCGGCGCTCTGGGAGTGGCGGCGGTCGGCGGCGACGATCGCGTCGAATTCGGCGGTGGTGTCGGCGCGGGGTGCGACGGGGCGGAGGTGGGTGGTTGTCATGGTGTCAATTTCCTTTGGAGCGTGAGGACCGGGCGGCCCGGTCCTCGGGTGGTGGTGGGAGGCGATCGCCTCCCGTACGGGTGGCCGTTACCGGCCACCCGCGGTCGGGTGCCCGCGCCGGTGGCGGGCACCCGAGGCTTGGCTCAGCTGAGGCTGTGGGTGCCGGTGTAGATGGCGGCGGTGCCGTCGCTGATGAGCTGGTGGCAGCCGGTGGAGGCGTAGGAGGTGAGCGGGCCGGGGGCGGCGAACACGCGGCGGCCGAGGCGGTGAGCCTCGACGGCGATGGGGAGGGTGCCGCTGCAGGCGCCGGCCTCGACGATGAGGGTGGTGGAGGCGAGTGCGGCGAGGATGCGGCCGCGGGCTTGGAACCGCCAGCGGGTGGGAGTCGTTCCGGGCGGGAGCTCGCTGACGATGGCGCCGCCCTGGGCGGCGACCCGTTGGATGAGGTCGATGTTTCCGGCCGGGTACGGGCGGTCGACGCCTCCGGCGAGCACGATGACGGGTGCGCTGTCGCAGTGGAGAGCGGTGCGGGTCGCGGCGGCGTCGACGCCGTACGCGGCGCCGGTGAGGATGCGACGGCCGGTACCGATGAGGTCGGTGGAGATCTCGGAGGCGATGCGCTCGCCATAGCTGGAGGCGGCACGGCACCCGGTGACGGTGACCAGGTCTCCGGAGGGCGCGGCGATGTCGCCGTCCACCCACAGCAGGTAGGGTGCGGCGGTGTCGAGGTCGTCAAGCCGGGCGGGCCATTGCGGGTGGGCGGGGGTGATCACTTGGATCCCGCCGCGGTCGGCGGCTTCGAGGGCACCAAGGACCAGGCTCATGGCGTAGCGGGAGCGCCACCGGTCCGTGTCCGGTGTCGGCTCGCCGGTCAGGGCGATCGCGAGGGCGTCGGCTGCGCCGTGCACGGCGATGAGTTCTCCCGCGGCGGTGTCGGCGGGCTCGCTGATGATCGACCACGCGATTCGCGCCACGCTGTCGTCGGTGAGGCAAGCAAGCGTTCGTGCAGCGGCGGGGTTGAGGTGGCGAGCGAGGTTGCGGATCTCGGTGATGGAGCTGGTGAATGTGGCGGTCATGTGGGAGCCTTCCAGTTTCGGGGCGGTCACCCCTCATCGTTCTTTTGCCATTTCCGGCGCATCGCGCCGTTTCAGCTCACCCCCACCGCCGGGCCGGGTACCCGCTCGGACGTGAAATGTCTGCCGGCGGAAACAAGGGAGCGCAGCGACCGCGTCGGCTGAGATTTCATGTGCGTGCGGGCGCCGCAGGCGCCGGGTTGGCGGTGGGGGTGAGGTGAATAAGCTCGTCAGGCGGAAATGGCAAAGAAGACAGGCGCCGCTTGCGGCGCTCCTCCTAGGCCGGAGCTCCGTCGACGGCGCCGGCCGTGGCCGGCCTGGGGGAGGGCGAGGGGGCCGGGGCCCCTTCGTGGCCGGCCGGTAGCCGGCCCCCGCCATCGGCACGACGGGAGCCGGGGCCGGCACGCACCCGAACGGGCACGTCCCGGCCGCTCGGGCTACGTGGTGGGGGCGGGTCGGTGTCCGGTGATCTCGCCGTATCGGTAGTTCAGGGTGAAGCCGATGTGGGCGGGTGCGACTTCGACGGTCTTCGGGTTGACCTTCACGACGACATCCCAGCCGTGGCGGGTCTTCACGAGATCGCCCTTGCGGATGTTGTCGGGACGCGCGTCGATGGTGAGACCGTCCGCGATCTGCTGGGCGCGGACCGCCTGCCAGTAGGCGCGCTGATCTTCGTGTTCGGCGAGCATCCCGGTCAGCTTTTGCCGGTAGGCGGCGCGCTGCTCGGTGTTCTGCTCGTAGCTGTCGAGGCGGGCGAACTTTCGTTTGATGCCGCGGATCTCGGTGTCGATTTTGTCGATGCGGTTCGCGACGGTCACGGGCGCGTTGCGGCGGTCGGTCGCGTCGCGGGCGATGGCGGCGCGGCGGGCGGCTTCGGCGGCGTCCTTGTCGGCCTGGACGCTGCGGGAGAGGGCGGTGTGGGCCTTCTCGATCGCGCGGCGGTGGCGGTGTTCGGAGTGGTGGCCGATCTTGATCGGCTCACCGCCTTCGGGGAGGGCAGCGGCGGCGCGCTCGTGGGCGGCGTCGGCCGCGGAAGCGGCGTCGGCTTTCCGGTCGGCTTTGGCGTCGAGCGCGTCCGCGCGCGCTGCGGCGCGCTCTGCTTTGTCGGCTTCGACTTCGGCGGTGGGCCGGTGGGTGTGGTCGACGTCGAGCTCGAGGGTGAACCCGGCCGTGCGGAGCGCGTTGGCGGTCTGCTCGATCCGGTACAGGTCGGGGAGGTGGTCGCGGCTGTGCGGGCGGTACCAGGCAGTGATGCTGCGTCCCCACCGCCACCGCTGGGCGCGGAGGATCTCGGCGCTGCCGTCGCCCTTGGCGGTGCCGTGGATGATGGTGCCTTCGGCGTGGGTGTGCGTGATGGTCAGCGTCGCCCGCGGTTCCGGGGTGTCGTGCTCGTCGGTTTCCGTGGGCGGGGTGGGCATGGTTGTGGTCATGGTGTCAATCTCCAAGGTTCTGCCAGGTCGTTTCTTGTTGTGCTCCCGGCGCCCTCACCCTCTCCGTGGAGGGAGTGGAGGCCATTAGGGGGTTCACCTGCGGGGTTGCGCGAAAAGTTCTGTCCCGGGGAGTCGCGTCAGCGCAGGGCAGAAGTTTTCGGGCAACCCCGCAGCGCCCGCAGGGCGCCCCGTTGGCCGGAGCGAGTGGAGCGGATAGGGTGCGGTCGTCCGGGACGCGCGACAAGACCAGCAAGCGCAGCGCCGGCCGTGGCCGGCACCTCACAGTGGGGCAGCCCGCCGCAGGCGGTCCGCTCGGTCTTCGGGTCAGGATCTCGCGCCGCGAAAAGGGTCACGGCGGGGTTGGGTGCGCGAGGGAGGGGCTGGCCCCTACCCCTCGCGGGCGGCCCAGCGGGACGGCCCCCAACTCGGGGAGGGCGACCCGGTTTCGGGTCGCCCTCCCTGGGGCTTAGCTCTCCGTCGCGGCGGGCTTGCGGCTGGTGCGGGGCTTCTTCTTGGTGGCCTCGAACCGGTCGATCAGGAGCTGTTCGACCTCGCTGAGGGGGTAGCCCCACGTGGCGAGCTGGCGGAAGTAGGCCGCGTCATTCTGGCGAGGGCTGCGCCAGGTGTTCCGGCTGGTGCCGGACTCGATGCCCCCCAGCACCACGGCGAGAGTCGCGTGCTGCGCCTTCGTCGGGTGCGCTGCCACCCAGCCGCCGATGTTGTCGCCGGCGAAGTAGCCGCTCTTGTCCTGCTCGATGCCGAGGAGGGTGTGCGCGAGCGCGCTCTGCTCCTGCATGGCCCGGTACACCTCGCCGGAGTAGGTGGTGAGACCGGTCGCGGCGAACCGGGCGGCGTCGGAGGGGAGCTTGGCCTTCCGCACAACGGTCGTCAGCCACTCACGACGCACCACCTCGGCGGAGTCCCACGCCTTGTTGTTCGCGATGAGTTCACGTCGTTCGGTCTTCTGCTCGTCGGTCATCGGCGCGGTGACGGTGGTACGGGCCTTCTTGAACCCGGCCTCCTTCCACCCGTTCACGTAGAGAACCGGCTTGTCGTTCCAGTCCAGGCGGAACGACCGCCCAGGCAGGTCCGCCACGTCTTCGGCGGTCGCCGGGTTGCCGTCCTTGGTGAGGTCGGCAATCGGCAGCAGAACCTTCTTGTCGTCGTCGTAGCCGCTGCTGGTCAGGTGGACGAACCCGCGCCCGGTCAGGTCCGCGATTAGTTTCGCCTTGCGGTCGGCGCGGGCGCGGCGGTCCCTCTGACGCTGGGCTTCATGGGCGAACTGCGTTGGGGCGGTCGTCGCGACCCGGATCAGGGTGGTGCGGGCTTCTTCGTCGTCCTCGAACTCGATCAGCACTGCGGCCTGGTCGAGGGTCAACTGATAGTCGATCACCGCCGCGGCCGCCTGCTGGTTCTGCGCTACCGCCAACCCGGTCTTGACCTCCTCACGCTTCTTGCTGAGGCGCTTGGCGATCGTGGTCAGGTTCAGCCCCTCGAAAGAGAGCTGCTGATAGGCGGCGGCCAGGTCGGAGGAGGACATGGCCTCGCGCTGCTCGTTCTCGATCACCTGGTCGACGATCCGGTCGGCGGTCTTCTGCGACTGGATGGTGAGGTAGACCGGGACAGTCGTCAGGCCCGCTGCGCGTGCGCCGAGCACGCGTCGCTGACCGGCGCGGACGACGACCTCGCCCGCCTCGTTCAGCCAGCCGGACACCGGCGTCATGACGCCGTTGGCCTTCAACTCCGCGATCCACTCCTCGGAGAGGATTGGGAGCGTGCGAGCGTTCGTTTCGATGACGATGCTGTTCGGGTCCACGTGACGCAACGACCCGCGGGCGGCGTCCGCCGCGGTGTCCGGGACGGTCACCGCCTGCTCGGCGTGGTGCGCGACGGCGGTCTGATTGGTAGTGATGGTCATGTTTGCGATAGCCTTTCGTTGTCAATTTCCGGTCCGGGGATCGAGGCAGTACGAATGCTTCGATCCCCGGACCTTTTCATGAGCGGGATGTTTAGCGCAGCGCCATGCGGGGGCGCAGCCGCGCCGGGTCGCTGCCGTGGATGGTGGCGACACGCCACCAGAGCACGACGGTCGCGCGCTGGTCATCGGTGAGGGTGACCGGTGCGCCGTAGTCGTCGCGGCCGAACACGACCGCGTTGCCCCGGATGACCGGCGCAGCCTGCCCCGTCGCCCGCTGCGCGAGCGCGGTGGCCTCCTGGTTGACCGGGCCGTCCGCAGCCTCGTCCGCGTTCACCCACAGGCCCAGCCCCTCGGGCAGGTTCAGGCGGGTGTAGGTGGCGCAGTCGAGGACGGCGCGTAGGCCCTCCATCCGTACGCCGAGCGTGGAATCGTCCACACTGAACTCCGCGAATTCGTGAGTCGGCTCGATAAGCGTTCCCCAGAGCATCTGCTCTCCTTCCAGATCGACCCTTCTATGGGTCTGTGTCAAATTGACGCCGGAAACGAGAGGACGCCCTCGGAGTGTTGGTACACACCCCTCGGATCGTTCTTCTCGCCGTTCCGGCACGAAGATCAAGAACGGGTGGAGGCGGCGGAGAGACCAGAGGGAGCGGTTGCTAAGCGGAGGGAGCTTGCGACCGAAGTCTGCAAATAGCGACCGGCGGGAACGCAGCTGCCGGAGCCCGTTATGATCGCAGGCCGGAGCGGAGAGAAGACCAGCAAGGACAGCACGCCGAAGGCGTTCCACTCAAAGGAACAGCGCCGCCGGCGGCGGCTCCTCTTGCTTCGGTAGCGTGAGCTCATGCAATTGCTCGACCCAAGTCCAGAAGCCCGTCGCCCGGTAGGCCGACGCACACGGTGCACGGATGGCGTTCGGGCACGCTAGTTGGAACCGGCAACGGCCGCGGCCGCGACGACGACCGTCAAGAACATTCGTGACCTCAACTGGGACACCCCGTACCGTTACCTGGCGTCAGCGCTTGCGCTTGCGACATGGGCCGGAGGGTCCACTCCTCTCGCCGACCTCGCGAACGTCGCGGCCTGGGTGCAGCTTCGACCGGTGGCCGATTGGCTCTGCAACGCCGACACATGGGCGCACGCAAACCTGTCGGCCGCGAACACCACCTTCGCTCTGCTGCTGGCCATGTGCGTGCTCGTCAACGTGACGAAGAGCGACATCGTCGCCGAGTCGCGCGCGATGTCGACCGCATGGATACTCTTCGCGGGCTTGGCGTACTGTCCGCCTGTTGCATGGGGCTTCTGGCTCCTGCTGGGCGTCGGAATTGCAGGATTCCATCTCGCGCGCGGTGACCGTCATCGACGGGTTGCAGGGCTGTGTGAGTGGATGATCCAGTCAATTGTGAACCTGGTTGTCGCCGCCGTCTGGCTTCCGTTGTCCCTGCTGCTTTGGGCGCTGACTCCGGCGCGTCTTTACAAGTCCGCGTGACCGTTCTCTGGTGGCCGGCTACGCCATGATGGCGTTGAGCTGGCGGAAGAGCTGGCGGGCGATGTAGCGCTTGAGGCTCCGACGAATTTCACGACGGCTCTTACCTTCAGCAGTGCGCCGGTCCACATATGCGCGGGTCGTGGCGTCACAGCTGATGCGTGTCTTGGCGATCACATCGAGCGCCCGGTTGAGCTGTCGATCGCCGTGCCGATTCAGACGGTGCCGCACCGTGTTTCCGCTGGATGCCTGGAGCGGTGCAACGCCCCCGAGGCTCGCGAAGGCTGCTTCGGAACGCACGCGGCCCCTGTGTGAATAGGCCGTGAGGACGATCGCTCCTGTAATTGCGCCAACTCCTAGAGACGCCGTGAGACCGGGAGCGAGCTCGTCAACGTGGCGGGAGAGTGCGTTTCGATTGGTCTCGAGCGATTCGGTCAGATTCCGGATCGAGGCGGCGAGGCGGCGTGCCTCGTCTCTGATTGTGGCCGTCGCCGCATCGTCTGACGGGCGAAGACGCCAGCCAGAGATCTCGACAACCTGTGCGTCGGAAAGGGGGCGTCGCGCGTCGATGCCAAGCGGGAAGCTACGGACGAGTGCGGTGAGCGCGTTTCGGTCGGCGGTGCGGCGCTGGTCGAGTGCTTGGCGCGCGACCAGGAGCACTCGCAGAGCGGAGCGCAGTCCGTCCGCGCGCGGCGTGGCCAGGCGTTCGACGCTTGATGCGAGTGCAGTCCGGGCGGCGGCTTCCGCGTCGATGGTGTCGGACTTTCCCCGCCCCGCTCGCGCAGCACGGCGAGGGGGACGCACGTCCTTGACGTCGAGTCCGGCTGCAAGAGCCGCGCGCGTCAGGTTGGCACCATAAGACCCTGTCCCTTCCATCGCGACCAACGTTGACCCGCGAGCTCGCCGTCGCATCCATGCGAGCGCGCGCGACAGTCCGGTCGGAGAGGTGGGAAAGGTCGCGGTGTCCAGGGTGCGCGCGGTCGTTGTCTCCACGACCGCGTAAGTGTGGGTCTTCGCGTGGGTATCGACTCCCACGACGAATTCGTATTGATCGGCGACGTTTGTCAACGCTCGCCTCCTTCCAGTCTGCGAACAGGAGTGCAGTCGGTCTGGAAGTGGTTGCTTCGAGGCGCATCTCTAATGAGTCACACCACGGCGACGCCGTAGCGGACGACCTTCTATCAAGCCATCGGAACAGGCCAGACCGGCGCCGATCTTCGGAACGGACGAGTCGATCGAAGGGCATCACGACAGTGAGCCATTTTTTGTTTGAGTCACGTCACCGAGGATCGACGCCAGTCTGCCAGCTAGTCCCAGACCAGCCGCTCTCATTAGAGTTTTTTGTTGCCATCTCGGCGAGACCAAACCGATCCGTGGAGGGGGCTGCGGCCATAAGTGGGTTTACTGCGGGGTTGCAGGAAAAGTTCTCCCTGAAACAGCGCTTGCGCCGGGGAGAAGTTTTCGTGCAACCCCGCAGCGCCGCTTGCGGCGCCCCGTTGGCCGCAGACCCTGGAGCGGATAGGTTCGGGCTGCCGAGAATGGCGGCAAAATCAGAAAGAACAGCCCGCGCTTGCGCGGTCCTCTCAGTCAGAACAGTCCGCCGTAGGCGGGTCCGCTTCCCATCCCTCGCTCGAGGCCGCCGGCGTCGACGAACCGGCCGCGCACTGCGGGGTTCCCGGCCCTCGATGGGCCGGGGGCGCCGGCGACGAGATCGGCTGCAGGGCGGACCGGGCCAGAACCACGGGGAGTGTCGGGCTGTGCAGGTGACCGACGACCTGGTCGAAGCTCCGCGCCGACGACGCCAGCACCGGTGACTCTGCGCCGCTCGGTGACGGGAGAGTGTGCGCTCCCGGGCCGCTGGCCAACGGCAAGCGACTCGGCCCCACGGTTCGGCGCGCGTTCAGCGTGTTCGCACTACCGGTCGAGCTCGTTGCGACGTCGTTCGTCGACGGGGACTCGGCCGAGTTGGACATCACCGTGGTACTGCGGACACCAATTGAGCACGCGCGTGAGGCGCGGCGTCGGTACTCGCGCTCGGCGGGGCGGGCGCCGGCCACTGCCGAGCCGTTGGGTCCGCGGGCACGGCTACGCCGGCGTCAACCGCCCATGCTGGCGAGCACGGTCTGCTGGTCGACGTCGGAGTGGTCCAGGCGAAGGGTGGTGATTCCGTAGAGCTCGGCGCTGAACCGGATGTTGTTGTCGTAGCTGGCCAGGAAGACGCGCATGGCGTAGGGCGCCAGGTCGAGGGCGCGCGCGACGATCTCGTTGTCCGGCGACGGTAGCCGGCGGTGGTCGAGCTCGTCGACCTGCAGGTACAGCTCCAGCCGGGAACGGGTCGGGGATTTTAGGGCAGCAACGTGCTCGCCCTGGGAGATCGTGCGGTTCAGGAGCCGGACGGCATGGCTCGCCTGCTTGCGTTGCTCGGCCTTCGTCCCATTGATCGACGGCTGGTTGTTGCTGAGTTTGTGGGCGTCGAGTTCGTCGCGCACGACGGAGGGAATGACCAGCCGAAGCCCGCCCTCGACCAGTTCGAGCTTCTGCCACCAATCGAGGGCGCTGAGCTGCTGGTGGTGCAGCTCGAGCACGTTCGTGTCCAACACAAGGGCGTGCCACCGGTGCGGCGCCAATCCTTCCGGGTCGTTGTAGGCCCACTCGGCCACGGCCTTCTCCAGCGCGTCGGCGGCAGCATCGAGCTCTGCCTGCCGCTCGGCGAGCTCCTGGGCGATCGCCTGCGTGTGGTACGGGTTCGCGTTGACGGTTACGTTCTCGTACGTCGCGCAGTAGCGGCGCGTGAACAGCAGCCGATCCATCTCCTCCGGAGGCAGCACCGAGGCAAGCGGCCCCGCATGCGCATGAGCCCAGCTGAGGTACTCCTGGTCGGCGTGTGCCTGCGGAGTAAGCCGGCCGCTCACATTTCCGGCATCCCGTGCAGCGTCGCGAAAGACGCGCGCGGCGTGCTCAGGCGACGTGCCGCCGCGGAGCGCCGGCGGCCGGCTCACGATGCCACCGGCTCAAGCAGCTGGGACCCCTGCTCCCTCGAGTTGAACGGGGCAACCTGGTCGAACTGCAGAGTGGAGGCTTCGGCGACGCCGGCGCGGACGGCGTCGTCGACGAGCGCCTGGTCGCCGACGATGGACGGGTCGAGCCAGTGCAGCCACATGTCCTCGGGGAGGATGACCGGGTTGCGGTCGTGGATGTCGGCGAGGGTCTGCACAGCGTCGGAGGTCAGGATCGTGGCGGTGAGCACCCACCGGTCGGGGTCGTCCTCAGCCTTGGTGCGGTCGGGCCACCAGGAGTAGAGGCCGGCGAAGCCCATCAGCTGCCCGTCGGGGTAGCGGATGAAGTACGGGGTCTTGTGACCTTTCGGGCCCTGCCATTCGTAGTAGCCGCGGGCGAGCACGATCGCCCGGTGCGACTGGACGGGCTTACGCCAGGTCGCCTTCGTCGTGATGTCCTCGGCGCGGGCGTTGAACGTCGGGAACTTCAGCTTGAGGGTGTCGGACCAGCCCGGCACGAGCGACCAGTGCGCGTGGCTGAAGCGGAGCTCGCGGTCCTTGGCCGAGTCGATCAGGACCGGGATGTCCTCGGTCGGGGCGATGTTGTACGCAGCCTCCCAGTCCGCCCGCCACTCCTCGGGCCGGCGCCCCGTCGTCTCGACGAAGTCGCTGATCTCCGCGTTCACGCGATCATCCATCGCGAACCTGCCGCACATGCCCGAAGCGTACCGCCGACCACCGGCACCCGGTGCGCGGGTCTTGGTCGCTCGGCCGCCTCCTTTACCCTGGCAGCGGTTTGAATCCCGGGCGTCGACGCCGTGACAGCAGGCGCGGCGGCGCTCGCGATCGCGGGCAGCGCCGCCGGCACCTACATCGTCTGCATCTTGAACTAGTAGGTTGTCATGGAGATGTCCACTACAAAGGATCGTGCCGGAAATCCACAGGTGACTAGGCTTCTCATTTTCGTGGTGGTGGGTTGCGGCCTTCTGTTCCTCTTCACGTCTTTCGCGTGGCCACTCTGGGAGATCTTGGTCGCTGGACTTGGCCTAGCCCTTTTTGCCGCGACCGTAATTTACGTCGCGGGCCGCCGCAGGCAGCCCTAGTTTCCTAAGGCAGAAGGCAGGTGCCCGGGAGTCTTCCCCGGCTACCTGTCTTCTGCCTTTTCGACGCGGTTGGTCGCGGGGATAGGCGTACAGGCTGCGCGGCGAGCAGGGTCGTTCCGAGCAGGTCTTCGCAGACGACCTGTGTAGTGCTCCAGCCTCCGGCTACAGGATGCCAGCGTCGGCCTCGTCGCATTTCCACCCGTCATCCCGCACCGCTGCGATCGCAGCCGCCAAGCCTCTCCAGCGTGGGTTGAGCTCAGCAGCCTTGCCCGCCTGGAGCGCTGGTGCGACGGTTCCACGAGCGCCTCGTGATACTTTCAATTTCGTTCCGACGCTGACCGGCGACGGCGCGGAAGGCGATCAGATATGACCGAGGCGTCCAGCAGGAGACTGGGCGAGAATCTCCGCGCGGCGCGACTATCGGCTGGCCTCTCACCGGTTCAGCTCGCCGTCGCCTCAGACGTTCACCTGGCCACCGTGACGAAGGTTGAGCAGGGTACGAGCCTCCCCAGCGTCAGCACTCTACTCAAACTCGCCTTCGCGCTCGGCCGCACGGCAAGTGACCTGCTCGCGGGGGTTGAGCTGCCAGCGCCGGGACCTCCTCGGCACTCGGCACACGAGATCGAGTGAGTCGACCGGCGCAATCGGGCGAGACCACCCACACGCGGCCGGCGCCGACACTTTCGGTGCCCGGAGATATACGAGAGGATTTCTCCGTCAACGACACATCGCCGGGTCTGTAGACCCGGCGATGCACCCACGACAGCCAGGGGTCACCCGGACGCGCCACCCCTCGAGCTGGGTAAAGCTCAGCAGAGGGGTCCAGTCGGCTTCAGCGGTAGAGAACCCACATGTAGTTTGTCCAAGAAACAGCCGTGTTCAGATCAGGACCGGAAGCATTCGGGAAGGGCATGTAGCCCCCCGGGCAGGTGTAGACCACGTTGTAGCCGCCGGCAACCGGCCATGTCTGAACGTCAGTGCAGTAAACGCTCGAAGTTGAGTTGTAAGCGATCCAGGCCGCGTTGCTGGCAGCGTCGGTGGGAGTGTTTCCGACGCCCTTGAACGTCTTCCACTGCAGCGAATCCCCCCAGCTGCCGCTCGCCGTGCTTCCATCAGTGCTGAATGACCAATAGTGAATGGTTTCCGAGCACGAGATTGTGGCGAGATAGCCACCAGCGGTCGGGACCACCGACTGCGTCTGGCAATTCGAAGCAGCACTTGCCGGTGTCGCAACAGCAAGCCCCAGCCCCGCGGCCAATGCGACAGCCGACACAGCAATACCGACCCGTCGGACGATTTTCCTCATGATTTCTCCTTGAATCTGACTTTCAACCACGAAGTACGGCAGCGCTTTCGAGATGGCGGGTTGCGCCCCAACGTTTGCGCTACGCGACTTTGCACGATCGCCTTTGGTCAATGTGAGAGTCGGACGACAGGTAGAAATCTAACATTGCCACGTCCACATGTCACTCGCGATGAGACAGTGCGCCGTCGACGGATAAGCGGTTGCCGGTAGCGAGTGTCGGCTGTCACGCTCCACAATAGAACATATGTTCGAATGCTGGAGGTTGAGATGAAGGTACTGCATGCGGGGGAGAACATCTGGCTCGTCCTCGACGACGTGCTAAGAATCGTGTTCCAGATCGAGTACGGCCCGGCCACCCGGAGCGATCGTCACGAGACGCACATGATGTACCGGGTCGATCACTGGGTGCTGAAGCGCGCCGACCGGTGGCCGCTCGGCTACTACCAGGAGCTGCAGCAGGCGATCGAGGCGTGCGCGCTCAGTCTGGGAATGCCGAACTTCCTGACGCCAGCGACCGCGCCGGATGGCACGATCGTCACGACCGAGGAGCAGCGCACCCGGTGGATCGCCGGGCTGAACCCGAGGACGGGGCGGCCACGTGAGTTGACGCCGGCCGGTTGATGATCGCGGCCCGCGGCCGACGCGGGGGAGCGGGTGCTCGAGCTGCAGGCGCGGATCCGCGCCATGCAGGGCTCTCGCCTCGAGGAGCGACGGCTACCGACACAGGACGCGATCGCGGAGCTGCTGCCAGATGGGGCGCTGATGACCGGCGCCGCCTACACGGTGAGCGGGTCGATGACGCTGCTGCAGGGGATGCTCGCTGGCGTCTCGGCCGCCGGCGGTTGGTGCGCCGTGGTCGGCATGCCCGACTTCGGTGTCGAAGCAGCGGCCGCGGCCGGCGTCGACCTGGACCGGCTCGTACTCGTCCCACATCCCGGCAAGCAGTGGTGGCCGGCGCTCTCCACCCTGGTAGAGATCACGACCGCCGTCGCCGTGCGCCCAAGCTCGCGTCCGGCATCCGGAGATCTCGCCCGGCTGACCGGGAAACTGCGCCAGCACGAGAGCGTGCTCCTGGTCGACGGGATGTGGCCGGGCGCCCGCACCAGCCTCACTGGCGCCGGCGGCACTGTGGCCGGGATCGGCGCCGGACACGGGCTCCTCACGAGCCACCAGCTCGCCGTGGACGTGACCGACCGGACCGGGCGGATCCACCGCCGGCACGTCGACGTCGACGAGCGCGGGATGCTCGCGCCGGGATCCCGCGAGCGACCCGCGCTCGTCCGCCAGCTGCACACCGGATGACCCGCAGACTGGACTCACCCTTCACAGCAGCTTCACCCGGCTCAGCCGTCCTCCGCACCACCTCGTCGACAGCGAGCTCGCCCCGATCACCCCAGCCGCCACCGCTTGCACCCCGAGGCCGCGACCTGCCCTGCTCCTCGTCCCGTGGTGCGCTTGCGCGCCGCGGCCCGCGGGGTGCGGGGGAACGTCCCCCGCGAGACGCCGCAGGCGGCTCAGAGCGAGGGGGGAGAGCAGACATCGCCTCGTCAAGCTTGTAGCGCGCTGACAAGGTCTCCTTGAGTTCCGTCACGGACCTGGCAGGCTGCTGGCCGCCTCGGCCGCCCCGCACGGAGATCTGCTCGAGGTGCGTATCGGCCTTCTCATCCGGGGGTGCCGGGTGATGTTGGCTCCGCTATTTCGGCGAAGAAGCGGTTCAGTGCTCCGTGCATCGCATTCAACGCATCCGATACGTTCTGGTCACGGTTTTCCGCGCGGGAGTATCGAGTGATTGCGTTCGCAGCACCTTGAAGGTCGTCGCGGATGAGCTTGGCTACTTCGGGATCCATGTGTTTCTCCTCATTGAGGGGGCCTACTGATTCCCACCGTAAGTTGATAATGCTGGGACGGCGCGCCCCTTTGCAATATCCACGATTCATCCTGCGCCATCGATTGACTTCGCGTGACAATTCAGGCGGAGGCCTCGGACCCTTGGTCCGTGCGGCCGCTTGCGGGCGCGCGGCACGCGGGGCGCGGGGGAGCGTCCTCCGCGAGATGCCCCAGGCGGCTCACGAGTACCCGCTGACCATCGCGAAGATATCCACAGCCGCGTCGACGCTCTGGTTCGGTCGTACCGGACGCGCACACGATGGAGGATGCTTCAGGACTCGCAGGATCTTCCGACCCGAATTCGCGCGACATCGGCCGCCCGCCACGAGCTAAACCTGGTCGTGCCGTTCGGTCGCCTTCCGGATCTTCTCGCCGAGCTTGCGGGTATCGACGTCGACCTCGGCAGCGCACTCCCGGACACGCTGCACGAACTCGCCTCGTCCGTGACGTCCGCTACGTTGGCGATGCCCGAGTTGCGGGAATCAGCCACCGGGGCCA
This sequence comes from Leifsonia sp. McL0607, assembly GCF_049993355.1. Lineage (GTDB taxonomy): Bacteria > Actinomycetota > Actinomycetes > Actinomycetales > Microbacteriaceae > Leifsonia. The sequence continues at coordinate 3,811,109 of NZ_CP188253.1, read as the reverse complement.
TCGCTTACGAGCTCGACGCGCTGCTGAAATACTCACCCTGACGCGACGCCCGCCTGCTCGTCGCGGCGACCCTCCCGCCTCGGAGACGGAAGACCTGCGGCGTAGCCTGGCGTCGTGGCGGATGTCGAGGACCTGTTTCAGCACATGCCAGCGCGGCTGCTTTACCCGGATCGGGCCGTCGAGCACCAGGTCCCAGCGCTCGGCGGACGCCCGCCGACGGAGTTTGACCTCCCCGCCGGCGCCGGCCGCTACGAGCGATTCCGGCTGCTCGGCTGGGACTGTGACGTGGTCGAGTACGAGCTCGTCGACGAGCCGGGGAAGGATGACGGTGGCGCGCCGTAGCCTGGGGCCATGCTGATCCGCGGTGTCATCCAGTCCACCGAGGTCACGGAGCTGACCGCGTCGGCCAACGACGTGCAGACGGCACGCGAGGCGATCGAGGCGCAGATGCCCGCCGGGTACGACCTGCTCCAGGTGAACAACACGATGGCGCCCGGCGGTGCCGTCGTCGCCACCGCCCGCATCCGCCCCTCTGAAACACAGGAGCTCGAGGCTGAAGGGACCGACTACGTGACCGCGCGCGATGCGCTTCGATCTCGGGTTCCGGAAGGGTGGCGGCTCCTGCACATCCTCACCGTCGAAGGATGAGCGCTACGACGTTGTCAATCGCGCCAGCTGAGCCGGTGCAGCGCCATGGCGCTGTGTAGATCGGGATCCTCGACGTCGACCAGGCGGGCTTCGCCCCGCTCCAGGTGCCTGCTGGAGGGTTCGTCGCCTGGGCGTTCGAACACGCCCCACATGGTGAGCGCGTCGCCGTGGCGGGAAGCGAATCGGACGCCGTCGACGACGGACGCTCCGTCATCGGTGGTCAGCGCGTAGAGGTGTGTGGCGACCCGCTGGGTGAGCTCGCGAGGATCTGCGCTCTTCAGCGCAGACGCGTCGAAGTCCGCGTACCCGAGCCGAAGGGCGAGGCGAAGAAACTGCGGGCGCAGCGCCGCGATTGTCTCGGCCGCCCGAACGTCGGCGTAAGGGCCGTCCAGAGTCGCAGTTGCGACCATCCGGCCGCCGATCCAGTCGCGCGGGATCGTCCCGGCGAGCTGCACGGGGAACTCCGCCGCGTCTTCTGGATCCTCGTCGATGCCGGCCAGGAGGTCGACGTCGGGGCGCGCGTACGCCAGGACCTCGACGCAGCAGGCGTACAGGCTGTCGCCGACGTAGATGGTGCGGAAGTCGCCGTTCGCGTCGTCCCAGCGCTGGTGGCCGGCGTACTGTCGGTCGACCCATGCCCACGGGTCCGGTGCGCGGCCCACCCGCCAGACCATCGTCCCGCCGGCGTCGACGACGGAAATCTCCGGAACCGTCATCAGGCGCCGACGAAGGCGTTGGCGGCTGCGAGGACCCGCGGGCCTGCCTCCTCGAACGCATCCTCGTGCAGCACCCGCGCAGGCGACCGGTCGCTCAGGAGCGGATTCATGCCCTGGAACCAGGTCGGTACGACCGCCTCACCCTCGCTCTGACCAATAAGGGTCACGATCCGATGCGTCAACCGCAGCCGCTCGGCCGTCGTCGGCGAAGGGCGACGGTCCGTCTCGACCCACTCGCGCACCGTTCGCGTCTCGGTGACGCCGGCGATGTAGGCAACCAGCTTCGCCCCGAGCGCACGGCGCAACTCGTCCACGATCTGCGGCACCGTGTACTTGATCGAGTCGTTGTACGCCTTCAGGCCAGTGGTCGCGATCGTGGTGCTCATGCCTTCACGCTATCACGAGGCCATCCGCAAAACCACTATCAATACCAACTGTAATGTCAACTCCAATGCCAGTCTGGCGAACCGACCAGTGAGACGGTCGCCCACGACGCCTCAAGCCGGCCCTGCAGCAGCAACCAAGCCGTGCCCTCATTGCGGTAGTGCACGCCGCCGCCGACGACATCGAACCGGTTGCCGGCATTCTCCCGGGCGGCCGTCTCGGCGGTGATGCGGGAGAAGCGCAGCGGCGGTTCTGGGCGCTCGACCCTGAATAGTTGTGCAGGAAGGTCGACCAGGGCGGCGCTAGCTGGCATTCACGTAAGCCCGTGCGGCTGCCATCACGTCGCGCGCGCGACCGTCGGCCAGGACCTCGGCCGGGTTCTCGTCGTTCAGCTGCGGGTTCATCCCTAGGAACCACGAGCGCACCACGGAGGGGGAGTCGCCGCTCAGCAGCAGCTCGCAGATCTGCAACGTGTCGCGGACACGACACTGTTCCTCGTCTCGCGGAGTATCTCCGCTCATCCAACGGCTGACGGTCTTCACGTCGCGGTCGACGATCACCGCGACCAGGCCCTTGCCGAGCGTCTCCACCAGTGACTTCACGGCGGGGGCAAAATCAGACTCGAGGGCGCGCACATGTGCGCGCTTCCGACGTGGCGTTGGCGCTTCCAGGATTGCCATTGGGACCACCTCCTGCCCGGATTATGCCGCTGTTATGGGCGCCAAGTGTCTGTGAAATGTCCGCCTTGGTTCGTCAGCAACGTCGGCGCGAACCGGATCGGAGTTATCGGGTGGCCGGCGAAATCGGTGGGGGAGGCGGAGTACCAGGAGAGATCGCGCTTGCGACACCAACCGCACGGCCCTTTCCATCGATGAGGGTCAGCAGCGTGCAGGCCGCGCCGAGCATGGAGTGCGCTGTCGGAGGGGCCATTACCCGACCAGCGGAGGGTGGGCAGCATGGCGGCGCCGATCAGATAGATACGTTTTCCGATCCCGAGTCGGGTGTAGGGTTCCCAGTTCTGGTGCGTGCGGCCGCGGTCCTCAGGCGCGATTGAGCCGAGCCGATACGGCTTCGAGTAGACGGTGCCAAACGGCGGGTCAGGATCGATGGTGAACTCAGCGCGCAAGCCACTTGCGGCATGCTGAACCCGGACACCAGTGCGGTCCTCTTCGAGGAAGCGCTCGACGTAGAAGCGCTGGTCGCATGCGATCGTCTGCAACCTCTGGACTTGATCGCGGATGACTACGGCCGCGTGGGCCGGGGTGAGCTGTGAGAACACGGCAGGGTAGCGTGCCCACCGGTCGCGCATGCTCTCACGGGTGCACCAAGCGGAGAGTCTCGCTGCGGCAACATCGAGGTTCTCCAATACGGAAGCGTGGAACGGGTTTCGCCCGTCGCCGAGCGATTGCCCGGCGGTGACCAGTAGGATCCGGCGCGCGACAAAACCAGCGAGAACGTCGAGATCGCCGAGCGTCTCGAGCTCCGCGAGAATCGCACGGCGGCGCGATCGTTTCCACCAGGAGCACGCACCATACTCGGCCGCCAGCCGGCGCCGCTCCTGCTCCTGCCTGCAGCACTGATCCTCGACGGTTGTGCGGCGCTTCATCAGAACCTGGCTGCGACCAACGCTCGCTCCAGACGGTTGTATGCGGAGTCTCGACCGATCATGCGTCCTCCGCACCCACTCCTGCCAGCGCGTCGAACCGTGGCCTCTGGTTGCTGAGCAGGAGGGCCAGCGCTGCAATGCCGACGAGGACGGAGGCCGCGGAGGGAAGCATTGCGGGAGTGTAACCATCGTGGGTGGTGTACAGGACCTGCGCCCACGCGAACCCCGTCCCGATGACGACGCCGTAGAGCACGCCAAGCCACGTCTGACTCTTGAGCAGTTTCCTCTGCTCAGCGAGGCGCCACTGCTTCTCGAGTCGGCGCCGTTCCGTTCTGGCGGTGAGAGTCTGCTCGTAGCTGGTCACGAATTCTCCTTGGTGATGATGGTGCCGGATTCGACGTCGAACCCGGGGTGGTGGCTGATGAGGTGGTGAATGCTGTTCGAGAGGTCGACGAGCGCGTCGGCCTGTTCGAGGAGCGTTCGCGCAGACTCGAGGCGAACCCACCCAGCGTTGACCGTTTCGATCGCGTCCTGAACGCTCCGGAGCCCCTCGCTCAGCCCGAGTTGCTCGCCCAGCTGACTGAAAAGCTGGGTGGCCTCGCCCGGGGTGATGGCCAACTCTGAGCCAGAGCCGGACCGGGTGCTCACGATGATCTTCACGCTGCGGCGACGGGTCGGATCCTGCTCGATGGTGATCTCGTCGTCGGCGTTCCAGTCCTCGGCCAGCTTGTCAAGCGCTGCCTGGCCCGGGTAGTTCGCGGTCATAAGGCGACTCCGTTCTGCTCCTGTTGGACGTAGCTGTGGCGCATTGGTTGCCCCATGGATCCGGACGCGACGCCGTTCGGCACGAAACGTCGACCGGCCCAAGTGATCTCCCGGGGTGGTGGACCGTAGCCACGGATGTTCTTCCAGCCTCGTTCGAGGATCAGTCGGACGAACTGGAGAGGCTGGTTCGGGTCACCTTCGCCCCACATCTCTTCGGCGAGATCGTCGACGAGCTGACCCACGCGTTCGCGCGTAACCCCGACGGCCGCGGCGATATCGCCGATCGCAAGGCCCTGCAGAGCGAGGTTCTGGATCACCGTCGCCGTCTGTTCAGCGATCGCGGCCTGTTCGAGCTTCCATGCTTCTCGCCGCTCGAATAGCTCGGCGGCTTCCTGCATGAAGTCGTCGCAGTACTCCCAGCGGACTGCGCTCCAGCTTGGATCCTCGATCAGCCGTGCGGCGCGCCGTTGGGCATCCGCCAGGCGTACGTACCCGAATTGCACCTGCTCGGGTAGCTCGACCTGCCAGCCGTGCGGCTCTTGCGAAATCTGCACGATATCGGACATGAAAACATGGTCACATATCGCCACGAAAGCGTCAAGTCATTTCGCGGTTTTACCAGGCAGGAGCGGATGACCGCTCAGGCCGGGTCGTCGCGCTGGGCACCCGGGGCTCTGCCGAACTCCCATCTTCAGCTTGGGCCGCATATCCCGGGGGGAGAGGAAATCCGGGCCCCGGAAACCACTCGATCTCCGCAATGCTTCCGCGCCTCGCGAGTAGTTTCAATGCCGCAATGTGAGCTGAAATGGCGGCGTCTACCGCCATCACGACTGAGGGGAGGTTGGCGGTAAAGCGGGCTGCGAGCCCGTCACCCGCTGCAAGTCGTTCGATATCTGAGGCAGCGACACTTCTCTTTACGGAAGGATGCGTAAGACCGCTGATGTAGCACCAAATCCCTTGCGTATGGATGCCGCTTCTTCCCATAGTTTCGCCAGAATCCCGGACAATCGGACCGAAGCCCGGAAGGCCTGGATTGATGCCCTCCATCGGGACGCCCGCGGACGCCGCATACTCTCTGATGCGTCGTTTCTGCTTGCGCGACTCAGCACTGTTTTCGCGTCTCTGCTTTTGCTTCGCGGCAAGTTCCGATTTCGTATCGGTCGGTTCTGCCTCTGTCAGCACGGTCACTAGGTGGTCGTCATGGTGGATTTCGTCGATGCGGGCGCTCAACGACCTCCAAACGCGCTCTTCACGGACATCGGGTGCTAAGAGCCACACAGCGAGCGATGCGGATTCAATCGATGTACGCAACACGGGGTACTGCCCCATTACTGGCACACGCAGACCGCCCGTGCTCGAGTCCGTGAGAATCAGGTGAACAGTTTGCAGTGCATCGATCGAGACCGAGAGGCAATGTCCGACAAGATGGCTGGTCGGGTGGCCGCCAAGAAGCGAGTCGTCGGTGGCGAGTTCTGAGCCTGCCACGACCAGGTCGTGCCGTCCCACTCCCGCATGTCTTGTGATCGAGTCGATGAGCAGCAATTGATATTGCAACGTCTCTTCGGCCGCGCGCTCATCCTTCGTCACAGGCGGAAATGTAGCAGTCGGATGTCCGTTTGAGCGCTACCGCACGCCACTCCTTGCCGACAGTTGCGCTATCGAGCCATAGGGGGAGCACCACGACGTCGTCAATCGCGCCAGCTGAGCCCGTGTAGCGCCATGGCGCAGTGTAGATCGGGATCTTCGACGTCGACCAGGCGGGCTTCGCCCCGGTCCAGGTGCACACTGGAGGGCTCGTCGCCTGGGCGTTCGAACACGCCCCACATGGTCAGGGCGTCGCCGTGACGTGAGGCGAATCGCACGCCGTCGACGACGGACGCCCCGCCATCGGAGGTGAGAGCGTAAAGGTGCGTCGCGACCCGCTGGGTGAGCTCGCGAGGATCTGCGCTCTTCAGCGCAGACGCGTCGAAGTCGGCGTACCCGAGCCGGAGCGCGAGGCGCAGAAACTGCGGGCGCAGCGCCGCGATTGTCTCGGCCGCCCGAACATCGGCGTACGGGCCGTCCACAGCGTCGCGCCAGGGTTGTGCCTCGAGGTGTGTCCAACGAAAGAACAGGATCGCGTCAGAGCCGCGTGGCGATGACGATGTCGTTTGCACAGCGACGCGGCGTGCCCTTCCGAGCAGGCGTGCAGCGCGTAAGCCGAGGGGGCAAGATATTACCGATGTCCCATTACATGAATATGAGCACCGGCTTCGTTGCCGCGCTCGGCACAGATAGATCCTCACTTCTGGGCTCGTGTGCCATCTTCCAGCAACGCCACATCCTGCTGACAGCGGCTCACTGCATACCCGATGACACGGCACTAGAGCTGGTGGCCGTTCTACCGGGCGATGTCGGCGCTCGACGTATTCGTGAGGTCGTGCTGCATCCCGCAGCGGATTTGGCCGTTGCATTCCTTGAGCCCCAGGACCCGGAGCCGCTCGCTCCACAAGTATTCACGGATGTCGACTCGACGCTCACGGAGGGTGGTGACTTTTATGCGTTCGGCTATCCCGTAGAAGGAACGGGCAAGCCGGTCGGGCGATTCTTCAAGGGTCATTTCCAGCGTTACTTCGAGTATGAAGATTCCTCCGGACGAAACTACTTTGCCGGAGAACTCAGTATTCCGGCGCCTGGTGGGCTGAGCGGGGGACCGGTTTCTGCTGCGCACAGTCCTAACCGCCTCGCCGCAATCGTTACGGCGAACGTCGAGTCTTACGTGATCGTTGATTCGGTGAGCGAGGTGGACGACGACGGCAAACAATACCGCGAGGAGAGCCGGCGTGTAATCAGCTACGGAATCGCGGCCATGTTGACCGGCCACGGTCCATGGATTCGGTCCGTGATTGACACGGAGGTGGCGGCGGGGGACGGCGGCGGGTTTCCTCTCAGGCGAGAGGTCCCGCTGCCATCCTAATTCGTAGTCGGTCGCATGGCATCGGTGTCCTGACACCGACGATCCTGTGGGCCAGGCGACCGCGGCCGACGCGGGGGAGCGGGTGCTCGAGCTGCAGGCGCGGATTCGCGCCATGCAGGGTTCGCGCCTCGAGGAGCGCCGGCTACCGGCACAGGACGCGATCGCGGAGCTGCTGCCAGGTGGCGCGCTGATGACCGGCGCCGCCTACACGGTGAGCGGGTCGATGACGCTGCTGCAGGGGATGCTCGCTGGCGTCTCGGCCGCCGGCGGTTGGTGCGCCGTGGTCGGCATGCCCGACTTCGGTGTCGAAGCAGCGGCCGCGGCCGGCGTCGACCTGGACCGGCTCGTACTCGTCCCACATCCCGGCAAGCAGTGGTGGCCGGCGCTCTCCACCCTGGTAGAGATCACGACCGCCGTCGCCGTGCGCCCAAGCTCGCGTCCGGCATCCGGAGATCTCGCCCGGCTGACCGGGAAACTGCGCCAGCACGAGAGCGTGCTCCTGGTCGACGGGATGTGGCCGGGCGCCCGCACCAGCCTCACTGGCGCCGGCGGCACTGTGGCCGGGATCGGCGCCGGACACGGGCTCCTCACGAGCCACCAGCTCGCCGTGGACGTGACCGACCGGACCGGGCGGATCCACCGCCGGCACGTCGACGTCGACGAGCGCGGGATGCTCGCGCCGGGATCCCGCGAGCGACCCGCGCTCGTCCGCCAGCTGCACACCGGATGACCCGCAGACTGGACTCACCCTTCACAGCAGCTTCACCCGGCTCAGCCGTCCTCCGCACCACCTCGTCGACAGCGAGCTCGCCCCGATCACCCCAGCCGCCACCGCTTGCACCCCGAGGCCGCGACCTGCCCAGCTCCTCGTCCCGTGGTGCGCTTGCGCGCCGCGGCCCGCGGGGTGCGGGGGAACGTCCCCCGCGACACGCCGCAGGCGGCTCAGACCCACCCGCGACGATCGCGAGATATCCACAGCGGCGTTCATGCTCTGGCCCCGCCACGCCGACCGTGCCCAGGATGGGGGATGCTTCAGGACTCGCAGAATCTTCCGACCCGGATCCACGCGACGCCAGCCGGCGCCGATGGGCTGAGCTTTCACGTGCCGTTCGGTCGCCTCCCGGATCTTCTCACCGAACTCGCCGACGTCGACACCGACTTGGGGAGCGCGCTCCCAGACACGCTGCGCGAGCTCGCTTCGTCGGTGACGTTCGCGGCGTTGGCGATGCCCAAGCTTCGGGAATCGGCGACCGGCGCGATCGCCTACGAGCTCGACGAGCTGTTGAAGTACGCGCCGTGAAGCGCCAGCTGGAGTTCCGTGTCGCGGACTTCGGCAGCGTAGCCTGGGCGGCGTGGCAGGGATCGAAGATCTGTTTCAGAGCCTGCCCGCGCGGCTGCTCTACCCGGCTCGGACCATCGAGCACTCGGTCCCCGCGCTTGGCGGCCGGCCGCCGGCGGAATTCGACCTTCCGACCACGGACGGCCGCTGTGAACGGTTCCGGCTACGCGGCTGGGACGGTGACGTGGTCGAGTACGAGCTCGTCAACGAGCCGGGGGAGGATGACGGTGGCGCGCCGTAGCCTGGGGCCATGCGGATCCGCGGCGTCATCCAGTCCACCAAGGTCACGGAGCTGACCGCGTCGGCCGACGACGTCCAGACCGCGCGCGAGGCGATCGAGGCGCAAGTGCCCGACGGGGTACGACCTGCTCCAGGTGCACAACACGATGGCGCCCGGCGGTACCGTCGTCGCCACCGCCCACGTTCGTCCATCGGAGACACAGGAGCTTGAGGCTGAGGGGACCGACTACGTCGCCGTCCCACGTGCGCGACCTCACACTCCGAACCTTGGTCCGTGCGGTCGCTTGCGGGCGCGCGGTGCGGGGGAACTCCCCCGTGAGACGCCGCAGGCGGCTCCCACGGATGCGCAAGTCGTGAGATATCCACTGCAGCGTCCACGCTCCTGTGCCTACGGCCGACGCCGGACTGGCGCACGATGGGGATGCTTCAGGACTCCCAGAATTCGCCCGTTCGAATCCACGCGACGTCGACCATCGACGCCGGCGACAGCGCCGGATGGCACGATCGTGACGACGGAGGAGCAGCGTGCCTGCTGGATCGCCGGGCTGGACCCACGGACCGGGCGGCCCCGCGAGCTGACGCCCGCCAGCTGATGGACGCGGCCACTGCGCGCCCGACCCGGGCGGTCCTCGCCGATCCCAGCGACGACCGTGCTGGACCTGCAGGCGCGGATCCGCGCCATGCAGGGCACCGACCTGGGAGAGAAACGGCTGCCAATGCATCCGGCGACCGCCGACCTCCTGCCGGAGGCGCGACTGGCGAGCGCCACCGCTGCCATCTGAGCAGCGGTGCCAAGCAGCCGGCGCGCCCATCCGCGAAGCAGGACGAGCGCGCCGGTGGTTTGATGCGGTCGAGCACGATCTCGTCGTCGTGTAAGAGCGGCCGCACCGGGTGCTCGGCTACCAGCCGTAGGCCCAGCCGAATCCGCTGACGACGGTGGCCACTCCGACCATGGCCGCGACGGCGAGTGGTGTTGCCGTCACGGGGGTGGTGAGGCTGGTTGAGAGGCGTGCCTCTTGCATGGGGCCGTGGTTGCGTGCGTTGAGGGTGGTGGTGTTCATTTGCTTTTCCTTTCGATAACCGCGTACCCGGGCGAGCAGCGGGGCTCATTTTCGGTGGAGGTGGTGGGGCAGCTTTCGTTTGGGCATTGGGTGTGGTCAGAGGGGTTTGCGGTATTCGGCGGTGACGGTGCCGGCGGTGGGTTGGATCGGCGATCCGGTGAGCCCGGCGGTGTGACCGGACGGGATAAGTCCCGCGTCGATTGCGTACGTGTCGAGTTCGGCGAGAGTGGTGACGCGGCTTGTTTCGCTGACGAATTTGGTTGACCCGTTGTCGATCCAACAGTGGTCGATGTTCCAGGCGCTCCCGTCGAGGTCGGAGAAGCTAACCAGGGCGCGTTGTCCGCCGGGGTAGGGGACGGCGTAGGTGATGGTGCGGTGGGGGCCGTGGATTGCGTGTACGAAGTCTGAGTTGTGTGTCTCAACGATGAGGGTGCCGCCTGGTGCAAGAGCCTGGGAGGCATTGGCGAAGACGGCGGACTGTTGGTTCGGGTTGGTGATCATCGAAATGGTCGCGCACACGCACAGGATGCTGTCGTAGTCGGTGCCGTAGTCGGCATCTACAATGTCGCCGCGTGTGGCGTTAATGCGACCTTCGGTGTCGGCGGCTTCGAGTTGTTCGAGCATCTCGGCACTGATGTCGATGCCCCGATAGTCGACGCTCACACCCTGTCCAGCTAGGTGGTTGAGGAGAGGGAACGCGACACGGCCGGTTCCGACGCCGAGTTCGAGGACGCGGGAACCGGACTTGATGTGTCTGGATAGCCAGGCGAGTTCCTCGGGGCCTATCGCTTCACGGGGGAAGATCGTGTCGTAGATGTCGGCGAAGTCGCGGCCGTAGGTGGTGTAGGCGGACACGGTGGTGGCGTTGTTCATGAGTGCTCCATCGGAATATAAGGGGAGGTGAGGAGTTCTTCTGGCTCGGTGGTTTCGTCGTAGCCGGTGCTGGTGGCGAGCATGAATTGGTAGCCGGCGACCGGGTGGGGAGTGTTGTCGGTGATGCGACGCAGCACGAAGGCGGAGACCGCACGGTATGCGGGGCAGGTGAGGACTCTCTTCTCACCGAGGGGGACGACAGCCATCAGCTCGGCGGCTGCGTCGAAGATTCCTTTGTCGATGCGGCGGTCCGGGAACCAGACAAAGTGACGGAGCCGGCGTGGGGTGGTTTCGTGGGTTTCTTCCCAGTCGGACTCCTCGCCGTTGACGCTGAGAGTTCGGTGCAGGATGTGGAAGTCGTTCTGCGCAGGTTCCGGTGCGAAGAAGCGCCAGTTGGGTAGCCAGAAGCCGATTTTGTCTCGGCTGCGGAGCCTGTCGAAAACGCGGTTCGGGTGCTGGGAGAAGAATGTGGTGAGGAGCATGGCGGTCGCAGCGGAGGCAACGGCTGCTTCGGCCAGGCCGGGTCGTCTCATCGTGCGGCCTGCGTTTCGGTTATGAACGCGGCGATCGCCTGGCTGGTGCTGGCGGCGTGCGCCTGGTTCGTGAGGATGGAGTCATGGTCGGCGCCGAGGATTACGACTCGGTTGGCCTTCCCGTTGTGGCTGCTGGCGAGGTCGCCGTGGAGGAAGTCTTGGGCGGTGTCGGCACGCAAGGTCTGCTCGGCCGTAACGACGAGAGCGGGAAGATCGATGGTCTCGAGGGGTGCAGTATGGCGGCGGCTGAATCGGCGGCGTGCGTCTTTCCACTCGAGGGTTCCCGCACGCCAGAGTCGGGAGTCCCGGTATTGGTCCAAACAGTCCTGGCGGGCCTGCTTGGGCAACGCGTGGACCCAGTGAGGTTTCGGAAGGAGCCAGCCCAAGCCGATGCCGAGGCTGGAGGGGATAAGGGCAAGAGCGCTGCTGAGCCCGTCGGCGCCTTTGCGCTGCCCGGTAGAGATGACCAGCTGGCCCGGGTGGGAAGAGTCGAGGTAGATGACACCAGCGATCGCACGGGTGCTGATCTGGGCTGCGCGTCGAGCGACAAGGCCGCCAAGGGAGTGACCTCCAACGAAGACCTGACTGGTCGTATCGGGGAGCGAGTCGATGAGGTCCGTGAGGTCCTCGGCGCTGTCGTCTGTGCTGTATCCGCCAGCGGCGTTGACGCTGGGGCCGTAGCCGGCCCGCCAGTAGGTGATGACGTCGGTTCCCTCGGGCAGTTCGTTGATGATCCAGGCGAAGTGCTGCGGGGTGGCGAGCATGCCGTGCTCGAGGATCAAGACTGCGCTGGGACGGGGTGAGCGCTTCCACTGATAGTGGAGGGTGTTGCCGCTTGAGCAGTTGATCGTATGGATGTCCAGGCGCTGCCTGCGGACCCGACGCCGGCGTGTGGCTGCGGCGATGGCTCCGCCGATAAGTGTTGAGGTGATGGAGGCGGCGGTGATCGCGGGCACGAGCTTCGATTTCTCGCGAGTGTTGGTGGTGTAGGCGATCGCCGGCAGCATGGACCCAAACGCGGTGAAGAACCGGCCAAGGCCCATCGATCCGGCGATCGTGGCGTGGAAGCCGATCGCTGCGGCAATGAAGGGGCGGGTGAGGTGGCCCTTGGCTGCGAAGACCAGCGGGAAGAGTGCCTCGAAGGCGAGCATGCCGTGTGCGCTGACCGCGGCAAGTCGTGGACGGTCTTTGAAGAACGCCCACAGGTGCTTGTTGCCATAGGAGCGGGTTCGCATGACGCCGGGGACCGCCCGGCCGGTTCGCCAGGATGCCCCGAAGAGCTTCACCCATCCGGATATGGCGTAGGCGAGCGCTGACTGGATGCCGACGTACCAGATCGCGGCGTCTTGGGCGCCGGGGGTGGGGACGGCGCGGGCGACGAACGTTGCGGCTGAGGCTTGGAAGCTCACCTGGTCAGAGCCGTCGCTACCGTAGTTCCCGCGTGGGTAAAGTGCGGCCGCGGTGGCGACGAGGTAACCGTTGGCGAGCGCGCGAAGTTTGGGGCCGCTGGGCGCCAGCAGTGTGACTGAGGCGAGAATCCGGCCCGCGTGCAGGGCCTTCGCCACTTGTGGGCGTGAGGCGGCTGCCAGGATGCGCCGCTGCCACGGGCGCAGGTGCGCGTATCGTTCGTGCACGATTTCCCAGTCCCCGAGGGAGCCCGGCTCGAACTCCCGGCGGCGGGCGAGGTACTCGGCTGCGGAGACCAGATGGGTCGTCGCGCTGAGACGTTCGATAGAACGAAGGGTGCCTTCGCGGTCGATGTCTATCGGCGCGAAGACACCCTTCAAGGCGTCAGCCTCGCGCACTGGCCTGACCGACGGCAAAGCCAGCAGCGAATGCTCCGACAAGTGCGGAGGTCGCAGCGATGACTGGGGTGGCGGTGACTGGGGTGATCTCGGGACTGATGTGCAACGCTGCGTGCTGCATCGGTACAGTCAGCTCGGTGCCCTGGATTCTTGTTGCGACCGACATGATGTGTCTCCTAAAACGATTTGTTTACTTGACGGCGGCGCCGATGAGGACGCCGATGCCGAACGCGGCGGCGACAGCGGCAGCGCCAAGCAAGGCCGGGGTGGCCGTGACAGGAATGGTGTGGCTGTCGGCCTGCAGAGTTGCTTCCTTCATCGGAACTCTCGGGCGGCTGTTCAGTGCGGTCACTGTGGCGGGCATGCGTATTCCTTTCGTTGGGTGACACGGTGGGAGGTGAAGTCAGCCAGGCGAAGCCTTTGGTCGTACTGGATGACGCCACGCTGGAAAGCGGAGACCGCGAGGCGGAGGATCAGTGCTCCGATCACGAACAGGCCAACAGCGATGAGGGCGCCTATCCACGGTTCGAGAGCGCCAGTCGCGTTCAGGATCAGGGCGGTCATCGGGGCGGTGAACGGGAAATAGGTGAGGACCTGAACGACCGGGCTAGTCGGGTTGATCAACACGGTCGAGATGAAGTAGATCGGGGCGATCGTGACGATCACGACAGCGCTGAAGAACGGTGCGGCTTCTTTCGCGGAAGGCATTGCCGCACCGATAAGGACCAGGAGAGCGGTCAGTGTCAGCAATCCACCTAGCAGGAGCAGCAGGCCGAGGCCGACGCGCAACGGATCGAGAATGATGGCCTCGACTCCGAGCCCATCAAGGTTCAGTCCGGGAGCGGCGATGTTGTAGATCAGTGCGCTGGCGATGATGACGATGACGATCTGGACCAGGCCGATGAGAGCAAGGGCCAGGATTTTGCCATGAATGAGAGCACGCGCCGGCAACGAGACCAGCAACATCTCGCTGATCCGGTTCTCCTTCTCCTCGACGGTGGAGTTGAGCATCTGGTTGCCCAGCAGCGAGACGATGACCAGCAGAAGCAGAACCAGCGCACCCGGCACGATCATCGCGCCAAGACCGTCGGCGGGCTGACCATCCGTGTATGTACGCACCGTCGTCTGTAGGTTCGCGCGAACCAAAGCCACCGTGCTTTCGGAGCCCAGTCGGGCATCCACGCTGGTGTTGAACAGGTTCTGCGCAAGCCGGGAGTAGGAAGAATTATCGATCAGGCCGCGGTCGGACGCGATGATCGTCACCGCTCCGGTGGTCGGGTCAGCCGGGAATGCAAGGTAGGCGGTGAGTTCGCCGGATTTCGCACGCGCTTCAGCGTCGGCTCCGGCCGGTTTGCCGCCCAACGCGGCCGCCGCAGTTTCGGAGATGACACCGGACTGGTCGGTGTACTCGAACGTGATCGGGTCTGAAGCTGTCGGCTTGGTGCTGCCCGCCCACGCCATGACCAAGATCACCCCGGCCATCAAGGCAGGAAGCAACAGCGCGGCGACCCAGAACTGCGGTCGACGGATGGTGCGGGTGAACTCAAAACGGGTGACCACGCCGACCTGGTTGACGCTCATGCGTAGACCTCCTGCTGCTCGCCGTAGATTCGGACAAAGACCTGATCCAAGGACACCGGGCTGGACTGGAACGAGACCGGCCGCGCGCCGCCATCAACCAGGACAGCAAGAATGTCCTCGTCGCTGACCTGCTCACTCGGGGACAGCTGCACCGTGTCACCGTCGCGATCCGCGACGGTGTACAGCGGTGATATCGGCAGTTCGCCAAGAAGTCGTGCCGCGATGCGGCGGGTACCATGCGCGTCCTGGATCTCCCGGATCGTCCCGTACGCCGCCGCGCGCCCATCGCGCAACAACAACGCCCGATCGCAAAGCCGCTCAACCTCGTCCATGTTGTGAGTGACCAGGATCACCGTGGCGCCGGCGACCTTCCGCTCGGCGATCAAGTCCATCAGCAGCTGTCGGTTGACTGGATCCAACCCTTTCGCCGGCTCATCCAGAACCAGAAGGCCCGGGTCACCCATGATCGCAACACCCAACTGCACCTTCTGCTGCTGGCCGCCGGAAAGCTTTCCCAGTCGAAGCCGAGCCTTGTCCGCCAGACCAACCCGCTCCAAATACGACAGCGACCATTCGCGTGCCTGGCGGCGAGGAATGCCCTTGATCTGCGCGAAATAGATCATCACGTCCAGCACAGTGTCCTTGCGATACAGGCCCCGCTCTTCAGGCAGATAGCCCACAGCCGCGCCAATACCGGGTCGAAACGGCTCCCCGTCGATCAGCAGTTGCCCACCAGTGGGTTGCGTCATCCCCAGAAGGGCCCGCAGCGTCGTTGTCTTACCAGATCCGTTACTGCCAAGGAACCCAAATGTCTCCCCAGCCACAACCGAGAACGAGAGGTCCTCGATGATGACCCGGCTCCCGAACTGCATCCGGAACTCTCGGACGTCGACTCGCATGTCTTCCCCTGACATTCCACATTTACCCTTTATCGACGGTACCAAGGGGCAGAATGGATTGTCCAGGGTCTTCAAGAAATAGAATGCAGCCTCCACGCGATCGGCACGGCGTAAAGCGGCTGTCCGTGTGCGTCGGTTCGGGAGAAGAGCCAACGAAGCCGGCGAGCTTCTCTGCGAAACCTCTGGCACGGTCGCCCCGGACATCGGCGCCTGGGATATCGAACCGTTCCCGGCGCGATCGTTCATCACGTCGACCGGGTTGAGCTGCGAGAACCGAAGTGCCGGGTCGATCCGCTCGATTCGCCAGAGCGGGACGGCACGTCGAGGAGGGCGGGGCTCAGCCGACATTGACGAACGCGCACGCGGCGGCCATGACGTCGCGGAGGCGTCTCTCGGCAATGATCTCGGCTGGTGCCGACGTCTTCCAACTGCGAGTTCTTCCCGATGAACCACGCCCGCACGACCTCGTCCGGATCGACCTCGGCAAGGAGCTCGACCACCTGGGGGAGGTGTCGCGCAGGCAGCCGTTGTTCATCCGCCTCAGCCCGTCGCTGCGATCCGGCCGCAACGGGCGGCTCAGATGGTAGACGTCGGCCGCAAGTTCGGGGCCGGGAGGTTGTAGTGAGTGCGGAGGGCGTCGAGAGCGGCGAGGTAACCCGGCATTCCGTGCACGCCCGGGCCTGGGGCGACCGCGCTCGAGCAGTGATACACCGAGCGGAACCTCGTGCGCCACGGCGCCGGATGGAATGTGGGCCGTCTCGCGAAATCGAGTCCGCGCGTCGTCCCGCCGAGGATGTCGCCGCCGACCAGGCTGCGGTTGAGAGCCTGAAGAGCACCGGGAGGGGTGACGGTGATACCCACGATGGTTTGACGTGCGTCGGGCGCGACCGCCTCGATTTGCGTGAGGATGGCCTCTGTCATGTCGACCGGGCAGCCGGGTGGCACCCTCGTGTAGGCCCATGCGGTGTGATAGCCCTGCCCACGTTCTGGGTCGACGACGGTGGGTTGGGTGAGCATGACGAACGGGTTCGCCGGCACGCGGCCACTCGCAACCTCGTGTTCGGAGTGTCGCACCTCCTGCGCGCTTCCGCCCAGATGCACGGTGGGCGCGAGGCGCACCTGGGGGTTCGCCCACGGAATCGGCTCGGACAGCAGCAGGTCGACTTTGAATACGCCGGGTCCCTGAGGGAGAGTCCGCGGCGGGCGCGCTGGATGGCCGGCCCGGGAAGCTAGGATCCGTCGGGCGTCGATTCCGGATGTTGCCAGGAGAACGATGTCGGCCGGTGGTATGTCTTCCCACTGCTCGATCGGCTGTCCCAAGTGCAGGATCCCACCGTGGGCCGTGAGGTCCTCGACAAGGGCGTCCGCGAGGCGCTGCGCACCGCCTGCCGGCAGCGGCCATCCGGTGCTGTGAGCCAGGGCTCCCAAGACCACTCCCACGCTGGCCGAGCTAAGCCCGCCGCTGGGAGCTCCCGAGTGAGCCGCCAAGCCCGAGAACAGGGCATCAGCGAGCCCGTTTCTACCGCGTAGGTCACCCAGCATTGCATGCGCGATTCCTGGGGTAAGAGCAAGTGGGCCACGAGGATCGAGGATGCTGCGGAGGACTGGTCGGGTAGCGGTCGTCGCGACGGAACCCACGTTCTCGGTTGCGCGAGCGAACGTGCGTTGCCAGGCACGGCCATGAGGGCCGAGCTCGTCAATCGTGCGGCGGATATCCCGGTAAGCGATCGCCGCCTGCCCGTCCTCGAGTGGGTGCGCATACGAGATCTCCGGGGTCACGTACGAGAGTCGCTCCATCGCTGCCCAACCCGTGAAGAACGGAGACGCGCCAACGAATGGGTGAATCGCGGATCCCAGGTCGATCGTCGCCGACGTATCTCCGAAGGTCGTTGAGCGAAGCGCGCCGCCGTAGTGATCGCTCGCCTCAAGTACGGTCACCGGCACGCCAGCACGAGCCAGCGTCACCGCAGCAGCGAGCCCGTTTGGGCCACTTCCCACTACAACTGCGCTCATTCGCGGTGAGTCTACCGTGCGTATCCGGGCGGCAGGTCGCACTACGGTTCGGGACTTGACCGCGGAAAGGTGTTCTCCGGCCCGTTGCCCACTTCGATCTGCTCCTACCGCACCACCCCGACAACGCGACCTTCCGACGCCGCCATGTGATGACCGCTTCCTACTTGTGACCTCCTTCGGAACCTTGGTCCGTGAGGCCACTTGCGGACGCGCGGCACGCGGGGTGCGGGGGAACGTCCCCTGCGAGACGCCGCAGGCGGCTCCGGCGGATGCCCAAAGTCGTGAGATATCCACAGCAGCGTTCTCGCTCTGCCGCCAGCGGTCACGACCCACAATCTCTAGCTCACGAGCCACTCGCTTCGCGGCTTCAACCTGACCATGTTGGTCCAACCCATCCGCACTTGTCACGAATCAGCCCCCTGAGCCGGTCGAGCCAGCGGCTGAGATGGCCCTGAGGTCGGCCACGGTCCATGGATTCGGTCCGTGATTGACACGGAGGTGGCGGCGGGGGACGGCGGCGGGTTTCCTCTCAGGCGAGAGGTCCCGCTGCCATCCTAATTCGTAGTCAGTCGCATGGCATCGGTGTCCTGACACCGACGATCCTGTGGGCTAGGCGGCCGTGGCAGACGCGGGGGAGCGGGTGCTCGAGCTGCAGGAGCGGATTCGCGCCATGCAGGGCTCTCGCCTCGAGGAGCGCCGGCTACCGGCACAGGACGCGATCGCGGAGCTGCTGCCAGATGGGGCGCTGATGACCGGCGCCGCCTACACGGTGAGCGGGTCAATGACGCTGCTGCAGGGGATGCTCGCTGGCGTCTCGGCCGCCGGCGGTTGGTGCGCCGTGGTCGGCATGCCCGACTTCGGTGTCGAAGCTGCGGCCGCGGCCGGCGTCGACCTGGATCGGCTCGTGCTCGTCCCACATCCCGGCAAGCAGTGGTGGCCGGCGCTCTCCACCCTGGTAGAGATCACGACCGCCGTCGCCGTGCGCCCAAGCTCACGTCCAGCATCCGGAGATCTCGCCCTGCTGACCGGGAAACTGCGCCAGCACGAGAGCGTACTCCTGGTCGACGGGATGTGGCCGGGCGCACGCGCCAGCCTCACTGGCGCCGGCGGCACTGTGGCCGGGATCGGCACCGGACACGGGCTCCTCACGAGCCACCAGCTCGCCGTGGACGTGACCGACCGGACCGGGCGGATCCACCGCCGGCACGTCGACGTCGACGAGCGCGGGATGCTCGCGCCGGAATCCCGCGAGCGACCCGCGCTCGTCCGCCAGCTGCACACCGGATGACCCCCAAACTGGACCCACCCTTCACAGCAGCTTCACCCGGCTCAGCCGTCCTCCGCACCACCTCGTCGACAGCGAGCTCGCCCCGATCACCCCAGCCGCCACCGCTTGCACCTCGAGGCCGCGACCTGCCCTGCTCCTCGTCCCGTGGTGCGCTTGCGCGCCGCGGCCCGCGGGGTGCGGGGGAACGTCCCCCGCGAGACGCCGCAGGCGGCTCAGACCCACCCGCGACGATCGCGAGATATCCACAGCGGCGTTCATGCTCTGGTCCGGCCACGCCGACCGTGCCCAGGATGGGGGATGCTTCAGGACTCGCAGAATCTTCCGACCCGGATCCACGCGACACCGGCCGACGCCGATGGGCTGAGCTTTCACGTGCCGTTCGGTCGGCTCCCGGAACTTCTCACCGAACTCGCCGACGTCGACACCGACTTGGGGAGCGCACTCCCGGACACGCTCCGCGAGCTCGCCTCGTCGGTGACGTTCGCGGCGTTGGCGATGCCCAAGCTTCGGGAATCGGCGACCGGCGCGATCGCCTACCAGCTCGACGAGCTGTTGAAGTACGCGCCGTGAAGCGCCAGCTGGCGGTCCGCGCGTTCCGTGCCGCGGATTTCGGCAGCGTAGCCTGGCGGCGTACACGACTCGATGGCGAACGAGACTCGGTCTGCGGGAGGAGGGTGCCGAACGGCCCGGCGCGGCATATGCTGTCCTCTGGTGTGCCGGGAAGTCTGGTCGGCGGATGACCTCCTCGGTCATCCGGACGTCGACCGGATGGGGTCCGCACATGCGTAGCAGCACTTCACCGTCAGGTGCCGCCGTGAGCCGGCCGTCCGCGCGACGACTCGCGTCGCGGCCCGTTCTGCTTCTGGCCTTCGCCTTCGCGGTGATGGCCGACCCGGTGTCGTCGGTGGCATACGCCGTCGAGGCAGCGCTCAGGGCACTGAACGGCGACCTCGCACTGCTGCTGCCGACGATGAGCCTCGTGGTGGCCATCATCGCGCTTGTGATCGTCAACTACCGTCAGCTGGTGGCCAGGTACCCCAACGGCGGTGGGGCTTCGGCGGCGGTGGGCGACGCGTTCGGCGACGGCTGGTCGTTCGTGCCAGTGGGAGCTCTCGTGGTCGATTTCGTGCTCACGATCGCCATCAGCGCGTCTGCCGGAGCGTCGGCGGTCATCGCTTTCGTACCGGCTCTCGCACCTTTTCGGCTTCCGCTGGCTCTGGCACTCGTCCTGGTGGTGGGAGCCCTCACGTGGTTCGGCCATCTCGGCCGGCTGTTCTTCGCCGTCTTGACGATCGCTTTCATCGTCGTTGCCGTGGTCGTCCTCCTCTGCGGACTCTGGGCGGAGCCTCACCCAACCGGTACGATCACGAGCAACGCTGGTCACTCCGCGCCGTTGGCCGTGATTTTGGCGTTTCCGGTCGCGATGGCGCTAGCGACGGGCGTCGAAGCGCCGTCGTCGGCGATCGCCCAACTCGGCCAGCTCGACGACGACGGCCGCCGCCGATTCGGCCGGATCACACTGGTGCTGACTCTGATCGTCGTCGGCACGATTACAGTGGGGATCGCCGCCGAGGCGACGAGGTTGCGCATCGGGATCCCACCCGCGGAGTCGACGCAGATCGCCGAACTGGCTCGAGTCGCCGCACCAGCTCCGTTGTTCGCGGGCTTCCAGCTGGTCACTGCACTACTGCTGCTGTCTGCCGCAAGTTCGTCGTTTCAAGCCGGTCCCGGTCTGCTCAAGGCCCTTGCCGCCGATCGTTCGCGCGGCGGAGACACCGTGGGGATCCTGCCGGCCGCGCTCGGCAGGACGAACCGTCATCACACGCCGTACTGGGGCGTGGTCGTCTTCATCGTGTTCGCCGGCGTTGTGACCGCAGTGGCGGGCGGCAATGACCAGGAGCTGGTGCTCTTCTACGCGGTGGCGGTCTTTCTGAGCTTCCTGGCCGGGCTGCTGGCCATGTCCCGGTTCTCGTGGCGGGAGCGCCGTATCGGATCGCTTGCCTTGAACCTCGTCGGCGCGGCCGTGGTCGCGTTTACCTTGGCCGCCAACCTGTCGCGTGGTACTCCCATCGTCAGCCTGATGTTCGCGCTGGTGACCGCGGGAGCCCTGTTCGCGCTTTGGGTCCGTAACGGGAGGCCGCCCGGCATCCGCAACGCTGCTGCCGAGTCCGAAGAGGAGGCGTGATGGCCGACGGCATGGTTCTCGCCGACGTCAGTCGTTCGTATCGGGGTGGTGCGGGCATCCGCGACGTGCACCTGCAGGTGCTGCCCGGGGAGGTCCACGCGCTCGTCGGGCTCAACGGCGCCGGCAAGTCGACGTTGATGAAAGTCCTTCTCGGGATGCTTCGCGCGCAGGCGGGATCGGCGAGCATCGGCGGGGTCGAAGTCGACCGCGTTCCTGCCGAGCTCTGGGGGCAGGTCGGTCATTTCGTGGAGGCTCCCTTCGCTTATCCGGAGATCACCGTCTCGGGCAATCTCACCCTGAGCGCCGCCCTCCACGGCGTCCCGCCCCGTCGCCGGAAGGCGGTCGTGGAGGCGGTGAGCGCTGAGTTCGAGCTGACCCCGTATGCGCGACGTCGGGCGCGGGCGCTCTCGTTCGGGAACCGGCAGCGACTGGGCTTGGCGGCGGCGCTTCAGCACCACCCGAGATTCATCGTGTTGGACGAGCCCACAACCGGCCTGGATCCCGCGGGCACGATCCTCCTGCGTGAGAGGCTGCGCGGGGCGGCTGCTGCCGGCGCGGCCGTGCTCGTCTCCAGCCATCACCTGGATGAGGTCGCTCGGGTCGCGGACAGGATCACCGTGATGAACGACGGCCGGATCATCGGGCGCCTCGACCCGCTGACCCCGGAACTGGAACAGGCGTTCTTCGCGGTCGTCCTCCACGACGACGAGACCCGTCGCCGGCGTCCGGAAGGCTCGCGATGATCAGGATAGGAACCGCCGTGGGCGTCGAGCTTCGCAAGACAGTGCGCGGACGCATCCCGCTGGTAATCGCCGTCATGCTCGTGCTCGGTGTCGTCGCCATCGACATGGCCGTGACCCTCGCGGCAGCCCACGGCACGCCGGCGGTGTTGGCGAAGCTCGGACCCGTCGTGGGCGCGGGCGGGTGGCCAGGCTACCTGAACGCCGCGGTGCAGGTGACCGCTGCAGGGTCGGCCGGCGCGTGCGGGATCCTGGCGAGCTGGAGCTTCGGTCGAGAGTTCGCCGATGGCACCGTTGCAGGACTGTTCGCCTTGCCTGTGTCCAGGGGCACCGTCGCTGCGGCGAAGCTGATCGCCTTCGTCCTCTGGAGCGTAGCGGCCTCGATCGTTCTGACCATCGGGGTGCTGGCCGGAGGAATTCTGGTGGGACTCGCTGCCCCCGGATCGCAGGAATTCCTCGTCCTGATGCGGATCCCCGTGCTCGTCGTGACAACCGCGTTGATGACCATTCCGGCAGCCTGGGCGTCCACACTCAGCCGCGGCTTGCTCGGTGGAATCGCCGTCACGGTCGTCCTGCTGGTCAGCGCTCAGATCGTCGTCTTCTCCGGCGGCGGCTCCTGGTATCCGCCGTCGGCACCCGCGCTCTGGGCGCTCGACCCGACACCCTCGACGATGATCACCCTGGTGTGGGGTCTCCTTCTCCCCGCCGCCGCGATCTGGCTGACCGCGCTCTCGTGGCGACGGTTGCAGCTCGACCGTTAACGTTGCGACGCGCGGATCGGGTCGGAAGACTTCACGTCATCGATTCGAGCATGCAGCCGGTCAAGCCGTTCCTCCGGTCATTGCGAGGATCCGCCTTGGGACGATCGTGAGCTCGGAAGGCTTACAGCTGTGTGCGTGCGGGGTCGTAGCTGTCCGGACGAGGTAGTCGACGAACGGGTCCCATGCAGCCTGAGCCGGTGCGCGATTCGCGTACGTCTCGCCGAGCCGCCAGTGATCTTCCGGCGGCCCCTGGAGCTTGAAGTCGACGGCGAGCTCGACGGCGAACTCGCCCTGCTGCGTGCGCGGGATGAGCGAGGTGAGATGGTCGGGGTTGATCCATCTCGCCTTCGTTGATGAATCCGTCAGCGCCGCGTGCATGAGCGGCTCGGACCATCGAGCACCCGGTCCGCGCGCTTGGTGGCGGGCCGCCGGCGGAATTCGACCTCCCGACCACGGACGGCCGCTACGAACGGTTCCGGCTACTCGGCTGGGACGGCGACGTGGTCGAGTACGAGCTCGTCGACGAGGCGGGCGAGGATGACGGTGGCGCGCCGTAGCCTGGGGCCATGCGGATCCGCGGCGTCATCCAATCCACCGAGCTCGCGGAGCTGACCACGTCGGCCGACGACGCGCAAACCGCACGCGCGGCGATCGAGGCGCAAGTGCCTGACGGGTACGACCTGCTCCAGGTGCACAACACGATGGCGCCCGGCGGTGCCGTCGTCGCCACCGCTCGCATCCGCCCGTCTGAGATGCAGGAGCTCGAGGCCGAGGGGATCGACTACGTTGCCACGCGCGATGCGCTCCGAGCTCAGGTTCCGAATGGGTGGCGGCTCCTGCACATCCTCACCGTCGAAGGATGAGTACTTCGACGTCGTCAATCGCACCAGCTGCCGGTGCGGCACCATGGCGCATGGTGGGGGGATCGAATGTTGTGTCAAGCTCGTCGACCACGATTCATCGTGTGCGCGTGGGGTGTCCTCGCTCGATGGCCCAGGGACGCAAGGGAAGACCCCCGTTTCGTCGAGAAACAGGGGTCTTCCAGGGTTGTCGCGCAGCTTATGTGTGAGAGCGGCCCCGAACCGTGGTGGCGATCGCCACGATGAGCAGCGCTACGACCTGAGTCAGCACCCCGACCCCGATCAGCCACGCCCAGCCTGGATACGCCACCGCTGGATAGACCAGGGCAAGCGGAACCAGAATCGCCACGGTGAGCGCAATGTGCACGAGGGTCCTGTGCCGTCGACTTGCGGTCGGCGCCCGTCGGTTCAGCCGCGGGACAGCGAGAACGGCAGCCAGCAGGACAGCGAACGAGACGGTCAACACCCATGTCGGCGAGGTCTGCCCTTGAAGGATGAAAACAGCCGGCGCCGCGGTGATGAGCACAATCACCGCGAGCATCAGTACCGCCGGTGCCCCGGCGGCCGGAACGTAAGGCCGCTTGATGGTGTCAGACATGACGCTTCCTCCCGCCCTTCGAGTATTGTCTCAGCAGCGATCGATGACGACGTGCGTTGTCGCCATTGGCACGTAGATCAGGGCGCGTATCCCGATGCACTTGCCCGAGGAAGCGCTCGACGTAGAAGCGCTGGTCGCATGCGATCGTCTGTAACCTCTGGACTTGATCGCGGATGACTACGGCCGCGTGGGCCGGGGTGAGCTGTGAGAACACGGCAGGGTAGCGTGCCCACCGGTCGCGCATGCTCTCACGGGTGCACCAAGCGGAGAGTCTCGCTGCGGCAACATCGAGGTTCTCCAATACGGAAGCGTGGAACGGGTTTCGCCCGTCGCCGAGCGATTGCCCGGCGGTGACCAGTAGGATCCGGCGCGGGTCACGTCCCGTTGTGTGGTGGAGTTTCTCGACCACCGTGTGGGTCAGTTGTTCTAGTTTAGGCGGCGGTGAGTTCGGGCAGGGGTTTCACCTCCTCGATCGTGTCGGTGGGTGTGTTCATGGTCTTCAGCTCGAGCATGGAGGCTTCGGAGAAGTAGCGGCGGTCGCTGGCTTCCCATTCATCGTGTTGTTCGATCAGAACCGACCCGGCCAGGCGCAGCAGGGCGGCGGGGGTGGGGAACACGCCGACGACGTCGGTGCGTCGTTTGATTTCCTTGTTCACCCGTTCTAACGGGTTCGTGGACCAGATCTGTCGCCAATGCCTCTGCGGGAACCCCGTGAACGCGAGAACGTTGTCCTTGGCATCCTCGAGCATGGCGGCGACCTTCGGGTGGGAGCGGGTGAGCATGCGGGTCACCTCATCGAACTGGGTGAACACGTGCTCGGCGTTGGGTTGGGCGAAGATCGTGCGAATGATCGAGGCCACCATGTCCTGCGAGCCCTTGGGCACGATCGAGAGCACGTTACGCATGAAGTGCACCCGGCAGCGCTGCCACGATGCGCCCTGGAAGACAGTGCCGATTGCCTTCTTCAGTCCCGTGTGCGCATCCGAGATGACCAGGTGCACCCCGGAAAGGCCGCGGGCCTTCAACGAACGCAGGAACGCCGCCCAGAAGCCTTCGTTCTCGCTGTCGCCGACATCGAAGCCGAGGACCTCTCGGCGCCCGTCCGCGGCAACACCGACGGCGACGACGACGGCTTGGGAGACGATGCGGTGGTTCACGCGGGCTTTGCAGTAGGTGGCGTCGAGGAACACATACGGGAACTGCAGGCTTGCAAGGTCTCGGTCACGGAAGGTGGCGACTTCCGCGTCCAAGCCGGCGCAGATCCGCGACACTTCCGACTTGGAGATGCCGCTGTCCGCGCCGAGCGCTTTGACGAGATCATCGACCTTACGGGTCGACACCCCATGCAGATACGCCTCCATCACGACCGCGAACAATGCCTGATCAACCCGACGGCGCCGCTCCAACAGCGCCGGGAAGAACGTTCCCTGACGCAGCTTCGGGATCTTCAAATCCAGATCCCCAGCGGTCGTGGTCAACGTCCGCGGCCTCGTGCCATTGCGCTGGGTGGTGCGTTCGGCAGAGCGCTCGAACGGGCCCGCACCGATGAACGCGGTCGCTTCCGCGTCGATCAGTTCCTGGTAGAGAGCCTCAGTCGCGGAACGGACCCGGTCGGTAACATCGGTCAGCTTCAGTTGAGCAAGCAGATCAAGCAGGGCAGACTGGTCTAGAGCCATCGTGGTTTGTGTCCTTCGTGAGTAACTTTGATCGGTTCTCACTGACCATCCCACGATGGCTCTCCACGTCGACAGCGCGACGCCCAGAACCGGGAAACTACACCACCACCCGGGACGCGACCTCCGGCGCGCGACAAAACCAGCGAGAACGTCGAGATCGCCGAGCGTCTCGAGCTCCGCGAGAATCGCACGGCGGCGCGATCGTTTCCACCAGGAGCACGCACCATACTCGGCCGCCAGCCGGCGCCGCTCCTGCTCCTGCCTGCAGCACTGATCCTCGACGGTTGTGCGGCGCTTCATCAGAACCTGGCTGCGACCAACGCTCGCTCCAGACGGTTGTATGCGGAGTCTCGACCGATCATGCGTCCTCCGCACCCACTCCTGCCAGCGCGTCGAACCGTGGCCTCTGGTTGCTGAGCAGGAGGGCCAGCGCTGCAATGCCGACGAGGACGGAGGCCGCGGAGGGAAGCATTGCGGGAGTGTAACCATCGTGGGTGGTGTACAGGACCTGTGCCCACGCGAACCCCGTCCCGGTGGAGTGATCTCTCCCGGCGGCGTCAAACGGTTGGCTTCGCGATGCGGTCTCGGCAGCGCGCGCGTAGCCTGTGGGACCGCAGGGTCTCGGGTGACCTGCACGCCGCGGAGTGCCGAGTTGCTGAGGAGCTGGCGAGGTCTTCGGGTCGGCGGGTGTCGGCGTGTTGGTGCTGCTCAGAGTGGGGGCTCGGCCGCGTGTAGCTGCAGGATCGAGATCTCGGCGGTCTTCGGTGAGGGGAACCCGCCTGATGCCAGTGCAGCCTCGAACTCTGGGCTCGCCCACCTCTCACGTACGGCCGTCTCGGACTCCCAGACCGTGATGATGTAGAGGGCGTTCTCGTCGACAGCACAGTGATGGCGCAGTTCTCCGGGCGCACCGCCTCGGTCCATGATGATCCGATGCGCCACGTCGTACGCCGCGGTCAGTTGTTCGACGTCCCCGGCGAATCGTGCGATCAGAACGACAGCCATACAAGCCCCCGGAAATGTTGAGATGTAGGGCAAGTATCCGACGCCGGGCCGAGTCGCGCAACGAATACTCGCGCGAACTGTGTGACCGGCCCTGCTTGCGCGTGACGAGGCGGTGCAGGCCGCGCCTTCGCCGCGAGCGCACAACCAGTGAGGCTCTGGCGGACTGGATCATGAGCCGAGCAGAGGATCGCGACCGGCTCGCTGCATCAACGGAGCGGATGCGGGTCGATCAGCGGGACACCTCGAGGCCGCGAGCTCCGAGCTCGACGGATCGCAGATCTTCTCCGCTTGGCTGTTGACGATCTTAGACCACCGGTCTAGACTAGTGGTCTAATCTCTGTCGGAGGTGCGCCCATGAAGGTCTTGATCGTAGGGGCCGGGATCGCCGGCCCGACATTGGCGTTCTGGCTGCACAAAGCGGGCCATGAGGTCACGCTCATCGAACATGCTCCCGAACTGCGTAGCGGCGGTTACCTGATCGATTTCTGGGGCGCCGGTTTCGACGTGGCGGAGCGAATGGGGATCGTGCCCAAACTGCGCAAGCACGGCTACATCTTCACCGAGGCGAGAGCGGTTGATGGCAGCGGTCGCAAGGTGGCGTCATTCGACCCGGCAAGGATCATCGAGTCGAACCGGCGGTATCTCAGCATCCCCCGCGCTGATCTCGCCACCGTGATCTACAATGCTCTTGGCGGCAAGGTTGAACTGTTGCTGGACGACACAGTGCGCGAACTCGTCGACGATGACGAGCACGTGCGGGTCACCTTCGAGAGCGGGAGCGTCCGCGACTTCGATCTCGTCGTTGGCGCCGACGGCCTGCACTCCCGAGTTCGAAAGCTCGCCTTCGGTCCGGATAAGCAGTACGAAAAGTATCTCGGCATTGTGATCGCCGCGTTCGATGCCGAACGGTATCCGGTTCGAGATGAACTGGTCGCGATCATGCATGCCGAGGTCGGCTTCCAGGCGATCCGACTCTCGTTCCGCGACGACGCCACACTGTTCCTGTTCACCCTCCTGTACGAGGGTGCGATTCCAACTGAGCGAGCGGCGCAGGAGGCCTTGCTCCGGGCGAAGCTGTCCGACAAGGGCTGGGAAGTACCGGCCATGCTCGACCTCATGTCGTCGGCGAAGAACTTCTACTTCGACTCGGCGAGTCAGATCCAGATGCCCTCGTGGTCGACCGGTCGCATCGCTCTGGTCGGCGACGCGGGGGCGGCCCCGTCGTTCCTGGCAGGCCAGGGCTCCGCGCTGGCCATGATCGAGGCGTACACCCTGGCTGCGGAACTGGCCAGAACCGACGACTACGGCCAGGCATTCGCACGCTACGAGGAGCGGCTCGCACCGCTGATCCGCTCCAAACAGGCTGCCGCCCAAGGGCTCGGCCTGGCGTTCGCGCCCAAGAACAAGTTCCAGCTGTTCGTCAGAAACACCACCCTGAAGATGATGGGGCTCCCAAAGGTCGCCGATATCGCGATGGGCAGGAGCTTCCACGACCGAGTCGAACTGCCCTCATTTCCCGAACAAACTCCGGCACACTGAGGGAATGGTCAGACCCCGCTTCGCCAAACTGCCTGCGCACCAGCAGCAGGCGATCGTGCAGGCCGCACTGGACGAGTTCGCGGCGCACGGATTTCACGACGCCTCCCTCAATCGGGTGATCGAGGCTGCCGGCATCTCAAAGGGGTCGCTGTACTACTACTTCGACGGCAAAGAAGACCTCTTCGCCTACGTCGCTCGGACCGGACTCGGTGGGCTGATCGGTCAGGTCGGCCCGCTCCCCGATCTGGGCGTTGGAGACGCCGACACGTTCTGGTCGGTCTTGGAGGACTACTACCTGCGGCTGTCGAAGGCGCTCCTGGCATCCCCTCAGTTGGCGGCGCTTCTTCGCGTCTGGTCAGCCGCGTCGAAGAACCCCGAGTTCCAGCAAGCGACCGGCGACATGGAGCAGGCGTCCCTCCCCTGGATCGCGCAGGCGCTCGAGGTGGGTCACCGGGTCGGCGCGGTGCGCAATGACGTGCCGGACACACTCCTGATGGCCGCCGTTCTGGGAATGGGCGAGGCGATGGACTTCTGGCTCATGGCCCAACAACCCGACGACGAGGAACTACCCGACGTGATCGCCACGCTCGTCGGCATGATCAGGCGGACGGTCGCGCCCTAGCAGTCAGTCCGCAGTGATCACGATCGGTGGCCACCTCCATCTCGACCTGGACGGCATTCTCGATCAGCTCCGCCAGCGAAGGGCTGATATTGAGGCCTTGTGTCAGTGCACGCGTCACAACCGATGGGTTTCGACATAGTAAGTTGCGAGACGGATTGCCCGACTGGCGAAAACAATATCGCGTCGTGCCCGGCTCGAGTGCCGGCTAGACGATCCCTCAGCGGGCTGGTTTCCAGATGAGCCACTTGCGCTGGTTCGACACGGTCTCGGTCGTGCGTGCTCAATCCTTGTCAAGAACCGAGTGATTCCCGATGTAGATCAGGGCAAAGGTCTGGCCGTCGTAGCTCCACACGATCCGGCCGTCCGGTGCGAAGGTGGCTTCCCAGCGCTTCGGGACCTTCTTCCGGAATCGCTGGATCGGCTTGAGCCGGCGATCGCGGATGATCTCCTTGATGCGCTCCTGGTCGCCGCTATCGCGCTGGAGGGTGAGGCACTCGTAGATGTCGCGCCTGCACTGCCGCGCGTCCTGTTTCAGCTGATCCGTCTTGAGCTTCTTGAACTGACGTTCGTACGCGGTCGAGACAGCTACCGCGATCGGGTTAGACATCCAGCTCGCGTTCCAGCTCCTCCATCGACGCAAAGGTCTGGAATGGGCCCTTGGCGGCTTCCTCGATCTCGGCCAGGACGTCCTCCGTGGCCCAGTCCTCAGCGTCGACGTGCGCCTTCACGATGATGGCGTCGCCCGACACCTCGATGTCGAGGCGTTCTCCTTCGCGCAAGCCCAGATCCTTGACGGCCTTGGCGGGCAAGGTCATCTGGTTCTTCCGGCGCAGTGTGGCCTGGGGCATGACTTCCTACTTTCTAACTTTCTTACTTTCGTACCAGCTTACGTCATTGGAAGCGCTGTTGGAACACCGAGTATTCCCGCCCGCTAGACGGTGGGGGCGATCCAGCCGGAGAACGCCTTTCGCACGGAGCGGGGATCACGGCCGAGCACCTGGGCCAACCGGAACCAGTTGGGCGCGCCGTCAGGGGTGTCGTGACGGATGTCCTCGAGGAAGAGCGTCATCGCCGAGACGTTGATGCTCTTCAAGAACTCGGCGCGCCCGTCGCGGGCCGGCCCTCTGCTGACCAGATACGCGAGGCGCTCCAGAATGAGTAGCGCCTCGGGTTCGCAGTCTCGGGGATCCGCGATCAGTGCGGCGATCGGCGCCAGCATTTCGTCGAGCTGTGACGCGCTGAGTTCGCGGGGGAGGCGCGGGGGCATGAGGGTCTCCTTTTGGTCTGTGCCGTCGACCCTCGGCTCTTGACAGGGACAGTCTCAGTCTCGTATCTCTATGGATATAAGACGTCTCGTCGACACCCGGCCTCTCGGTGCCGGATTGGCGGAGTCTCGCGAACCGGCGATTCTCGTAACTATGTATCGAAACTATGTGGTTGAATCTCAGTACCCATCCTTAGTTACAAGACACCGGGAGTGTTGTGGCGAAGCTGATCGGATACGCGCGCGTCTCAACACGCCAACAGTCCACCGACCGACAGGAAGCGGACCTACTCGCTGCCGGTGTTCGACACGACGACCTGTATGTCGACCGCGGCGTCTCGGGCGCACGGGCGTCCCGCCCCCGATTCGACCAAGCACTCGCCGCGCTTGAGTCAGAGGACACCCTCGTGATCACCACCCTGGACCGGCTTGGGCGATCAACGCTGAACATGCTCGCTCTCGCCGATGAGCTCCGCATCCGCGGTGCCGGTCTTCGCGTGCTCAACCTCGGCGGTGGTGATGTTGACACGTCCACACCGATGGGGTCGATGCTGTTCACCATCATGGCCGCCCTGGCCCAGATGGAACACGAAATCAAACGCGAACGCGTCCTCGACTCGATCAGCAAACGCCGCGACGCCGGTGGGAACCTCGGCGGCCGACCACAACGAGTCACGGACAGCCAGATACGAAGCGCTCTACATCTCGTCAACGGCGGCGAACCGGTTGCACAGGTCGCCCGGGACCTCGGAATGTCTCGCGCGACCTTCTACCGCCGATCCCGAACACTCAACCCAGCGACATGACGGAGCTAGCGGAGCGGAGTCTGATCACGCTCAATCCTGCACAGATCGCCGTCCTTGACTGGATCAAGGACGGTTGTCCGCCCGGCGTCTATCCCGACAACGACTACGCGCACCGGATCACCGCCAGAGCGCTCGCCAATCGTGGACTGGTGCGGGTTTCCGGGCGCGGTTCCTCCTGGTGTGCCGAGCCGATGGAACGGGGCGTTATGTGGCCTGAGCCAACCGAGCACGATACGCGTCCAACGCCGTTGACCCAAACCCAAGAGACACCAGCAGCAGTCGCCGTTGATGACGAGCACATTGGCGCTACAGCTCGGGCGATGCGGCGTGTTCGCGCCAAGCGCGCAATGAGTCCGGCAAAGAGGCGACCCGTCAAGCAGGTTCAGAAGCAGGCGACGTACATGAGATACAAGGTCGCGGTCACACGCGTGCAAGTCGCTGAGCGTTGGGTGCGCGCCACTGATGAAGAAGACGCAGCTCGCAAGGTTCAAGAGGAGTTTGATCGTCCGTTCGGCTACGTCGGCTCGTGGAAAACCACCGCATCCGAAGTTGAAGTGGTCGAAGCCGAGCAGACGAAGGAGATCCGACCGCACCTACTGTCGGACTCCGGGCCGATGCTGCTATCGCTCAAGGACGCCGGAGCAGCGCTGGGTATCCCGTACTCTGCGGTCTACGAGCTGACCAACCGCGGCGATATCGAACGCACCAAGATCGGAAGCCGGAAGGACATTTCCCGCGACTCGCTGATGGCGTTCATCAAGGAGAACACCCACCGGGGCTACTCAGGCTAAGCAAGAGCGAAGGGACCGGCGCGAACACTCCACCCATGAATCTCACCTAACCCGGGGTCCCGGAAGGTTGGCGGCTCCTGCAGCGGGGCGTCGATTCGGCTACGGTCGGGCCGATCGGTGACGGTCCCGATCTCGCCGACGAGTGGTGGAACGCCCCCACGAGACAGCTGGCTCAGAGCTCACTGCGGAGGTCCAAGCCGACCAGCACAGCCGTCAGTGGATCACCATTCCGAACAGGTCAAGAACCGCACGAAGAGCCGGGTCCGCGGCCTGCAGATCGTAGGTTGCGCGCAGTTCGACGGGCGTGCCGTCGAAGACGGCCCAGCACTCGAAGTCTCCGAGCCGGGACATGTAGCGGATGCCGGCGTAGAGCGGCCGCCCGTGTTGGTCGGTTCGCGAGTAAAGCCAGCTGGCGATCGCGCGCGTCAGGAGCCGGTTGGGACCGCGAACGTCGGCGACGTCGAGGTTCTCGAGCTCCTGGTGGCGCAGGACGGGCACCGCCTCGCGGGTGAGGTAGGTGTGCGTGGCCGTCGCCTCGAGGTCCACGAAGGGGAGCGACCCGGTGACCTCGAACTCGCGCAGCCGGCGGGTAGCTAGCCAGGATGCGGGCACCTCGCCGGGGCCAACACGGCCAGGGTCGGTCTCGATCTGTGAGAACGCGCCGATCATCGACGCCTTCGGCCGGAAGCCGGCGAGCGTCTCAGCGAAGCCACCCTCGGGGGTGGTCGCCCCGTAGAGGACGCCAGCCCCGGGGATGTCGAACCGGTTTCCGGCCCGCTCGTTCATCACATCGACCGGGTTGAGCTGCGAGAAGCGAAGGGCCGGGTCGATCCGCTCGACTCTCCAGAGCGAGGACGGCGCGGCGAGGAGGGCGAGCTCAGCCGGCATTGACGAACGCGCGGGCGGCGGCCATGACGTCGCGGACACGTCCCTCGGCGATGGCCTCGGCCGGTGCAGCGTCCTCGAGCTGCGGGTTCATCCCAATGAACCACGCCCGCACGACCTCGTCCGGATCAACCTCGGCCAGCAGTTCGACCACCTGGAAGGTGTCGCGCAGCAAGCGCTGCTCATCCAGCGGCGGCTTGGCCTCACCGGAGATCCACCGCGACACCTGCCGCGGTGTCTTGCCGGTGATGACCGCCACGACGTCGCGTCCGAGCACCTCCTGCAGGCGCGCGACGATCGCCGGCGACGCCGACTCCACCGACGCCCTGTGCGCCGCCCGCCCCAACGGGCGCATTGCGAGATCCGTCATAGCCCTAGCGTACCAGCTAGTCGCCTATTTAGTCGAGGTATAGTCACTCAATAAGACACCCAATACGACGATCAGGCGAGGAAAGGGCGAGGAAGGGGAACCGGGATGGGTCAGGCGGCCGCGGCTGACGCGGGGGAGCGGGTGCTTGAGTTGCAGGCGCGGATTCGCGCCATGCAGGGTTCGCGCCTCGAGGAGCGCCGGCTACCGGCACAGGACGCGATCGCGGAGCTGTTGCCAGGTGGCGCGCTGATGACCGGCGCCGCCTACACGGTGAGCGGGTCAATGACGCTGCTGCAGGGGATGCTCGCTGGCGTCTCGGCCGCCGGCGGTTGGTGCGCCGTGGTCGGCATGCCCGACTTCGGTGTCGAAGCTGCGGCCGCGGCCGGCGTCGACCTGGATCGGCTCGTGCTCGTCCCACATCCCGGCAAGCAGTGGTGGCCGGCGCTCTCCACCCTGGTAGAGATCATGACCGCCGTCGCCGTGCGCCCGAGCTCACGTCCAGCATCCGGAGATCTCGCCCGGCTGACCGGAAAGCTGCGCCAGCACGAGAGCGTACTCCTGGTCGACGGGATGTGGCCGGGCGCACGCGCCAGCCTCACTGGCGCCGGCGGCACTGTGGCCGGGATCGGCACCGGACACGGGCTCCTCACGAGCCGCCAGCTCGCCGTCGACGTGACCGACCGGACCGGGCGGATCCACCGCCGGCACGTCGACGTCGACGAGCGCGGGATGCTCGCGCCGGAATCCCGCGAGCGACCCGCGCTCGTCCGCCAGCTGCACACCGGATGACCCCCAAACTGGACCCACCCTTCACAGCAACTTCACCCCGCTCAGCCGCCCTCCGCACCACCTCGTCGACAGCGAGCTCGCCCCGATCACCCCCACCGCCACCGCTTGCACCTCGAGGCCGCGACCTGCCCTGCTCCTCGTCCCGGGGTGCGCTTGCGCGCCGCGGCCCGCGGGGTGCGGGGGAACGTCCCCCGCGAGACGCCGCAGGCGGCTCAGACCCAGCCGCGACGATCGCGAGATATCCACAGCGGCGTTCATGCTCTGGTCCGGCCACGCCGACCGTGCACAGCATGGAGTGCTTCGGGACTCACAGAATCCTCCGACCCGGATCCACGCGACGCAGACCCCCGTCGCTGGGCTGAGCATGACCGTACCGGGCCTTGCAGGAGAAGTGAAGCATGTGAGCAGATGACGCGGCGTATTTCGATGCCAGCCCATGGAAGGATGGCAAGACCAGATCGGAGGGTGGCACAGATGCTCTTTCAGGATGCGCAGGAGACGACCGGGTGGCCGGAGGAGATGTCAATCCGAGTTTCGGATGGTTCACATCTTCTTGACCTGCTGTGGTTGAGGCATCGGGCGATCGGCAACGCCGAGCCTTCACTGCCGCCCGCCGAGCTTGCCGGAGAGCCGTCTGCTTCTGCTGATCCGGTGCTCGTCGGAACCTGGGAGCGAACCTGGAAACAGAGCCTCGACCATCTGCGACGCGTGCAGGAAGCGGATCCCCGCTCGATGAGCGAGCGTTCTGACCTCTGGGCCGTCCCCCCGAGCACCGCCACCCTTATCGATGCGTTCGACCTTGATGTCAGCCAGGGGGTGAGTCTGTGGCGGGAGAGCCTCAGCTCTGCACCCGGGGCTGAAATGGCAGTCGTCGACAGCGTGCGTCGCGCGTGGGAAGCGGGCTTGCGGGTCGTCATCGAGCTCCCACTTGACGGCTCCTATTTCAGGAGACTAAGTGACGCGACCCTCGTGGTTTCTGCTGTGACACGTCGCGACAGCGCCGAGTATTCGAAAACGCTGAACACGTTCGTCTCCAACTAGAACAGAAAAGGAGCGGGTGCCGTTCTGAGAACAGCACCCGCTCCTTTTCCGATTTCAGGAATGGAAGTTTTCGCCCGGCGAGCCGGACACGCAGACCGTTCCATTGTTCATCACGACGTTCGATCCCGGAAGGACGTTCGCGAAGTCGCCACCACCGGAGAATGACCAGCTACTGCTCCAGGACGCCCCACTTGGACCACTCCAGCTGAAGGACGGAAGACCACTCCATCCCCACACCTGGACAATCCAGAGCTTGGCGATCACCGGGCGAGGAACGACGTAACCGGTGGAGATGAACTTCGAGTTACCCTTGGACACCGCGTTGATCCACGAATTGCCGCACGGGCCCTGCACCCAGGTCGTTCGGGCCTTTAGAGCCGAGCTCGCCAGCCGTTCTTCGAACGCGATCGCCTCGGCGCTCACTGGAACCGAACGTTGCTCCCCGGTGCTATCCGTGACGATCTTGTACCCATTGGCTTCGGCCACCGCAGGATCAAATCCGGCTGGCACCATCGCCTCAGAAACGTTCAACGTCACGGTTTCAGCGCCCGGCGTCTCCGAGGCTTGAGCAGCAACTGCTCCCGAGAAGATGAGCGCACCAGCGGCGATCGCACCAAGGCCTGCACGGATCCTCATACGTGTAGAAATCAACTGAAATCGTCCTTTCCTCATTGAAAGCAATGCCGTTTCTAGAACCTAACCTAAGTACGTAACCACGTCCACTATTTTAGATTTCATGACTGGGGAGCCAGCCCAGCTGTAAGACAGGGAGGCGATCGGCCATGACCGAGGCATCCAGTAGGCAGCTGGGGGAGAATCTCCGTGCCGCCCGCCAAGCTGCGGGACTGTCGCAGAATGAGCTCGCTGTCCATTCCGGTATTCACGTAGCGACCGTGACGAAGGCAGAGGACGGGCTGACGAGCCCAACTGTCACCACATTGCTCAGGCTCGCCTTCGCTCTCGACTGCAAGGCCAGCGCCCTCCTGGAAGGGGTTGAGCTGACAGCGCCACGGCCTCGCCGCCGCTGAGCGCAAGCGCTCCCGTCGATCCGGTGGCTGGCAGACAGCGTCTTGCGTTCACGGATCCGGAAGAGAGCAGCAGCCGAACGGTCAGCATCGTGATGAGATCTCCGGCTGTGACCGCGACGTGGAACCGGAAGGTGCTGGTGCCGAAGCCGGGGGAGCGGTGGCGGCCGATGCTCTCCGCTCTGGTGGAGACGACGACCGCCGTGGCGGTGGATTCGCCGACGCTGCCGACAGCGGGGAATCTCGCTCGTCTGCAGGGCAAGCTTCGCAGCGCAGAGAGCACCCTGGTCGTCGACACGACTGGCCAGGTGCCGGCGCGACGCTCACAGTGACCGGGAGCCGGGCGTCCGGGCTCGTCGGCGGCTGGGGCCTCCTGACCGACCGCGAGCTCGACCTCGCGCCCTTTGGCCGCGGCGGCCGCCGCGCTCGAACACTTGGCATCCGTGAGGGACACCTCGAGCGGACCCCCTCGGCCTGCTACCACGCCCTCTGACCGCTGACCTGTGCGGCCGCTTGCGGGCGCGCGGCGCGCGGGGGGCGTCTCGCGGGGGCGGGGGAACGTCCCCCGCGAGACGCCGCAGGCGGCTCAGACCCACCCGCGACGATCGCGAGATATCCACAGCGGCGTTCATGCTCTGGTCCGGCCACGCCGACCGTGGGCAGGATGGGGGATGCTTCAGGACTCGCAGAATCTTCCGACCCGGATCCACGCGACACCGGCCGACGCCGATGGGCTGAGCTTTCACGTGCCGTTCGGTCGGCTCCCGGAACTTCTCACCGAACTCGCCGACGTCGACACCGACTTGGGGAGCGCGCTCCCGGACACGCTGCGCGAGCTCGCCTCGTCGGTGACGTTCGCGGCGTTGGCGATGCCCAAGCTTCGGGAATCGGCGACCGGCGCGATCGCCTACCAGCTCGACGAGCTGTTGAAGTACGCGCCGTGAAGCGCCAGCTGAAGTTCCGTGTCGCGGACTTCGGCAGCGTAGCCTGGGCGGCGTGGCAGGGATCGAAGATCTGTTTCAGAGCCTGCCCGCGCGGCTGCTCTACCCGGCTCGGACCATCGAGCACTCGGTCCCCGCGCTTGGCGGCCGGCCGCCGGCGGAATTCGACCTTCCGACCACGGACGGCCGCTGTGAACGGTTCCGGCTACGCGGCTGGGACGGTGACGTGGTCGAGTACGAGCTCGTCAACGAGCCGGGGGAGGATGACGGTGGCGCGCCGTAGCCTGGGGCCATGCGGATCCGCGGCGTCATCCAGCCCACCAAGGTCACGGAGCTGACCGCGTCGGCCGACGACGTCCAGACCGCGCGCGAGGCGATCGAGGTGCAAGTGCCCGACGGGTACGACCTGCTCCAGGTGCACAACACGATGGCGCCCGGCGGTGCCGTCGTCGCCACCGCCCGCATTCGCCCGTCTGAGATACAGGAGCTCGAGGCCGAGGGGATCGGCTACATGGCCGCGCGTGATGCGCTCCGATCTCGGGTCCCGGAAGGTTGGCGGCTCCTGCACATCCTCACCGTCGAAGGATGAGCGCTACGACGTCGTCAATCGCGGCCGGAACAGCCTGTTTCACACGTGACGACGCCATTCCTCGACAAATGTACCGTTCTGCTGGTCTCGTATCGCCTTGGCGAATGAGCGCCGTTCCCACCAACGTTCGATGGCTCCGTAAAGGCTGGCGATGACGATGCAGGGTGCGGCGATGATCAGGGCAGAAACTGCGACCCAGAACGTGCCTTGGATCATGAACACGACCGCGGCAGCCACTAGCCCGATCGGCACGATCACGAAGAGTCGCATGGTTGAACGATAGGCCCGCGCGGTCGCATCGTCTATGAAATTCTGTGGATTGCTCACTTTCCTTTGGCTTCAGCTCACATGCGCCCTGCGTCCGCTGGCCGCATGCCCCTCGACTGCGTCCGCTACCCGATCAGGCAGAGCCTCATGGTGACCGCTCGCGTCGCGATGTCGTCCTCGCGGTCGCGGGTCCTTGACCATGCCGGTGTCGATGTCGACGAGTCCGAAGCGATGTGCCGAGAGCGGCGTACCCGGTGCGCCGATAGAGTCCGAAGATGGACTGCGACCCTGCTCAGATCGTCTACCAGCTCGACCGCATCGCCGACGCTCGGAATGCGGGCAGTGACAATACTCTGGCGATCATCGCGATTATCCTGTCGCTTGTCGCGCTGCTCTGGCAAATTACACTCACGATCATCAGATGGCCTCAAGTCAGCGTGGTCATGTCAAGGAGCGCCCAGACCCCCATCGGTCAAGCGCCCCGCTACAGCTTCCACGTCACGGCCATCAACACGGGCGCCGAGGCTGTCACCATCGTAGATGCGGGGATAGCGCCTGTCAGTGGTAACGGCGCGCTCCTCGCATCGGTTGCCGGGTTCCGCGAAAACGGCGATCAGCCTGACGTCATCGGGCCGACGCTGCCGGCTCGACTGGAGGCGCACGGGGCACTTACGTGGACCATCCCGGGAACCCTCATACGAGCGGAAGGCGGACCATTCCGCGCGTATGCTGCCCGATTCCAGCCACTGGTTCCGGGGCGGGAGAGCCCTCATAGGTACAGCTATTCCTCAACGACCGAATCGATCGCCGTTGACGGCGAGCCGTCCTAGCGGGACTCGATGTAGTGGAACTGGAGTGCGCGCTTGAAGGCGGAGTCTGTCAGCTCGATCGGCAGGCCGCTGTCGACAACCACGGGCTCGGCTGACAGGCCCGCGTCGACTGCCCGCATCCAGTAGGCCCACGACGTCCCCTCAGCCTCTCCCGAGCGTCCGTACTTCGAGCCGAACTGGACCCCAAGCGGCTGACTGCCATCGTCCAAGGTGACCTCTTCGCGAAGCCACGTTGCAATTCGCGTCGTGAGCTTCCGGTCGTTCGATGTCGTCTCGGACACCGTCAGGGTGCCGGTGATGCCCCACTTGAGAAGCCGGTCCTCGAGCGCGGCCGAGACAGCCGACAGGGTGTCGCTGCTCGTAACGTCGATCCACCAGCCGTCGGGAAACGTCATCTGATACATCCGCCGGCCGTCACGCCAGATCGTCGGCAGCCAGCCCGGTTGCATGTTCCCGGCCTTCAGCCAGTCGGCCTCGACCATGGCGCGCGCCTTCTTGGTCGAGATTCCGAAGAGCTCGGCCGTCTTCCGGATGGCTCGATCATGGCTCGCTGCTTCCTCGTGAGCCCAGGCCAGCGCCTCGATGTACGCGGTTTCGGTGCTGTCCGAGGCATAGACCGTGCGACCTGGGGTGTCCCAACGGTTCCATGCCCGTCGCTTCGAGCCCTCCCGCACGGGTGGATTCATGGGGCCGTAGGACGACTTCGCAACCCGGTAGACCGGCGCGCTCGGGCTCGCTACCAGGCGTAGGCCGGTTGCCGAATCAACCCGATCCGTCACCCGAGGAAGCCGTCCTCGACCATCGCCGCTGCAGCTGCCGCTGCCTCCTTGAATCGGTTCTCGCGGATGGCGTCTACGGGGGTGTCGTAGTCCAGGAGCGGGTTCGACCCGATGAACCACATCCGGGCGACGTGCTCGCCCTCGGAAGCCGTGATCGCAAGCCACTGAGTGTGCGCGAACTGCAGCCGGCGCACAGCATCATTCTTCGGCTCGGGGCCGTCAGCTCGGGCCCACTTGTAGCTGATCTTCGGATCCTTGCTGCCAGCCAGGGATGCAACCAAGGTTGCGCCGAGCGCCGAGTTCAAACGCCTTGTGATCTCTCGGATACCGATCTTCGCAGACTCCGCGTAAGCGTTGCGAGTCGTCGTCGCCATGTTCACCGTGACCACCTCCAACAGCAACCCTAGCAACAATCCACAGGACGGCCTACGGGGATTCCATAAATTCACCCCCTCGTGATCTTCTAGAAATCTACCCATGAAGCTGGTGGCACGGTATAGATCAGCCAGCAGTTGAACTGAACTCGCGTCCTGTCAGCTCAGATGGAGCTTTCGGACGGATCAGGTTCCCTGACCCATCGTTTGACGAGCGTGTTCACGCAGATGGGGCGGGCGAGTGGCTTGCCGACTTTGTCCGGATAACCTGTGTTCTCGAGCGTGATTGCTTGGACGAAGTGGTTGGTCATGTCGTCGACGTCGTTGGTGACCTCGATCACTCGCCGCCCGGCCCACTGGTCCCGCTCTCGCCACCGGGTCCCTCGCAAGTTTGTCACTGGACCTCCTCCGTGAGGATGGTCCCTGAGTCGACATCGAAGCGGGGATGGTGAGTAGCGAGGTCGTGGATGCTGTTCGAGAGATCAGTGAGGGCGCCCGCTTGGTCGAGGAGCGTTCTGGCAATCTCGAGGCGAACCCAGTCGGTGTTGACCGCGTTGATCGCGTTCTGAAGGCTCGCGGCGACCCCACTTTAGGCCAAGCTGCTCTCCCAACCGGTAGTAAAGGTCGGCAGCCTCGCCCGGGGTGATGGCCAGCTCTGAGCCTGAGCCGGATCGGGTGCTCACGATGATCTTCACGCTGCGGCGGCGGGTGGGGTCCTGCTCGATGGTGATCTCGTCGTCGGCGTTCCAGTCCTCGGCCAGCTTGTCAAGCGCTGCCTGGCCCGGGTTGTTCGCGGTCATGAGGCGACTCCGTTCTGCTCCTGTTGGACGTAACTGTGGCGCAATGGTTGTCCCATGGCTCCGGACGCGACGCCGTTCGGTACGAACCGTCGACCGGCCCAAGTGATCTCTGGAGGTGGTGGACCGTAGCCACGGATGTTCTTCCAGCCGCGTTCGAGGATCAGTCGGACGAACTGGAGACGCTGGTTCGGGTCACCTTCGCCCCACATCTCTTCGGCGAGATCGTCGACGAGCTGACCCACGCGTTCGCGCGTAACCCCGACAGCCGCGGCGATATCGCCGATCGCGAGGCCCTGCAGCGCGAGATTCTGGATGACCGTCGCCGTCTGTTCGGCTATCGCGGCTTGTTCGAGCTTCCACGCTTGCCGCCGCTTGAATAGCTCGGCGGCTTCCTGCATGAAGTCGTCGCTGTACTCCCAGCGGACTGCACTCCAGCCGGGACGGTCGATCAGCTGTTCGGCGCGCCGTCGGGCATCCGCCAGGCGTACGTAGCCGAACTGCGCCTGCCCAGGCAGCTCGACCTGCCAGCCGTGTGGCTCTTGGGAAATCTGCACGATATCGGACATGGAAACATGGTGACATATTCTCAAAAAGCGTCAAGCCGCTTCGCGGTTTTTACTGGCAGGAGCGGGTGTCGCTGAGGAGGGAGTTGTTTCTGGTCCTTCACAACGGCTCTTCGCCTTAGACCACACGGTTCGAGGTCGCAGACCGTGTCGCGGTGGCCCCTTCCGCTCGTTGGATGGCGCGGTACACGGTGGAGCGAGCGACACCGAACAGCTCGGCTATTTCGGCTGTGGTGTGCGCACCCTGGCGGTGCAGATTCACCAGGTGTCTTTCCTGTGCGACGGAGAGTTTGGGCTTCTTCCCGCGGAGACGGCCCTTCGCCTTCGCCACGGCCATTCCTTCCCGTGTACGCATCCGGATCAGGTCGGACTCGAACTCTGCGACCATCCCGAGCACATTGAACAGCAGCCGGCCGACCGGGTCGCTCGGGTCGTATACGCTGCCGCCGAGGCTGAGCGCAACACCTTTCCGTGTGAGCTCGTCCGCGATGTCCCGCGCGTCGGGCAGGGACCGAGCGAGCCGGTCGAGCTTTGCGACAACCAGTGTGTCGCCGGCACGCACTGCCGCTAGCGCCTCACGGAGGCCGGGCCGTTCCCGGTTAGTGCCGGTGAGGCCGTGGTCGACGTGGATGTTGTCCTCATCGACGCCGAGCGCGCGGAGGGCGTTGCGTTGCGCGGTGAGATCCTGTGCGTTGGTGGAGACGCGGGCGTAACCGATGAGCGTGATCCGGACTGTAGCGTTTAAGGCACCATCACCGGGCATATTTGCGGGCGGGTCTTGCGGGATCGCCTGCACATGGAAATCCGCGATCCATCGAGTTTCGGATGGGGCCGCGCCGGCGTCCCGTTGATCGACCGCA
The DNA here is from genome assembly GCF_049993355.1 of Leifsonia sp. McL0607. GTDB lineage: Bacteria > Actinomycetota > Actinomycetes > Actinomycetales > Microbacteriaceae > Leifsonia. The sequence continues at coordinate 3,769,442 of NZ_CP188253.1, read as the reverse complement.
TAGCGCACGCTGTCGCCGACCCTCGACAGGGTGCATACCCGCGACTAGCGTGGCCACATGATCACCGGTCTTCACGCGATCGTGTACAGCGACGACCCGGAGGCGACGCGGGCGTTCTTCCGGGAGGTGCTCGTCTGGCCCTTCATCGAGGCCAGGCCGGGGTGGCCGATCTTCGATACCGGTGCGAGCGAGACCGCTGCGCACCCGCGCACCTGGGAGGGGAGCGATCAGCCATACGCCCAGCGGCACGAGTTGTCGTTGCTGTGCGACGACCTCGACGCGACGATGGAGGAGCTGCGCACGCGGGGAGCGACCTTCGCCGGCGAGGTCGATGAGCGCCCCTACGGCCGATGCGTGTTCCTTGAAGTGCCCGGCTTGGAGCCCATGCTGATGTACCAGCCGCTGTACTCGCCTGCCTGGGAGGGCCCGGGCGGAATCACGCTCCCCTGAGCAGGTCGGAGCTCCCTCAGGCACGCGATGGGTGTGGCGCGAGAACACCCCAATGCAACTGTTGCGCTCGTCGCTGAGGCCGGCGCGGTAGACGACCCCGTACCGAACGCGTGTTGCTGTGGGGCGATCTCGCCCAAATCGTCAGGGTTGAATGCGGGCTTCCTCATGGTCGCTCGGGCGATCTAGGTTATATAGATGGAAGCAGTCCCGGTTGGACAGGTGACTCCGTTCGTGATCAGCGTGGATGAGTCAGTGCTGAATGATTTGCGCGATCGGCTCGAGAATACGAGATGGCCGAAGAGTGCCGCTAACACGACGTGGTCAACTGGCCCTGACCTGACGTACCTACGAGAAGTCGTTCGTTACTGGGCGACGGACTATGACTGGCGTGCCGAAGAGGCACGCCTCAACCAGTACTCACATTTTATCGCCGAAATGGGAATGACTCAGCTGCACTTCGTGCATCACCGGTCCGAGCGCCCGAACGCCACCCCCCCTACTCCTCCTCCACGGCTGGCCGAGCACCTTCGCCGAGTACCTTCCCGTGCTGGATGCACTCACCAACCCGGACTCCACCAGCGACGCTTTCGACGTTGTCGTCATGTCACTCCCGGGATACGGCTTCTCGACCCGACCATCGCAGCCTGTGACGTATGCCACCGTCGCCAAATGGGCCCACCAACTGATGGCGATACTCGGATACGACAGGTTCGGGGTAGGCGGCGACGATTTTGGGGCGGGAGTGGCGACCTTCATGGCCCTTCAGCACCCCGACCGAATCGTCGGGTTGCACCTGACCCACCTCGAGTTCCGGCCACCGCTCGGTCCCGGCACCCCTCCGCTCACCCCTGAGGAACAAAGTCACCAAGACGCTATCCAGGCTTGGGTTGCTTCCGACCATGGCTTCGCCGCGATACAGCGCTCCCGGCCCGGAGCCCTGTCCGTGGCGATGGCCGACTCTCCTTCCGGCATGGCTGCATGGATCTTGGACAAATGGCACGGTTGGGCTGATCACCGTGGCAGTCTGGACTCCCTGCCGGGCCGCGATTTCCTCGTCACGACGCTCACCCTTTTCTGGGTGACGCAGACATTCGAGACATCCATCCTCGACTACCTTGACAACGCGGCGCCTGAGGCGAAGCCCGGGGATCACGACCTCGTTGACTCCCCCACGGCGGTGGTCCTCTTTCGCCAATACGGCAATATCCGTTTGCCATCGATGCCGCGTTCGTGGGCGGCCCGCCGATATAACGTGAAGTCCTGGGAAGTCAAGGACGAAGGGGGACACTTCGCACCGATCGAGATACCACATGTCGTAGCTGAGAGTATTCGCCAGTTTTTCGGCGAGCTCTAGGCCACGCGGGTTGGAGCCAGAACCGTCACCCGCGAAGCGACGCCAACGCCAGATCACCGTTCCGTAGCCCATGTCCCACTGGACGGCGCGGAGGTCCCTACGCGTCAGATTCCGCCCTGTGGTCGGTATCTGACGAACGCGACTCGGGCGCATTCCATGGTGCCGAGGGAATGCAACTCCCCGCGAGTTAAACACTGATAATATATCTTATGTCAGCTATAAGACGACATCTTCGCATCTGATGCGAATACGCTGGTGGCAACGACTCCCCTTTAATCAGACCAAGGTGTTCGCAATTCCGCCCGCGATCAAGAACTTTCGGGAAGCATGAACCGTCCCCGGTTTGATGCCGTCTCCTTTCGAGTCTGGAAGGAAGATAGTGATCATGCCGAAGAGGATTCCGGAGGAGACCAAGCTGCGCGCGACGCGGCTGGTGCTTGATCATTTGGATGAGTATCCGAACCTGACGACGGCGTGCGAGACGGTCGCTGGCCGACGCGGGTTCGGAGCTGAGTCGTTGCGCCGGTGGGTGCGTCAAGCGCAGGTCGATTCCGGGCAGCGCGATGGGGTCACCTCGAGTGAGGCGGACGAGATCAAACGGTTGCGTCGGGAGAACCGTGAACTGCGTGAGGCGAACGCGATCCTGAAGGATGCAGCGGTTTTCTTCGCCGGGGAACTCGACCCCCGACGCCGTTGATTCTCGCGTTCATCGACGAGCAACGGGCCAAAGGCCGCGCGGTCGGGTCGATCTGCACCGTTCTGCGATCGCAGGGCGTGCGGGTCGCCGCACGGACATATCGGGCGTGGAAACACGCCTTGCCATCGGTTCGCGACCAGGCAGACGCGGTCGTCATCGACGCCCTGCTGGCGACGGTGGGAACACCGGAGAGCATGTATGGTCGGCGGAAGATGACCGCGCTGCTGCGCCGCCGCGGCCTGACCGTGTCCGCCCGCCGCATCGACCGGCTGATGCGGGAACTGGGCATGAACGGGCGCGTCCGCGGTCGCGGAGTGCGCACCACGATCCCGGATAAAAGCGCGACCCGGGCCCCGGACCTGCTGGATCGGGACTTCACCGCCGCCAGCACCGAACCTGGCCTGGGTGGCCGACTTCACCTATGTGCGAACGTGGGCCGGGTTCTGTTACGTATCCTTCGTGATCGATTGCTACTCACGCGCGATCGTCGGCTGGCACGCGGCCACGACCAAGACCACCCCGCTGGTGACCACCGCACTGCGGATGGGGCTATGGCGGCGCGATTGGGCCGGGCATCCAGCCGGAGCTGGGCTGATCCATCACAGCGACGCGGGCTCGCAATTTACCTCCGTGCGCTTCGCGGAGACCCTCGCGTTGGAGGGCATCGCCGCCTCGATCGGCTCGATCGGCGACGCGTATGACAACGCGCTGGCCGAGTCCACGATCGGACTATTCAAGAACGAAGCGATCCGCGAGGACAGCCCGTTCCGAAACGGCCCGCTCCGAACCGCCATCGACGTCGAATGGGTCACCGCCGAGTGGGTCGACTGGTACAACGCCAGACGCCTGCACAGCACCCTCGGCGACGTACCGCCGGAAGAGTTCGAGGCCAGCTACTACGCTGACCTCAACACGCCATCCCAACCGGCGATGGCACCCGCATAGGAGCGGCAAAGAACCGGGGACGGTTCAGCATGCAGCCAGGTCGTCACGGTGGGGTGTTTGTGGGTGCTGTAGTTGTCGCAGATCACGTGCACGTCCAGATCGTTCGGCACGTTCTGGTCGATCTTCTGCAGGAATTGCTTGAACTCGACCGCCCGGTGCCTGCGATGGGTGGAGGCGATCACCGTGCCGTCCTGCACGTTCATCGCGGCGAACAGGCTGGTCACCCCGTGTCGGAAGTAGTCGTGCGTGCGTTTCTCTGGCATGCCCGGCATCATGGGAAACGCCGGCTGCGACCGGGATAGTGCCTGCACCTGTGACTTCTCGTCCACGCTGAGCACCACGGCCGACTCGGGAGGATCGAGGTAGAGCCCGACGATGTCATAGACCTTGTCCACGAACAGCGGGTCGTTGGACAGTTTGAACCCGTCACTGCGGTGTGGCTTGAGGCCGAACGTCTTCCAGATCCGCCCGATCGTCGAGGCAGACAGCCCGGTGCGCTCGGCCATCTTCGATCGCGACCAGTGCGTCGCGTTCGCAGGTGTCGCCTCCAGCGTCGCGACTACGACGTCCTCGACCTGTTCCGCGGTGACCGTCGCCGGCCGTCCCGGCCGCGGATCCTCCGTCAGCCCATCCAGGCGGGCATCCAGAAACCGCGCCCGCCACTTCGTCACCGTGTTCGCCGAGCATCCCACCCGCTCCGCCACGGTCTTGTTGTCCAGTCCCTCACCACAGGCAAGGATGATCCGGCATCGCAGCGCCAGAGCCTGCGACGACTTCCGCCGCCGCGCCCACCGGGCCAACTGTTCACGCTCCTCACCCGTAAGGACCAGCACAGCTTTCGGGCGTCCCGTTCTCGGCATACCCCCGTCCTACAACTTAACCAACAAATTAACGGCGGAGGACACTTCCAATCGTCCACCAGAATCGCAGTGGAGTTGGCCTCTCTCAAATGCAGGGCGCACCTGAGATTGATATCCGGCCGCGCCACAGCGAGTCCGAGTACACCCGTAGGTGATAACCCTCTTATCCAGCCCGCGATGGCCTATTCCCATTGCGTGCATAAATGCGGCAAATGCTGAAGACCGCGGTCGGTAGTGCGACCGCGGTCTTCGGAGCAGGCTAAATCGGTGCGTCCTCTATTCGCCCCATACGTAGGCACGGGGGTCTACTGTGTTGTAGTGCAAACTGCCATCGACTTCGAAGGCGCTACCTGGGGCCACGAGCACACGTTGTCCAAAGAAGTGCGCCGACGTAGAAAACTCGTGACGAGTTCCTGTCGGGTACACATAGAATTTTTGCCCGGCATTCAGCGGCGGTGAAGTGACCGCCACCGATACGGACTTTGATTGCGTCCAGGTGTAGCTGATATGGGCGGTGATCCAGTCGTAGTTGATGCCCGCTCCCACCGTGACCGAGCTCGACACGGTGTCTGTGGATGTGATCGTGCAGGTACCGCCATTTGATCCAGCTGAGCAGTAGCGGAGCGGCGCTTCATACCGCACCTGCTCCGGAATTGACCTGAGGCCGGATAGGTCACGCCCCCAATTCGTGCTCTTTGTGGCTACGCAGCTCGGGTCACTGCCTGACTTGTCGAAAACGAACTTGACTTCGGCAACGCCAGACAGTACCGCATAGCCGGAGGAACTGTAGAGCGGTTTGAGTTGAATCGGAACGTTCGCAATCGTGCCGCTGATACCGAGGTTGTGCCACGCCCCGTCCTGAATCATCGCGTCAGCCGACCACACCGACTTTTGGACCTCGGGCCCCACACCGCCCCGCTCTACCCAGAAGAAAAGATTGACGTTGGCCTTGTTTCCGCCGGCCTGACCGTTCGACCGTGTGATGCGGTAGCTATCGACTGTCGTTGTCCAATCGCCTCCCTCGCCTGACGGCGTGAACGTGGTCGTCAGATCAGCCTCCCCCTTGAAATCCCCGTTCGTGCAGGACTGAGTCAGTTTCACGATCGTTGCTGCCGGCGTCGCCGCCTGCGCCGGTGCCGATCCAGCCGGAACCATCATGAGCCCGGCAACTACCACCATCGCCGAGGCGACGCCGCCCTTGATCTTCGAATATCTACCATTCTTCATTTTTCTCATAATGCTTTTATAAACCCATGCATTGCCGTCACCCTCATCCGAAAGGCTGAGATTTACGCTGCGGGAGCTGCGCCGACTTTCGGACTGTGCATCGCAGGGTAGTGAGTCCCGATCCTCCGCCACTCCTCGTGCCACCCGGGTCCGATCCATCGCGAATCTGCCACACACGCCGCACGACGTACCCGCCGCCGACCTGTCGAGTGCATGCCCGTCTTGCCGCAGGGTATGCGTCGACGGAACATCACCCCGGCACTGACCACCCGGTGCATAGGGAGAGGCGTCCGCCCATTCACGAACCTCAAGGAGAAAAACATGCCCCGCATCCGCCTCACCGCCGCCCTCACCCTGCTCGCCCTGCTGACAGCCGTCCTTCTCGTCGGACTCATCCACCCGGACCTGCAGCAATTCACGCTGCAGGCCACCCGGCTGCTGCTGGCCTGCCTGGTCCAGCTGCTGCGCCCGTGAGGCGGTCAGTGTCGACGAGGATCCGGAGCCGCCGTCGCGCTGAAGCTGCGCTGCGCGCACCTTGTCCGCATCGGCCCCGGGCGGGGATTGGGACATCCATCCCCTGGCCGAGCAGTCCACGACCGTGCTGGATGACTGGCGGCTCGCACTGTGGTCAAGCGCTGGTTACTGTATCGGCCGGGTTTCGCGGAGGTGGAACCAGCCGGCGACTTTGCTGAGATGAGAGTCGTCGCCGGCGATCGGCGCCGCGTCGTGGATGCGGAGTCCCAGTGGGCATCTCGTCCTGATATGGCAGCCAGAGCGCACGGCACCAGGCGCCGCCGTGCTTACTGCCGAAGTGGACGCCGCGCGGTGTGCTGCCAACGTCGAGCTCGGCGTCGCGCATGATCTCGGCGATCATGGTCGTCACGTACCGGTTTTCGCTGGTGAGGACGGACACGTTCAAGGCTGGGATGCCCTGGTTCGCAAGGAACCGGGACACCGTGACTATGACAGCGTTAAACGGCGCCGTTGTGGGCGGACTCCAGCGCGGAAATCGACGCCGGATGCGCGACGTCGACCAGCCACCCGCCGCCCTCGATCATGACCTGGTACATGCGCCGGCTCGCTCGCCAGCTGGCCGGGATCGCGCCGACACCGCGGTAGTCGTCCTCGCCCCACTCCTCGGCTATCGCCTCGAGCAGCTGATCGACCGTGAGGTCGAGCACTGCAGCTATCGGAGCCAGCGGGTCGTCATCCCCAGCCCGGCGCTTGTACTGGGAAAGGACCTCGGCGTAGGCGCACTCGGCGGTTTCGGCGAGGTAGTAGGTGCGGCCGAGAGTGTCGAAGCGGCCCCACTCCTGCCGATGCACATCCGGCGTCCGCCACGGCGAGGACGGCTGTGCGTACCGTGCCTTCGCAACATGGGAGCCGACCGCCTGGTCAACGGGGACCAGGCGCAGCCCGGTCGCCGTGCAAGTACGCGGTTCGGGTACCGTCATTCGTCGACGTCGCCGTCGATGAACGCCTGCGCCGCCCGCCGGACCTCGGCGTGCCGGTCCTCGCGGATCGCCATGATCGGTGTGCTCTCGCCCAGGAGCGGGTTCCCGCCGATGAACCAACGGCGCGCGACATCCCGGCCTTCCTCTTCCTGCAGCGCCGTCCAGACCTGGTGCGCGAACTGCAAACGGTTCCATGCGGCCGGCCTCGGCTCAGCCCCCTCCGGACGTGCCCAGTCGTTCGGCTGCTGCCGGCTCTTCGCACCCGCCAACGCCGCCACGAGCGTCGCCCCAAGCGCATCGTTGAGCTGCCGCACGATCTCGTGCGGGTCGATCCTGTTCGTACTCCGGTGCAGACCCGCCGGCGTCAGTGTTGCCATGCCACCATGATACGCGAAGTTGACATCAACCCGTCAAAAAGCATCTTAAAAAATGGCCCGAAAGTTACGCTGATAATGTTCGATATGTCAGCTCAGGCTCTCTAGAGCACTTGATCTCCGCTGTGATAGGTTGTCTCCATGACAAGCGACACTCCGATCTATGAGCACATCCGTGCCGAGCTGCGCCGGCTTCTGGCGTCCGGTGCCTATAAGGTCGGGGACCAGCTGCCGACGACGCGCGAGTTGAGCGAGCAGTTCGGCACGAACGGCGTCCAGACGGTCCGCTCCGCATATGAAGCGCTCATCGATGAGGGCCTGGTCGTCGCGCGACAAGGCAAGGGCTACTTCGTCGCGGCGCTCCCGCTGCGCCGACTCGGCCTGCTCGGCCTCGCCGAGCGAGCGCGGGAGGCTCGCGAGGACGCTGAGCGCGCGGCCGGCCAGGCCCGCATCCTGGAGGTTGAGCTCGCGGCCGCCCTCTCGGATCATGAGCGTGTCGCCGTCGACGCGCTTACCGCCGCAGCCCGAGAAACCATCTCGAAAGCTGGCGGTAAGGAGCGCCGGCGCGACTTCGGCGAGATCGCCCTACAGGTTCTCGCCGGCGTCGCAGCGAACCTCGGCGGCGTCGAGCAGCTCCTCGCCGGGCGACCGGGATCCTGGGAGGCCGGCATTATCCGCAACGCCGTGAACGCGATCGCTCCCGACGACCTCCTCCCCCGCTACCGAACCGAACCGATCCGGATCACCCTCCCGATCTACGAGATCCTCTCCGATCGCACCGACGCGCAGCGACTGTATGACCAAGCGCAGCAGATCGTTCAGAAACGGATACAAGAGGCCGAAGACACCCTTCCGCAGGTAGACTCCGATCAGTTTGTCTGGGTCTACGACATCCACCCAGACCGCGACCCCACACCCCGCTCCCCCGGGACGCCGGAATGGTCCTGGGAGGCCTGGCGAGAGAGCCAGCTCCGCTATGAGGCACACACCGAGTGGATCCCCTACTTCGAGGCCGAGATCCGCGAGGGTGACCGATCCAAGTTGAAAGCCGTATACATCCCAAAGAGTCCTGAACTCGGTGACGAGTTCGACCGCTTGGAGGAGGAACGCGCCAACCAGATCGGCGCTCTCGACGTCGAGGAAGCGCTCGAGGAGCAGCGCATCCGCGAGTGGACCGCCTACGGCGCCGCCCTCAAGGCGAGGATCGAGCACGACGCCGCCCTGGTTCACGGTCTTGACGCGCCGCTCGAGATCGACGCGACCACCCTCGTCGACAAGGTGGGCGACGTCGGCCTCTACAACATCGACGGCTTCGTCCGCGACCTCATCGAAACCGCGATCGCCGCAACCCATTCCCCCGACCAGCTGCCCAGCACACCTCTGGAGCGCCTCGAGCTGAACGCGAAGCAGGGATGAACGCAGCTGAAAGGGGCTGGCAAGGTGGAGCAGTGCTAACACCAGAGACGGCCGGGCAAGACCACGGGTTCGATCTTCTTCGGCATGACGCACTCCTTCAACTCGAAAGGAAGCGGCATCGAATACGGGACGGTTCATGCTGCCGGCACAGGGCTACTACCATAACGTTCTGCCTATGACGCCCGGTGCCCACCAAGCCCTACAGTCTTTCGACCCTGACGGCGAGGATGTGATTCTGTCGCTCGCAGTGTCTTGGGCAGGCGCGGTTCGCGAGCAGCTCCACAACGTCAAGGAGCGAGTCAGGAACTTCCACAACGTCGACAATATGTACGAACGCATGGATGGTGACGTCACTATGGATGACCTCGCGGCCTCATGGCAGGCGGCGTGCACGGCTGAAGCCATGCTCGTGATCAGTGCCGACAATCTCGAGCGCTGGATCAAGAGGCTGTACACCGCACGCGGCCGTCAGCCGCGTGCGCCCCATCCACAGCTCCGTGCTCTGCGCAACGCCATCGAGCACATGGACGAGTCCGAGTTTGACGACGATGAGTGGGTCGCCCGCTCCGGCAAGTCCCAGAAGCTGGGCTTGGGCGCGTTGCCCGAGTCGCGCCTACTCATCTCGGTGGGAAGCAACGACAAAGTATTCGATCTCATTAGTCACGACGAGTTGCAGGGCATCGTCAACGCCCTGCTCGACGAACTCGAACGAGAGCAGACCGACTATGCGAAAGATCGGATCGCCTTCGACCACGAGGACCGCTAGGTGTAGTTCCCCGTGAGGTTGTGAACGCGGGCTGAGGGGACGAGGCCGCCGATTCCGGTGTGGGGTCTGTGGTGATTGTAGTGATGGAGCCAGGTGTCGTAGGTTGCGGCTCTGGCTTCGTCGCTGAGGTAGGCGTGCGCGTAGGCCCACTCGGTGGCCAGGGTGCGGTTGAATCGTTCGACTTTCCCGTTGGTCTGCGGCCGGTAGGGGCGCGTGCGCCGGTGCTTGACTCTCGTGCCGAGAGCGTCGGCGAACAGTTTCGACCGGTAGCACGCACCGTTGTCGGTCATGACCGCGGTGACGGTGATCCCAGCGGCGGTGAAGAACGCGTTGGCGCGCAGCCAGAATCCGGCGGCGGTCTCTTTGCGCTCATCGTTCAGGATCTCCGAGTAGGCCAGCCTGGAGTGGTCATCGATAGCGTGATGCAGGAACGCATAGCCGCGGCCGCGGTGCCGGGACGGTGCTGCTGCCCGCCCCAGGACTCGGTGGCCACCACCATCGGGGATGCGGCCGAGCTTCTTGATATCGACATGGACCAGTTGGCCGGGGCGAGCGTGCTCATAACGGACAGCCCTCGGTTTGCGGATAGGGAGCCCGGTCGCTTGATCGAGGTGGTGCAGTAGCGGCATCCGATACCGGGCCAGCACCCTGCCCACGGTGGAACGGGGAACACCGAGGTGGTAGCTGATCCGATGCGGACCCCACCGCCACCTGAACCGCAACGCCACGATCCGGCGCTCCAACCGGGCCGGACACCGATTCGGGGACGAGTGCGGGCGGGAGGGTCGGTCGGTCATCGGCAAGCCTGCGCGTGCCCGATCGACCCACCGTTTCGCCGTCGCGGGCGAGCACTGGAACCGTTCCGCCACCCGCCGCAATGACCACCCGTGCTCCAGAACCAGCTCGACCAGCCGTCGACGCCCTTCCGGCGTCAACGGTGCATTAGCGTGAGTCACGAAGACCTCCGTTGGCTAGATGTGAGTGTGGTAACCCACATCCTCCACGGAGGTCTTCGCTCACCTCAACCGTTCACAACGTGTCGGGGAACTACAGCTAGGTGTACTGCCCCGGGAGGATGGTTGCGTTGTGACGACTCGTTTCCCTGAGAACGCCGCCCGGTGAGACGCGCGACATATCGACGTCAAGTGTCGGCTTCACGTTTCCCTCTTGGACGTGCTCAGCTATCGTACGGAACACGCGATAGCGCGACACAACATGGCAAGATTCCGCAAGAATTCGCGCAGTCGCCTCGGGCTTGGACGTGTTATCGGGTCCGTTGAAGACCTCACGAGCGTACTCACTTGGGACCCATCGGCCACCCAGCTGGTCGCTGCCATCGAGTGCGCTCAGGTAGGAGTGCTCCCACCGCTCGCGGATGCGCACCTCCGAAAGCTCGTAGGGAACCTCGACGTCGATCACGTGGACGTCATAGCCGGCCTCGTTTAGACGCTGGCCAAGTGCAAGGGCGGCGGCTTCGTTGCTAAGCACAGCGTCGATGACAATGTTGTCTCCGGCGTCGATCGCGTCCGCACATAGGTTCTTTGCGAGGTAGGACGATTCCTCGTGAACGAGCGACGCCAGCTCAAGTGGGTAGAACCTCTCGCCCTGCGCTTCGCGCTCACGAATATTGGCGGGCACCAGCCACTGTTCGTAGCTCCCGTCGACCAGCGCCTCGAGCAGGAGCAGACGCTTGAACTCGTCCGCGTCGATCACGAGGTACTTCCCTCGATGACCTCCGAGCACGTCGTTCAGGACAGTGCTCTTGCCTGCGCCGGGAGGTCCGGCAAGAACAATCGCACAGCGCTGCTGCTCGACGTCGCGTGCCTCCTTTCGCGCCTCGGCCAAGAGTCGCGTGTGCAGGCGTCGACGCGACGGCGCAGCCTCACCATCGATCCACCAGGCGGGATTGTTCGTCGTCGCTGTGGCCGCGTTGGGCGCGAGCGCCTGGCCAGGCTTGGACAGCTCGCGCACCGTTTCCATGTGGCGAGCTACCGCATCAGAAACCACGCTCTAGTCGCCGTGCCGATCGTGCGCGCGCACGGCTAACGTAGAACGACTGACCTTTACCGCCTTGTCGGCGTGCGCGCCGCCGACGCCGTAGAACTTTCCGCTACGACTATTTCGCTGCTTGCCGGCGATACCACCGGGCAGACTCTTCACGTCGATGTGGAGGCCGCCCTTGGTCTTAACAACGATTCGACCGTTCGCCTCAGTAACCTCTCCCCCGCCGATCGCCGCGGCTATTTCTCGAGCGGCTTGCCTCGCGAGATCCTTGGCCGACGTCTTGTGAGCCGTCGGCTCCCGGTCGATGGCTGACCCGGAAATGCCATGCCGACGGTTGAACACCTCCTCGTAGACATCGTCCTCGATAAGCCCACGTCGAGCCGCATCGTCAACTTCCGACCAGGTGCCAGGAGGATCAACGATCAACGAGTCATACCCATCCGTCTGCCCGCCCTTCACGTAGGGGAACCGCGCGAGCTCGTCAACGAGCTGGGTTCGTGTGATGAGTCCACCCGCGTAACGCTGGCAAATCTCGTAGGGTGTCGCGCCCGAGAAACCGTCCAGAGGCATCGTCACCTTCGCGGCCGTCCGGAGTGCGCTGAGCACAGAAGGTTGCGCAATCCCAAGCCACTTGGAGATCTCCCGCTGGCTGTATCCCCGCTGCTCGAGCCGGCGCAGCTCACGGCGGTAGTCCAGCTCGTCCATCTCCTTCCGACGTCGGGCTCGCACCGCTGCACGAGCCTCAACCGGGACCTCAGCGATCGTCAAATCGAACACCTCCTATAGGCCATTCTATCAAAGGAGTGATAGGTGATGCTATCAGCCAGTGCGCGATGCACACTAGAGGCCCCTACCCCGAGCACCCGGTCGATGCTCTCTCAGCTACGCTGCTCGTCGCGCTTGCACTCGGCGGTGGCAATTCACTCGGGCGTCATCACCCTTGGGCGGAGTCTGTAGTCGTCGACGACCTGAACCGGTTCGATGAGCAGCCAGAGCCCTGGCGGCCGCTCCCCGGTCGACGCGGACCGGGCTCCGGTCACCGCGGCGCATCGCCCGGCCGTGTCGACTCTGGATCGCCGGTGATCTGGTGACCTCGCTGCGCGCCGTGGCGGACCAGATCGCCGCGTCGGTGGCGATCGCCGGCGACCCGGATGCCGCGGCTGCGCAGATCGAGCTGCCGAGACCGCCGCGGCGCAGGAGGCCGCTGCGGCGCGTGCGGCAGCGTCGGCCGCGGACCTGCGCCGGCGGACCGCTGAAGCCGAGGCGCAGGCGGCCAACGCGGCCGCGGAAGAGTTCGAGGCGGCAGCGTCGGCCGCGGACGCCGCGCGTGCCGCGGCCGAGGACGAGCTCGCCCGGCTCCGGGCGGGCAATGCCGTGCTCGCGGGCGAGCACGCGGACCTGCAGGCCGCGCGGACGGCACTGGAGACCGAGCGCCGCGACCTTGCGGCGGCCCTCGACGTCGAGAAGCACGCGGCCGAGGCGGTGCGCTCCGAGCTGGCGTCCACGACGGCCAGGGGCGAGCAACTGCGAGAGGACCTCGCCGGCGCCCAGCGCGGCGTGGCGGACCTGCAGCGACAACTCGACCAGGCACACAAGGACCTCACCACCGCACGGCAGGAGGCACGCGACGCCGAACGCGCGGCCACCACAGCACGCGTGGAAGCCGCGACGCACCAGACAGCCGCCACAGCGGCCGAGCGGCGCGCAGACGAGCTCCAGGCGGCGCTCATGGCGGCTCAGGGCGAAGCACGCACCGCCCGCGAGGAAGCAAACGCCGCCCGCGCACGCGTCGACCAGCTCACCGACCAGATCACCAGCGCCCGCCGGCAGCCGGCCACGCGCAAACCCCAGCCGACCACGAAGGGCTCATGATGCCGACAACGAGCATCCACGAGTGCTGGCACGGATCCGCATGGTACGAGTGCCAATGTCGGCTCGGCGCAGATCACCGATGCTGGGACCGACCGGAGTACGCAAGCGCCGGCTGTTGGCAACCCGGCCCGCCAGCTACTCACCTCTGAGGCATTCGAGATCCCCGGTCTACGCGACCGGTCGCGCCACCGCGTACACGGACAGCGACCACATCGAGAACGCCAAGAAGCATCGCAGCGTCGGCCATGACCCGCTCGGCAAAGAAAAGACCCGCCCTCACGTGGAGAAGCGGGTTGGTTCCACCAGCATAGTGCATCGCGACCAGCGGGGGAATCCTTGATACTCGTTGGCAACATTGAGGGTTCGTCGATTTCACCTACGCTTCACCCGCACGACCGATGTGCTGCTGCAACCCCTTTCCTGCCCTTGAAGGATGCGCATTCTCGGCGTGGATCTCGCTCGCGGCCTGGCCCTCCTCGCGGTGTTCGTTGCGCACACGGCCCCGATCGGGCCGTCCTCGCCGATCCCCGAACGTCTGCTGATGGGTGCGGACAACGTCGCGGCGCCGCTGTTCACGCTTCTGTTCGGCGTCTCGGCCGGGCTGGCAGCGCGATCCGCCGAGCAGGCTGGGCAGAGCCGAGGGCAGTTCCGGCTCTTCTTCGAGCTCCGCGCCCTTGTCTTGATCGGGTTCGGGGTGCTCGCCGACCTCGGCCAGCACAGTGTCATCCCGATCCTGCATTACCTCGGAGCGGTCGGGCTGGTCCTGATTCCGGTGCTCTATCTGCGGGCGCGGTGGCTGCTAGTCATGTCGGTTGGAGCCGTCGTGGTGAGCGCGATCGCGATGCCGTGGGCGCAGGCCCTGCAGATGACCTTGCGGGTGCAGGCGGTCCAGGGCGGTGGGTCTGGCTGGGCGGAGAACACTGTGGCCAGCCTGGTCGGATTCGTGTTCTCGGACTTCGGCTATCGGGTGAGCGGCCTGCTCGCGTTCGCGCTGGCCGGCCTCGCCGTCGGACGGATCGCGCTTCAGAGTTGGGGGCGCCTGATGACCCTGTTCCTGGTCGGCGGCGCGCTCACGGCCGGCGCGCTCGGCGTCGGGCAGCTGACCGGGATCAGCACGGACGCGTACGCCGGCACCGCGCCCGAGCTGGTGAACGCGATCGGCCTGGCCGGCATGGTGCTCGCCGCCAGCTGCGCGCTCTCCGCGACCCCGCTGCGCCGCGTGCTCGCCCCCGTCTACGCCCTCGGCACCCTGACCCTGACCTTCTATGTCGCTCACATCGTCGTTCTCGGCGCATGGGCGTCGCTCACTGGGCTTTCCGACGACAAATGGTCGGTCCTGCTCGCGCTCAGCGTCGGCTCGCTCGCCGGCGCCTGGCTGATCCGCCGACGGTGGCGGCGAGGCCCGGCGGAATGGCTCGTCCACCAGGTCGCCCAGTTCCCCCTCGCCCGACGTCGCGGTACTCGCAGGGCCACGGCGACCGCGGGTCCAGAGCGCTTGCGCTGACCGCGGGCACCTGAGACGAGCCCGGGATCACCTGTGCTGGTGCACGACCTCGAAGCGCTCGAACAGGATCTCGGCATCGTCCGACCAGGCGATTCCGAGACGAGCGCACCCTCGTCGAACGCGGACACCGCATCCACCGGCAGGAACCGCCCGATCCGGAGCTCGATCGCGCGAACGATCAGCCGCGGCTGCCCGACGGAGTCGGTGACGGACCCACCGGTCGCCGATTCACGGCAGCTCCTCCCCCTCCGCTTGATACTCCGTGAGCAGGGGGTCGACGTCGCGCACTTGCGCCCGGCCGCCACGAGGGCGAGTACACCGTCGGCGAGCTCTGCGCCGTCACCGAACGGTCCGACGGCGGGCAACTGCTCTGGCAGCGCGGGATTGGTCGCCCGGTACGCTGCCCAGGCTTTGCAGACGGCGACGAGATCCGGTTCAGTCATCGGCTGCAGCCTTCCCATCGGTTATGGGCCCATCCTCGTTCTCGTGAAGCCATCCGCGGTGGTCTTTCGCGCCGCGACCCGATAACCCGCAGTCAGAGGTCGATGAAGCGCGGTAGCCGCTCTGCCGGGTCGGGCGGGTTTATCCCACGCGCACTTACCGGGCTGCGCCCGAGCCACGACATTCTCCGGGGCGGTCGAGAACGTCAGCACCGGACTCGATCTGCGGTCTGCGAGCTACTCGCGCAGGGTATCGCCTACTTGAAAGGACGACCCCGCTTCAGCTGCTGACGATAGGGCTCGAACGGCTCCCCATCGTTGTATTCTTGCGCCAATCGATCCAAGTAGAGGTCGATCGCGTCGCGCATGAATTCGCTAAACGATGCGGGTCCACCGAAGGGGCCGGTCCGCACGACAGCCATCTTCGCTCGTGCCTGCTGGGTTGGGTTCAAGGCGACGGTCACGTTCTTCACGCCTTCGTCGACAACGTCAGGCAGTTTAGCGTCGCTCGTCGTTCCCGTTCGGGGCGCAGTCTCGGTTAGCGATCCTTCTCGGTTCTGAAGCGGCGCTTCGTCCGATTGCGTGGACCCAGCAGTCGCGAGTGGCTTCTCCTGAGTGTCGGCACCAGGTTCTGTCGCGTCTGAGGAGACAACCGGTGGCGCCACGTCGGCGACAAGCGCGGTAGGACTTCCAGGCGGAACGATCGATTCGACACTCACTTCGAGCCTGGGACGAGGCTCCCCCGGCTTGCCGCGCGCAGGCTTGGTCATGCTGCTACCTCCGCTGCGAGCTCGGAAACTCGTGTGGTCAGAGCGTCCGCAAGCGCGTCATAGATTGCCACCGTCTCCCGGGCAGTGGCGTCGTTCCACGCTGTGAGTGAGACCGCAGCCGAGTCTGCCTCAGCGAATCGTGTGCGCTCTGGGATGTACGAGGGTGTCACGAATTCCACGGTCCCATTACGTTCGACGTTCCGCGCGAACTTCAGCAGTTCGTCCGGGAAGTATTCGCGGAGGTTGTCGTATTGGAAGTTCTGTTCCGCTTTTCGCTTGTCGTATCGGGTTGGGAGCACAGCGAGCAGCTTCAGGGACGGGTTCATCATGTCATCGGCGTGCTCAGCGATGAACTGGCGTACCTCGATTGCACCGGCGACGGCGTCGAAGTCGAGAGTGCTCGGCACGAGGACGTAGTCTGTGGCTGCCAGCGAGAGCTGAACCAGGTGTCCGAGGTCGGGCTTGTTGTCGAACAGGATCCAGTCGTACTTGTCCGTCCATCCACCATCGAGCGCCTTCTTCAGTCGTCTGAGAGCGCCGACCTGGCCTGCTTCGCCTTCGCGGTTGATGAGATCGAGGCGGGCGGCAAGCACGTCGATGTAGGAGGCCTCCTCGGTCGGGTTCCCGTTTTCATCGGTCCACCCACAGGACACGACAGCATCCTCCCCCACCCCGACTGCATCTGCCTTGATGACTTCGGAGATCGACGGCTTCCCAGCATCTGCTTCCCAGGCCGCACCGAGCCGTCGGCTAGCGTTCGCCTGGGGGTCGAGATCGACCGCCAGCACACGCTCCTTCTTCCGGGCGAAAGCTGAAGCGAGCGCGACAAGGACCTCAGACTTCCCCACGCCGCCTTTTCGCGTGCTGATTGCGATACGCGTCGTCATCTAGTTGACCATTCCTTTCAATTCTTCCAATAGTTGCCCTGAGCCTTGGCTCTGCGCGCCATTGATAAAGCCGAGTCTATTACAATATTTACAATAGTTCCAACTATTGCAACCCTTTCTATCCTTGTTATGGTTGCAACCATTGCAAGTCTTACAACGGTTTCTTGCCTTGTAACCATTGTTCTTGTTCAAATACTTGTTGCTATTGCAAGGAACTCAATAGTTCGAACTCTTATAAGCATTGTCTTCTGGAGCAAGGCCGTTACACTTCCAAGGCCCCGCGCAGCCAACCGGGGAGCGGAGAACGTGCGCACCCTCGGCTCGCTACGCGGCGGGCCGAGCAGACCCGCCAACCGCGAGGTGCGTTCGTCGTATCGGCGACGTGCGGCGTCGCGGTGCCGCGGGGGGAGTAGTCAGGCGCCTGGCTTGATCTCGGGTCGTGCTCGGATGAATCGAGCACTGTGGCGAATCGTCCCGTTCACGATCGCGGTGTCCGCAGATATCTCGATCGTCAGCGGGCTCGATCAGCGTGAGGTGAGTGTCGCGTCTCGGCAGGAATCGGTCGTAAGCCTTGGAGCTGAGCGTCGCCGGCCACGGGTGAGCAGCCTCGGCCGCTTGCAGGAGGGGCGTGATTGATCGGGCTTGCGCCACGTTCAACGGTGATGTGCGTCCGATGATCTTGAGCTCGCCGCTAACGTAGCGGCCGAGGATAAGCTTGTTAGCGCCGAAGTAGAACGGACCCTCTAGCGCCAAACTGGGGTGGACCCCCTGGCCCAGGCTAGGAGGGTGATTTCAGTGGATACGTGGGCAGAGATCCGGCGGTTGCATCGGTCGGAGAAGGTGCCGATCAAGCAGATCGCGAGGGATCTCGGGATCGGGCGGAACACAGTTCGTCGGGCGTTGCGGGGCGAGGACCCACCGGACAGGTCACGGGGCCCGCGGGGGTCGAAGATCGACGCGTTCGTGCCGCAGATCCGGGCGTTGCTGGCAGAGTATCCGAAGATGCCCGCGACGGTGATCGCGGAGCGCGTCGGCTGGACGTTCTCACCCTCACTATTCCGGGAACGGGTGTCCGAGTTGCGACCGGAGTATCAGGGCATCGACCCCGCGGACCGGCTCTCGTATCAAGCGGGCGAAGTGATCCAGTGCGATCTCTGGTTCCCCGAAACGCGGGTCCCCGTCGGCGACGGACAAGACCGGGTTCTGCCGGTGCTGGTGATGGTGTCCGGGTTCTCCCGCCGGATCGAGGCGATCATGCTCCCCTCCCGGCAGGGCGGAGACCTCACCGCGGGCATGTGGTCACTGCTGCAGAGATTCGGCGGAATCCCGCGCTCTCTGCTCTGGGACCGGGAGGCCGCGATCGGCGGGCTGGGCAAGCCCACGATCCTTGCCGCATCGTTCGCGGGAACGCTCGCGACCCGGCTCCGTCTTGCCCCGCCCCGGGACCCGGAAACCAAGGGCATCGTCGAACGCGCGAACCGGTTCTTGGAGACCTCGTTCCCGCCCGGACGGATCTTCCAAGGCCGGGACGACTTCAACGCCCAGTTGACGGACTGGCTGGAAACCCGCGCGAACCAACGCCAGGTCCGCGCGATCGCTGCCCGCCCCGTCGAGCTCGCCGCTATCGACCGGGCCGGGCTGCTGCCGCTACCGGCGAAGCCACCAGCTACGGGTCTCACGCATCGAATCAGGTTGGCGCGGGACTACTACGTCCGCCTCGACGGGAACGACTACTCCGTCGATCCCAGGTTCATCGGCCGGTTCGTCGACGTCCACGCCTCACTGGATGAGGTCGTGATCTCCTGCGCAGGACAGCCCGCGGGCCAGCATCCGCGGTCGTTGCGGACGGGACAGACGATCCCCGACCCCGAGCATGTCGCCACGGCGGCGAAGCTGCGCGCGCACTACCAACGCCCGAAACCCTCAGGCGTTCGCGAGCACCCGGACGGGCACCGGGTCCAGATCCGCGCCCTCTCTGACTACGACGCCCTCTTCGGCGTCGACTTCACAACCACCACCGAATACGAGAAGGAAGCACAATGAGCACTCGAACAGCCGTCGTCGACGCGCCGATCCCGAAGACCAGCGAGCAAGTCGCGTCCAAGCTCGCCTACCTCGCCCGAGCACTGAAGACCCCCACAATCGGGCGGGTTTGGGACGACCTCGCCGACCGGGCCAGGGCCGAGAACTGGGCGCACGAGGAATACCTCGCCGCGGTCCTGGAACGCCAACTCGCCGACCGCGAGTCCGCCGGCACGACCATGCGGATCCGCACCGCGCACTTCCCCGCGATCAAGACCTTGGAAGACTTCAACCTCGACCACCTCCCCAGCCTGCGCAGGGACCTCCTCGCGCACCTGGCGACATCGACGTTCGTGGCGAAAGCGGAGAACGTGATCCTGCTCGGTCCCCCCGGAATCGGGAAAACCCACCTCGCGATCGGGCACGGCGTCAAAGCCACCCACGCCGGCCACAGCGTCTTGTTCGACACAGCGAACAACTGGATCGCGAGGCTCGCGGACGCACACCGGAAGGGACAACTCGAAGCCGAGTTGAAGAAGATCCGCCGCTACAAACTCATCATCATCGACGAGATCGGCTACATCCCCTTCGACCAAGACGCCGCGAACCTGTTCTTCCAACTCGTCGCCTCCCGTTACGAGCAGGGCTCGATCATGGTCACATCGAACCTACCGTTCAGTCGTTGGGGCGAAACCTTCGGCGACGACGTCGTCGCAGCCGCGATGATCGACCGCCTCGTCCACCACTCCGAAGTCCTCACCCTGACCGGAGACTCCTACCGCACCCACGGCCGCCGCGACCTCATCACACAGACCGAGAAGAACTAAGCTCAACCAACAAGAAGGGGTTCATCCCAGTTCGGCACAAAGGGGTCCGTTCTGCTTCGGCGTCAACAAAGCTCGCCGGGCTGTGTGAGTGTGCCGGTGACGGCGCCGGCTACCACTTCGTAGGTGTCGCGGTGTTTGACCTTGATCCAGTCGCGTTTCCCGCCTCGATACGCCTGGGATCCGCCCTTGAGGACCAGGCCCTCGACACCGCGGGCGGGAAGGTCATCGAACCACTCACGGGCGACATCAACGTCGCGAGTAGCAGCGATGATACTTAACGGTGGCCGCCAGGCGGTCGAGGTCTGTTCGAGGATGCGGCGGCGTTCGTCGTAGGGGAGTGGGCGGAGGTCGTGGCCGCCGCTGGCGAGGATGTCGAAGGCGACGTAGGCGATCGGCTCCTGGTCGATGAGGTGTTGGAGGCGTTTCTTGCTGGATGCGTACCGGCGCTGAAGTGCGTCGAAGTCGAGGTGACCGTCCACACAGTGGACGAGTTCGCCGTCGAGCACGACACCGGCGGGCACTTGGTCGTGGACGGCGGCCGCGACGTCGGGGAAGGCGTCGGTCGGGTTCGTCTTCTGTCTCGACCAGAGCGCCGCATGGTCTTGGTCGACCACGGCGGCTGCTCGCCAGCCGTCGAGCTTTGGCTCGTAGCGGCTGCCGCCGGGCATCGCCGCGGGCTTTGGCAGCCGTTCGGCGGGTTTCGCGAGTGCAAGGTCGATATAAGCGCGTAGGGCCTCTGGTGGCCGTACAGCGGCCGGCGGCGGGTCGAGCCCGGAGAGCAGGTCACCGTCGGTGGCGAAGCGCTTGAGCACCGCGTCGTAGTCGAGCTGGGTGAGGCTGGGCGGTGTGAGCTCGTCCCAGGTGCGGGGAGCGGCGACGTACGGGGTCGGGGTGCCGCGGAGGGAGTAGGGGGAGATGGTGGTCTTCTTGGCGTTGTTCTGGGACCAGTCGACCAGGATGCGGCCGACTCGTTTGGCTTTGGGCATTGTGGAGATGACCTCGGCGGGGTGGTCGGCCTCGAGTGCGCGGGCGAGCTCGTGGGCGACGGCGGAGACCTGGTCGCAGGTCAGTGTCCCGTCGAGGGGGACGTAGACGTGGATGCCCTTGCTGCCGGAGGTGACCGGGAATGTCGTCAGGCCGATGTCGTCGAGGATTTCCTTGGCCCAGAGCGCGACCTGCGCGCACTCGGGCAGGCCCCCGCCGGGGCCGGGGTCGAAGTCCAGCACCATTCGGGTGGGCCTGCGGTCGGTGTCGAACCGCCACTGCGGCACGTGCAGTTCCAGTGCGGCTGACTGGGGCGAGCCAGACCAGGGTCGCTCGGTCGGCGACGACGGGGTAGCGTTTCTCGCCGCCGGAATGCAGCGCAGCCTGGCGGAGTACCCAGTCGGGGAAGCCTGCGCCGAGGTCCTTCTCGAAGAACGCCTCGAGTGGTGCCGTGGTGGTGCCGACACCGTCGGGCCAGCGCTTGCGGGTTACGGGCCGTTCGGCGAGGTGGGGGAGCAGAGCCGGCGCGATCGTGGCGTAGTAGCTGATGACGTCTGCCTTGGTGGTTCCGGTCACCGGGAAGAGGACCTTCTCCAGGTTGGTTAGGCGCAGACGGCGGCCGTCGACGTCGACGATCGGCGTGCTGGGCATGGATGCCTCCTGCAGCTGACGGTACGCCCGACCGTGCGCTGCGGCGAGTAAACCAGCCGCGCGCGCCTGTGACGCTGCCCTGCTGTGTCTCAGGCTATGCAGCATCGAAGTACACGCCCTGCTTCCTTCTCGCCGGCCGGAGGTGTCCCGCCTCGACACTGAATCGCGCTCGACGATGATCCCCGGGTTGTCGCGGGTCGTCACCGCGTCTCGGGTACATCGGCCAATCGAGCTCGCCGTCTTGCTCGACGGCGGTGCCCCATTCGAGTGGGCGGTCGGTGACATGTCGGCGTTTCGGCCGGCGTTTGGTGGGGGAGGTCATCTTGTCGTACTCGGCTCGCCACCACCGCCAGAGCATCCGGTCGTCCTCGTGCTGCTGGATCCGCGCCTTGAGGACACCGAGCACCCCCAACTTCTCAGCGGCCGACCCTCGCAGATCCCGTCGACCAGCTGACCAGCCTTCCTGTGTCGGTCGAACCAGCTTCACCCGCCGCAGCTTCGAGAGGAGCGCGGCCGCGCGCTCAAAGCTGATCTGGAACACCCGGGCCACAGCCTCTACGGTCCAGGCGGCACCCTCACGCATCAACGCCCAGATCTGGCCTGCCTGGTGGCCGAGACCAGCGTACGTGAACACGTCATGCTGCAACGCCGCCAGGAACGACTCGAACCGTTCCAACAGCGTCGCCCTCTGCGCATAGAGCACGCCTACTCGCTCTGAATCGGCCGGGGGGCGGGGAGTGATGTCTAAGGGTTGTGTCGCACCTAGATCTGATCCTGTGGAAAAGTCACCCAGCGGGGCCAACGACCAAGTCGCTGCATTCAGTCCCTCCGCCGCTTCGGTCCGCTCGACCAGGCCCTCCTGGCGGAGATCCTGGAGGGCGCGGGCAGCCGTGGAGTGGTCGATGTTGCACAGCTCGGCGAGCGTGCGGGTCGAGGCGGCCACGGCAGTCTTCCCGGTGCGGAGCATGAGGTAGGCGAGCCCGGTGAGCACGGTGCGGCGGGTGGGGCCCCCGTAACGGCCGCCCCACCGTCCCGGGTTGACCCGGAACCGCAGCGCCAGGTCCTCGGAGATCGCCACCTGCTGCTGCAGCGTCGCCAGGTCCTTTGGCTCGGAGCTCGGCGCCGACCGGCGCACCCGGACGTGCCGCTGCACCTTCTCCCACGCGTCCTCGAGCCGTGCGGCCGTCTCGGCGGCCGTACGTGGCCGCCGTTCACCTCGATCGCCAGCGCGGCGGGTGCGGAAGTGTTCGAAGCTCGGCGCGTCCGCCACGGCGGCGACGACCTCGTCGTAGCTGAAACCGTTGGACGCCAGCACCAGCAGCGCATGCCAGGCCGTGCGCGACGGGTCATCGCCGCCGCGGTGCACCTGCAGCTTCGCCTGCGCCTTCACCGAGAGCCGTCGGCGGCCGATGAACGCCACCGGACGGATCTCGCCGGCGATCACGGTCTCCTCCGGATCCTGTGCCGGAGCCCGCTCCAGGAGCGCGGCGAGCAGCGCGCGCAGGTCATCGGTCGTGGTCGACGGCATCACCAGCGAATCCAGCGTCCCCCGCAGCACCCGGGAAAACGACCCGTTGCGGTGCGGAGACAGCGGCGGGCGGGCACCACCACGGCGGGGGTTAGAGAGCATGCCGCGGTCCAACGCCGGCAGGACAGCCTTGGCCGCCTTGCCGATCGCGTCGACGAGGTCCGCCGGCGCGGGTTCCGCCATGCCGATCCAGACGTGGCGGCCGCCCTTGGACGACGACTCGCACACCACGTGCGCGATCGACAGCTGCCCCAGCAGAATCGAGAGCGCATCCGCGTGATCCTGCGCCTGCTCCACCCCGTCCGTGTGCCCGGGGACGACGTCGAAGTCGAACGGGAGCAACCAGAACCGATCCTCAAGATCCGCCAGATGCACCAGCCACGGCGTCATCGGCACAACCGGTCCGACACCGTGAGCGAGCGTGTACTCGTTCACCGGCTCCCCATACGCGTCGCGAGCCGCCTTGTGCACCTCCGGGCGTGGAGAGATCAACCGAGTGAGCTGCCAAGCGGCCTCCCAACGGGACGAGAACGACATCGATTCCTCAGGGGTCATACGGTTCACCTCCAACACGAAATGGGTGCACTAAACCCGCCGACAGTCACTCGGCGTTCGAAACGGTTCGTACCGAAGCACCCCACGGATGCATTCCGGCCTGTTCTGGGAGAGCGGGCGTCAGGCGCCGGCCACGATCTGAGCGCTACAGCATTCCGGCGGTCCTCCTCACGACGAGCTGGGCGCGCGCGGCGTCGACGACGTCGACGAGGCGTGCAGGACGGTCACCGCCGGCGGTCCGGCACGACGATGTGCACGACCGCAGCGCGGCAAGAGCGGGGGAAAGGAGCAGCGTGCGCTCGACGTCGACGAGACGATCAACGGAGCAGGAGACGGCCGACACGCCCACACGCGGAACACGCGCGCACGTGCAAGAACCCGAAATCTGGGCTACGATGCTGACATCTCCTCTCCGAGGGTACGGAAAAACCTCCGGGTTATCCGGCTTACTTTCGAGATGAAGCTCGAACCTCGCATCCGCCAAGATTCAGAGGGTTTGAGCTCCAGAATTTGGGAGCGGCCCGCCCAAGTGGCGGGCCCTTTCTGGTTAAGCGGCTTCTTTGGTGTGGACCTCCTTCAAGCCTTCCAGGCCTGGTGCGACCACAGGGAGCTTCCCGTCCTCGTCACGCAGCGCATCAAGGATTCGAGCTACGTAGAGCGACAGAGACAAACCGCCAGAGGCTTGAAGCGCCTTCTCGATATCGTCATTGAGCTGCATTTCCAGAAATACCTCACGACGCTTGCGCTTCTCGCCTACGCGACCGCGATTACGCTTGCGCGGAGTGCTGGCCACCTGTGTCATGCGACGAGTATTGCGAGTTAACTCCGTAGTTAACGCGAGGCGCGCGGGCGATTTGTGGGTCGCTGCGGGTTTGGGCACTCTTCCAGCGTAAACGATAATGGGCCGCAAATTGCCACTTGGGCAAGTAATCAAGCAATATGCTTCAGCCACGCTTGCGCTGTTGCATCGAAATGGGCCGGGTCCGAGTTCCACTCGAGCTGATGCGGTACCGGAGCGAACTCCTCAAGGGTGACTAGGCGGTTAGCCGAAGCAAAGTCACGTGTAGATGCGAATGGCACGTCGCGATCACCCGTTGAGTGGAGCACGAGGGCGGGAACCTTAAGCCGGTCATAGGTTGTCCAGTCCAGGGCGCCGAAGTCGATTGGTTCCGGTTCTCCGATCAAGCCAGAGAGCGGGCGCGTGCTGAGAGCCCAGGGGATCAGTCTGCCGATACTGCGGGGGAGGCCTGCACCGGCTGCGTTCTCCACAATCATGGAGCGGAAATCCACGACCGGGGAGACCAGGATCAAACCTGCAATTCTGTCCCTATGCGCTGACCGCTCCGTCAGGAGGAGCGAGATCGCGCCGCCCATCGACCATCCAAAGAGGACGATGCGCTTGGCACCATTGGTTATTGCATACGAAATGGCGGTGTCGACGTCGAGAGCTTCACGGCCACCGAGTGTCGCGGCGGTCGGGCCATCCTCCTGGTTCTCTGTGTCGCCGTAGTAGGAGGGGATGATCGAGCGCATGCCGAGGCTGCATGCGACGGGAACTGAGCGAAGCGCAGAAACTCGTGAGCTCCGGGCGCCGTGAACGTGAATAGCCCACGTAGACGACACATCGTTGGGCGGCTGGACTACCCATGCTGGGCGCGTGAGGCCGCCCGTGACGAGGAGTTCAGTGCGGTGCGTGAGACCAAGATCGTCTGGGCCCGAAAACGCGTGTCCGGTCCATCTGGCGGTGGTCTCCTCAATCGTCAGCGGTCCGCCGCTGACGATCCGTCGCTCGATATGGTCGTCGGTTGTCGAGACGAGCGGACCAACACGTCGGTGCTCGCCAGTACGGAGCCAGATCCCGTGGTCGCCCGTCTGTTCGGTCGCGGCGGTTCGAGGAAGCCGAACTAAGTCGGGAGTAACACCCCTTCGCACAGGGATACTCTTCGGGCGCCCCGGCATCACGACCTTGCGGCCTAGAGCCACAAGGCCCGCCCCGGCTCCGACACCCACGAGTACTGCCGTAGCCAGCGGGACAAGAACAGGCAATGCATTCATCAGGGATTCCTCAGAGATCAGATGGACATGCGCTCGCGCACAGCGGGTAACGGCTCCATCGTGGTGTTGTGTTCGAGTGCATGTTGGATGCGATGGACGACGCTCGTTTCAAGGCTGGTTGGCGCAAAACCATCGATCGATATCAGCTCGTGGATCTCGATGAGCCAATCGTAGGTTTGCCCGAGAGGATCCGGCTTCGAGAACTCAGCGGGGAATACACGCCACGTTCGACGGCCGCCTTGAAGGCGAGCGGCGACGACGGCAAGGAGGGCAGCACGGATCCTCCATGCGATGAGTGTTTGCTTCACCGAATATCGCAAGTACACCACTGTGAACCCGACCGCGATTAGAAGAATCCCGGGATAGAAGAGCGCGTTGAATCCAGCGTTGAAGGGCGACAGCGGCGACTGATGGAAGATCTTGAAATGCCTGACAGTGATGTCGAACGCGTAGCTGAGGCATGCCAGAGCGACGCCCGCATAACCGAGGATGAACAACGCGAAGATGCTTCGCAAGCGGCGGCGTACCGTGTAGGCGGAGGATGCGGCGATCGCGGCGATCGAAAGAATGTAAACGAGCTGGTAGAGCCACACTGCGGGCGAATACACGTGCTTCTCAATGAAGTGAGAGGATGTGGATCCCCGTTCGGGAATAGCCAGGAATATGCCGATCTGAACGCCAGCTAGTGCAAGAAGCGGCCACATCCGTGTAGGTGCAACATCCCGGTCGAGAATCTGGACCGCGCGACCGAAGAACCAGAACGACGCAGTCGTCGAGATGGCACCTGCTAGGTTCCACAGGTTCGAGCCTCCAAGCAGTGCGTCCAGTCCTTCGAGGGGTGCGACAATTCCGAGGCAAACTAGTCCGAGCAGACCGAATCCCGAGGCCAGCCACGCGGGCCGTGCTGCTGGGCGGCGAACGGCAGAGGGAGCGCGGAAGATGAACAACGCGGTGATGAGTACGAACGCGATGTGAATCACCCGAAGATCATCTCCTCTGGTCCAATGTGCTGCTGCAGCATGCGACGGACCAAGGCTGAGGCGAAGTGTTCTGCGGCCTGCTCGTCGGGAGTGTCAAGGAGTCCACGGGCACGCATCCTGCGGACGTCACTTCCAAGGCCCCAACGTTTCACGGCTTCGAAATCAAGCGCTTCAAGCACCGCGCAAGAATCATGGTCAAGTGCGACGTGCCCAAGTTCATGCGCGAAGGAATGCCACTGATAGTAGGGCGCGTCGCCGGCGCGGTAGGCGATGTATCCATGCGTGGGGTAATCGATCCAGAGCCCGCTGAGATCCGCAAGTTCGTCGTCGTCTGCGGCTGCAACGACGATCGGCTTTCGGTACCTTTCTTCGATCCTTGCGATCACAGTCGACCAAGTTGTGCCAGTTGCGATGCCCAGGTCATGAACCGCCGCTTCGGCAAGCCTCCGTGACTCCACGTTGGCCCGGGAAATTCGTACGCCCAGATGTCTAGAAACCATCAGTCTCCTGTGAACGACCCCATCCGTGGGGACGCATAGATGTTCGGCTCCGCCCGCCGGGCTACGGGCTTCATTGCGAGGGCTTGTTAGGGTCCCTGCTCTGCTCCCTTCCTTATGAGAGCAGAAATGGAACGCAGAGCTTCCGGGGAGTGCGCAGTGAAGCCTCTCGCCGCGACCTGACTCACTCCGGCAATGCGCATCTCCTTTACGACTTCAAGCTCCGCTTCAATGAGCTCAATGTCGGCAGGCTCTCGTGCGGCGAAATAGGCCGGGTCAACCCCGATCAATTCCGCGATGGCCTGAACGATCTCGTTGTTCGGCCGAATAGTGCCTTCACGAATCGCGGCGAGATGACGGGCAGAAACGGTCCGCATTGCAGTCGCAACGGTCATGTTCTGCGCGGCCTCGTCTCCCTCGATGAGTGAGGCAATCGAGTAGTCGAGTCGCCGCGCAAGCTCAGCTGGTTCAAGATCGAACGATGTAGCCCGACCTGGGTCTTCCCGCTGAGCCGCACTGTGAAATCGGCGCGATTCAGACGCGGCCTCCTGCGCTTGAACGCCCAGATCGCTCTCGACCTGCGTGAAGACTTCGCTCATCGAAACGTTCATCCCAACCGCAAGTTCGCGTAACTGCTCGACATTGATATGGCGGTTGCCTCGAAGCATCTTCGATAGCTGCCCCTCGGAGACCCCGAGCTCGCGTGCCAGGTCGACTTGGTTGATGCGCTTGCGTAGTATCAACGCGCGGAACACAGCTCCGACGGCCCGAGTAGTCGGGCCCGGGGGCTCCTTGCGCGCAGCTGGCATGCGTAGATGGTGTCAGATTGGAAAGAGCGTGGGTACATTGGCAAGAAAGGGCCCATTTAGGCCCTGAAATTGCCAACTTGGCAAGTTACGTGCTTGGATACTGGCTATGTTGTCTACCCACCGCGTTAGCAGAGAGATCCCTCGGCGAACGATGCAGCAGCTAATCCACAAGTGCACGGTGCCGACGGTGTTTCTGCGAAGGCTAGACCCGACCGAGCTGCGTGACGCTGTGCGTTCGTCGCATCTGTACGCGGTGTCGATGCGGGCCTCCCTTGTTGAAGCCCTGAGCGTGCTTGACGCGGCGCTGGCTGATGCGCTCGGCCCCGACGAGGCCGTGGAGGTCTGGCGTGCTGAGTGAGCTGTCAAGGGCAGAGGCGACTGTAACGATCGTGGAGACCATCGGACAGATGGTCGAAGGCGGTGCGGGCCTGCATGACCGTGCGTTGAGCCGTCGGTTCGCGCAGGCGATCTCGCAGTATGTCGCTGGCCCGATGATCCACACTGCACTCACGCGTCTCGGTGCTCCCCAGTTCGACCGGTTGGACGCCGTGAACCTTGTCCTGACGCAACTCGCCGCTGAGGCCGAGCACGATGTCCGTCGCTGTGCTGACGGGCGCAAGCCGGTTTTGCCGCGGATCCTGAACGCTGACGATCCGATCGCGTACCTGATTCGTGCGGCGTGCAAGGTCCCCACCGCCGGGTCGAAGAAGCCGGGTGCGCAGATCGCGGGCTGGGTGTTCGCGCGAGTCACGGAGGCGCACCCCGCTATACCGAAGGACTCGCTGGTGGAGCGGGTGGACTCCCTTGATGAGCGGGTAGATGCAGGGTGGCAGCGCGAAGCCTCCGCGATCGCAGGCGGGGAGGAACGCGAGTGGAAGGAGTTGACAGCTCATCTCCTGGATCTGATCCTCCCGGAGACGCCGCCCCACCTGTGGGCGAGCATCACACCTCTAATCGACTGGTGCGTCTCGGCTGTCCCGCTGGTGACGCCGAGTCATCAGAAGACAGCGAAGTTCACGTGGGCGAATCGAGCCCTTCACGCCGTTGAGCTGTTCCCCGATCTCTCGGCTGATCAGATCGAGGCCGTCGTCCAGCTGTTGTGGGGAACCACGGAGGGCTTCGACGGGAGCCTCATCGGTTACGTGGCTGAAGTGCGGAATGCGCATCAGTACGGCCAACACAATCGGCTCACCGTCTTCGGTAAACATGTCCGCGACCGCAGGAGCGAGTGCCTGGGATGCCGAACGACCCCACTGCAGGCTAAGCAGCTCTCCGCGCTCGGGGAGATCTACCCGTCGAGGATCTCGAAACCTGTGTCAGTGGCGGCCTGAGAGGGCGCAAATACCCCGGATCGGCCGGTGCGGAGTCAGCGACTCCGCACCGGCCTCCTTCTTTGTAGTGAGCGCGAAATCCGTCGTGCTCGTCAACGAAGTAAGGAATCCTATCCATGGAGATTCAGAACCGATCGGGCAAGACGTTGCCCGGTCAGCCTGGCGCTCCGGCGACGCGCTCAATGCGTAGCCGGACCGTGAAACGACTCGGGGCCGGCCTGACAGCACTCGGGCTTATCCTCGGTGTCGGTGCCCTCGCCGAAGGCCTGTCCGCTCCCGCCGCTAACGCGGTCGACGTCGGGCACGGCTACGGGTCGATTGCCAACGGCACCCACAAGGGCACCTACCCGATGCCGAACGGGGACGAGTCGATCTGCATCGTCCCGGGAGCGCCCTCACCGACTGGCGGCTCGTCCGATCAGGGCGTCACCGGCGATGTTCGGGGTCTGTCCGACGTGCAGAAGGCCCAGATCCACATGATCACGGCCACGATGAAGAAGAACATGGCGAACCCGCCCGCGTTCAACGGCCAGGCCACCAACGCAAACATGTGGGCTGCGGCGGCCGGATTCGCCGGGCAGTACGTCGCTGACCCGGCCGGGATGATCGCGGACAACGGCAACCCGGGCTCCACGTTCGACTCCCAGATCAACTGGGCGAAGAACACGATCGTCGCTGAGTCGTCCGTGGCCGAGTTCGACCTGGTGAAGGCGATCGCGAACCACCTGCGCTCTGAGGCCCAGAACATCACGCCGGCCACCGCGTTCGACCCCATCGTCGAGAACAACATGGATCCGTCGCACAACTTCGAAGGCACCGTCACTCTCTCTGGTGTGCCGGTTGGCTCGAAGAGCGACTGGTCGTTCTTCAACTCCAAAGTCAAGGAGACCGGGGAGGCGACGGCGAGCACCGTCGACAGCGTGACTCTGAACACCCTCGGTGTCCCGCCCACGAACGACCCCTCCTACAAGGCGGGCGGTTCGGTGACGGTGACCGCGATCGATCAGTGGATCCCGCAGCTGCGGTACTACGTCGGCGCCAACGGTCAGCAGGACACCGTGTCCGCCACCGATGTTCCGAACACGCAGACCGCGACGATCCCGTTCGGTGACCCGTTCCCGCGCAACGTACCTCCGGTGACGTCCAAGGCTCAGGAGCTCGCGTCGCCGGGCTCTGAGGCCTCGGAGACGGTGACCGTGACCGGCCTGCCGGCGTACTTCCCGCGCGGCGGTATCGACGTCACCTCCACGGCATACCTGATGCCTGGCGAGAAGCCGACCCCGGGTCAGGACGTCTCGACCGGGACCACGGTGTTCACCTCGCCGGTCTGGAACACGGCCGAAGCCGGTGACCACACGTGGACAATTCCGACGCTCGACGAGTCCGTGACGGCCGGGAAGCACCTCATGTGGGTGCACACCTGGACCAACCACGACACCGGCGACGTCCTCGGGATCTCGCGCTCCGACGACGAGAACGAGGCCACCCCCATCCGCGACGTGGAGGTCGTCACGACTCCGCAGGTCCACGAGTCGGCTTGGGCGCAGGACGAGATCGACGTCGACGGGTGGGTTAAGAAGGGCGACTACATCGTGGTCACCCAGTACGCCGTACCGCTCGGCGAGCCGCTCGTCTGCACCCCGGAGAATCAGGTCGGAACTCCGCTCAACTCCATCCAGCTGACCCCAGGGAACAACAAGCACGCGAAGTACCGCACCCAGAAGACGGGCACCCTTGTCGCCGGCGTGCAGTACGGCTTCGTGGAGCGGTACTTCCGCGACGGGAAGCCCTACAAGGAGGGCGGCTGCCTCGACGAGCTCTTCACCGTCGACGAGATCCCGCCGACCACGCCCGAGGAGACCCCGGAGACCCCGGAAAACCCGGAGGCGCCGAAGACCCCGGAAACACCGGCCCCCATGCCGGAACTGCCGATCATCTCCGGCTGATCCCACCACACCCCGGGCCGGGCACCTGCAACAGGTGCCCGGCCCGCTGACTTCCACCACGAGCTGAAAGATCGAGAAATGACCACAGACCACACCCCCGAAGACACCGCCGACAAGGGCACGCCGCGTAGCGATCCTCGCCGCAACCGCCGCCGTATCGGCATCGTGGCGGCGGCCGGCGTCGTCGCGGTCGCGATCGCCGGCACCATCGCAGCGATCGCCATCGGCGCCGCCACCGACCCTGCCACGGTGACCGCGACCTCGAAGCCGGCGCACGACGTCGAGGTGCCGAATCTCACCCAGGAGGACCTGGATGCTCTGCCGGCAGCCACCTACAACGCAGTCATCCCGGAACTCCTGGCGTACAAGGACGTCGACATGACGAGCATCACCGCCGCCTACACCGCCAAGAGCGGCGACGTGCCGGTGTTCGGCGTCGACCAGAAGACCCCGGTAGCGAAGCTGCCGGCCGCGAATTTCCTGAACCAACCGACCGTGATCGTCCCGGTCACCACCAGCAAGCAGTGGGCGCTCGTCCTCACCCCCGCACGGCAGACCAAGCCCTCCCAGACCGACGGCGACGCCGCGGCGCAGACGGCCGGCTGGGTGCCACTGAGTGCGCTCGAGAAGTCCGCGACGCTCGACGCCACGGTGACGGTCTCCGTCTCCAAGCAGACTCTCACCATCATGCGCGGCTCCGAGAAGGTCACCTACAAGGTCGGCGTCGGCACCACCAAGACCCCCACCCCGACCGGGACCACCGG
This sequence comes from Leifsonia sp. McL0607, assembly GCF_049993355.1. Classification (GTDB taxonomy): domain Bacteria; phylum Actinomycetota; class Actinomycetes; order Actinomycetales; family Microbacteriaceae; genus Leifsonia. Next base: position 3,737,473 of record NZ_CP188253.1, on the reverse strand, counting down.
TTACCTCCAGGCCCGCTACGAGGACACCGCGCAGGCTGACTTCCCGATCCAGCTCACGAGCCTGCATTCGGCGGCCGCGGACGACCCCATGGGCGGCAGCGACGGCGGCCTCATCGCCGCCCACTACAACTCCACCAACAGCGGTGCAGTCTCCCACGGATGCATCCGTCTGACCGCTGCAGCCCTCGCCGCGGTCAACCAGCTCCCTCTTGGAACTCCTGTCAGCTTCGCGGACTGACCCCACGCAGAACGACGGAGGCCCGCACCAATTCGGTGCGGGCCTCCGTCGTTCCGTGCCGTGGCTCAGTAGACGCAGTACGTTCCTGAGGCGACCCAACCAGAGCCGGTGTCGGTGAAGTTCGCCGTGAGGTAGTTGTCGTGGACGACTAGCGTGAGCCCGTACGCGACCGGACCGTAGTCCCAGCCCGCGACAGCGCCGCTCGGGCACCCATCCGCCTTCGATCCCCACCGCACCTTCTTCTCGTGGCTCGGGCCTGCCGGCGCCGGCGCGGGCGCAGGCGCGGGCGCTGGCGCACCTGGCGCGGACGGGGTGCTCGGCCGCGACCCAGTAGTTGGTTGCTGGCCACCTGTGTCGCCGCTCGCTCGCGGAGTGCTCTTCGTCTCGCCGGTGGTCGGGTCGGTGTACGTCGGCTGTCCGCTGCGCGCGGCCTCTTCTGCAGCGACCTGCGCCGCCGCGGCCGCCTCTGCTGCGACCACCTGCTCGTGGGACGCCTTGACCTTCGCGGCCGCAGTGACATAGTCCAGCAGACGCTGCCCCGGATCCTCGGCGCCGGCCGAGGCGCGCTGGATCTCGAGCGCGTTCTTCGGGAGAGCCTCACGCTCGGCCGCATCCGCCCGGTCCCACGTGGCCAGAACTACGCCGGCGGCCGCCTGCAGACCTTCGCCTGGCACAGCCTCAGCGTCGGCTTGGACGACTCCGATGAGCTCCACCACCTGCTTGGTGGCCGTCATGTTGAGATTGAAGAGTCGCAGGACGTCGTCCTCGGCCTTCTGGACCGCTTTGGTCTCGGCTCGGTGCTGCTTCTGCAGTGAGGTCGCGATCACCTGCAGGTGCTCGCTGGTGGTTTCCTTCGTGGCGACGGCTCGTGGTGGGTGCGCGCCGATCGGCGCCGGCTTCTCCGCTCCGGCCGTGGCGAGCCTTAGCACCTTCGCGAGGGCCTCGCGCTGCTCGACGGTGAAGAAGCCGTCGGAGCTGTCCCAGACCTGCTGGAGTTTCGTGGCGAGATCCTCGACGGGGACCCGCGCCTGCTCGTAGTGGTCGGCCGCGTCGGCGGCGGCCGCGTAGTTCTGGGTGACCGCGATCCTCCAGGTTTGGTAGGCGCCGTCAGCCTGGGCGCGCTGGATAGTCGTCACCGCTGCTACGACTCCGACGATCAACGCTGCGATCGCCGAAGCGCTGGCGAGTCCGATCAGCAGGGCGAGACGCCTCCGTTCGCGAGCGAACTTGATGGCAGCGGCGAGGAGGAACCGCAGCGAACGTCGCGATCGCTGCGCCTCTGGCGGGTCGACGATCGGAGTGGGAGTGGTGCTCATTGGACTGGGCCTTCCTGTCTGGAATCTATCGTGTCCTTACATTGATTGATGTGTGGAATTAGGGGTCGTCGTATGCTCCTAACCGCCCCGGGGAGGTCGGGCATGGCTCTATCGTGTCTGCCCCTGAATGGCTCCCGCTGAATCGCCACCCGACCTCCCGCAACGGCTCGACCGCTGATTGGGATACGCGACTGTGATCGCTGCGTAAGGAAATGACGGCGAGGCCGTTTGCTGGGCAACACACCTCACATCGAACGAAAGAGAGACCACCGTGCCGCAAATCTGGGCCGGGATCGACGCTGGCAAGACTCATCACCACTGCGTGGTGGTCGACGAGGAGGGCAAACGCCTGCTGTCGCGGAAGATCGCGAACGACGAGAGCGAGATCCTCGCCTTGCTGAGCGAAGTTGCGCAGCTTGCCGACGGCGCGCCGATCTGCTGGGCAACGGACATGGCCCAGGGAGGTGCAGCGCTTCTGATCAGCATTCTTCTCGATCACGGCCAGCCGTTGCTCTACCTTCCCGGCCGTGCCTTCCACCACGCCGCTCGCAGTTACCGGGGCGAAGGAAAGACCGACGCGAAGGACGCCGGCATCATCGCGGATCAGGCGCGAATGCGTCGTGACCTGCTGCCGCTGCGTACCGGCGATCAGATCAGCATCAACCTGCGCATGCTGACGGGCCGGCGCACCGATCTCGTCTGCGACCGCACAAGAGCCATCAACCGCCTCAGGGCAACGCTTCTCGAGTACTTCCCAGCGCTGGAGGCAGCGTTCGATTACTCCACGACTAAGACCGCCCTCGTGCTCTTGAGCGAGTTCCAGACCCCGGAGCGCCTTCGCGAGTTCCGCCCGGACGAGCTCGCGGACTGGATCCGCGGCCGCGGGGGCTACTTTCCGAACCGCGTCGCGAAGCAGGCACTCACAGCAGCGCACAGTCAGCACACGACGGTCGCCGCTCAGCAAGTCGGCGCGTCGATCGTGGCGCGCCTTGCCGAGCAGGTCCTTGAGCTCCGAGACGAGATCGCGGCGATCGATGCCGAAATCCAGGCGCAGTTGGCAGAGCATCAGCACGCGGAGGGCCTGCTGAGTGTCCCAGGCTTCGGGCCGCTGCTCGCCGCCGAGTTTCTCGCGGCAACAGGCGGTGACATGAACACGTTCGAGACAGCGGACCGGCTTGCGAGCATCGCCGGGCTTGCCCCCGCACCGCATGACTCCGGCCGGGTCGCCGGCAACCTTCAACGGCCTCGCCGCTACAACCGACGACTGCTCAGAGCGTGCTTCATGGCTGCGCAGGTCGCCGCCGCGCATTGCCCGGTGTCGAAGGCGTTCTACCAACGGAAACGCAAAGAGGGCAAGAACCACAAGCAGGCTGTTCTCTGCCTCGCTCGCCGCCGTATCAACGTCATCTGGGCGATCCTTCGCGACGGAAAATTGTTCACGCATCAGCCGCTCCCAGCACCGGTGTAACGGCGGTGTCTGCTGTCTCGTCGTAGAATCCGTCGACCCAGCGGTCAAGGCGGATCCGCACGCGCTCGCCCCACAAGTCCGGCGCGCTCGCGCTCGCGATCGCCTCGGCAACGAAGACTCGCTCGGTCACGTTCAGCTCTGACGCCGATCTGTGGAATGCAACTCCATCGACCACGTGTCCGCGGAGACGGTCGAGCGTCCTCGGCGTCACGATCATGTCTCCGGTCCGCGCTGAAAGCTCCTGCGCCTGCCGAATCGTCAGCGATACGAGCACAGCCGTCATTGCTCACCCGCGATCGTTAGTTCTGGTGTCTCGGTGCTTCGGCTGACAAGTACCCCCACGTCGGGCGCCGCGTGGGCAGCTCGCGCGAGCGCACGCGCGGCACGATCGCCATAGCCGAACATCGTGAGGGGCATGCTCGAGCGCTTGCCCGCGTGTGTGGGGTGGTCGAACGCGAAATCACGCATGAGCCAAATCGAGTCCGCGGTGCACAGCATGCGGTGAAGCCACCGCGCGTTAGCGTGCGGCCCTAGCCAGATCCCGTCCGCGTGCTCGAGGAAACGCTCCGACCACGGCGTGCTGTTCGAAAACGGAGGATTGAGCCAAACGAAGCCGTGCCAAGGTTGCGCAAGCCCGTCGTCGTTGCGAGTGAACGCCGCTCGCGCCGGCACGTTAGTCTCTGCGTCAACGGGACTCGCGGGATCGAGGTCGAACGTCTCGCCGAGCGCGTCGAAGATCCAGCGCGGCGTGTAGCGCTCGTCAGTCTCTGTGCGATCGACGGGGGCAGCAAACAGTGGAAGGGTGCTCATCACTGGCTCTGGTCTCCATCTCGCGGGGATCGCGCGAGCCCTGCAACCTGGTCCATATCGGTCATTTCACTTTCACCCTTTCGGTGTTGAAGGACTTGCAAACTTGATTGGGATTCAGTGGTGTTAGGAACGGGGCTGCTCACCCTGCATGCCGGCGGCCGTGCCGGGGAGACTCGTAGAGTTGGGGGAGCGCTTCGGCCCCCAACAAGTGCAGGCATGTGCACCGCAGGCTCCCGCGGCAAAGGTGACCGTGAAGGGGTACTTCAAGTCAGGGCCTTTCTAGTGGTCAGCAGCTGGTGAGGATGCTCGAGATCACGGTGCGGTCTGCGGCGTCGACGCTCAGCTGGTAGTCGTGGAGGATTCCGACGAAGCGGGCGACGTAGGCGCAGGCGAAGGCAGAGTTCGAGGGCATCCAGGAGGCAGGACCGGCGGCGCCCTTGGCCTGGTTGGCGCTGCCGTCGACGGCGAGGAGTACGCGGGGGTCGTTGGCGTAATCGAGGCGCTGCTCGCCGGTCCAGGTGGATGCGCCGTGCCCCCATGCGTAGGCGAGCGGGACGACGTGATCGATCTGAACGAGTCGGGAGGTCTCGACGCCGCGTCGGAAGCCGATCGTTGTAGCCGTGTAGAGGTCGTTCAGCATTCCGGCGAGGACGGTGCATCCGTCTGTGGTCACGACGTTGTCGAGGTCGCGGGCGAGGACGTCGTCGCGGGTACTGCAGCCGTTCTCGTCGATGTCGTACCACGCCGGCCCGAAATCAGCTAGGCGATCGTAGGCCGGCACCCCTCCGGGAGAGCGGTCCGGGATCTGCGCGAGCAAGGCTGCTGTCGCGACCGCATCAGCGGACAATACGCTCCGCCGGTCGGACTCGGGCTCGGGGCGTGTCTGGGAGCTCGTGGCGGTCACGGCCGCGACGACGGCGAGAACCACGACCGTCACGAGGCCGATCAGCGATCGCCGAACCGCACGCATCAGCTCCCCACCAACTCGGGTCGACCGAACGGGTGGTAGTCGGCATCGAACTTCAGCGTGTCGATGATCCGATACCGATCAGACCCGTCGGCCTCGCTCACCGCCTCCGTCTCGATCAGGCGGAACCCTCCCGCGGCCAAGGCCCGCAGCTCGAGCGCGCGCTCCTGGAGCTTCCTGGTGCGAATCAACCTGCCTGCGTAGGCGCGGGGGATCTCCGCCGTGACGACGCTCTCCAACAACGGCCGGTCGTCTTGTGCCGGCTGAAATGACAGCGTGCCGGTCGTGCGGCTCATGGTCTTCCCCTCGGAGTATGCCAAATAGATTTGGCCAGATTGATTTGGCCTTCTGGGTTACGATGCTGCTATGGCGAAAGCGCGAACACCGGAGCAGGAGGCAGCGCTCGAACGGTGCCGTGAGCTGCAGGCGGAGAAGGAGTCCTGGCCGCAGCGGCGCGGAGAGGCGGTCCGGGCGGCGCTCGCACTGAAGCTGACGCAGCGGGAGATCGCAGAAGCGTTTGGCGGAATGTCCCGCGAGAGCATCCGGCTGGCGGAGAAGTTCGGCGCATAGGGGAGGGGCCGAACGATCTGGGATCGTTCGGCCCCTCGTTTCGTGCTCCCTCATGCTGCTTGACGCGCCATTCGGCAGCACTCGTGCATGCATTCGCTCGGCGCTCCAACCGGTGTCGCGGCAGGACGGAGACTGACGCCGATGCGCACCGGTTCGATGTGATTCTCCGCGAGCAGTCGTCGCAGACGGGTCCGGTACCGGTCGGCCACCGCCGCCCTGAGGACCGCACCGACGATCAGGGCTGCGCCGACGACCGCGCAGACACCGATGGTGAGGGCGGCGTCTCCCGCACCGAGAGTCGCAGCAAGGAGTAAGGCGCCACCGATGGCGGCGAGTGTGACGATCACCAGCCAGCCGATGGTGGCCACGGGGCGGCCGTCACCGGTCTGGTTGTAGAGCTGGGCCGGGTTGACCGTGTTGGTCTCTTGGGTCATCAGATTCCGCCCTTCAGAATGGCCCTGGTGGGTTCGGATGCGACGAAGGTCTTCCGCCGCACCGGGATCGGGTGACCGTGCTGATGCTTCGGTTTCGCGCAGTGCCGGGTCTGGCGCAGCGGCGCCGGAGTGCTCCGCGAGCGACGCCGTGGGTCGAGGTAGACGCCGACGGGCACTGCCACGATCAGAAGCAGCAGAGCCGTCAACCCGATGGACATGGTCGTCGGGTCGGACGCGAGCGGGTAGGAACCCACGAGCTCGACAGCGCGAGCCTCGGACTCAGCGAGTTGGTGCAGCATCACGCCACCTCGTCGCATCCGCCGGCGTTCACCGCGCCACCTGCGCCATCGACCAGCCCTGACGCTCGGCAGCCTGCGCATCCCGCCGCGCATGGTGTCGCCGTGCGTGCGCGGCGAGCAGGAGGTCCGGGTCCTGGACGTAGTAGTCGGTCTCGATCCGACGGCCCGCGCGGTCGTCGGTGCCGATCACGGTGTTCGAGGGCCGGAACCCCTGCTCGAGCATGTGGGCAGCGAACCGGAGCTGACGTCGCCGCTCAGCCTTGTCGTTGCGCCGGCTGATCTCGTCGCGCTTGCCCGAGAACGAGAACGTGCTGTTCTCGGTCTCCATCTCCGCACTCGCGGGCATGGGTGCGTCGTCGGCTGCTGGGACCATTCGGATGCTGAGGTTCCACTCCGGTACCTCACCGTGCCAGATCCCGTTCGCAGGACCGTTCGGCTGCACGGGCTCGAGCGCACCCACCGCTTGAGCGGCTCGGCGCGGATCGACGTCCCGGGGGTACGTGCCCACCGCGACCAGGTGGTCGCCTTCGCGCACGTCACAGATCACCCGCGGATCCTGATACGCCTCCACTGGCAGCGACGGACGAGTAGGGGCGGGGAAGCAAACGAGCTCACCCTTCGGATTGCTGTTGGTCATGGCCATCTCTCTCTGTGCTCTTAGAACGGGGTTTCGTCGTTGTAGGCGCCGGGCTGGGCAGCCGCCCAGCCTCCGGCATCTGGGGCGCCCGCGGACGGGTCGGCCGGCGCGGACGCGGCCCACGGCTCCTCGACAGCGGGAGCACCCCCGCCGAAGCCGCCACCAGGGCCACGGGACGACTGCGTGCGCGTCACCTGGGCGGTGGCGTAACGCAGCGACGGACCGATCTCATCGATCTCGAGCTCGATCGAGGTGCGCTTCTCGCCCTCTTTCGTCTCGTAGGAGCGCTGCTTGAGGCGACCCTGAGCGATGACACGGGACCCCTTCGTCAGCGAGCCCGCGACGTGCTCGGCGAACTCGCGCCAAACGCTCGCGCGCAGGAACAGTGCCTCACCGTCCTTCCTTACGTTTGATCCGTGTGGATTGGGAGTCTCAGTAAGCTCTCGACCGCTCCCAGGGACACCGGGTATGGCTGACCATCCTTTGCCGCGTAGATGGCTTGAGTGGAATGGCCGCCCGGTGTTCCGCATCGACTCGACCGCTGATTGAGAAGTGCGACGTGATCGCTTTGTAAGGAAGTGACGGCGTGGTCGGCTGCTGGGCGCAACACACCCAGACGAAAGGAAGTGACCGTGCCGCAGCTGTGGGCCGGAATCGACGCAGGAAAAGGACACCACCATTGTGTGGTGATCGACGAGGAGGGCCAACGGCTGTTCTCCCGCCGGGTTGCTAACAACGAGGGGGAGATCCTCGATCTGCTCTCCGACGTCGTGACTCTCGCCGGCGATCGAGAGATTTGCTGGGCCACGGACTTGAATCGCGGTGGCGCGAGCCTGCTCATCAGCATCCTCACCGATCACGGCCAGCCTCTGCTCTATATTCCCGGCCGCACCGTTCACCACGCCGCTCGCACCTACCGCGGCGACGGGAAGACCGACGCGAAGGACGCCGCGATCATCGCCGACCAAGCGCGAATGCGGCGCGACCTGCACCCAATTCGAGTAGGAGATGAGATCAGCATCGAGTTGCGTCTTCTGACTGCTCACCGCGTCGATCTTGTCTGTGATCGCACCCGGACGATCAACCGACTCCGTGCGGTCTTGCTCGAGTTCTTCCCGGGACTGGAAGCGGCCTTCGACTACGCGAGTACGAAGTCCGCGCTGCTTCTCCTGACCCGCTACCAAACGCCCGACGCGATCCGTCGGATGGGACAAACCCGCTTGACGACGTGGCTGAAGAAGCAGGGATGCCGAAAGCCGGGGAAGCTCGCGGCCAGCGCGGTCGCCGTCGCCAAGCACCAACGCTCCACGGTCCCAGGCCAGGCCACGAGCGCGATGATCGTTCAGAGGCTCGCCGCTGACATCCTCCGACTCCATCGCGAGATCGCCGAGATCGAGCGCCAGATCGAGACACGGTTCCGAGAGCACCACACCGCCGAACTCATCCTCAGCATCCCCGGCTTCGGCCCGCTCCTCGGCGCCGACGTCGTCGCTGCAACAGGCGGAGACGTTGCCGCCTACGGAAGTGCCGACCGGCTCGCAGGCGTTGCCGGTCTGGCCCCCGCCCCACGCGACTCGGGGAAGATCAGCGGCAACCACTCCAGACCCAGACGCTACGATCGTCGCCTCCTTCGAGCGTGCTACCTCGCTGCACAAACCGCTGCCTGGAGCTGCCCCGTCTCCCGCGCCTTCTACGAACGAAAACGGATCGAGGGCAAGACCCACAAACAAGCGGTCCTCGCGCTCGCGCGACGACGCATCAACGTCCTCTGGGCCATCCACCGCAGCGGGCAGCCGTTCGACCCGGCGCATGGATCCCAGCCGATGCTCGCAGCCGCATAGGTCGAGCGCGCTGAGTCTCCTCCATCTGACCCTTCGCGGTTGACAAACCCCATTGAGATTCCACTCCGTGCACGTGGCGGAAGCTCCGTGCACCGTTCGCGAGCTATGCGCTGCGTATCTTCCCCTGCTGCCAGCTGGCGCCTACTTCAGCCATCAGGCGGCGGCCTCGCTGCTCGGGGTGCCGTTGCCGCGGTCGGTGGACGGCGAGCCGCTGCACGTCTCAGTCGCTTTTCCCCGGCACGCTCCGGGAGGTCGCGGCGTACGCGGACACAGTCTCGGAACAGTGTCGGGCACTATGGCCGAGGGGCTCCCCGTCTGTGCGCCCGCGCAGGTGTGGTGCCAGCTGTCGGGTCTGCTCGATCGTGAGGACCTCGTGGCCGCAGGCGACCATCTGGTGGGTGCACGCAAACGGAAGGCGCTGGCGACCCTCCCCGAGTTGGTCGAAGCCTCCGAAGTGCTGTCTCGCACGAAAGGGGCCCGCGCACGTTCGTGGGCGCTGCAACGCATCCGGTTCGGGAGCGATTCACGTCCGGAGAGCCTTCTGCGGCTGCTCCTCGAGGATCTCGGCTACCTCGGCCTCGAGGTCAACCGGCCCATCGAGGTAAAAGAGGGTCGGCTGGTGCTGCATCCAGACCTCTGCGATCCCAGCAGACGCTTGGCCTTCGAGTACGAGGGGCGACGGGCACCGACTGGATCAACGGCAGTGGCACGCGGACATCGAGCGCCACGAGTCGATGGAGGCGGCCGGCTGGCGCGTCGTCAGGGTCACTGCACGCGATCTCTTCCACGATCGTGCGGCGTTCGTCGAACGCCTCAAGCGTTTTGCCCCGAATGTTGCTTCTGGCGCAGCAATGCGCGACATTCGGCGCAAATCGTCGGTGGGGAGCCGCTAATGCGCCAGCGAGATCCCCTGCGTGCTCGGGTTGCCGCTGTAGACGCCGTCGATCACGTCGGCGAAGTCGGCGAGGATCACGTTGCGCTTGATGCTCAGCTTGGGTGTCAGGTGGCCGCTGGCCTCCGTGAGCTCGGTGGCCAGGATGACGAACTTGCGGATGCTCTCCGCGCGGGAGACGCCCTTGTTGGCCGCGTCGATCGCGCGCTCGATCTCGGCGTTCACGGCCGGGTTGACGGAGGCCTCGGCGAGGGTCATGTCTTTGTCTTCGCCGTTGTTCGCGAGCCACGTCGGCAGCATCTCGGTGTCCAGCGTGACGAGCGCGGCGATGAACGGCTTCTGGTCGCCGACGACGATCACCTGGCTGACCAGCGGGTTGGCGCGGATCGGGTCCTCGAGCGCGGCGGGGGAGACGTTCTTGCCGCCCGCGGTGACGATGATCTCCTTCTTGCGGCCGGTGATCGTCAGGTAGCCGTCGTCGTCCAGCGTGCCCAGGTCGCCGGTGCGGAACCAGCCGTCGTCGAATGCGGCGGCCGTCGCCTCCGGGTTCTTCCAGTACTCCTTGAAGACGTTGATGCCCTTGACCTCGATCTCGCCGTCGTCGACGAGGCGCACGGCCACTCCGGGAAGGACCGGGCCGACCGTTCCGATCTTGAACATGTCGGGGCGGTTGACGGTCGCGGGTGCGGTGGTCTCGGTGAGGCCGTAGCCCTCCAGGATCTTGATGCCGAGGCTGTGGAAGAAGTGGCCGAGGTGCGATCCGAGCGGGGCGGAGCCGGAGACCGCGTACTTCACGCGGCCCCCCATTGCAGCGCGCAGCTTGGAGAACACCAGTCGGTCGTACAGCGCGAACTTGAGCTTGAGCCCGAACGGCACCGACCCGGCCTCCACCGCCTTCGAGTGCTCGACCGCGACCTCCACCGCCGCGCGGAAGATCTTGCCGCGTCCGCCGGCCTCGGCCTTCTGCCCTGCGGAGTTGTAGACCTTCTCGAACACGCGCGGCACCGCAAGCAGGAAGGTGGGCTTGAAGCTGGCGAGCGCGGGGAGCAGCTGTCTAGTGTCTGCCTGGTGGCCCACCTTCACGCCGGCGGTGACGCACAGCACCGCGATGAACCGCGCGAAAACGTGCGCTGTCGTGATGAAGAGCAGCGTGGAGGCGCCCCCCGGCTGCGACACGACCTCCGCGAGCGCCTCCGCGGAGTTGCGCGACAGCTCGACGAAGTTCGAGTGGGTGAGCACGCAGCCCTTGGGGCGTCCGGTTGAGCCGGAGGTGTAGATCAGGGTGCCGATGTCCTCGCCGCGGGCGAGGTTCCTGCGGCGCTCGATCTCGTCGTCCGGCACGTCCGCTCCCGCAGCTGCGAGCTTGTCGAGGTCGCCGAGGTGAAGCTGCCAGACGCGCTGGATCAACGGGAGGTCGGGGTGGACCTCGTCGAACCTCGAGAACATCTCCGCGTCCTCCAGGATCACCGCGACGGCGCCGGAGTCGGACAGGTTCCACTGCACCTGCGCCGGAGAGGAGGTCTCGTAGATGGGCACGAGCACCGCGCCAGCGAACCACGTCGCGAAGTCGATCAGCGCCCACTCGTAGCGCGTCTTGCTCATCAGGCCGATCTTGTCTCCCGGCTGGATGCCGGCGGCGACGAGGCCCTTTGCCAGGGCGACGACCTGGCGGTGGAATTCCGCGGCCGACACATCCCTCCATCCGTCGCCGTCCGGGCGGCTGAACAGCGCGGCGTCTGGGGTGGCAGCCACGCGCTGGACGAGCAGGTCCGTCGCGTTCGCCTCCGGGTCGGCCGGGACGAGTGCGGGGATTTCGAACTGGTTCACGGTAGCTCCCTCGATACCGGGCGGGCGGGCAATCGGGCCGAATGGCTTCGGCTCGCAGTGGTTGATTACACTCTAGATGGTGCGGCAGAGAGTCACCTCCGACCGGCTCGTCCGTGCCTCCCACCCGCCTGACCGCGCCTACCGGAAGGGGCTCGCCCGTGCACGCCATCGGAATCGACATCGGCGGGACCAAGATCGCAGGCGCCGTCGTCGACGAGTTCGGCACCATCGTCCGCGAAGACCGTGTGCCCACCGACGCGAGTCGTCCGACGGAGATCGAGAACGCCGTCGTCGCGATGATCGAACGCCTCTCCGACGGACCGGAGGAGATCGCGGGCGTCGGCGCGGCCGCGGCCGGCTTCATCGACGCTGCGCAGTCGACCGTCTACTACGCCCCCAACATCAACTGGAGGAACGAGCCCTTCCGCGAGAAGCTCGAGAAGCGAATCGACCTCCCCGTGCTCATCGAGAACGACGCGAACGCGGCCGGCTGGGCCGAGTTCCGCTACGGTGCAGGGCGCCTGGTCAGCGACATGGTGATCCTCACCATCGGCACCGGCGTCGGCGGCGCCATCGTGAGCAACGACCGGCTGTTGCGCGGCGGCTTCGGCGCCGGCGCCGAGATCGGCCACATGCGCGTCGTCCCCGGAGGCCTGCCTTGCGGCTGCGGCGCGCACGGGTGCATCGAGCAGTACGGCTCGGGTCGCGCGCTGCAGCGCATGGCGAACGAGCTGGCCGACGCCGGCGGCATCGGCCAGGCGCTCGCCGACGCACGCAGCCGCACGGGCTCGCTGAGCGGCGCGGACATCTCCGAACTCATCCTGGCGGGCGACCCCGGGGCGATCGCCGCCCTCCGTCAGCTGGGCGATTGGCTCGGACAGGCCTGCGCGAGCCTGGCCGCCATCCTCGACCCGCAGCTGTTCGTCTTCGGCGGCGGCGTTGCACAGGCGGGGGAGCTGCTCCTGGAGCCGATCCGGCTGGCCTACCTCGAGAACCTGCCCGCGCGCGGCTTCCACCCGGAGCCGGAGTTCAAGATTGCGGAGCTGGTGAACGACGCCGGTGTGGTCGGCGCGGCCGACCTCGCCCGCCTCCACGCCTCGCTCTGAGCCCCGGAACGACCGATACGCACAGCACTGCCGAGCCGCACCTCCCGTCTCGACGCGCAGGGCACTAGGCTTTCGTTCGATGTTCTACTGGCTGATGAAGAACCTGATCGCGGGGCCGCTGCTGCGCGGCATCTTCCGTCCCTGGGTGGTGGGTCTCGAGAACGTGCCCGCAGAGGGCGCGGTCATCCTCGCCAGCAACCACTTGTCGTTCATCGACTCGGTCTTCCTGCCGATCGTCGTGGACCGTCGCGTGTCGTTCCTGGCCAAGAGCGACTACTTCACCCGCCGCGGGCTGAAGGGCTGGGCGACCAAAGCGTTCATGAACGCCACGGGGCAGCTCCCGATCGACCGGTCGGGGGGCAAGGCCTCCGAAGCCTCGCTCAACACCGGCCTCGCCCTGCTGGCGCGGGGGGAGATCCTGGGGATCTATCCCGAGGGGACCCGCAGCCCCGACGGCAAGCTCTACCGGGGCCGCACCGGTGTGGCCCGAATGATCCTGGAGGCCGGCGTCCCCGTCGTCCCCGTCGCGATGGTCGACACCGCCGAGATCATGCCCATCGGCAAGCGCCTGCCGCGTATCGGCCGCATCGGCATCATCATCGGGGAGCCGCTCGACTTCTCGCGGTTCGAGGGCATGGAGGGCGACCGCTTCATCCTGCGGTCGGTCACCGACGAGATCATGTACTCGCTCCACGCACTCGGCGCGCAGGAGTACGTGGACGTGTACGCGAGCACCGTGAAGGAGAAGCGAGCGGCCCTCGCGTAGCCGGCGTCACAATACGCTCGCGAGCCGCATACGCCTCCGTTTGGCGCGATAGGCTCGGTTATCCCATTTCCACCCGACCGAGCGGAACAGAACAGTGCTGCAGACCACAGATCCCGTCGTGAAAGCTGACGACTCCGTGATTCAGGGCCTGGACTATTGGCGCACGCTCCCGATCAAGCAACAGCCGACCTGGCCGGACCCGGAGGCTGCTGCCGCCGCCTCGGCCGAGATCGCGACGCTGCCTCCGCTCGTGTTCGCCGGGGAGGTGGACCAGCTGCGCTCGCGGCTCGCGCGCGCCGCGCAGGGCGACGCGTTCCTGCTGCAGGGCGGCGACTGCGCCGAGACCTTCGCCGGAGCGACCGCCGATCAGATCCGCAATCGCGTCAAGACGATCCTGCAGATGGCGGTCGTGCTCACCTACGGCGCGTCGGTGCCGGTCATCAAGATGGGCCGCATGGCGGGGCAGTTCGCCAAGCCGCGGTCCAGCGACACCGAGACGCGCGGCGACGTGACGCTGCCTGCCTACCGCGGCGATATCGTCAACGGCTACGACTTCACGCCGGAGTCGCGCGCCGCGGACCCGCGCCGGCTCGTCCAGGGCTACCACACGGCGGCCTCCACCCTGAATCTCATCCGCGCGTTCACACAGGGCGGCTTCGCCGACCTGCGCGAGGTGCACAGCTGGAACAGGGGCTTCGCGGCCAACCCGGCCAACCAGCGCTACGAAGGTCTCGCCCGCGAGATCGACCGTGCCATCAAGTTCATGGAGGCCGCGGGGGCCGACTTCGACGAGCTCACCCGCGTGGAGTTCTACTCCAGCCACGAGGCGCTGCTCATGGACTACGAGCGCCCGATGACGCGCATCGACTCGCGCACCGGCACGCCGTACAACACATCGGCGCACTTCGTCTGGATCGGCGAGCGCACGCGCGACCTCGGAGGCGCGCACGTCGACTTCCTGTCGCGCGTCCGCAACCCGATCGGTGTCAAGCTCGGCCCGACGACGACGGCCGACGACATGCGCCGGCTCATCGACGCGCTCGATGCGGAGCGCGAGCCCGGCCGGCTGACCTTCATCACTCGCATGGGCGCCGGCAAGATCCGCGACGCGCTTCCTCCGCTGCTGGAGGCCGTCAAGCGGTCGGACGCGAACCCGCTCTGGGTGACCGACCCGATGCACGGCAACGGCCTCACCACGCCGAACGGCTACAAGACCCGCCGGTTCGACGACGTTGTGGACGAGGTGCAGGGGTTCTTCGAGGCGCACCGCGCGGCGGGCACGAACCCCGGCGGCATCCATGTGGAGCTCACGGGCGACGACGTCACCGAGTGCCTGGGCGGCTCCGAGCACATCGACGAGGAGACCCTGGCGACCCGCTACGAGTCACTGTGCGACCCGCGCCTGAACCACATGCAGTCGCTGGAGCTCGCCTTCCTCGTGGCCGAGGAGCTCAGCCAGGGCTGACGCCCTCCCCAAGACGGCGACCGAGGGGCACTGCGTGGGTGGCGGGCGCGGGCAGGAGCGGCTAGAAGCGGCTAGAAGCCGGCGAAGTTGACCGTGACCGTGGAGCCCTTGGGCGCCTGCGTGCCGGCGGCCGGAGACACTTTGGAGACCACGAAGGCTCCGGGGAGCAGATCCGCCGCCGCACTGTACTTGAGTTGGAAACCGGCGTCCTGCAGCGCCTTCTTCGCCTTGTCCCACGTCTGCCCGACGACGTCGGGCACCGGAACCGGCTCCGGGCCCTTGGACGTCTCGAATGCCAGCGTGTCGCCCGGGCGCACCGGACCATCGTGCTGAGGCTGCGCCGAGATGACGTCGCCCTTGCCCACCGTGTCGCTGTAGCTCTGCGGGCCGGCGGTGGCCTCGAGGCCGACCTTCTGTAGCGCCGCCGTGGCCGAGCTCACCGACATGCCGGCGACGTCGGGGACGGGCCCGACGGACACGACGAGGTTCACCGCCGCCGCTTCGAAGTACGAGCCGCCCCCGGAGATGTCGCTGCCGTCGGAGGCGCGCGTCGCCGAGATGACGGTGTTCGCCGGCACCTTGCCGTCGAACTGCTTGGCCGTGTCGCCCACCTTGGCGCCGACGCCGGTGATCGCCGACGTGGCGGCGTCGAGACTCTGCCCGGCCAGCGCCGGGATCGTGACGGGCTTGGGGCCTTGCGAGATCCGCAGCGTGACGGTGCTGCCGCGCGCTGCGGCCGCGCCCGCCTTCGGATCGGTGCTCGACACGTGACCCGCAGGCACCGTGACGCTGTACTCCTGCGCCTGGGCCGTCTTGAACCCGAGGTCCGTGAGCGCGGCGGTCGCAGCGGCCGGAGCCTGCGAGACGACGTTCGGCACCGTCACCAGCGATCCCGGCCCCGAGCCGAAGTACCAGCCTGTGCCTCCAGCGACCGCCGCGAGCACCAGCACGAGCGCGAACAGCCACCAGCCCTTGCCGCGCCGGCGACGGGCGGCCGCGGTCAGCGTGTCCGTCGCGGTGGGCGTCGTCGAGGCCACCTGCTGGCGGATGGCCGGGTTGATGATTTGGGTGTCGCCGTCGTTCGCGGCGAACGCCGGGGGCAGCACCATGGTCGGCTGCATCACCGCGTCGCCGCGGATGGACTTCTCGGCCTCCATCAGACGGTCGAGCATCTCGCGGGCGTCGGCGGGCCGCCGGTCGGGGTCTTTCTCGGTGGCCCAGAGCACGAGCTCGTCGAGCTCGGGCGGGACGGCCGGGTTGACACTGCTCGGAGCGGGCACCGGATCGTTGGCGTGCTGGTAAGCGATCTGCATCGGCTGCTCGCCGTGGAACGGCTGTGTGCCGGTGAGCATCTCGTACATCATGATGCCGAGCGCATAGATGTCGCTGCGCGCGTCGGCCACACCGCGGGTGACGAGTTCGGGAGACAGGTAGGCGATCGTGCCGAGGAGCGCCTGGCCGGTCGCAGTGTTCGCACTCGCAGCGCGCGCCAGGCCGAAGTCGCCGATCTTGATTCGGCCGTCGTCGGCCAGCAGCACGTTCTCGGGCTTGAGGTCACGGTGGACGATGCCGGCCTTGTGGGCGGCCCCGAGGCCGCTGAGCACGGCCTCCATGATGTCGATGGTCTGCTCGGGGGTGAGCTTGCCGTAGTCCTTGAGCAGGTCGCGCAGCGTGATGCCGGGGAGGTACTCCATCACCAGGTATGCCATGTCGGAGTCCTGGCCCTGGTCGAAGACATTGACCACGTTGGGGTGCGCCAGCCGTGCTGCGGAGCGGGCCTCCTGGACGAAGCGGCTCTTGAAGGTGTTGTCGTCGGCGAGGTGGCCGTGCATGATCTTGATCGCGACCCGGCGCTCGAGGCGCAGATCGGTGGCGAGGTAGACGGTGGCCATGCCGCCGCGGGCGATCCGCGAGCGCACCTGATAGCGGCCGTCGATGAGACGTCCGATCATCGGGTCGGTCTGGCTCGTGGTCACGGATCGAGTCTAGGGAACAGCGGGTGCGTGAACCCTGCAAAACACCGGTGTGCTGCGGGGCCGTGACCCTGCTGTGACCTTCGGGTCAACCGAGCTGAGCGAGCCATGCGCGCGCCGAGGTCTCCCACTTCGCATACGCGGTGGGGAATGCCGAGAGCTGAACGGTTTGGGCGGCCTGGGTGACGCTCATCGCCGACCAGTTCGGGATGTCGAGGAGCCCGCGCGTCCGGCCCTTGTTGGGGTTGTTCGCGCCTCCGTAGAACGCGAGCGTCGCCCGGGTCGGATCGAGCACCTGGTCGGGCGTGCCCCAGCCGGTGCTCGGCCGCTGCTGGAACAGTCCGAGCGAGTCGCGGTCGCCGTAGCGGACGTTCCGCAGGCCGGACTCCTGGGCGGCCGCCGCGAGAGCGACGACGATGCCCTGTGCAGGCACACCCTGCTGCCTCCCGATGCGGATGATCAGGGAGGCGTTGGCCCGCATCTCGTCGGTGAGGGCCACGACCTGTCCCGGCTGGACGGTCGGAGCGGGCGCGGGTGCCGGCGCGGTGACGACGGGGGCCGGGGCGACGACCGGCGTCGGCCTGTTGACCGCAGCGGTGGTGACGCCCGGGATGGCGATGCGCTGACCGGGGTAGATGACGCTCGAACTGCTGAGCCCGTTGGCGCTGAGGACGGCCGCCGTGCGCAGGCCGAACTTGGCCGCGATGCCGCTGATCGTGTCTCCGCGCACGACCGTGTACGTGGTCGCAGATGGCGCGGGCGCATGCGCTGGCGCCGGGACCGGCGCCGGTGTAGCCGCCCCGCCGAGGGCCAGCACCTGGCCGGGGAAGATCAGGCTCTTCCAGCTGAGCCCGTTGAGTGCGAGCACGGCTGCCGTCGAGAGCCCGAAGCGGGCGGCGATCGTCGAGACGGTGTCGCCGCTCTGCACGCGGTAGGTCGCCGGCGCTGCCGCAGCGTCGGTTTGCGCGGGGGAGGTCGAAGCAGCGGCCTGGCCGAGCGATCCTCGGATCGTGTCGACACCGCGGACGGTGTCGTGAGGACTCGTCGCGTCGCTCTTCTCCGGCGCGCGCTCGCGTTCGGCGTCGGCCGCCGCATGAGCGGGGGTGAGCAGGTTGAGCGTGACGGCGATGGAGCCGACCACGGCGATCGGGACGGTGCCCAGCATGCCGTGGGCGCGGCCGTGTGGCCGCGGCTTACGCTTCGTGCTCTCGATCGCAGACATGGTCGACCCCTCCGTGAGTGACAAAGCCGACCCCCACGCTGACACACCTTGAGTAAGGAGTCAACCAGTGAGGCGGATGTGAAAACAGTTAACACGACCGTAACATTCGCTTCGACTCGTGCTCGTCGCGCGGTCGTGGCAGGCTTGTTCTTGTGAACGAGCAGGTCCTGGCCACCGAGTGGCTCACCATCCCCGACCTCGTGGAGCAGCTGGGACTCGGTGTCAGCCGGGTGCGCCGGCTCATCGAGGACCGTCACCTCGCGGCGAAGCGCATCGACGGCGTCGTCAAAGTCCCCGCCGTCTTCCTTCGCGACGGCGAGCCCCTCAGCGAACTCCGCGGCACGCTCATCGTGCTCTCCGATAACGGCTTCCACGACGAGGAGGCCGTCGACTGGCTGCTGTCCGACGACGAGAGTCTCGGCACTACGCCGATCGGTGCGCTGCGCGCAGGCCGCAAGGCCGAGGTGCGGAGGGTCGCGCAGGCCCTGGCCTGACCGCCTTCAGACGGCGCCGTCCGCACCGCCTCAGTACGAGCGTCGCGTGACCGTGACCGCGAGGTCGCGGAGCTGCGCACGGGCACCCGTGCCCAGCTGTGCGCCGTCGAGGGCCTCGATCGCGCGCTCGACGTTGTCGGCGATCATCCTCTCGACCTTCTCGACGGCGCCAGACTCCCGGATGGTCATCTGCAGCGTCTCTATCTGTTGGGGAGTCAGGTCGGGGTCGCCGAGCAGTTCGTCGAGCGTCGCGCGTGCCCCGGCAGGCACGGCCTGTCGGGTGAGGGCGATCAGGACCGTGCGCTTGCCCTCGCGCAGATCGTCGCCGCTCGGTTTGCCGGTGACCTCCGCATCGCCGAAGACGCCGAGGAGGTCGTCGCGCAGCTGGTATGCGATGCCGAGCGGGAGTCCGAACCGGCGGAGGGCATCGAGCTGCCCGACGGTCGCGCCCGCGAGGCCGGCGCCGATCAGGAGGGGTGACTCGATGGAGTATTTGGCCGACTTGTAGACGATCACGCGTTCGGCGCGGGCGAGCTGATCCGCGTCGGGTCTGCCCGCCCAGCCGATCTCCTCGAAGATGTCGAGGTACTGGCCGGCGGTGACGTCCAGGCGCATCCGGTTGAACTCCGTGCGGGCCGAACGGCGGGCCGAGGCGCTCACCGTCTGGGTGAGGCCTTCATCGAAGAGCTCGTCGCTCAGGATGAGGAGGTAGTCGCCCAGCAGCGTCGCGGCGCCCGTTCCGAACGAGGCGCCGGACCCCTGCCAGCCCTCCTGCTCGTGCAGGTGCTCGAAGCGCCGGTGAGCCGACGGCTTTCCGCGGCGCGTGTCGGAGTTGTCGATGAGGTCGTCGTGCACCAGAGCGGCGGCATGGAACAGCTCGAGCGCCGCGGCGACGGAGACGACGGCGTCCAGGGGGCCGCCGGCCGTCACCGAGCCGTCGTCGGACTCGTCTCCCATCGTGCGGACCGCCTGCCAGCCCCAAAAGCAGAAGAGGGCGCGGAAGCGCTTGCCGCCGCTGAGAAAATCCCTCGAAAAAGCCGCGATCGGGGCGAGTTCGTCGGCGATGGAGACGAGAATGGATTCACGGGCATCGAAGAATCCATCGATTCTTGACTGGATGAGGTCGACGAATCGAATGCTTTCGGACACACGTATAGCCTAGTCAGAGTCGTGCGGCTACAATCGGCCACACAACGCCTAGAACCCGCAAGAAAGAGGGGGATCCGGATGCCGCTTTCAGAACATGAGCAGCGCCTCCTCGAAGAGATGGAACGCAGCCTCTATCAGAACGACGCGGATTTCGTCGCGAAAGTCGGAGGCAAGCGGGCGCGACCCGCCTACCGCTCGATCGTCCTCGGCGTGCTCCTCGCCGTCGTCGGTATCGCCGTGCTGGTGATCGGCGTCTTCGTGCAGCTGCCGATCGTCGGAATCCTCGGCTTCGTGGTGATGTTCGCCGGCGTCCTGCTGGCCATCGCCCCGGGCAAACGCGTCGCGATCGATCCCGATTCCGCAGCCGGCAAGGCGGGCAAGCCGACACGCGGGCAGCCCGGTTTCATGGACCGTATGAACGACCGCTGGGACAAGCGGCAGGACGGGCAGGGCTAGACCCTCCGCCGAGAAACCAGCAACTCAGTGGGGCCGATCTTCGGATCGGCCCTTTTTCGCGCGCCCAGCGCTCCCCTTCCGCGTCCTCGTGTGCTCCATTTCCCTCCACTGGGTTTTGCCGCGTATTGACGGGGTTTAACGCGCCTAAACCGGGAAAAATCTCGATGGTGCTGAATTTGTGGATGAGAGTGGAGTAAAGTGGAGGCACACCGCAACCGTGGCCGGGAGAGTGGGGGTGGTACCGATGTTCCTCGGCACCTATGCCCCGAAACTGGACGAGAAGGGGCGCATCATCCTGCCGGCCAAGTTCCGGGATGAGCTCGCGTCCGGCCTCGTCCTGACCCGCGGTCAGGAGCACTGCATCTACGTCTTCTCGCAGCGGGAGTTCGAGTCCCTCCACGAGAAGATCCGGCAGGCGCCGGTGACCAGTAAGCAGGCCAGGGACTATCTGCGCGTCTTCCTGTCGGGGGCGAGCGCGGAGGTGCCCGACAAGCAGAACCGGGTCAGCATCCCGACTCCGTTGCGGTCGTATGCGGGTCTCGACAGAGACCTGGTCGTGATCGGCGCGGGCAGCCGCGCCGAGATCTGGGACGCGCGCGGCTGGGAGACCTACCTCGCCGAGCAGGAGGCAGCATTCGCGAATACAGAGGAGGAGGTGATCCCGGGACTGTTCTAGCGCCTGGCGCCGGACTCCCAGCCATACGCCCTGACACCACTTCCCCGGTGGCAGGTCGGAATGGATGGGGATCCGGATCCAGGGGCCGATCCTCCCGGGTGCGGACATGACGGACGAGATCCACACCCCCGTACTGCTGGAACGCTGCATCGAGCTCCTCGGCCCCGCCCTGGCGAAGCCTGGCGCGGTCTTCGTCGACGCCACGCTCGGCATGGGAGGCCACTCGGCCGGTGTCCTGGAGCGCTTCCCCGACGCGGTGCTCGTCGGCCTCGACCGCGATCCGGAGGCCCTCGCCATCGCAGGCGCCCGCCTGGAGCGGTTCGGCGACCGCGTCCACCTGGTGCACACGGTCTACGACGGCATCCGCGACGCCCTCGACGGGCTCGGCATCGACTGGATCGACGGCGTGCTCTTCGACCTCGGCGTGTCGTCGCTGCAGCTCGACCGCGTCGAGCGCGGCTTCTCCTACTCGAAGGACGCGCCGCTCGACATGCGGATGGACGGCACGAGCGAGCTGACGGCCGAGGTCGTTCTCGCGACGTACTCCGAGGCCGATCTGCGCCGCATCTTCCGCGACTACGGCGAAGAGAAGTTGGCCGCGCGCTACGCGCGGCGCATCGTCGAGGAACGGGAGTCGACGCCGATCGTGCGCTCGGGCCAGCTGGTGGAGATCCTCCAGAAGGCGACTCCGGTCGCCGTGCAGCGTCAGGGTCACCCGGCCAAGCGCGTGTTCCAGGCGCTGCGCATCGAGGTGAACCAGGAGCTGGCGGTGCTGGAGCGCGCCATCCCCGCCGCGATCGACGCGCTGGCGGTGGGCGGCCGCATCGTCGTGGAGTCCTACCAGTCGCTGGAGGACCGCATCGTCAAGCGCGAGCTCCAGACCAGATCGCGCTCCAGCGCACCTGTGGGGCTCCCCGTCGAACTGCCGGAGCACCGGCCCGAACTGAAGCTCCTGATCCGCGGAGCGGAACTGGCCGACGACGACGAGAAGGCCCGAAATCCGAGGGCGACACCCGTTCGCCTGCGCGCGGCCGAACGAGTGAGGAGGGGCTCGTGAGCAGCAACCATCTGGGGGCGGGCGTCCGGCGGCGTCCGACGATGACCTGGCACGCCCCGGCGTCCACCGCTGCGACCGCGACCACGCTGGAGGAGCCGGCGCTCGAGCGGCCGCAGCGGCCGGAACGCGAGCGCCGCACGCACCTCGAGGTCGTCTCCACCCGCAGTCAGCGGAGGGCCCGCCCCCGCACGCTCTACGCGATCACGGCGATATCGGCCCTGCTCGTCATCGTGGTGGCGCAGCTGCTCCTGAGCATCGGCGTGTCGCAGGGGGCATACCAGCTGAGCTCCCTGCAGACCAAGCAGACGGAGCTGCAGCGCAGCTATCAGGCCGCCTCCGAAGATCTCAACCGGCTGACGTCGCCGCAGAACCTGGCGGCCAATGCGAACGCGCTCGGCATGGTCAGCAACAGCAACCCCGCCTACCTGCGGCTCTCCGACGGTGCGGTCCTCGGCGCGCCGGTCGCGGCGAACGGGGCCGCCGGCACCGTGACGGGAGGCCAGGGAAACCTGGTGCCGAACTCGCAGCTGAACGGCGTCCCGCTGGTGGCGGGCCCGGGTGCGGCCGGCCCGGGTGCGGCCGGTCAGGCCCAGGCCGCGCAGAGGCAGACAACTCAAGCTGGGAGTTCCGCAAGCACGGGAGCGGCGTCCACGACTCCCGCGAAGCCGTCCGTACCGTTGCAGGGAGCGTTGCCGACACCGGTGACGCACTGAAACGGACACTGACACGGACAGCGGACGGGACGGGCCCTCCATGCTCAACAGGAAGATGCTGCGGCGGCGGACGGCGCTGACCGTCGTGGCCGGCGCGGCGTTCGTCGCCATCCTCGGAGGCAAGCTCGTCGACATCCAGGTGGTCCGTGCGGACGACCTGCAACGGGCGTCGGTGAACGCCAAGGAGGACTCGACGGTCCTGTACGGCAACCGCGGCGACATCGTCGACGCGAGCGGCAAGGTCCTGGCGACGACGATCTACACCTATACGGCGCAGGCTTCGCCGTCGGACGCGATCGCGGGTGGCCGCGACAAGATGGTGGAGGCCGCGGCGAAGATCGGCGCCATCACCGGTCAGGGCGGCGATGCGGTCGTGAAGATGTTCGACGACGCGCTCAAGGAGAACGCCAAGTCGAAGTACGTCCTGATCAAGTCCGGCATGGACGTGACCGTCTTCGACAAGCTCGCCAAACTCCCGTACCCGTGGCTCACCTTCAGCAAGGCCCAGGCGCGCAGCTATCCGAACGGAGCGGTGGCCGGCAACCTGATCGGCTATGTCTCGCAGGCGGGCAACGGCGGTCTGGAGGACAGCGAGAACGGCTGCCTCGCGGGCGAGAACGGCGTCGAGACCTACCAGCGCGGCGCCGACGGCGTCGCCATCCCCGGCAGCACGGTCGTGCAGCAGAAGGCCAAGGACGGCGGCACTCTGGAACTCACCATCGACAGCGACCTCCAGTGGTTCGCCGAGCAGACCCTCGCCCAGCAGGTGGCCGCGACCGGCTCGAAGTTCGGCTACGTGACGGTGGCGGATGCCAAGACCGGCAAGGTCAAGGCGATCGCGCAGTGGCCCGCCCTCGACCCGAACAACATCGACGCGACCGATCCGTCGTTCTGGAGGCTCCAGACCCTGACCGACCCGCGCGAGCCGGGATCGACGTTCAAGGCGCTCACGGCCGCCATGCTCATCGACCAGGGCAAGGCGGACCCCACCAGCCAGGTGCTCGCACCCTATGCGTGGAAGTCCGGCAATGGCGCGGACCTCCACGACTCGGGATACCACAACCCGCTGCGGCTCACTCTGACCGGCGTGCTGATGATGTCGTCCAACACCGGCATGTCCCAGCTCGGCCAGCGGCTGAGCGATCAGACCCGCTACGACTACCTCAAGAAGTTCGGGATCGGCGAGCACACCGGGCTTCCGTATCCCAACGAGTCCTCCGGTCAGCTGAACCCGGTCAAGGACTGGGACGACCAGACCAAGTACGCGACCATGTTCGGCCAGGGCGTGTCGGCGACCCAGCTGCAGATGGTGAGCGCGTACCAGGCGCTCGCCAACGGCGGCACCCGCATCCCGTTGACGTTGGTCGAGGGATGCAAGCAGGCGGATGGCACGGTGACCGACGTTCCGAAGCCCACGCCGGTGAGCGTCGTCTCGGCCGACGCCGCCCACACGACGCTCAGCATGATGGAGTCGGTGACCACCAAGGGCGAGCTCGCGAAGCAGCTGCAGATCCCCGGCTACCGCGTCGCGGCGAAGACCGGAACGGCTCAGCAGTCGGACGGCAAGGGCGGCTATCTGCCGTCGTTCTACGTCTCCGTCATGGGTGTCGCGCCGGTGGACGACCCCCAGTACGTCGTTTCGGTCAACCTCGGGTTCCCGACTACCATTACTTCGTCGGCAGCCGCCGCTCCGCTGTTCCACACGATCATGAGCCAGGTGCTGAAGACCTACCGGGTGAAGCCCTCGACGTCGAGCCCGGCCGACTACCCGCCGTATTACTAAACACGGTCTTCGAAGCAATGCCCGTCTATTGAAAGTGAGCCCCGTGACAGGACCGGCGCCCTCCTCTTTGCGCCCCGAGCATCCCGTCGCCCGCCCGCTCGCCCAGCTGGTCGCGGAGTTCGGGCTGGACGTGCGAGGTGATCTCGACGCCGTCGAGGTCACCGGCGCCGCCCTCGCGAGCTCGGCGGTCGAGCCTGGCGACCTCTACGTCGGGGTGCCGGGCAAGAACGCGCACGGCGCGAGCTTCGCCGCAGCCGCGGCCGAGGCGGGGGCCGTCGCGGTCCTCACGGACGAGGCCGGTGCACAGTTCGCCGCCGACTCCGGCCTCCCGGTCATCGTCACGCCCGAACCGCGCGCTGCCCTCGGCGCCGTCGCCGCCTGGATCTACCGCACCGACGAGAACGCGGCGACCCTGTTCGGCGTCACCGGCACGAACGGCAAGACCAGCGTCGTCTACCTGCTCTACGCGATCCTCGGCCAGCTCGGCGTCGTCGCCGGGCTGTCGTCCACGGCAGAGCGCCGCATCGGCGAGCACGCGATCACGAGTAAGCTCACCACGCCGGAGGCCAGCGAGCTGCACGCCCTGCTGGCGCGCATGCGCGAAGAGGGCGTCCGCGCCGTCGCGCTCGAGGTCTCCGCTCAGGCGTTGAGTCGCCACCGCGTCGACGGCATCGAGTTCGACGTCGTCGGCTTCACCAACCTCAGCCACGACCATCTCGACGACTACCCGGCGATGGACGACTACTTCGCCGCCAAGCTCGAGCTGTTTCAGCCCGACCGCGCACGCCGCGGGGTCGTCACCGTCGACTCCGAGTGGGGCCGGGCACTCGTCGAGCAGTCGCGCATCCCGGTGTCAACGCTCGCCGGCGTGCCGGGCGTCGATGCCGACTGGAGGCTCACGATCCTCGAGGAGACGCTCGCGGAGACCGTTTTCGAGTTGGCCGGCCCCGACGGGAGGCGTCTCGAGACCCGGGTGCCCCTGCTCGGGGCCTACAACGCCGCCAACGCGGCTCTTGCGATCGTGATGCTCGTGGAGTCCGGCTACGACCTCGACGCCATCGGCGCCGCCCTGGATCGCGACGGCGGCATCGACGCGTACGTGCCCGGCCGCACCGAGCGGCTCTCGGGCGAGCGGGGGCCGGTCGTCTTCATCGACTACGGGCACACGCCCGACGCTTTCCGGGCGCTCCTCGGCGCGCTGCGCCGGGTCGCCGAGGGCCGGATCGTCATGGTCTTCGGCGCCGACGGAGACCGCGACACCACCAAGCGCGCCGACATGGGCGCGATCGCCGCGCGCGGCGCCGACGCGGTCGTCATCACCGACTTCCACTCGCGCTCGGAGGACCCGGCCGCTATCCGCGCCGCCCTCCTCGATGGTGCGCGTGCCGCCGTGCCCGACGCCGAGCTCTACGAGGTGGCGGATCCGCGTGCCGCGTTCCGCGCCGCGCTCGCGCTCGCGGGCGAAGGCGACGTCGTGCTGTACGCGGGCCCCGGTCACGAGGACTACCAGGAGGTCGCCGGCCAGCGCCTCCCGTACTCGGCCCGCGACGACGCACGGCTGGCGCTGCGAGAGGCCGGGTGGCTGTAGTGATCGCCCTCACCCTCGCCGAGGTCGCCGCCGCGACCCGCGGCACCCTGCTGCTCGACGGCACGACCGCCACACCCGAGACGGTGGTCGACGGCCACTCGACCACCGACTCGCGGGAGGTCGTGCCCGGCACGATCTTCTTCGCCAAGCCGGGAGAGGTGACCGACGGCCACCTCTTCGCTCCGCAGGCCGTCGAGGCTGGTGCGTCGCTCCTCGTCGTGGACCGCGCGCTGGACCTCCCGGTGCCGCAGCTGCTCGTGCCCGACACCGTGGTCGCCCTCGGCGACCTCGCCACGGAAGTCATCGCGCGGGTGCGCGCGCTCGGCACGCTGAAGATCGTCGGCGTCACCGGCTCCAACGGCAAGACGACCACCAAGAACCTGCTGCGAGCGATCCTCGAGCAGCTCGGCCCGACCATCGCCCCTCGAGCGTCGTTCAACAACGAGGTCGGCGCCCCCATCACGATGCTCGAGGTCACCGAGGAGACGCAATACCTCGTCGCAGAAATGGGTGCGAGCGGCATCGGCGAGATCGCCCGCCTGGTGCGCATGGCGCGTCCCGACATCGGGATCGTCCTCAAGGTCGGACTGGCGCACGCCGGCGAGTTCGGCGGCATCGAGAAGACGCTCGCGGCCAAGACCGAGATGGTCAGCGACCTGCTGGAGTCCGACGTCGCGGTGCTCAACCTCGACGACCCGCGCGTCGCCTCGATGGCAGACAAGACCGCAGCGCGCGTGCTGTGGTTCGGTCTCGACGACCGCGCGGCCGTCCGCGCGACCGACGTCCGGTCGACGGCCCGCGGCACGGCGTTCACGCTGCATCTGCCGCCGGCCGACGGGGGAGAGGGCGCAGGCGAGTCCCGCCCGGTGCAGTTCCGGGTCCTCGGCGAGCACCACGTGATGAACGCCCTGGCGGCGGCCGCCGCCGCACACACCCTCGGCGTCGCCATCGACACGATCGTCGCTGGGCTCGAGACGGTCCAGCGCGCCGAGCGCTGGCGCATGGAGGTGCTGGGCGGCGCCCGCGGTGTCACCGTCATCAACGACGCGTACAACGCGAGCCCCGACTCCATGGCTGCGGCCATCAAGACACTGGCGCAGATCACCGAGCCGGGGGAGCGGACCGTCGCCGTCCTCGGCGAGATGAGCGAGCTGGGCGAGTTCTCCGGCGAGGAGCACGACCGCATCGGTCTGCTCGCCGTCCGTCTCGGGATCGATCAGCTCGTGATCGTCGGACCGTCCGCCCGCCGCATGCACATCACCGCCATCAACGAGGGATCGTGGGACGGCGAGTCGCTGTTCTTCGAGACCCAGGACGCGGCGTTCGACCATCTGTCCTCGACGCTGCGCGCCGGTGACACCGTGCTCGTCAAGTCGTCCAACTCCGTGGGGCTACGGTTCCTCGGCGATCGACTGGGAGACTTCTTCTCGTGAGAGCCCTTCTGACCTCCGGCGCGCTGTCGATGGCGTTCACGCTGTTCCTCACTCCGCTGTTCATCCGGCTCTTCCGCCGCCTCCAATGGGGACAGTTCATCCGCGACGACGGTCCGCAGAGCCACCACGCCAAGCGCGGCACGGCGACGATGGGCGGCATCGTCGTCATCCTGGGAACGCTGTTCGGCTACTTCACGGCGCTCCTGCTCACCGGCGATGAGACCAGCGTCTCCGCCCTTCTCGTCCTGTTCCTGATGGTGGGTCTGGGTGTCGTAGGCTTCGTCGACGACTTCCTCAAGACCCGCAGGGAGCGCAGCCTCGGCCTCACCGGCTGGGCGAAGGTCGCCGGCCAGGTGGTCGTGGCCACGGTGTGGGCGTTCCTCGCCGTCAGGTTCCCCGACGAGCGCGGGTACACGCCGGCGACCATGAGCGTCTCGTTCATCCGCGACCTGCCCATCGACTTCGGCTCGATCACGAAGTTCGGGGTGATCGGCGTCCTGGTCGGCTACGGGCTCTACTTGATCTGGATCAACTTCATCGTCGCGGCGACCTCCAACGGGGTAAACGTCACCGACGGCCTCGACGGTCTCGCCTCCGGCGCGAGCATCCTGGCGATCGGCGCCTACATAATCATCGGGTTCTGGCAGTCCATCCAGTCGTGCGCCAGCCCCAACCTGAACCCCGAGAACATCGCCAAGTGCTACGACGTGCGCGATCCGTTCGACCTCGCGATCGTCGCGACGGCGATCGTCGGAGCGGTGGTCGGCTTCCTCTGGTGGAACACCTCGCCGGCGCAGATCTTCCTCGGAGACACCGGTTCACTCGCCCTCGGTGGCGCGGTCGCGGCGCTCGCGATCCTCAGCCGCACCGAGCTCCTGCTCGTCCTCATCGGCGGCCTGTTCGTCATCGAGGCCGGGTCGGTGATCGTCCAGCGCGCCTACTTCAAGCTCACGCACGGCAGACGCATCTTCCTGATGAGTCCCATCCATCATCATTTCGAGTTGAAAGGCTGGGCGGAGATCACGGTCGTCGTGCGCTTCTGGATCATCGGCGGCCTCCTCGTCGCCGCGGGCGTCGGCTCGTTCTACCTCGAGTGGCTCGCGACATGACGTCGGCGAGCGAACGCCTCACGGCCCTCACCAGCTGGCATCACGACTGGCGCGGCTTGCGGGTCGCCGTCTTCGGTCTCGGCGTCACGGGCTTCTCGGTGGCCGACACCCTTGCCGAGCTCGGGGCAGACGTCCTCGTGGTGGCGTCGCGCGCCGACGCCGAGCGCGCGATGCTGTTGGAGGTCATCGGCGCCGAGTTGCTCGAGCAGCCCGACCTGAGCGCGCCTCCCGCGCGGCTGATCGAGTTCGCACCCGAGCTCGTTGTCGTCTCTCCGGGATTCCACTGGGATCACCCGCTCCTGCTCTGGGCCGAGCGGGAGGGTGTCGCGGTCTGGGGCGACATCGAACTCGCCTGGCGCCTGCGCGACAAGGTCACCGGGCCGGACGGCAGCCCGGCCGACTGGATCTGCGTCACGGGCACCAACGGCAAGACGACCACGGTGCAGCTGACGGCCACGATGCTGCTCGCCGGAGGCTCCCGTGTCGCCCCGTGCGGCAACATCGGCGTGCCGGTGCTCGACGCCATCCGCGACCCGCAGGGCTTCGACGTGCTCGTCGTCGAGTTGTCCAGCTACCAGCTGCACTGGGTGAACCGCAATCGCGGCGGCGAGCTCTCGCCGCATTCCGCGGCCTGCCTGAACATCGCGGACGACCACCTCGACTGGCACGGCTCCCTCGAGGCCTACGTCGCCGCGAAGGCGAAGGTCTACGACAACGCCCAGGTCGCGTGCGTCTACAACCGCGCGGATCTCACGACGCTGCGCATGGTCGAGGAGGCGGAGGTCGTCGAGGGCGCCCGCGCCATCGGCTTCGGCCTCGACGTGCCTGGTCTGAGCGACTTCGGCATCGTCGACGGCATCCTGTGCGACCGCGCCTTCCTCGAAGACCGGCGCAACAGCGCCATCGAGCTCACCACGCTCGACGAGCTGGCGGAGGCCGGATTGGCCGCGCCGCACGTCGTGGCGAACATCCTCGCCGCCAGCGCGCTCGCGCGCTCCTACGGGGTCGAGCCGCAGGTCATCCGCGATGTGCTCACGGCGTTCCGGCTCGATGCCCACCGCATCGAGCTGGTGCGCGTGGAGGCGGGCGTCAACTGGGTGGACGACTCCAAGGCCACCAACCCGCACGCGGCGGACGCGTCGCTGCGTGCGTACCCCTCTGTCGTGTGGGTCGTCGGCGGCCTGCTGAAGGGTGTCGACGTCGAGCAGCTCGTGGCGGCGCACGCCGGCCGGCTGCGCGGCGCTGTACTGATCGGTGTCGACCGATCCGCCCTGCTCGCGGCATTCGAGCGACACGCCCCCGGGCTGCCGGTGCTGGAGGTGGACGCCGACGAGACTGAGGGGGTCATGCCGATGGCGGTGCGGCTGGCCGGCGGTCTCGCCCGCGAGGGTGACACCGTACTGCTCGCGCCGGCGGCGGCGTCGATGGATCAGTTCGCCGACTATGCAGAACGCGGCCGTCTGTTCCAGGCGGCCGTCAACGAGTTTTTTGGAGGTGACGCGGATGACGACCGCTCCGCCTCGCCTCCGCCCGTCCCCTGACGAATCTGGCGACGGGCCCGAGTCCCGCACCGGCGCCCTGGCGGCGCGAATCTCGCTGGGCCGCGCCATGAACAGCGAGTCTGCCGACTACTTCCTGCTGCTCGGCATCACCCTGTTCATGGTGGTCTTCGGACTCGTGATGGTGCTCTCGTCGTCGTCCGTCGAGTCGCACAACGACACCGACACTTCTTCTCCCGGTTCTGGTCGCAGGGGGCGTACACGCTGGTCGGCCTCCCGCTGATGTTCCTCGTCTCGCGCATCCCGATGACGTTCTGGAAGCGCTCGATCTGGTTCATCCTCGGGGCGGCGTGCTTCGTGCAACTGCTGGTGCTGCTCACGCCGCTCGGCGTCGAGATCGGCGGCAACCGCAACTGGATCCGCATCGGCGGCTTCGTCGGGCAGCCGTCGGAGGCCATCAAACTCGCTCTGGTGGTCTGGCTCGGGGTCGTGCTGGCTCGCAAGCAGGACCTGATCGACGACTGGCGTCACCTGGCGCTGCCGATCCTGCCGATCGCGGGAGGCGCCATCGGCCTGGTCGTGCTCGGCGGCGACCTCGGCACGACCATCGTCATGGCGGCCTTCGTGCTCGGGGGCCTGTACTTCGCCGGCGTCCGGCTGCGCTATCTCGTCGCCGGGCTGGCGGGGGTCGTCGTCGTCGCCATGTTCGTGGCCATGTCGAGCGCCAGCCGGATGGGGCGCATCGCGGCGCTCTTCGGGGGCACGAGCGCCGCGAATCCCGACGTCAACTGGCAGATCGACAACGGCTTCTACGCCCTCGCCTCCGGTGGCGTGTTCGGCGTGGGCCTCGGCAACTCGCACTCGAAGTGGTCATGGCTGCCCGCCGCAGACACGGACTTCATCTTCGCGATCATCGGAGAGGAGCTCGGCCTCATCGGGGCGGTCGTGGTGCTCCTGCTGTTCGTGATGCTCGCGATCGTGTTCCTGCGCATCATCCACTCCTCGACCGACGCCTTCCCGCGCGTCACGACCGCGGCCATCATGGTGTGGCTCATCTTCCAGGCGTTCGTGAACATGGCTGTCGTGCTGGGTGTCATCCCGGTGCTCGGCGTCCCGCTCCCACTGATCTCTGCGGGAGGGACTGCGATGATCAGTTCCATGATCGCAATCGGCATCGTGCTGTCCTTCGCCCGCCAGAACGCACGCGACGCTCGTCGCGCCAAGGGTTCCGCCGTCCGCTCCGGGTCCGCCGCGTGAGCCGCTACCTCCTCGCCGGCGGGGGGACCGCCGGCCACGTCAACCCGCTGCTCGCCGTAGCGGACCGGCTGCTGCGTGACGACGTGTCGGCGGAGGTCGTCGTGCTGGGCACGAAGGAGGGGCTGGAGTCCCGGCTGGTGCCTGCCCGCGGCTACGAGCTCGCGACCATCCCCAAGCTGCCGTTCCCGCGTCGCCCGAACGGCGCGGCGCTGCGGTTCCCCGGCGAGTACGGGCGCGCGGTCCGCTCGGTGACCGACCTGATCCGCGCCCGCGGCATCGACGTGGTGGTCGGGTTCGGAGGCTACGCCGCCGCACCCGCGTACTCGGCCGCCCGCAGCGCGAAGGTGCCGTACGCCCTGCACGAGGCGAACGCCCGGCCGGGCCTGGCGAACCGCCTCGGCGCGCGTTCTACGCCGTGGGTCGGCGTCGCTTTCGACGGCACGAGGCTCCCGCACGCGCACTTCGTCGGCATGCCGCTCCGGCGCGAGATCGAGGAGCTCGATCGTGCGGCCGCCCGCCCGGCCGCGCTGGCCGAGTTCGGGCTCGCGGACGATCGCCCGACCCTCCTCGTCACGGGTGGTTCGCTCGGCGCTCGACGTCTCAACGGAACCATCGCCGGACGCGCCGGGCAGCTGACGGCCGCCGGCTGGCAGGTCCTCCACATCCAGGGCGGCCGCGGTGAGCTGAGCGACCCCGGCATCGAGCACTACCGGCTCCTCGACTACTGCGACCGCATGGACCTCGCGTTCGCACTGACCGATTTCGCGGTCGCGCGGGCCGGCGCCGCGACCGTGTGCGAGTTCGCCGCCCTCGGCATCCCCGCGGTGTACGTGCCGTTCCCAATCGGCAACGGCGAGCAGCGCTTCAATGCGGCCGGCGTGGTGGAGGCGGGAGGCGGCATCCTGGTGGATGACGCGGAGTTCCTCCCGTCCTGGGTCGACGGACGCCTGCTGCCGTTGCTGGCCGATCGGTCCGCGGTCGGCGAGATGGCCCGCAAGGCCGCGATCACGGGCGTGCGCGACGGCTCGGACCGGATGGTCGCCCTGATCCGGAGCGCCGTGAACCGGAGCGCCCTGGCCGAATCCTGAGGTTCGCCGCGTAGCCTGTACCCTGTCAATTCGACTCGCGGACCGAAAGCAGCACCTGTGACGATCAAACCCGACCTCGACGCCACCATCCCCGACGACCTGGGCAATCTGCACTTCGTCGGCATCGGCGGTTCGGGAATGAGCGGCATCGCACGCCTCTTCCTGGAGTCCGGGCACACGGTGACCGGGTCGGACGTGCGGCATTCGTCGAACATCGACGCACTGCGCGCGCTAGGCGCCACCATCGCGATCGGCCACGACGCGGCGAACGTCGGCGATGCCGACACGCTCGTGGTGACCGGGGCGCTGTGGCAGGACAACCCGGAGTACCAGCTGGCGCTCGAGAAGGGCCTCCCGGTGCTTCACCGGTCGCAGGCGCTCGCCTGGCTGATCAACCGCAAGCGGCTCGTCGCCGTCGCCGGCGCGCACGGCAAGACCACCTCGACGGGCATGATCGTCACCGGCCTGCTCGGCCTCGGCGAAGACCCCAGCTTCGTGAACGGCGGCGTGATCGCCTCGCTCGGCAAGAGCTCGCAGGCGGGGAGCAGTGAGCTGTTCGTCGCCGAGGCCGACGAGTCGGACGGCTCGTTCCTGCTCTACGACACGGCCGTCGCTCTGATCACCAACGTCGACCCCGACCACCTCGACCACTACGGCTCGCTCGAGGCGTTCGAGGACGCCTTCGTGACCTTCGCCCAGGAGGCGGACGAGTTCGTCGTCGTGTCGTCCGACGACGCCGGCGCGACGCACGTCCACCGACGGCTGCGCGAGGTCGCGCCGCAGAAGCGGATCGTCACCTTCGGGGAGGCCGAGGACGCCGATGTGCGCGTGCACTCGATCGTCACCGATGGTGCTGTCGCGTTCTCGCTGAGCTTCCAGGGCCAGGAG
Organism: Leifsonia sp. McL0607; assembly: GCF_049993355.1. Classification (GTDB taxonomy): domain Bacteria; phylum Actinomycetota; class Actinomycetes; order Actinomycetales; family Microbacteriaceae; genus Leifsonia. The sequence goes on along the minus strand of NZ_CP188253.1, from coordinate 3,704,452 downwards.
TACTCGGCCCGGCTGCGCGTGCCGGGCCGCCACAACGCCATCAACGCGGGGGGCGCGTTCGCGGTCCTCACCGGTCTCGGATTCGAGCCGGCCGCGTCGCTGGCCGCCATCGCGGAGTTCGGCGGAACCGAGCGCCGCTTCGAGCTGCACGGCACCGTCGGCGGGGTCAGCGTGTACGACGACTATGCGCACCACCCCACCGAGGTGGCCGCCGCGCTGTCCGCCGCACGGACGGTCGTGGGCGACGGACGCATCATCGCCGTGCACCAGCCGCACCTCTACAGCCGCACCCGGCTGTTCGCCCGCGAGTTCGCCGAGACGCTGGAGACGTATGCGGACGAGACCGTCGTGCTCGACGTCTACGGCGCCCGCGAAGACCCGGAGCCGGGAGTGACGGGCGCCCTCGTCGCCGAGCGCTTCGCGCATCCCGAGCACGTCGCCTTCATCGCCGACTGGCAGGCAGCCGCCGACCACACGGCCGACATCGCCCGCGAAGGCGACTTCGTCATCACGCTCGGCTGCGGTGACGTGTACCGCATCGTCCCGCAGCTCCTCGACTCGCTCCGTCGCGTCCGGGAGTAGCAGCGGTGAAGCGTCCCCAGGGTTTCGACCGGGCCGCCGCGCCTCGGGCGGGCATGCCGGACGCTCCGGCCTCCGCGGCGCCCGAACGCCCGTCGGCGCAGGAGCGTCCCTCGGCGGTCGGCACGGTGACGCAGCCCATCCCTATTGTCCGGAAGGACGCACCGACGGCACCGGCGGTATCGCGCGAGCCGGAACGGGAGACGCCGGAGGCCGTCCGCACCGCGCCGCGATCGGCCGAGCCGTCGTTCGGGCGCGTCCCGAGCAACCGCGAGATCGCGCGCGCACTGCGAACGGCCCGTGCCGAGCGCAAGCGCGTCGAACGCGGCGAGGTGCGGAGGTTCACGAAGCGCTCGCGGCACCGGCGGATGCTCTGGCTGGGCGCGGCCGGCGTGGTCGTCGCCCTGGTGCTCGGGGTCGTCCTGGTGGGGCTCTCCCCGCTGCTGGCCTTGCGCCACGTGGAGGTCGTGGGAGCGTCCCGGCTCGACCCCGCGGCGATCGCAAAGAAGCTCGGGGACCAGGTGGGCAAGCCGCTCGCCCTGCTCGACCAGGCCGAGATCTCCAGCGATCTCGCGGGGTTCCCGCTCATCCGCAGCTATGCGCTCGAGAGCCATCCGCCGGACACCCTGGTGGTGCGGATCGTCGAGCGCCAGCCGATCGGGGTGGTGCAGCAGGGGTCGGCGTTCGTGTTGGTCGACGAGGCCAAGGTCCCGATCTCGTCGAGCGCGGCCCGGCCGGCCGATTTCCCGCTGATCTCCGCCGCCGGCGCGGCGGCGGACGCGAACGCGGACTCCGGGTTCGCGGCGGCAGCGGCCGTGCTCGCGTCCTTGCCGACCGACGTGCGCGGGCGCGTCGACACGATCTCGGCGAAGACCAAAGACGACGTGTCGTTCACGCTGCGCGGCAGCGGCGCGACTGTCGTCTGGGGGAGCGCGGAGGACTCCGAGCTCAAGGCGGCAGACCTCGCGGCGCTCTTGAAGGGCGCGCCGGACGCGCACCGTTTCGACGTCTCGTCACCGCACAGCGTGACGACGGGATGACCGGGTTGGAGGCCGACTTTGCCGACACGCCTGGAAACAGCGACGCCAGGAGGCTGAGCGCCCCTACCGTCGAATAGAGAATTGCATACTCAGCATAACTTTAAGCCTCGAGTTGAGGTTGAAGGTTCCCGTGGAGGCCGGACGTGACAGCAAACCAGAACTACCTCGCCGTGATCAAGGTCGTCGGCATCGGCGGCGGCGGCGTGAACGCCGTCAACCGCATGATCGAGCTCGGCCTGCGCGGCGTCGAGTTCATCGCCATCAACACGGACGCGCAGGCGCTGCTCATGAGCGACGCCGATGTGAAGCTCGACGTGGGCCGTGAGATCACCCGCGGCCTCGGCGCCGGAGCAGACCCCGAGGTCGGCCGCCGTGCGGCGGAAGACCACGCGGAGGAGATCGAGGAGGCCCTCGCCGGCGCCGACATGGTCTTCGTCACCGCGGGCGAGGGCGGCGGCACCGGAACGGGCGGCGCGCCCGTGGTCGCGCGCATCGCGAAGTCGATCGGCGCTCTCACCATCGGCGTCGTCACCAAGCCGTTCTCCTTCGAGGGCAAGCGTCGCCAGCAGCAGGCCGAGTCCGGCGTCCAGCGCCTCAAAGAAGAGGTCGACACCCTCATCGTCGTCCCGAACGACCGGCTGCTCGAGATCAGCGACCGCGGCATCAGCATGCTGGAGGCGTTCTCCACCGCCGACCAGGTACTCCTCGCCGGTGTCCAGGGGATCACCGACCTCATCACCACCCCCGGCCTCATCAACCTCGACTTCGCCGACGTCAAGTCCGTGATGCAGGGCGCCGGATCGGCGCTCATGGGCATCGGCTCGTCGCGCGGCGCAGACCGGGCCATCAAGGCCGCGGAGCTGGCGGTCGCCTCGCCGCTGCTGGAGGCCTCCATCGACGGCGCCCACGGCGTGCTGCTCTCCATCCAGGGTGGATCGAACCTCGGCATCTTCGAGATCAACGACGCGGCCCGCCTGGTGCAGGAGGCCGTGCACCCGGAGGCCAACATCATCTTCGGTGCGGTCATCGACGACACTCTCGGCGACGAGGTCCGCGTCACGGTCATCGCGGCGGGGTTCGACGGCGGCGAGCCGAAGACGGTGCAGGCCTCCGCCGACGCGCGCCGCACGACGTTCGTCGAATCGGGACCCGAAGAGACGGCGAGCACGGCCTCCACGACCCAGGAGGCCCCGGCGCCGGAGGCCGCCACCGGCGAAGCCTGGCACGCGACCGGCGAGACCCCGGTCACCGAGACGGCCCAGAAGGACCCGGCGTTCGACGACGAGAATGACGACCTCGACATCCCCGACTTCCTCAAGTAGCCCGCTCGCCGAGCGGCTGGCGGCGGTCCGCGGCGACATCGCCGATGCCGCCCGAGCCGCTGGCCGCGCGCCGGAAGAGCTGACGACGATCGTCGTGACGAAGTTCCACCCCGCCTCGCTCGTGCGCGAGCTCGCCGCGCTCGGTGTGGAGGACGTGGGGGAGAACCGCCACCAGGAAGCACAGGAGAAGGCGGCTGAACTCGCCGACCTGGGGCTGCGCTGGCATTTCGTCGGGCAGCTGCAGAGCAAGAAAGCGCGCCAGGTGCGTCGCTACGCCCAGGTGATCCACTCGATCGACCGCTCCTCCCTCGTGGACGCCCTGGCCTCGGACGAGGGCGTGGTCGATGGGTTCGTGCAGCTCAACCTCACCGAGGATCCCGCGCGCGGCGGCGTCGCCGACCGCGACCTCGAAGGGCTCGTCGAACGCGTCCTCGAGACGCCCGGATTGCGGCTGCTCGGCGTCATGGCCGTAGCGCCGCTCGACGAGGAGCCGGCCCGGGCTTTCGAGCGGGTGCGGCTGGCGAGCGAACGCGTACGCAGGCTCGCGCCCGACGCGACCGCCATCTCGGCGGGGATGTCTCAGGACTACCGGCAAGCGATCGCTGCCGGCGCGACACACCTTAGGATCGGCACCGCCATTACCGGGAATCGGCCAACCCTTCGTTAATCTCGAAAAGAGAAGGTTCATACAGTGCGCGCGAGGCGTCGGCGCACCGGTCTACACGGAGGAAGCGCATGGCCAACCCGCTGAAGAAGACGATGGTCTACCTGGGCCTCGCCGACGAGGAGCTGGAGTTCGACGACCAGCCTCAGGAACAGGCACAGCACCAGCCGCGTCGTGAGCATCCCGCGCCTGCGCCGCTCCAGCCCGTCCCGCACCCCGCTCCGGTCGCCCCTGTGGCCGGCCGCGCTCCGGTCACACCGCTGCGCAAATCGTCCATCGCACGGAATGCTTCGGTACAGGAAATGAACGAGATCCTCACAGTCCACCCCCGCCAGTACCGCGACGCGCAGGCGATCGCCGAGTCCTTCCGCGAGGGCATCCCGGTGATCATCAACCTCTCGCAGATGAGCGAGAGCGACGCGCGCCGCCTCATCGACTTCGCGAGCGGCCTCTCCCAGGGGCTGTACGGCAAGATCGAGCGGGTGACTCCTAAGGTGTTTCTGCTGTCTCCGTCGCACGTCGTGGTCTCCGGAGAGCACGGCGGACAGGACGCAGATGTCGACGCCTCCTTCTTCGCGCAGGCCTGACCGCCTCCGTGTGAAAGCGCACCGTCCTGCTGGACGGTGCGCTTTCGTGCATTCTCGGTCGTTCATACTGGAAGCGTGCTTGTCGTCTCGATCATCGCGAACGCCCTCTACTACGTCCTCCTGATCTACTTCTTCGTGCTCTGGGCGCGGTTCGTGCTCGACTTGGTGCGTACGTTCGCGCGGCAATGGCGCCCGCGGGGCTTTGGGCTGGTGCTCGCCGAGTCCACCTACGTGGTCACCGACCCGCCGATCCGCTTCTTCCGTCGGATCATCCCGCCGCTGTCGATGGGACCCGTCGCCATCGACTTCGGCTGGAGCCTCACCATGCTCGTCGTCATCATCGGGCTATACGTGACCCTGAGTTTCACCTGACCTCCTCCCGAGAGTCGATGTCGGAACACGACGCGCACGCGTTGTAATGTGGTCGAGGCCGACGCACCACGGGTGCGGCGAAGTGCGCTCCGGCAGTGCACTTTGCTAGCGTTGGCTGAACGCACTCAATGTTCGTCTTTTTCATGATCTAAGGTGGCTTGCCATGGCGCTGACTCCGGAAGATGTAGTCAACAAGCGGTTCCAACCGACGAAGTTCCGTGAGGGCTACGACCAGGACGAGGTCGACGACTTCCTCGACGAGGTCGTCGTCGAACTGCGTCGGATGACTCAGGAGAACGAGGAGCTCAAACAGCGCCTCGTGGCGGCGGACTCGCGGATCGCCGAGCTGCAGCGCAGCGCAGGCTCCGCCCCGGCTCCTGCCATGGCCGCTCCGGCCGCCGACAACGGCGAGGTGCAGCGCCTCCAGCAGGAGAACGACGACCTCAAGCAGCGCCTGGCAACCGCGCAGCGCGAGGCCGAGGCCGCACGGCAGCAGGCGTCCGCCGCGCCGGCGGCCGCCGTTGCGGGCGCTGGCGGGTTCGCCGCCGGTGCGACCGACGCGAACGACCCGAACGCGACCAACAACCTCCTCCAGCTCGCGCGGCGCCTCCATGAGGAGCACGTGCGCGAGGGCGTCGAGAAGCGCGACGCGCTCATCGCGGAGGGGCATGCCACCGCCGCCCGCATCGTCGCCGAGGCGGAGTCCAAGCAGCGTGCGCAGATCAGCGCCCTCGACCAGGAGCGCACGGGGCTGGAGCGTCGCATCGACGAGCTCCGCACCTTCGAGCGCGACTACCGTCAGGGCCTGAAGGGCTACATCGAGGGCCAGCTGCGCGACCTCGACAGCCAGCCCGTCGCCGCGCCGTCCGGATTCGGCCAGGGCCGTCCGGCTCAGGGCGCCGGCAGCGTCCCGACTCCGGTCCCCGCCGGCTCGGGCGACACGAACAGCCAGGACCAGGGCGCACAGCCCCCGATCTTCCCCGGCTTTGGAGGCTAGTCCTTCCAGGACCAAGGCCAGCATCAGGGCCTTGGCGATCCTGGCCGTGGTCGCGCTCTGCGTGTACCTCGTCGACCAGATCGCCAAGGTCCTGGTCGTGTCGCACCTCTACGAGGGCCAGCAGATCGAGGTCCTCGGACAGCTCCTCCAGTTCCACTTCGTCAAGAACCCGGGCGCCGCCTTCTCGATCGGCAGCGGTTCGACCTGGATCTTCTCCATCGTCGGTGTCGGCGTGCTCGGCTTCGTCATCTGGTACGCGCCGCGCATCCGCTCGACCGCGTGGGCGGTCCTGTTCGGACTCCTCCTCGGGGGCCTGCTCGGCAACCTGACGGACCGGCTCTTCCGCGAGCCGGGCTTCGGAGTCGGCCATGTCGTCGACTTCCTGCAGATCCCTCTGCTCCCCGCCATCTTCAACCTCGCAGACGTCGCCATCGTCTCGAGCATGGCGCTGTTCCTCATCCTCACGCTGCGCGGCATCGGCCTGGACGGCCGGCGTTCGGGCGATGACGACGACATCGAGCCCGACGCGGCCTACGAGGCCGCCGACGACCGTGCGGACGCCGACGCCACCGCGCAGTCCGCCGAGGCCGCCCGCATCGACAGGGCGGACCGCGTCGCCGAGGCCGACCGCGTCGACGAGCCCGGCACACCGCAGGTCTGATGGAGTCGCGCAGTTTCCCCATTCCCGATGGACTCGACGGGTCGCGCGTAGACGCGGGCCTGGCCAAGCTCCTCGGCTTCTCGCGCAGCTTCGCCGCCGAGATCGCGGAGGCCGGCGGCGTCACGGTCGACGGACGCGAAGCCGACAAGTCCGATCGCCTGACGGCCGGCACCTGGCTCGAGGTGAGTTGGCAGCCGCGCCGGGAAGCGCGCATCGTGCCGATCGCCGTCCCCGAGCTGACGATCGTGCACGACGACGACGACATCGTCGTGATCGACAAGCCCGTCGGCGTCGCGGCGCACCCCTCCGTCGGCTGGGAGGGCCCCACCGTGCTGGGGGCTCTGGCCGCCGCGGGCTTCCGCATCTCGACGTCCGGGGCCGCCGAACGCGCCGGCATCGTGCACCGCCTCGACGCGGGCACCAGCGGACTCATGGTCGTGGCCAAGTCGGAGCACGCCTACACGGTGCTGAAGCGCGCCTTCCACGACCGCACGGTCGAGAAGATCTACCACGCCGTCGTCCAGGGCCACCCCGACCCGCTCACCGGCACCATCGATGCGCCGATCGGGCGGCACCCGCGGTCGGACTGGAAGTTCGCGGTCATCGCCGGCGGCAAGCCGTCCGTCACGCACTACGAGACGATCGAGGCGTTCCCGGCGGCGAGCCTCCTCGAGATCCACCTGGAGACCGGGCGCACGCATCAGATCCGCGTGCACATGGCCGCGCAGCGGCATCCCTGCGTGGGCGACACCATGTACGGCGCCGATCCCGCGCTGTCGGCGCGGCTGGGGCTCACCCGGCAGTGGCTTAGCGCGGTGAAGCTCGCGTTCGATCACCCGGCGACGGGGGAGTGGGTGACGTTCACCACCGGCTACCCGGACGACCTCCAGCACGCCCTCGAAATACTTCGCGCGTGATCGGTCCGTTCTTTTTTGGTCCTCGGTCGGCGTAGCGATTTGACCAGAAGCGCCCTGAGCGGTTGGCTTTCCTTAAGCCCTCGACCCGGAGCGAAAAGTGCCCTCGACCGACTCCTTCGTCCACCTCCACGTCCACAGCGAGTACTCCATGCTCGACGGGGCCGCACGCGTCAAACCGCTCATCGACGCCGCCGTCGAACAGCGCATGCCGGCCGTGGCGATCACCGACCACGGCAACATGTTCGGAGCCTTCGACTTCTGGCGCACGGCGACGGACGCCGGGATCAAGCCGATCATCGGCACCGAGGCGTACCTCACGCCGGGCACGCACCGCACCGACAAGACCCGCATCCGCTGGGGCGACGGCGGCGGTGACGATGTCTCCGGCTCAGGCGCCTACACGCACATGACCATGCTCGCCGCGACCACCGAGGGGATGCACAACCTCTTCCGGCTGTCGTCGCGGGCCTCCCGCGAGGGCTACTACTTCAAGCCGCGCATGGACCGCGAGCTGCTCAGCACGTACGCCAAGGGCGTCATCGCCACCACCGGGTGCCCGTCCGGCGAGGTGCAGACCCGGCTCCGCCTCGGCCAGTACGAGAAGGCGAAGAAGGCGGCGGCGGAGTTCCGGGACATCTTCGGCAAAGAGAACTTCTTCGCCGAGATCATGGATCACGGTCTCGGCATCGAGCGCCGGATCATGAGCGACCTGATCCGGTTGGCAAAGAGCTCGGCATTCCGCTGGTGGCCACCAACGACCTCCACTACACGCACGCGGCCGACGCCAAGAGCCACGCCGCGCTGCTGTGCGTGCAGTCCGGGTCCACGCTCGACGATCCCAACCGGTTCAAGTTCGACGCCGACGAGTTCTACCTCAAGACGCCGGAGGAGATGCGCCAGCTGTTCCGCGACCACCCCGACGCCTGCGACAACACTCTGGCGATCGCCGAACGGGTCGACGTCACGTTCGACACCTCAGCCAACTACATGCCGCGCTTCCCCGTGCCGGAGGGCGAGAACGAGCAGAGCTGGTTCGTCAAGGAGGTCGAGAAGGGCCTCGAGCAGCGCTACCCGAACGGCATCACGCCCGAGGTGCGCAAGCAGGCCGACTACGAGATCGGCGTGATCTCGCAGATGGGCTTCCCCGGCTACTTCCTCGTCGTCGCCGACTTCATCAACTGGTCGAAGCGCAACGGCATCCGCGTCGGCCCGGGCCGCGGTTCGGGCGCCGGCTCGATGGCCGCTTACGCCATGCGCATCACCGACCTCGACCCACTGCAGCACGGGCTCATCTTCGAGCGCTTCCTCAACCCGGACCGCGTCTCCATGCCCGACTTCGACGTCGACTTCGACGACCGCCGCCGCGGCGAGGTCATCAAGTACGTGACCGAGAAGTACGGCGAGGAGCGCGTCGCGCAAATCGTCACCTACGGCACCATCAAGGCCAAGCAGGCGCTGAAAGACTCCGGGCGCGTCCTCGGCTTCCCGTTCTCGATGGGCGAGAAGCTCACGAAGGCGATGCCGCCGCCCGTCATGGGCAAGGACATCCCGCTGACCGGGATCTTCGACAAGGAGCACCCGCGCTACAAGGAGGCCGTCGACATCCGCTCCGTCGTGGAGTCGGATCCCGAGGCCAAGACCGTTTTCGACACGGCGCTCGGGCTCGAGAACCTCAAGCGGCAGTGGGGTGTGCACGCGGCAGGCGTCATCATGTCGTCCGATCCGCTCATCGACGTCATCCCGATCATGAAGCGCGAGCAGGACGGCCAGATCGTCACGCAGTTCGACTATCCGGCCTGCGAGTCGCTCGGTCTGATCAAGATGGACTTCCTGGGCCTGCGCAACCTGACGATCATCAACGACGCGCTCGACAACATCCGCGACAACCGCGGCGTGGACCTCGTCCTGGAGGATCTCGAGCTCGACGACAGGCCGGCCTACGAACTGCTGTCTCGAGGCGACACTCTCGGCGTGTTCCAGCTCGACGGTGGGCCGATGCGGTCTCTGCTGCGCTTGATGAAGCCCGACAACTTCGAGGACATCTCGGCACTGATCGCGCTGTACCGTCCGGGCCCGATGGGCGCGAACTCGCACACCAACTACGCCCTGCGCAAGAACGGCCTGCAAGACATCACGCCGATCCATCCGGAGCTCGCCGAGCCCCTGGCGGACATCCTCTCCACCAGTTACGGCCTGATCATCTATCAGGAGCAGGTCATGGCGATCGCGCAGAAGGTCGCGGGCTTCTCGCTCGGACAGGCCGACATCCTGCGTCGTGCGATGGGCAAGAAGAAGAAGTCCGAGCTGGACAAGCAGTTCGAGGGCTTCTCTCAGGGCATGGTCGATCGCGGCTACTCGATGGAGGCCGTCGGCAAGCTGTGGGAGATCCTCCTGCCGTTCTCCGACTATGCGTTCAACAAAGCGCACTCGGCCGCCTACGGCGTCATCTCGTACTGGACGGCCTACCTCAAGGCGCACTACCCCGCGGAGTACATGGCCGCGTTGCTCACCAGCGTCGGCGACTCCAAAGACAAGATGGCCCTCTATCTCAACGAGTGCCGTCGCATGGGCATCAAGGTGCTGCCGCCGGACGTGAACGAGTCGAACCTCTACTTCGCTGCCGTCGGCGAGGACATCCGGTTCGGCATGGGCGCCGTGCGCAACGTCGGCGCGAACGTCGTCGAGGGCGTCCGGGAGGCTCGGGAAGGCAAGGGGCGCTTCGAGTCGTTCCACGACTTCTTATCCAAGGTCCCCATCCACGCCGCGAACAAGCGGACTGTGGAGTCGCTCATCAAGGCAGGCGCGTTCGACTCGCTCGGCCACACACGCCGGGCTCTCGTCGAGGTGCACGAAGACGCGGTGGAGTCTGCCGTCAAGATCAAGCGCAACGAGGCCAACGGCGACGTCGGCTTCGACTTCGACAGCCTCTGGGAGGCCGACGAGCCGGGGCAGGCGCAGCACAACATCCCGGACCGGCCGGAGTGGGGCAAGCGCGACAAGCTCGCGTTCGAGCGCGACATGCTCGGCCTGTATGTCTCCGACCACCCGTTGGCGGGACTCGAGCTGCAGCTCGCGAAGATGGCGAGCACCTCGATCGCGGACCTGGTCGGCTCGGACAGTATCCAGGATGGTGAGACGGTCGTGATCGCCGGTCTGGTGACGAGCGTGCAGCACCGTGTGGCGAAGGCGTCGGGCAACCAGTACGGCATGATCACCGTCGAGGACTTCGGCGGCGAGATGACCGTGATGTTCATGGGCAAGGCATACCAGGAGTTCTCGCCGTTGCTGACGGCGGACTCGATCGTCGTCGTGCGTGGACGGGTGAGCCTGCGCGACGACGGGATGAACCTGCACGCGTTCAGTCTGATGAACCCAGACCTCGGCCCGATCGAAGACAGCAGCCCGCTGCAGATCACCATGCTCGACCGCCGCGCCACACCGGATTTGGTGACGCGCCTCGGTGAGACGTTCTCGCGGCATCCGGGCGAGAACGAAGTGCGCATCCGCCTGATCACCGGCGACCGCATCCGCGTGCTCGGCGTGCCGACCTCGGTCAAGGTCTCTCCGGATCTCTACGGCGAGCTGAAGGGCCTGCTCGGCCCGAACTGCCTGGTCTAGCCCGAGCTCATTTGCGCCGAATGTCGCTTCTCCCGCCGCCGAACGCGACTTTCGGCGCAAAAGTGGGGCCTGTTCAGTCGAGCTCGCTGGGCCGGTGGTAGCGGCGCTCGTGGTAGAGCAGCGGCTCGTCCGGTTCGCCGAGCTCGCCCTGCTCGATCTGGACGACGATCACAGCACTGTTGTGCACCGCGAACCGCTCGACGATGCGACCGACCATCCACGACGTGACGCCGTTGATGACAGGGAGGCCATACGGCCCCCGATGCCAGTGGTCACCGAGGAAGCGGCGCGAATTGTCCGCCGAGAGGATCTCGGCGACGCCCTTGTTGCGGACGCCGAGCATATGAATGACGACCCGGTCGGTCTCGAGGATCGCAGGCCAGCTCGACGCCGAGAGCGCCATGTTGAACGTCGCCAGCGGGGGGACGGCGGCAAGCGACGCGAGCGATGTGGCGGTGAAGCCGACCGGGCTCCCGTCCGCCGTCTGGGCGGTCACGATCGCCACCCCGGCGGCGTGTCGGCGGAAGGCCTGGCGGAACGCGGAGAGGTCGGAAGTGCGGTCGGTCGCATCGTTCATACAGGTTAAGAAGCACCGTTCAGCGTGGGGGAATTCCCGAAGCGTGGAGGTCGGGAGCGGATAGGCTGGGACGGCCATGATGAACACCATCGATCTCCGCGGCGTCCAGCCTACCCGCGCCGCCTTCGAGCGACTCGTCCCTCGTCCCGTCGTCGACGTCCAGGTCGCTATGCACGTGGCCGGCGAGCTGATCGACGACGTCCGTGCCCGGGGTGCTGCCGCACTCGCCGAGCAGGCTGAGAAGTTCGACGGCGGGGCTCCCGCGTCGATCCGCGTCCCCGCGTCCGAGATCGCCGCCGCTGTCGCCGCACTCGCGCCGGAGGTGCGGGCGGCACTGGAGGAGGCGATCGTGCGAGTGCGCCAGGCGACCGCAGCGCAAGTGCCGCCGGCGGCCGAGACCCGCATCGGTCCGGGCGCGACGATCGCACAGCGTTGGCAGCCGGTCGAGCGCGCCGGCCTCTACGTGCCGGGCGGCAAGGCGGTGTACCCGTCGAGCGTCGTCATGAACGCCGTTCCCGCCCAGGTCGCAGGCGTCACGTCCGTCGCCCTGGCGAGCCCGCCGCAGCGCGACTTCGGCGGCGCGGTCCACCCGGCCATCCTCGGTGCCGCCGGCCTGCTGGGCATCGACGAGGTCTACGCGATGGGCGGTGCCGGAGCGATCGGCGCGCTCGCGTTCGGCGTCGAAGGCATCGGCCTCGACCCGGTCCAGGTCATCACCGGCCCCGGCAACATCTACGTCGCAGCGGCCAAGCGCCTCGTACGCGGCCAGACGGGCATCGACTCGGAGGCCGGCACCACCGAGATCCTGGTGATCGCCGACGACTCCGCCGACGCCCGGTACGTCGCCGCCGACCTGATCAGCCAGGCGGAGCACGACGAAGCCGCGGCCTCCTTGCTCGTCACCGACAGCCCCGGCTTCGCCGCCCGCGTGTCCGCGGAGCTCGAGGAGCTCACTGGCGCCACCAAGCACGCCGCGCGCGTGCGCACGGCGCTCCGGGGCCAGCAGTCGGCGATCGTGCTCGTCGACGACCTCGCCGCCGCCGCCGCGTTCAGCAACGCCTACGGGCCGGAGCACCTCGAGCTGCAGACTGCCGCCCCGGATGCCGTGCTCGCGCTCATCCAGAACGCCGGCGCGATCTTCGTCGGCCCGACCGCGCCGGTTAGCCTCGGCGACTACCTCGCCGGCTCCAACCACGTGCTCCCGACCGGCGGCCAGGCCCGGTTCTCGCCCGGTCTCGGCGCGTACTCCTTCCTCCGGCCGCAGCAGGTCGTCCGCTACGACCGCGAGGCGCTGCGCACGGTCGCCGAGCGGATCGTCGCGCTCTCCTCGGTGGAGGACCTCCCTGCGCACGGCGAAGCGGTGACGATCCGCTTCGAGTGAGGGACGTCGGTTGCACGCTCTTGACCTCGGTCGCAGGCTCCCTCGGCGCTGGGGTCGCGGCATCGCTCCGCGCTGCCCTAAGCTCCACCGCGCGGTAGGATTTCTCTCATGTTCTGCCCATTCTGCCGCCACCCTGACTCCCGTGTCATCGACTCGCGCACGAGCGATGACGGGCTCTCGATCCGGCGTCGTCGGCAGTGCCCGGAGTGCGGCCGGCGGTTCTCGACCACCGAGACCGCGAGCCTCAGCGTCATCAAGCGCAGCGGTGTGGTCGAGCCGTTCAGCCGCGAGAAGATCGTGCTCGGCGTCCGCAAGGCCTGCCAGGGCCGCCCGGTGACCGACTCCGACCTCGCGGTGCTGGCCCAGAAGGTGGAGGAGACCATCCGCTCGACCGGCGCCTCCCAGATCGAGGCCAACGACATCGGCCTCGCCATCCTCCCCGAGCTGCGCCAGCTCGACGAGGTCGCCTACCTCCGTTTCGCGAGCGTCTACCAGGCCTTCGACTCGCTCGACGACTTCGAAGAGGCCATCCGGCAGCTGCGCATCGAGCACCGCGGCGAACCGGTCGACGTCGAGGCCTGACGGGTCGAGACGAGGAGTCCGGTCGTAGGCTGTGAGCTCTGTCGTAGGCTTCCACCTCGGTCGCAGGCTCCCTCGGCGCTGGGGTCGTGGCATCGCTCCTCGGTGCCCCTGAGCTTCACCGCGCGGCGCTGGGGTCGCGGCATCGCTTGGCGTTCCTTCTGAGCTCGGCCGTGCGCAGCGGCTATTCTCGTACCGGCATGTATCGCACACTCTTCTCCCTCGTCCTGTCGAAGCTCGATCCGGAGCGCGCGCACCACCTCGCCTTCCTGGTGATCCGCGCCCTCCCCGCCCTCGGGCTGGGCGGGCTGGTCCGCCGGTTCACCGCGCCCGACCCGTCGCTCGCCGTCGAGGCGCTCGGGCTGCGGTTCGCGTCGCCCTTCGGCGTCGCCGCCGGGTTCGACAAAGACGGCGAGGCCGTGATCGGGCTCGGCGACCTCGGGTTCGGGCACGTCGAGGTCGGCACCATCACCGCACTCGCCCAGCCGGGGAACGACCGGCCGCGGCTCTTCCGGCTGATCCCGGACCGCGCGGTGATCAACCGGATGGGCTTTAACAACCGTGGGGCCGGTGACGCGGCCAACCGCCTCCTGAAGGTGCGCCGCGCTCGGCAGCGGCCGGTGCTCGGGGTGAACATCGGCAAGAGCCGCGTCGTCGCGGTCGAGGATGCGACGCAGGATTACCTGACGAGCGCACGCGCTCTCGCGCCGGTCGCCGACTACCTCGTGGTGAACGTCAGCTCGCCGAACACTCCGGGTCTGCGCGGCCTCCAGGAGCTCGAGCTGCTGGCCCCTCTCCTGAGCGCCGTGAAGGAGGTCGCCGGCGCGACTCCGCTCCTGGTGAAGATCGCCCCCGACCTGACCGACGAGCAGGTGGAGAAGATCGCCGGCCTCACCGTCGAGCTGGGGCTCGCCGGCATCATCGCGACGAACACGACCATCTCGCGCGAAGGCCTATCGACCGATCCGGCCGTGGTAGAGGCCGCCGGAGCCGGCGGTCTCTCGGGTGCTCCGCTGGCCGCCCGGTCGCTCGAGGTGCTCCGGCTCATCCGGGCGCACGTACCCCCTGAGCTGTGCGTCATCTCCGTCGGTGGAGTGGAGACCGCGGAGGACGTGCAGCGCCGACTCGACGCGGGAGCCACGCTCGTGCAGGGCTACACCGCGTTCCTCTACGTCGGCCCGCTCTGGGCCCGGCAGATCAACCGGGGGCTGTTACGCCTCCGGCGTGCCCTGGTGGAAGCGTAGGCGCCAGCGCCCGCCGCTGCGCAGCCACAGCGAGCTGCGCAGGCTGGCTCCACGCTCGTCGACCGTTCGCGCGGTGAGCAGGATGACGTCGGAGCCGAGTCGCTCGGTGCCCAGCACGGCGATCTCGGCGGCGGGCGCATCCTCTTCGGCCAGGGCCTCCACGATCGCGTCGCGCCCCCAGAGTCGGCCCGACCGGCCGATCTCCTCGAACTCGGGGTGCAGCAGCGCGGCGACGCGCGACGCGTCGGCGCGGACGGACGGCTCGATGAGCTCTCGCTCAAGGCGCGCCACGACCTCTTCGTCGGTCTCCGACATGGTCAGGAGGTCGTCGAAGAGGTCGAGCTCGACGCTCGCGGCGGTGGTGGGGGGAGTGGTCGCAGCCGCCTCCGCCTGAGCGGGACGGGCGAGCGCAGGCTCGGGCTCGTGGACCGCGGCACCGGGCCAGCCGGGGCCGATCGGGATGGCGTCGTCGTCGCGGTACGCCGTGGCGACCGCTCGCGCGCGCTGATCGGCGGCCTCGTTGAGGTCGTGGCCGGCGTGGCCCTTGACCCACTCGAACGTGTAGCTGCGGCCGTGCAGCGCGCGGTCGAGACGTTCGAGGAGCTCGCGGTTGAGGACGGGGGAGCCGTCGGACTTGCGCCACCCCTTGCGCTTCCAGCCCGGCATCCACTTGGTCACCGAATTGATCACGTACTGGCTGTCGCACAGGATGCGCAGGTCGTCGTCGACGTGGGCGGTGGACTCCAGGAGGTCGATGACCGCCATGAGCTCGCCCATGTTGTTCGTGCCGTGCGGCCAGCCTCCCGCCGACCAGTGGTCGTCGTCGACGTACCAGGCCCAGCCGGCCGGGCCGGGGTTACCGAGGGCGGAGCCGTCCGCCGCTGCGACGATCGTCACGTCAGCTGGGGTAGTGGCCGCGCTTGACCTGCGGCTTCGGCAGGCGCATGACGCGCAGCTGCAGCGCGCGCATGGCGGAGTACCACTTGAGCCCGCGCTCGACCTTGGTCTTGCCGAACTTGTCGCCGACCTTCTTGGTGACCAGGAAGCCGAGGACGATGCAGTCGATGACGGCGATCAGGAAGAACGCCCACAGCGCGACCAGGCCCCACAGCTGCATGAACGGCCACGGCAGGAAGCTGAGCACGATGACCAGCAGCATGATGGGGATGAGGAACTCGCCGATGCTGAAGCGGGCGTCCACATAGTCGCGCACGTAGCGCCGCTGCGGGCCGCGGTCGCGCGCGGTCAGGTAGCGCTCGTCGCCCGCTGCCATCCCGACGCGGGCCTTCTCGCGCGCCTCGGCCTGCTTCGTGCGCGCTGCGCGAGCGGCCTCTTTGCGGTCGGTGGGCACCAGGGGCCGCTTGCGGGCGGCCTCCTGCTCACGACGGGTGGGCGTGGGGGCGCCCTTGCCCTGCATGAGCCGGGCCTCGGTCTCTTCGGGGGTCTCGGCGGCGTGCGTCTCCGCCTCTGCCGCCGGGTTCTGTCGTTTCGCCAACGCTTGCGCCTTCGTTTCAGGGGTCCGTTTAAGATTACCCGCATGACAGACTCCCAGCAGACTCCTTCCGGCCGAATCGCAGACGGGGTGACCGACACCGCGGAAGCGCGCGTCCGGGCCGCCGTCGAGACTGGCCTGCCCGCCACGATCGCCGAGCTCTCGCGCCTGGTGCGCATCCCATCGGTCTCGTGGGCGGCCTACGACCCCGCGAACGTGCGCGCGAGCGCCGACGCGGTCGCCGAGCTGCTGCGCGAGACGGGCGCGTTCGACAGCGTGCAGGTGAAGCAGGCGCCGATCTCGGGCGAGACCCTGGGGCAGCCGGCCGTGCTGGCGACCCGCGCCGCGAAGAACGGTCGCCCGACCGTGCTGCTCTACGCCCACCACGACGTGCAGCCGCAGGGCGACGCCGCGAACTGGGACACCCCTCCGTTCGAGCCGACGGTGCGCGGCGACCGGCTCTACGGCCGGGGGTCCGCCGACGACAAGGCCGGCGTGATGTCGCACGTGGCGAGCGTTCGCGCTTTGGTGGAGGCGCTCGGTCCCGGCTTCGACCTCGGCCTCGCGGTCTTCATCGAGGGCGAGGAGGAGTACGGATCGCGCTCGTTCGCGAACTTCCTCCAGGAGAACAAGGCGGCCCTGGCGGCGGACGTCATCGTGGTCGCCGACTCGGACAACGTCGACGTCGACACGCCCGCCCTCACGGTGTCGCTGCGCGGGAACGTGACCTTCAAGCTCACGGTCTCCACGCTGGAGCACGCCTCGCACTCCGGGATGTACGGGGGAGCGGCGCCCGATGCCATGCTGGCCCTCGTCGCCCTGCTGGCGACGCTGCACGACGAGAACGGTTCGGTCGCCGTCGAGGGCCTGCGCTCGCACGACGACGCGGCGGAGCCGCCGGCGCTCAGCGAGGAGAAGTTCCACGAGGCGGCCGCACTGCTGCCGGGCGTCACGCCGATCGGGACAGGCCCGATCCTGTCACGGATGTGGTCGCAGCCGACGGTGACGATCACCGGCATCGACGCGCCGAGCGTCGTCGACGCCTCCAACACCCTCCTCCCCAGCGTGGCCGTGCGCCTGAGCGCACGCGTCGCGCCGGGGCAGCCCGCCGCGGAGGCCTACGCGGCGCTGGAGCGCCACCTGCGCAAGCACGCGCCCTTCGGCGCCCACGTCGAGATCAGCGACGTCGACACCGGGGACGCGTTCCTGGTCGACACGGCCGGCTGGGCCGCGACGGAGGCGAAACAGGCGATGGCCGACGCATGGGGGAAGGACGCCGTCGAGACCGGCGTCGGCGGGTCGATCCCCTTCATCGCCGACCTGGTGCGCGAGTTCCCGGAGGCGCAGATCCTGGTGACCGGAGTCGAGGACCCGGATACCCGCGCGCACAGCCCGAACGAGTCGCTGCACCTGGGGGTGTTCAAGCGGGCGATTCTCGCGGAGGCCCTGCTGCTGGCCCGCCTGGATCGTCGGGAGAGCTGAGCGTCGCCCGGGCGATCGGGCGCTGCTGAGCGATCTCACTCCAAAGGGACGTAGAATCGACGCAGATTTCGCATTCGAACTCTCGACCTACGTGTGAGGAGCCCCATGACCGACACAGCGCTGAGCGCGACCAAGGCCCACGGCGTCGGCCTGACCGACAACGCCGCAGGCAAGGTCAAGAGCCTGCTCGAGCAGGAGGGCCGAGACGACCTGCGCCTGCGCGTCGCCGTGCAGCCCGGCGGCTGCTCCGGCCTGATCTACCAGCTGTACTTCGACGAGCGCATGCTCGACGGGGACGCCACGGTGGACTTCGACGGGGTCGAGGTCATCGTCGACAAGATGAGCGTGCCCTACCTGGACGGCGCCACGATCGACTTCGAGGACACCATCCAGAAGCAGGGATTCACCATCGACAACCCCAACGCGACGGGCTCGTGCGCGTGCGGAGACTCGTTCCACTGAGCCTTCCATAGCACAGAAACACGTCAGGGCCGCCCCGTGTGGGCGGCCCTTTGTGTTCGAAACCGAGTGTCCGGCGGAGTAGGGTAGATAACGCCACATACAGTTGCATGTGAACTGTCCTTGAGTCTCTCGAAAGGTCACCGGTGCGTCACAATCGCCGTCTCCGATGGGCTGCAATTCCGATCGCAGCGACACTCGCTATCGTCCTCGCGGGCTGCACGCAGGCCCAGCTCCATGGCTTCCTGCCGGGCTTCGTCGAGGGTCAGCAGCCCGTCACGAACCACACTGAGCGCATCAGTGGCCTCTGGGTGACCAGCTGGATCGTCCTCCTCATCGTGGGCATCGTCGTGTGGGGCCTGATCCTCTGGGCGATCATCGTCTACCGGCGTCGCAAGGGACAGACCGGCCTCCCGGTGCAGTTGCGCTACAACATGCCGATCGAGATCTTCTACACGATCGTGCCGCTCATCCTGGTGCTCGGCTTCTTCGCCTTCACCGCGCGCGACCAAAACGCCATCGAAGAGCCCTACGCGCACCCCGACCTCAAGATCCAGGTCTACGCCAAGCAGTGGGCATGGGACTTCAACTATGTCACCGACAACGTCTACGACCCGGGAATCCAGGCGCAGCCCGACGACACGAACGCTACGCCGGGTTCGGTCCAGGAGGGCCGGATCCCGACGCTCTACCTTCCCGAGAACAAGAAGGTCACGGTCCAGCTCGACTCCCGCGACGTGATCCACTCGTTCTGGGTGCCCGCCTTCCTCTACAAGAAGGACGTCATCCCGGGCAAGACCAACTACATGTACTTCTCGACTACCGGCCGCACGGGAACGTTCGTCGGCAAGTGCGCCGAGCTGTGCGGCGAGTACCATTCGGCGATGCTCTTCAACGTGAAGATCGTCTCGCAGAGCGAGTACGATGCGCACATCCAGTCCCTCCGCGACAAGGGCTTCGAGGGTCAGCTGGGGTCGGAGTTCGACCGCAACAACAACCTGCCCGGCAACGGTGCCCCCACGGGCAACGAGTGATTCTGGCAACGAGTAGGACAGACGCATGACGACGACAGCACCGGCGCCGGGAGCGACCACCGCTCCTGCCGCTCCGAAGCCCACGCTCCTCACCGCGAACGGGGTGGAGCGCAAGGGCAACATCCTCGTGAACTACATCACGTCGACTGACCACAAGACGATCGGGTACATGTACCTCATCTCGTCGTTCATCTACTTCCTGGTCGGCGGCGTGATGGCGCTGATCATCCGCGCCCAGCTGTTCGAGCCGGGCCTGGAGGTCGTGCAGACCAAGGAGCAGTACAACCAGCTGTTCACCATGCACGGCACGATCATGCTGCTCATGTTCGCGACTCCGCTGTTCGCCGGGTTCGCCAACGTGCTCATGCCGCTGCAGATCGGCGCGCCCGATGTCGCGTTCCCGCGTCTGAACGCGCTGGCGTACTGGTTCTACTCGTTCGGCTCGCTGATCGCGGTCGCCGGCTTCCTGACCCCACAGGGCGCGGCGTCGTTCGGCTGGTTCGCGTACGCGCCACTGTCGAGTACGACGTTCTCACCCGGCGTCGGGGGCAATCTCTGGGTCGTCGGGCTCGGCCTGTCGGGCTTCGGCACGATCCTCGGTGCGGTGAACTTCATCACCACCGTCATCACGATGCGCGCCCCCGGCATGACCATGTTCCGCATGCCGATCTTCACCTGGAACATCCTGGTCACGTCGATCCTCGTGCTCATGGCGTTCCCGGTCCTGGCCGCCGCGCTCTTCGCGCTCGCCGCCGACCGTGTGTTCGGCGCGCATATCTACGACGCCGCCAACGGCGGGGCGCTGCTCTGGCAGCATCTGTTCTGGTTCTTCGGCCATCCGGAGGTCTACATCATCGCGCTGCCGTTCTTCGGCATCGTGTCCGAGATCTTCCCCGTGTTCAGCCGCAAGCCGATCTTCGGTTACAAGACCCTGATCTACGCGACGATCTCGATCGCCGCGCTGTCGGTCACCGTGTGGGCGCACCACATGTACGTGACCGGCTCGGTCCTGCTGCCCTGGTTCTCGCTGATGACGATGCTCATCGCCGTTCCGACCGGTGTGAAGATCTTCAACTGGCTCGGCACGATGTGGCGGGGCTCGCTGACCTTCGAGTCGCCGATGCTGTGGTCGATCGGCTTCCTCATCACGTTCACCTTCGGTGGTCTGACCGGTGTCATCCTCGCGTCGCCGCCGCTCGACTTCCACGTGTCCGACACGTACTTCGTCGTCGCGCACTTCCACTACGTCGTGTTCGGAACCGTCGTGTTCGCGATGTTCGCCGGGTTCTATTTCTGGTGGCCCAAGTGGACGGGCAAGATGCTCAACGACCGGCTGGGCAAGTGGCACTTCTGGCTGCTCTTCATCGGCTTCCACACGACCTTCCTCATCCAGCACTGGCTGGGCGTCGTCGGCATGCCCAGACGGTACGCGACCTACCTTCCGTCCGACGGCTTCACGTGGATGAATCAGGTCTCCTCGATCGGTGCGGGCATCCTCGCCGTCTCGATGATCCCGTTCTTCGTCAACGTCTACCTCACGGCGCGCAATGCGCCCAAGGTCACGGTCAACGACCCGTGGGGCTATGGCCGTTCGCTCGAGTGGGCGACCTCGTGCCCGCCGCCGCGGCACAACTTCACGTCCATCCCGCGCATCCGCTCGGAGTCGCCTGCGTTCGACCTGAACCACCCCGAGGCCGGCATCCCGATCGGCGTCGGCGGTGGCAAAGACGCCCCGGACGCCCCTGTGCTCGACGTTGCAGACAGCAAGGTGAAGTGAACCCATGAGAGCCAACGCAATCCTCTTCTGGATCCTCGCGGTCTTCTTCATCCTCTCGGCGATCGTCTACACGGTGTGGAGCCTGATCGACCCGATGCACCTGAAGGTCGAGTGGGTCGGCACTGTCGCGCTCACTCTGAGTGCCATCCTTTCCGCGTTCATCGCGTTCTACGTGGGGCGTTCGCATGCCTCGCAGGGTGGTGAACTGCCCGAGGACAGGCTCGACGCGAACATCGACGACGGCGATCCGGAGCTCGGTCACTTCGCTCCCTGGAGCTGGTGGCCCGTGGCCCTCGGCGCCGCCGCGGCGCTCGTCATGCTCGGCCTCGCGGTCGGCTTCTGGATCTGCTTCATCGGCGTGGCCTTCGCCGTCGTGTGCATCGTGGGCTGGGTCTACGAGTACTATCGGGGTTTCTTCGCCCGCTGAGCGCGCAACGCTCCCATCGAAAGGCCGTCTCCGTCTGGAGGCGGCCTTTCGGGGTCAGCGGCGACGCCGCGTTGGCGGGATAGTCATGACGATTGGCCCGAAAGGGTGGCGGCGAGTTCACATCCGTGACTGATGGGCGCCGGAGCGCATCGTCAGCGTGCGGTGAAGGTGAGGACGTCGACGGAGACCGTGGTCTCGTCGGTCGTCGCAGGAGCCGCGTCCGCATGGCGAGCCGATGGTCCCATGCCCGCCAGAGCGAGTCGGAGGGCGTCATCGAGCGCAAGTACGAAGCGGACGTGTTCGCGCGTCAGAGGGGCGTACAGGGCCTTGGCGGCTGCGATCACGTCGTCCGCCTTGTCGGCGGGTATGTCGAGCATGGCGCCGGATTCACGCAACGAAGCGAGGTGGTCGGCGCGCGGAACGACCACGGTGAGCACGCCTCCCGGCCGCAGAACTCGGTGGAACTCCGAGAGGTTGCGGGGCGCGAAGACGTCGAGCACGGCGTCCACGCTCTGCGATCGCAGCGGGAGCGGACGCCAGGTGTCGGCGACCAGGCCGTCGATGCTCGGCGACGACCGAACAGCACGGGTCACCGCAGCGGGGGAGAGGTCCATGGCGAGGCCGGTCACCTCCGGCGCCGTCGCAAGAACGGCACGCAGATAGTGGCCCGTTCCGGCGCCGGCATCGAGAACGCGTGCGCCCGCCGGGAGTGCTTCCGCCGCAGCCACGGCGTCGGCGATCGGTGAGTAGGCGCCGCTCTCGAGCACCGCGTCCCGCGCGTCGAGCATGTCGGCGCTGTCGCCGAAATGCTTGCTGCCGGCGCCGAGCAGGGACACGTAGCCGCGCTTGTTGACGTCGTGACGGTGCCCCTCGGCGCAGCCGAGCACGAGCCGGTCGACGGGCTCCAGGTCACGACCGCACGCGGGGCAGCGTAGCCAGGAGGAGAGACGGGTCAGATCGGCCACGGGCTGCTCCTCGATCGGTCGGTTGAGAATGCGGCAGGGGATACGCGAGAGCGCCGGTGCAGAAGCTGCACCGGCGCTCTCACAATGGACGGCGGGAATGGATCAGTAGTGTCCGTGGCCCGACTCGAGCTCGCCGCGGGTCGGCGGGACGAGACGGTCCTCGAAGAACCAGCGGGACAGACTCGCGCGCATCCGGGTGCCGGCCGTGATCTTGCCCCGTCTGTTCGGGCGGATCATCAGCGGCTCGTAGGCCTCGAAGCTCACCAGACGCCAGCGCTCGTAGTCGCTGAGCTGCTCGTGCACCTCGATGAACTCACCACCGGGCAGCTTCACGATGCGGCCGGTCTCGTAGCCGTGCAGTGCGATCGAGCGGTCCTTCTTCTGCAGCGCGAGGCAGACGCGCTTGGTGAGGAAGTAGGCGACGACAGGGCCGACGAACAGCAGGGCCTGGAGGGTGTGGATCACGCCCTCCATCGTCAGCAGGAAGTGCGTCGCGATGATGTCGGACGACGCCGCCGCCCAGAAGACCGCGTAAAACGTCACGCCGGCAGCGCCGATGGCGGTGCGGGTAGCCGCGTTGCGCGGACGGTCGAGGATGTGATGTTCGCGCTTGTCGCCGGTGATCCACGCCTCGATGAAGGGGTAGATCATCACGGTCACGATGAACAGACCGAGGATGACGACCGGCACGATGATGTTGAACGACCAGGTTCGGTCGAGCCAGACGAACTCCCAGCCCGGCGGAACGAGACGCAGGGCGCCGTCGGCGAAGCCGATGTACCAGTCGGGCTGGGTGCCGGCGGACACGGGGGAGGGATCGTAGGGACCGTAGTTCCAGATCGGGTTGATGGTGAAGAACGACGCGATGAGCGCGATGACACCGAACACGATGAAGAAGAAGCCGCCGGCCTTCGCGGCGTACACCGGGAGGACCGGGTAGCCGACGACGTTGCCCTGCGTGCGCCCGGGAGCGGCGTACTGCGTGTGCTTGTGGACGACCACGAACACCAGGTGCAGCGCGATGAACGCGACCACGAGCGCGGGAAGCAGCAGGATGTGCAACGTGTAGAGACGTCCGACGATCGCGGTGCCGGGGAACTCGCCGCCGAAGAGCAGGAACGAGGTCCAGGTGCCCACGACCGGGAGGCCCTTGATCAGGCCGTCGATGATGCGGAGGCCGTTGCCGGACAGCAGGTCGTCGGGGAGCGAGTAGCCGGTGAAGCCCTCGGCCATCGCGAGAATGAACAGCGTGAAGCCGATCACCCAGTTGAGCTCGCGCGGCTTGCGGAACGCACCCGTGAAGAAGATGCGGAGCATGTGCAGCCCGATCGCGGCCACGAACAGCAGTGCCGCCCAGTGGTGGATCTGACGCACGAGCAGGCCGCCGCGGAGCTCGAACGAGATGTTGAGCGTGGACTCCATCGCCGCGGACATGTGGATGCCCTTGAGCGGCACGAACGAGCCGTTGTAGACGACCTCGGCCATCGACGCCTGGAAGAAGAACGTCAGGAACGTTCCCGTCAGCAGGATGACGATGAAGCTGTAGAGGGCGACCTCACCGAGCAGGAACGACCAGTGATCCGGGAAGATCTTGCGGCCGAATTCCTTGACCGCGCCGGAGATGCTGGTGCGGTCCTCGATGTAGTTGGCGGCCGCTGCAGTGAAGCCGCCGCTCTTGACCGTGGTTTCTGCCGCAGGTGCTGCGGCGGTCGAGGTGCTCAATGACGCTCCCAGAAACTCGGGCCGACGGGCTCGTGGAAGTCGCTGCGGGCGACCAGGTAACCGTCGGCGTCAACGGTGATCGGCAGCTGCGGCAGTGGCCGCTTAGCCGGTCCGAAGATGACCTCTGCCTCGTGCGTGATGTCGAACTGCGACTGGTGGCACGGGCACAGCAGGTGGTGGGTCTGCTGCTCGTAGAGCGCCACGGGGCACCCTACGTGCGTGCAGATCTTGGAGTAGGCGACGATGCCGTCGTAGTTCCAGTTCTCGCGGCCCTGGGAGACGTGCAGGTCTTCGGGCTTGAGGCGCATGAGCAGCACGGCCGCCTTGGCCTTCTGCTCGAGCATGTCGGGAGCGTCGATCAGACCCTCCGGGATGACGTGAAAAGCGCTGCCCAGCGTGACGTCGGACGCCTTGATGGGCGTTCCGGAGGGGTCGCGCGTCAGGCGGATTCCCTTGGCCCACATGGTCTGCGAGAGCTCCTCGACCGGGTCGAGGTTCTGCGGTGCGAGGCCGCGGAAGAGGACGACCGCGGGCAGCGGGAAGGCGATCAGCGCGCCGATGAGGCTGTTGCGCACCAGGGTGCGGCGGTTGAAACCGGACTCCTCGTCTGCCTGGCGGAAGATTTCGGCAGCGCGCGCGGTGGTCTGTTCGGAGCCACGGACCGGGTGACGGAGGTCCACTCCCTCTTTCTCGTGCATGAGGGCTTTGCCCCAGTGCACGGCGCCGATGCCGATGGCGAGCAGGGCCAGGGTGACGCCGATGCCGATGAAAAGGTTGTTCAGGCGCACGGAGCCGGGGTCGCTGTCGTTGATCGGGAACGCCATGTAGGCGGCGACCGCCCACACGGAGCCCGCGATGGACAGATAGAACAGCGTGTAGACGGTGCGCTCGGCGCGCCGCTCCTTCTTGGGGTCGAGGTCGGTCACCCGGGGGCGGTGCGGCGGGAAACCGGGGTTCTCGACGGCGTCGCGGATGACCACCGCCGTTCCGGGGTCTCCGGTCCGGTGCACGTCGACGGCCGACGAACTGGCTGGCGTCAGCTCGTGACCGCCGTTCTCGTCCTGTGCCATTGTTCTCCTTCTTACGCTGTGCTTCTACAAGTACGACAGAACGGTCAGTTGGACTTCGCCGTGATCCACACGGTCAGGGCGACGATGGCGCCCAGGCCGAAGATCCAGAGGAAGAGTCCCTCGGCCACCGGGCCCAACGAGCCGAGCTCGAAGCCGCCGGGCGACGGGTTGTTCTGGATGTACTTGAGGTATGTGATGATGTCGGCCTTGCCCTGGGGCGAGATGTTCAGGTCGTTGAATACCGGCATGTTCTGCGGGCCGGTGACCATGGCCTCGTAGATGTGCTTGGCGCTGACACCGGTCAGCGGCGGGGCGAACTTGCCCTCCGTGAGTGCTCCACCCGCGCCGGCGACGTTGTGGCACATCGCGCAGTTGATGCGGAACAGCTCGGCGCCGGCAGCGGCGTCGCCCTTGCCGTCGAGGAACTTCTGCTCGGGGATCGAGGGGCCGGGGGCCAGCGACGCGACGTAGGCGGCGAGAGCCGCGACATCTGCGTCGCTGAACTGGACCGGCTTCTGCTCTGCCTGCGGCCCCTGCATCTGCATGGGCATGCGGCCGGTGCCGACCTGGAAGTCGACCGCGGCGGCGCCGACGCCGATGAGGTTGGGCGCATTGACCGTGCCCTGCGCGTCCATGCCGTGGCAGGTCGCGCAGTTGGCCTGGAAGAGCTTCTCGCCGTGTTCGATCGACGACGTGGAGGCCGTCTGTACCTGCGCCGGGTCGGCCGAGGCCGTGCTGGTGGTGAACGCGGCGTACGCGCCGCCGGTGAGGCCGAGGCCGATGGCGAGCAGCGCGACGGTGGCGAGCGGGTGGCGGCGACCGGTCTTGCGCGCTGCCTTGCTGCGGGCGGAGGCCGTGGCGCGGGACTTCTGGGTGCCGGGAACGCGGGGACGCATGAGGTGAGGTCAGCTCCTGTTGATCTATCGGATGATGTAGATGACCGCGAACAGTCCGATCCACACGACGTCGACGAAGTGCCAGTAGTACGACACGACGATGGCGCTCGTGGCCTCTTTGTGGCCGAAGGTCTTGACCGCGAACGCGCGGCCGATGACGAGCAGGAAGGCGATGAGGCCGCCGGTGACGTGAAGGGCGTGGAACCCGGTCGTCAGATAGAAGGCGGAGCCGTAGGCGTTGGCATCGAAGGAAATGCCCTCGGAGACGAGCGTGGCGTACTCGAGCACCTGGCCGGAGACGAAGATCGCGCCGAGCACGTACGAGAGCGCGAACCACTCGACCATGCCCCACCTCCAGAACTGGAAGACGCCGCCGGCGCGCCGGGGCTGGAGGCGCTCTGCGGCGAACACCCCGAACTGGCAGGTCACCGAGCTCAGCACCAGCACGATCGTGTTGGTGAGCGCGTACGGGACGTTGAGGTGCGCCGTCTCGGCGGCCCACAGATCGGGCGACGTCGACTTGAGCGTGAAGTAGATCGCGAACAGACCCGCGAAGAACATCACCTCGGAGCCGAGCCAGACGATCGTGCCGACGGCCACGACATTGGGCCGGTTGATCGCCGGCGCACTCGTTGCAGGAGAAATGGAGGTGCTCGTCACAGAACCCATTATGGCTGAAAAGAAGCCGTGGTTTTCTCACCTGAATGGCACGAATTCGCCTCGATTCGGATAAGGGCAGCTTTACACCTGGTACAAAGCCCCCGCTCCCCGTGGCGTGTCGCCTCCCAATAGGATCGCTGTATGACGGAAATGCAGTCCTGGTCGTCGGTTCTCACCTCGCTCCTCGCCCGTGAGGACCTCAGCGTGGCGGACGCGGCGTGGGCCATGGACCAGGTCATGTCGGGCGAGGCAACGGAGGCCCAGCTCGCCGGGTTCCTGATCGCGTTGCGCGCCAAGGGCGAGACCGTCGACGAGATCGTCGGCTTCCGCGATGCCATCCTCGACCACGCTGTCCCGCTGCCCGTCGACCCGATGGCCCTCGACATCGTGGGCACAGGCGGCGACCGCTTCGGCACCGTCAACGTCTCCACCACGGCCTCCATCGTGGCAGCCGCGTCCGGCGTGCCCGTGATCAAGCACGGCAACCGGGCGGCCAGTTCCTCTTCGGGGTCGTCCGACGTGCTCGCCGCTCTCGGGATCGATCTGACCCTGCCGCCCGAGCGGGTGGCCGACGTGCTGCGCCGAACAGGCATCACCTTCGCTTTCGCGAGCGCCTTCCACCCCGGCTTCGCCAACGCGGGCCCCGTGCGCTCGCAGCTCGGGGTGCCGACGGTGTTCAACTTCCTCGGTCCGCTGTGCAACCCGGCGCGCCCCGAGGCATCGGCCGTGGGCGTCGCGACCCTCGACCGCATCCCGCTCATCGTCGGCGTGTTCCAGACCCGTGGCGCGACCGCGCTGGTCTTCCGCGGCGACGACGGCCTCGACGAGCTGTCGACCACCGGCCACAGCCATGTCTGGGAGGTCTCCAGAGGCCTCGTCACCGAGCACGACATCGATCCGCGCGAGCTGGGCATCCCGCGCGCCAGGATCGACGACCTGCTCGGCAAGGACGCCGTGTACAACGCGGCTGTCGTGCGTGCCGTGCTCGCGGGCCAGGAGGGCCCCGTGCGTGACATCGTATTGCTCAACGCGGCGGCCGGGCTCGTGTCGTACGAGCTCGCGTCCGACCCGTCGAGGGTCCAGGAGTCCATCCTGGATCGGTTCCGTTCGCAAATGGCGGTCGCCGCCCAGGCGATCGACTCCGGGGCTGCGGCCGCGAAGCTCGAGGAATGGGTGGCGGCTACTCACTGATGTAGCAAGCACCGACAGCAAGTGGAAGGAAGGGTTTTCAATGAAGAAGCTCATCAACGACGTACCCGACGTCGTCGCCGAGTCCCTGGCGGGTTTCGGCCGAGCCCACGCCGACATCGTCTCGGTGTCGCAGGACCCCCGCTTCGTCTCCCGAGCCGATGGCCCGGTGCGCGGCAAGGTCGGCCTGGTCAGCGGTGGTGGCAGCGGCCATGAGCCGCTGCACGCCGGATTCGTGGGCAGGGGCATGCTGGACGCCGCTGTGCCCGGCGAGGTGTTCACCTCCCCGACCCCGATGCCGATCGTGGAGGCCACCAAGGCCGCAGACGGCGGCGCCGGTGTGCTCCACATCGTCAAGAACTACACGGGCGACGTGCTGAACTTCGAGACGGCCGCCGACCTGGTGGGCGCCGAGGGCATCACGGTGCGCGCCGTCGTCACCAACGACGACGTCGCGGTACAGGACTCGCTCTACACGGCAGGGCGGCGCGGCGTCGCCGGCACCGCGCTCGTCGAGAAGATCGCGGGTGCTGCGGCAGACCGCGGTGACGACCTCGACGCGGTGACGGCGATCGCCGAGAAGGTCAACGCCAACGTCCGCTCGATCGGGCTCGCGCTGACCGACGGCACCGTCCCGCATGCCGGCCAGCCCGGTTTCGTGCTCCCGGAGGACGAGATCGAGTTCGGCGTCGGCATCCACGGCGAGCCCGGTCGCGAGCGCATCAAGCTCGAGCCGGCCGACCGGCTGGTCGACCGGATGATGGACGCCGTCCTCACCGACCTCCCGTTCGCGTCGGGAGACACGGTGCTGCTGTTCGTGAACGGGATGGGCGGAACGCCGCTGTCGGAGCTCTACATCCTGTTCCGCCGCGCAGCGGAGATCCTGGACGAGAAGGGCATCGTGCTCGGCCGGTCGCTGGTCGGCAGCTACGTCACCTCTCTGGAGATGCAGGGCGCCTCCATCTCGGTGCTGAAGCTGGACGACGAGCTGACCGCGCTGTGGGACGCACCGGTGCACACCGCGGCGCTCCGGTGGGGCGTCTGAGGCCGCAGACAGGTCGAGGCCGCGGGAAGAACGACTGAGACGACGCGAGGAAGGAGACGCTGATGGCGTTGGACACGAACTGGGTCTTGTCCTGGATCACGGCTGCGGCGGAGGTCGTCGGCGAGCACAAAGGCGAGCTGAACACGCTCGACCGTGAGATCGGCGACGGCGATCACGGCGAGAACATGGACCGCGGCATGCGCGCGTCCGTGGCCGCGCTGGCGAAGCTGCCGGACGACGCGACGCCGTCGGCGGTGCTGCGCTCGATCGCGATGACCCTCATCTCCACGGTCGGTGGAGCCTCCGGACCGCTCTACGGCACCGCCTTCCTCAAGGCGGCGGAGCCGGTGGGCGGCGCGGAGACGATCGACGGGGAGACGCTCGTGGCGCTGCTGACCGCGGCGCGTGACGGGATCGTGTCCCGCGGCAAGGCGGAGTCGGGCGACAAGACGATGGTCGACGCCTGGACCCCCGCGGTGGAGGCGGCTTCTGCCGCACTCGCCGCGGGGGCCGACCCGGCGGCGATCCTCTCCGCGGCCGCCGACGCGGCCGAGCAGGGCTCGGACGCGACCATCCCGCTCGTGGCACGCAAGGGCCGCGCCAGCTATCTCGGAGAGCGCTCCGCCGGCCACCGCGACCCCGGGGCGCAGTCGACGGCCCTGATCCTGCGGGCCGCGGTCGGTGCCGCCGGATGAGCGGGACGGTCGGAATCGTCTTCGTCTCGCACAGTTCGCAGCTCGCTGCCGGCGTCGTCGCCCTCGCCGGGCAGATGGCGCCATCGGTGCCGCTGCTCGCTGCGGGCGGGACGGACGACGACGGCATCGGCACCAGTTTCGGCAAGGTCATGGCCGCCGTGGGCGAGGCCGACCAGGGGGCGGGGGTCGTCGTCGTGAGCGACCTCGGCTCCGCCCTGCTGACGGCCGAGACGGTGCTGGACCTCCTCCCGGACGACGAGCGCGCACGCGTGCGCGTCGTCGACGGCCCCTTCGTCGAGGGCGGCGTTGCCGCGGCCGTGGCTGCCGAGACCGGGGCCGACCTGGAGGGTGTCGCCGCTGCCGTCGAGGGAGCGCGCGCGGCGTGGGGCGGCGCGGAGCCGGCCGTGCCGGCGGCCTCCGAGGCGGCGCAGACGGCGACCGGCGCCGCTGCGCCCGGTGAGCCCGCAGCGCCCCAGCGCGGCGAAGGCGGCTACACGCGGGAGGTGCTGGTGCGCAACCCGCAGGGTCTGCACGCGCGGCCGGCGGCCGAGTTCGTGAAGCTGGCGAACACCTTCCCCGTGAAGGTGACCGTCAACGGCAAGGACGCCAAGAGCCTGCTGGGCGTGATGTCGCTCGGTCTGATCGCCGGCGCGACCGCCTCGATCGCGTCGCCCGACGGCGGCGGCGAAGCCGCGGTCGACGCGCTTGTCGAGCTCGTGGAGGGCGGGTTCGGAGAGGTCTGACCCGTCTGGCTCGAGCCTAGAGCTCGACCGCCATCTCGAGCTCCCGAGCGGTGCCGTCGAGCGGGTACGGCTGGGTGCGACCGGTGAAGGCGAACCCGTGCCGCTCGTAGTAGCGGATGGCGGGCAGGTTGCGCTCGTGGACCTCCAGCAGGAGGCGCCCCGAGCGCCGGCGCGCCCAGGCGATGACGGCGTCGAGGAGCGCGTCGGCGACGCCGTGCTCGCGTCCGCGCTGCGACGGCGTCACGTAGACGCCGACCAGGTGGGGATCTGGCGAGCTCACGGGTTGGAAGCCGCCCATGGTGCCGATCCAGCGCCCGTCTCGCCTCACCGCGCCGAACAGCTCGCTGGCGGCCGAGCCGTTCGCAGCGCGGCGGCGCCAGTGCTCCTCCGGGTGCGCCCGCGCGGCCTCCAGCGTCTCGAGGAACGCGATCGGGGTGTCTTCGAGCATCTCCAGCCGGATCGCCCGGTAGGCCCGCCAGTCGGCCTCGACGGCCGGGCGGACCTCCCAGCGTGGACCTTCCTCGTCGCGCCGGTGCGCGGAGGTCACGTCAGTTCCGCTCGGCGAGCAGCGCCTCGCTCTCGGCGAGCAGGATCGCCGTGCACAGGCCGTCGAGGGCCTCGCTCAGCTCCGCCAGCGGAGGGAACGTGGGGGCGATGCGGATGTTCGCGTCTCGCGGGTCTTCGCCGTACGGGAAGGTCGCGCCGGCCGGCGTGACGGCGATCCCGGCCTCCTTGGCCAGCTGCACTGCGCGCTTGGCGCAGCCGTCGAGCACGTCGAGGCTGACGAAGTAGCCGCCGAGCGGGGCGTTCCACGAGCCGGCGCCCCACGGCTCCAGGCGGGCGCGGAAGGTCTCGTCGACCGCGGCGAACTTCGGGGCCAGGATGGCGCGGTGCTTCTCCATGTGCGCGCGGAGCCCGTCGGCGTCGCGGAGCAGCTGGACGTGGCGCAGCTGGTTGAGCTTGTCGGGACCGATGCTCTGCGCGGCCGAGTTGTGCTGGAACCAGGCGATGTTCGTCTCGGACGCGCCGATGAAGGCGACGCCGGCTCCCGGGTAGGTGACCTTGGACGTCGAGGCGAAGATCAGCGGTCGGTCGGGGTTGCCCGCCTCGGCGGCGAGCGCCAGGATGTCGATCGGCTCCGGCCGTTCGTCCGACAGGTGGTGCACCACGTACGCGTTGTCCCAGAACAGGCGGAAGTCGGGTGCGGCGGGCAGCGAGACGAGCGCGCGCGCGACCTCCTCGCTGTAGACCGCGCCGGTGGGGTTGGAGTACACCGGCACGCACCACATGCCCTTGATGCTGTCGTCGGTGGCGAGCAGCGTCTCGATGGTCGCGACGTCGGGGCCGTCGTCGTTCATCGGGACCGCGATCATGCGGATCCCCAAGCGCTCGCAGATCGTGAAGTGACGGTCGTAACCCGGCACGGGCGCCAGGAAGGAGATGGGCTGGCGGCCCCACGGGAGCTCGCCGCCCGGGACGCCGTGCAGCAGGGCCTGCGCAACGGTGTCGTGCATGATCGTCAGGCTGGAGTTGCCGAGCGCGAGAAGCTGCGCAGGCGGCACCCGCAGCGCCTCGGCGAAGATCGCGCGCAGCTCGGGCAGGCCGTTGGGGCCTCCGTAGTTGCGCAGATCGGTGCCCGCGGCGTCGCGGAACGCACCGTCTGGCAGGTGCAACAGGTCGTCAGAGAGGTCGAGCTGTTCGGCAGACGGCTTGCCGCGCGTGATGTCGAGCGCGAGGCCGCGGGCCCGGAGGTCGTCGTAGGCGCCGGCGAACTCCGCGTGAGCGGCGTGCAGCGCTTCGGTGTCGAGGTCGGCGAGGGGGGCGGGGGCGGTGGTCACAATCCGATCGTACCGGCGCGCTGAGCGGGACGCTCGGTCACGCTGTGCGAATATCCGGAGAGTGACGAACGAAGTGAAGCGCGGGCGCGGGCACACCCGGGTCAAGATGTACATCGCGCTGGCCGTAGGCATCCTCGTGGCGGTCGTCATGTCGTTCTTCGACGCCGTCCACCACGCGGTGATCGCCGGGTGGGCCGCTGCGTGCCTGGTCTACATCGTGTGGATCTGGATGAGCGTGTGGCGCATGGACGCGTCCACGACGCGCAGTCACGCGACGCTCGAGGACCCGGGGCGCAGGACCGCGGACCTGGTGCTGATCATCGCCTCGCTGGCGAGCGTCTTCGCGGTGGTGTGGGTCCTCGTCGACGCGCGGAACCTGAAGGGCGGAGCGCAGCTGGGCGTCGCTCTGCTCGCGGTGGCGAGCGTCGCACTGTCCTGGCTGCTCGTCCACACGATCTACATGCTCCGGTACGCGCGCATCTACTACCGCTACGACGGCGGCGTCGACTTCAACCAGGACGAGCCCCCGCAGTACAGCGACTTCGCGTACCTCTCCCTCACTCTGGGGATGACGTACCAGGTGTCGGACACGAACGTCTCCAGCTCCTACATCCGCCGGACGATCCTCCGCCACACTCTGCTGTCGTACGTGTTCGGAACGGTGATCGTCGCTGCGACGGTGAATCTGGTGGCCGGCCTCACCTGAGGTAGCGGATGAAGCGGTAGCGCATCCCGTCGGCGGCGTCGCGCCAGGCGTCGGCCGTGCCGTGCCACTCCGGGCCGAGCGCGGGCGCGACGGTGTCGCCCGCCACGTCGAGGTCGATCTCGGTGACCTCCACGCGGTCGGCGAGTGGAAGAGCCTGGCCGTAGAGCTCTGCGCCGCCGATCACCCAGACGGTCGAGCCGTCGCGATCGGTCAGCGCGGCCTCCAGCGAGTGGACGACCGTCGCTCCTGGTGCGTCGAAGTCGAGCTGGCGCGTCACGACGATGTTGTCCCGGCCGGGCAGCGGGCGGAACCGCTCGGGGAGGGACTCCCACGTGCGACGGCCCATCACGACGGGGTCGTCGCCGGTCAGCTCGCGGAAGTGCCTCAGGTCTTCCGGGAGGTGCCAGGGCATCACGCCACCCGCGCCGATGACCCGGTCGTGGGCCTGCGCCCAGATGAGCGCGAGGCTCATACGGCGACGGCCGCGCGGATCGCCGGGTGGTGTTCGTAGCCCTCGACCACGAAGTCCTCGAACCGGTAGGCGAAGATGCTCTCGGGCATGCGTGCGAAGCGCAGCGTCGGCGCGGGGTACGGGTCGCGCGTGAGCTGCTCGGTCACCTGCACGACGTGGTTGTCGTAGATGTGGCAGTCGCCGCCCGTCCAGACGAACTCACCCGGCTCCAACCCCACCTGCTGCGCGACCATCAGGGTGAGGAGGGCGTAACTGGCGATGTTGAAGGGTACGCCGAGGAACATGTCGGCGCTGCGCTGGTAGAGCTGGCACGAGAGCTTGCCGTCGGCGACATAGAACTGGAAGAACGCGTGGCAGGGCGCGAGGGCCATGTCGGGGATGTCGGCGACGTTCCACGCGGAGACGATCATCCGCCGGGAGTCAGGGTCGCGGCGCAGGGTGTCGACGACCTGCTGGATCTGGTCGATGTGCGTGCCGTCGGGTGCCGGCCACGACCTCCACTGCACGCCGTAGACCGGGCCGAGCTCGCCGCGCTCGTCTGCCCACTCGTCCCAGATGGTCACGCCGTTGTCGCGCAGCCAGCCCACGTTGCTCTCGCCGCGCAGGAACCACAGCAACTCGTAGGCGATCGACTTGAAGTGGACCCGCTTGGTGGTGATCAGGGGGAACCCCTGCGCGAGGTCGAAGCGCAGCTGGCGGCCGAACACGCTGCGCGTGCCCGTGCCGGTGCGATCGGACTTGTGGCTGCCGTTCGCGAGGACGTCGCGCAGCAGGTCTTCGTACGGAGTCGGGATCGGCGTGCTCATCGAGACGATGGTACTTCTCCCCGGGCGCGGATGACCCCTGACCCGCCAGACATTAGCGTCGTAGGCTTCGAGCATGGCCGATGGCGTGGAGGGGCAGGGCGTCGCCGAGCCGGACCGCAGGATCCGCCACAGCGACGACGAGCTCGCCGACGCCCTGCAGGCCGAGGTCGGCCGTGTCACCGCGGCGATCCCGATCATCGCCGAGCCGACGGTGGAGCGGCAGGACGCCGCGGCGCTCAGCGACGCCGAGGTCACGGCGATCGTGGACGCCGACCTGCGGGTCCACGACACGACCGCGGCGATCGAGCACCTGCAGTCGGTGCTGGATGCCCGGGCGGCGACCTCCTCCATTCCGATCGTGGCGCCGGGGGTCGCACAGGAGGCCGCGCCGACCGACGCCGGCGCGGCGGACGCCGAGGGGGCAGAAGCCGACGCGACAGAAGCCGAGGCGGCGGGCGCTGACGCGGCAGACGACGACGTGGACGACGACGTGGACGACGACGAAGTGGGGCCGCCGACACAGGTGATCAGCTTCGACGACCTCCCCGTGCGGAAGCGGGGCACCGGACCGCAGCCGACCTACAGCGCCTGGGTCGGTGCCGCCGTGCCGCAGCCGCAGCCGCAGCCGAAGCCGCCGGTCGTGCCGCCGCCTGCACCCAGGGCGGAGGTCCCCGAGGCGGTCACGAAGGAGGTCCCGCCTCCGAAGTTCCCGATCGTCGCGATGGAGCCCACGTCGGCCTCGCCGCAGGAGGACGCGCACCCTCCCGATCGCGTCGAGCCCCTGGGACTGGTCCCGGAGGAGTTGGCTCCGCGCGACTCCCAGCCCGTCCCGCTGCTCTCGACCGCGTTGCCCTCGGCGTCGGCGATCGTGCCGCTGGTCGCGGACGAGCCCCTCGTCGCCCACGACCTCGGCGCGACGACCGCCACGCCCGACCACATCGACGACGATGTCGCCGACGACGCCGACGACGTGCGCGCCGGCGCTCCCATCCCCGTGGTGACGCCGCGGCTGCCCGACGACTCGGTGCTCTTCGGCTCCCCGCCCGCGCCGCCCCCGCCGTTCGTCCCGGAAGCCGCCGACTTGGAGCCCAGTCCGCTGGAGCACCGCGCCGGGCGGGCCTCCCGGCTGTTCTGGCTGTGGTTCGCCGGCACGTCGTCACTGATCAGCGTCGGCGTGGGCGCGACGATGTTCCTGCTCGGGCTCAGCCTCCGGCAGCTGCTCGTCGCCACGCTCGTGGGCGTCGCCCTGTCGTTCCTCCCGCTCGGGCTGGGCACGCTGGCGGGCAAATGGAGTGGGCAGCCGACGATGGTCGTCTCCCGTGCCGCCTTCGGTCTGCTCGGCAACGTCGTGCCGAGCGGGCTCGCCCTGATCACCAAGGTGTTCTGGGGGGCTGTGCTGCTGTGGTTGGCCGGGTCCGCGGCCGGGTCGGTCGCGATCTCGGGCGGCTGGTCGCAGCTCGGCATCGGGCCGACCACCTTCGCGCTGCTGGTCACGGTGGGGGTCGCGGGCGTCGTCGCCTACTTCGGCTACGGGCTGCTCGCGCGCGTGCAACTGGTGCTGACGATCGCCTCCGCGGTGTTGATCGTCGTGATGATCGCGGCGACCTGGCGGCACGTCGACCTCACGCGGGCGCTCGCCGTCCCCGACGCCCTCTGGACGCACGTCGTGACCGGGGCCGTCCTCGTGTTCAGCTACGTGGGGCTCGCGTGGGCGATGAGCAGCGCGGAGGTCGCCCGCTATCAGCACCCCAAGTCCTCCGGTGCGGCGGGCATGCTCTGGGCGACCTTCGGAGCCGGCGTGCCGCCGTTCGTGCTCGTCTCCTACGGCGGTCTGCTCGCCGCCTCGGATCCGGCGCTGGCCGACGACATCGCGCGCGACCCCGTCGCCGGACTCACCCGTCTCGGACTGCCCGTCTGGTACCCGGTGCCCCTGCTGCTCGCGGTCGGCCTCAGCCTCATCTCGGCGCTCGTGCTGACCATGTACTCGGGAGGCTTCACCCTCGACGCCCTGGGCGTACGGCTCGGGAGGCGGTGGAGTACCGTGATCGTCGCCTGCGCGATCGCGGTGGCCGGTGTCGCGCTGACGCTCACCGTGCGCGACCTCGATGCCGTCCTCCGTGGCGTCCCCACGACCCTCGCCGTCCCGGTGGCGGCCTGGGCGGGGGTGTTCACGGGCGAGATGATGCTGCGCACGCGGAGGTTCCACCAGCCCTCGCTGCTGACCCGCGGCGGTGTCTATCCGGACTGGCGCTGGACGAACCTGGCGATGCTCGTGGTCGCCAGCGCGGTGGGCCTCGGCTTCGTGAGCTCGTCGTTGCCCTGGCTCGCGTGGGAGGGCTATCTGTTCCGGCTGCTGGGCGCAGATCCGAACGCAGGGATCGGCGCGAGCAACATCGGCGTCGTGATCGCGCTCGCCGTCGGGCTCCTCACGCCGATCGTGTCGGGCGTCCCCGCCGTCCGCAGGCAGGAGCGCGCACAAGCGTAGACCGAGTCTCGTTGACCCCCGGCGGCGGCCGATCACGTAGGCTCTAGAACGTGCCGCACACTCTCCGTTCCGTCTGCGAGGTCGTCGAATCGCTCTGGCCGATCGCCGGCGCGGAAGGCTGGGATGCGCCCGGGCTGATCTCGGGCGATCCGGAGGCTCCGGTCGACCGCATCCTCCTCACGGTGGACGCCGTGGCCGCGACCGTCGACGAAGCGGTCGGGCTCGACGCCGACCTTCTCATCGCGCACCATCCGCTGCTGCTGCGCGGCGTGACCTCCATCGCCGAGGACCGCTACAAGGGCGCGCTCCTGGCGACGCTGATCCGCGCCGACTGCGCGCTCGTCGCCGCCCATACGAACGCCGATGTCGTCGCCGACGGCACGAGCGCCGTGCTGGCGGCGGCCCTCGGCCTCACCGACACGGAACCGATCGCCCCGGCTCCCGACGGTGTCACCGGCATCGGGAGGGTCGGCATCCTCGCCCGGGCCACGACGCTCGGCGCCCTCGCGCGCGTTGTCGCCGAGCTGTTGCCGCCCACCGCGGGCGGCGTGCGCGCGGCGGGCGACTATCATCAGCCCGTCTCGCGCGTCGCCGTGTGCGGCGGGGCCGGCGACTCGCTGCTCGCCACGGAGGCTGTCCGCGGGGCCGATGTCTACATCACCGCCGACCTGCGCCACCATCTCGCCTCGGAGGCGCGCGAGCAGGCGGTCGTCGGCGGCGGGCCCGCCCTCCTCGACGTGTCGCACTGGGCGAGCGAGTGGCTGTGGCTCGACACGGCGGCGGAGGCGCTGCGCAGCGCCCTGCCCGATGTCGAGGTCACCGTCAGCGAGCTGCGCACCGATCCATGGGATTTCGCCATCCTGCAATGAGCCTCCAGCAGCGACGATGAACACAGCGACGAACACCACAGCGACGAACGAACCAGCAGAGAGCAGAGCACTGTGAAAGCCAGCCCCTCCGATCAGAACGAGCTCCTGAGGCTGCAGACCGCCGACACGCGGCTGAGCCAGCTCGACCACACTGTCAAGAACCTTCCACAGGCCGCCGAGCTCGCCGCTATGCAGCCGGCGGTCGACGCCCTCCGCGCGCGCTGGATCGCGGCGACCGGCGAAATCGAGGACGCCCGGTCCGAGCTCAGGCGCGTGGAATCCGACGTCGAGCTCGTGGAGGCGCGCAAGCGCCGCGACACCGACCGGATGCAGCAGACCTCGTCGATGAAAGACGTGCAGGCGCTCGAGACCGAGCTCACCGCCCTCGCCAAGCGTCAGAACGACCTCGAGGAGATCGAGCTCACGGTCATGGAGCGCGTGGAGGGGCTCGAGGGCGCGCTGGCGGCCATCGAGGCCGAGCGCGCCGAGCTCGAGAGCCGGGTGCAGCAGCTGGAGGCTGCGCGCGACGCCGAGTCCGGCGCCGTTGCCGCTCAGCGCGACGCCCTCGCCCGCGACCGTGCCACGATCGCCGAGGCGCTTCCGGACGACCTGGTCGCCCTGTACGAGCACCAGCGCTCCCGTTACGGCGTCGGAGCCGCCCTCCTGCTGCGCGGCGTGTCGATGGGGTCGAACGTGAAGCTCAACGAGTCGGACCTCGCCGACATCCGCGGTGCAGCCGACGACGACGTCGTGCTGTGCCCGGACAGCGGCGCCATCCTGATCCGCAACGAGGAGTCGGGCCTCTGATCCGCACTCGGCCGCGAGGCCGCCGCCAGCCGTTCTGGGCTAGGGTGGAGCCCGGAACGGGACGGCCAGACGGTCGCGTCGGTCCGCGCGAGCGGGCCGCCGAGGAACGTCCGGGCTCCGCAGAGCAGGGTGGTGGGTAACACCCACCCGGGGTGACCCGCGAGAAAGTGCAACAGAAAGCAGACCGCCTCGCACGCGAGTGCGCGGTAAGGGTGAAACGGTGGTGTAAGAGACCACCAGCGGCCGGGGTGACCCGGCCGGCTGGGTAAACCTCGCCTGGAGCAAGGTCAGACAGGGGACTATGAGGTTGCTCGCCTCGTCCCCGGGTAGACCGCTAGAGGGCGGCGGCGACGTCGTCCCGAGAGAGATGGCCGTCCGCGGCGCGCGAGCGCCGTGACAGAACCCGGCGTATCGGCCGTCCCGTTCCCTACAAACCGCCGAGGGGCACGTTGACGCCCCTAAAACCGAGTTTTTGGGGCGTTAACGTGCCCCTCGACGCTCACTCTGGCTCGGCGGCGGCGGCGGCGGAGTCGGGGTCGGGGTCGGGGTCGGGGTCGGGGGAGAAGCGGTAGCCCATGCCGGCCTCCGTCAGGAGGTAGCGGGGGTTGGAGGGCTCCGATTCCAGCTTCTTGCGCAGTTGCGCCAGGTAGAGCCGCAGGTAGCCGGTGTCGTTCGTGTACTGCGGCCCCCACACCTGCGTGAGCAGCGCCTGCCGGGTGACCAACCGGCGCGGGTTGCGCAGCAGCACCTCCAGGATGGCCCATTCGGTCGGCGTCAGCCGCACCGGGCTCTCGCCGTCGGCCGTGCGCTTGAGCACCTGGTGCGCCGCGAGGTCGACGGTGATGTCGCCGAACCGCACCGCCGGTTCGTCGGCGGAACCCGACTGGCGACGCGTGAGGGCGCGGATGCGCGCCAACAGCTCGTCAGCGGCGAACGGCTTGGTGACGTAGTCGTCGGCGCCGGCGTCGAGCGCGTCCACCTTGTCGGCGGAGCCCGTGCGACCGGAGACCACGAGGATCGGAACCGACGACCAGCCGCGCAGGCCCTCGATGACCTCGATGCCGTTCAGCTCCGGCATCCCCAGGTCGAGCATGACCAGGTCGGGATGGTGCTCGACCGCCTCCGACAGCGCCTCAGCCCCGGTCTTCGCGGTGATGACCTCGTAGCCGCGAGCGCCGAGCAGGATGCGCAGCGCCCGGAGGATCTGCTGGTCGTCGTCGGCGATCAGGATCCTCATCGCTGTCCCTCCGTCAGGTCGGTGGCCGCGGGCAGCGAGACCACCATCGTGAGGCCGCCTCCCGGCGTGTCCTCGGCCTCCAGCGTGCCGCCCATGCCCTCGGCGAACCCTTTCGACAGGGCGAGTCCGAGCCCGATTCCGGTGTCGTTGTCGGTGTCGCCGAGGCGCTGGAACGGCTGGAAGACCGCCTCGCGGCGCTCGCCGGGGATGCCGGGCCCGTGATCGATCACCCGCAGCTGCACCGTGCCGCCGAACTCGCTGGCCGCGATCACGGGGGGCCGGTCGCGCGGCGAGAAGCGCAGCGCGTTGCCCAGGAGGTTCACGAGCACGCGCTGCAGGAGAACGCCGTCGGCGATCACTGGAGGCAGGCCCTCCGCCAGGTCGAGCTCCACTTCTGCCGGCCCGAGCCCCAGCTCGTCCAGGGTGGGCGGGATGGCGTCGTCGATCTCGGTGGGCGCGAGCGACACTCCCAGCACGCCGGCCTCCACCCGGCTCACGTCGAGCAGGTTGGTGACGAGGGTCGCCAGCCCGTGGAGGCTGTCCTCCGCAGTCTCCAGCAGGGCCTCCCGGTCGGCGTCGCTGAGGTCGAGGTCGGTCTGCCGCAGTGTGGTGACGGCGGCGGTCGCGGCAGCCAGGGGGCGGCGGAGGTCGTGGCCGACTGCTGCGAGGAGCGCGCTGCGCACCCGGTCGGCCTCGGCGAGCGGCCCGAGCTCGCTCGCGGTCGCGGCGAGCTCCCTGTGCTCGAGGGCGGCGTCGAGCTGGGCGACGATCGCCGCGAGGAGGCGTCGGTCGGCGGCCTCCAGATCGCGCCCGGATAGCTCCAGCGTGCCCCGACCGCCCACCGGCAGCCGCTGCGTGTGGGCGGAGTCGGCCGGCTCGCCGTCGGCGGAGACCACCTCGTCGCCGTCGAGGAGTCGCACGCCGGTGAGGCCGAACGCCTCGCGCGTGCGCGTCACGAGCGCTTGCAGGGCGTCCTCGCCGCGGATGACTCCGCCGGCGACCGTCGCGAGCAGCTCAGCCTCGGCCGCGGCCCGTTGCGCGGCACGGGTGCGGCGGGCGGCCTGATCTACCACGAGGCTGACCAGCGCCGCGATGATGAGGTACAGCACTAACGCGAGCAGGTGCAGCGGCTCGGCGATGGTGATGGTGTAAAGGGGATCGACGAAGAAGAAGTCGAGCGTCAGCCCGGAGAGCAGCGCGGCGAACAGCGCCGGCCAGATGCCGCCGACGAGCGCGACGACCACGACCAGCAGTTGGTAGCTGAGCACGTCGGCCGTCATCGACTGGCCCGAGCGGAAGTTCACCAGCAGCAGCGTCAGCAGCGGACCGCCGATCAGAGCCAGGAGGAACCCGTAGACGCGGCGCCGGACGGTCAGGCCGCCGCGCGGCCGCGGAAGCGAGAAGCGGCCCCCGGCCCGGGAGTGCGTCACGATGTGCACGTCGATGTCGCCCGACTCGCGGACGACCGTCGCGCCGATCCCCGGTCCGGTGAACAGCGCGGCGAGTCGACTGCGGCGTGAGACGCCGATGACCAGCTGGGTCGCGTTCTCGCCGCGGGCGAAGTCGACGAGCGCGCGCGGGATGTCCCTTCCGACCACCTGGTGGTAGCTGCCGCCGAGTTGTTCGACCAGTGCGCGCTGTGCCGTGAGCGCCCCCGGCGTCGCATCGCGGAGGCCGTCCTGGCTGGTCACGTGCACAGCGAGCAGCTCGCCGCCGGCGGACCGTGCGGCGATCCGCGCTCCGCGTCGCAGGAGCGTCTCGCCCTCGGCGCCGCCGGTGAGCGCCACCACCACGCGCTCGCGCGCCTCCCACTTGCCGGCGATGCCGTGCTCTGCGCGGTACCGCTGGAGGGCGCTGTCGACCTCGTCGGCCAGCCAGAGCAGCGCGAGCTCGCGCAGGGCGGTCAGGTTGCCGAGGCGGAAGTAGTTCGACAGCGCGGCGTCCACCCGCGCGGCCGGGTAGACGACGCCTTCGGCGAGCCGATCGCGCAGCGCCTGCGGCGCCAGGTCGACGACCTCGATCTGGTCGGCGCGGCGCAGCACGGCGTCGGGGATGGTCTCGCGCTGCTGGACGCCGGTGATCTGTTCGACCACGTCGTTCAGCGACTCGATGTGCTGGATGTTGACCGTCGACATCACGTCGATGCCGGCGGCGAGCATCGCCTCCACGTCCTCCCAGCGCTTCTGATTCGGGAGGCCGGGGGCGTTGGTGTGGGCGAGTTCGTCGACGAGGGCGAGCTGCGGCGCACGGGCGAGCACCGCGCCGAGGTCGAGCTCGGTGAGCTCGACGCCGCGATGCTCGACAGCCAGCCGCGGCACGACCTCCAACCCGTCGACGAGGGCGGCGGTGGCGGCGCGGCCGTGGGTCTCCACGACCGCGACCACGACGTCTTTGCCCAGCGCCTTCAACCGCTTGCCCTCTTCGAGCATGGCGTAGGTCTTGCCGACGCCGGGGGCCGCGCCGAGCATGACCCGGAGGTGACCACGGGGCATTCGCTCGATCCCTACTCTCGGTGTCGGCCCGTCAGCGGCCGAGCTGGGCAAGCGCCAGGTTGAGCTGGAGCACGTTCACGGTCGGGTCCCCGAGGTAGCCGAGGCCCCGTCCCTGAATCTTAGACTCGACGAGCTTCTTCACGGTTGCTTCGGGGAGGCCGCGCGCGTCGGCGACGCGCTTGACCTGCAGCAGCGCGTAGTCGGGCGAGATGTGCGGGTCGAGGCCGGATGCGGAGGCGGTGACGGCGTCGGAGGGCACGGCCGACTCGGGGACACGGTCGAGCTTCGCGATCGCGGCGGTGCGGTCCTTCACGGCCTGCACCTGCACCGGGTTGCCGGTCGCGAGGTTGCTGCCGGAGGACGCGGCCGCGTCGTAGCCGGCTGGCCCGTTCGTGGTGGCGGCCGACGGGCGCGACTGGAACCACTGCGGCAGCGGTCTCCCCTTCGCGTCGGTGAAGGCCTGCCCGATGAGCCCCGAGCCGATGGCCGTGCTTTTCGACGCGGTCGCACGGCCGTCGGACGCGATCATCGACCCGTTCGCCTGAGCCGGGAGCGCGACCTGCCCGATCCCGGTGACGACGAAGGTGTAGCCGATCCCGAGCACCACGGTGAGGAGGATCATCGCGCGCAGGGCGACCCAGTAGTGGCGCCAGGCGCCGCGGAGGCGGTTCATCGTTCGATGGCCTTTCGATCAGAATCCGGGGAGGAGGGCGACCAGGAGGTCGATCAGCTTGATGCCGATGAACGGCGCGATGATCCCGCCGATCCCGTAGATGAGGAGGTTGCGGCCCAGCAGTGACGACGCCGCCGACGGCCGGTAGCGCACACCGCGCAGAGCCAGCGGGATCAGCAGCACGATGACGATCGCGTTGAAGATCACGGCGGAAAGGATCGCGGAGGCGGGGGAGTGGAGGCCCATCACGTTGAGTGCGGCGAGGCCGGGAAAGGCGCCGACGAACATCGCGGGGATGATGGCGAAGTATTTCGCCACGTCGTTCGCGATCGAGAAGGTCGTCAGCGCTCCGCGGGTGATGAGCAGCTGCTTGCCGATCCGGACGATGTCGATCAGCTTGGTCGGGTCGGAGTCGAGGTCGACCATGTTGCCGGCCTCCTTCGCCGCGGAGGTGCCCGTGTTCATCGCGACACCGACATCGGCCTGGGCGAGCGCCGGCGCGTCGTTCGTGCCGTCTCCGGTCATCGCGACGAGCGCGCCGCCCTCCTGCTCGCGTCGGATGAGCGCGAGCTTGTCCTCGGGCGTCGCCTCGGCGAGGAAGTCGTCCACGCCGGCTTCGGCAGCGATCGCCTTGGCGGTGAGCGGGTTGTCGCCCGTGACCATCACGGTGCGGATGCCCATCTTCCGGAGGTCGGCGAACCGCTCAGCGAGCCCCTCCTTGACGATGTCCTTGAGGTAGACGACGCCGAGGAGGCGGGCGGAGCCGTCCGCGTCGCGCGTGGCCACGGCGAGCGGAGTGCCGCCGACCTGGGAGATCCGCTCGACCTCATGGTCGAGCTCGGCGAGGGCTGCCGCAGAGGGCGGGGTGGTCTCTCGCACCCAGAGGACCACGGCGCTCGCCGCGCCCTTGCGCACCTGCGAGCCGTCGGGGAGGTCGAGGCCGCTCATGCGGGTCTGCGCCGTGAACGGGACGATCTGTCCGCCGAGGGGATTGGCCTCCACGAGCTCCGGTCGCTGGTATCCCAACGTCTCGGCGAGTTCGACCACCGAGACGCCCTCCGGCGTCGGGTCGCTCAGCGACGACAGCGCCGCCGCCTGCACCAGCTCGTCGCCCGCGGTCCCGCCGACGGAGGTGAACTCGCTGGCCCGGCGGTTTCCGTACGTGATGGTGCCGGTCTTGTCGAGCAGCAGCGTGGTGACGTCGCCCGCGGCCTCCACCGCCCGGCCCGACATGGCGAGCACGTTGTGCTGCACCAGGCGGTCCATGCCGGCGATGCCGATTGCCGAGATGAGCGCCCCGATCGTCGTCGGGATGAGGCAGACCAGCAGCGCGAC
This sequence comes from Leifsonia sp. McL0607, assembly GCF_049993355.1. GTDB lineage: Bacteria > Actinomycetota > Actinomycetes > Actinomycetales > Microbacteriaceae > Leifsonia. Next base: position 3,660,539 of record NZ_CP188253.1, on the reverse strand, counting down.
GAGCACGGGCACGGTCGGCGACGCGTTCGAGTAGCCGGCGACCGGCTGCAGCACCAGCACGACGATCACGAAGATGATCGACAGGCTGGCCAGCAGGATGTTCAGTGCGATCTCGTTGGGTGTCTTCTGCCGGGAGGCGCCCTCCACCAGGGCGATCATGCGGTCGACGAAGGTCTCGCCGGGCTTGCTGGTGATGCGCACGACGATGCGGTCCGAGAGCACGCGGGTTCCGCCGGTCACCGCACTGCGGTCGCCGCCGGACTCGCGCACCACGGGTGCGGACTCTCCGGTGATGGCCGACTCGTCGACCGTGGCGATTCCGCGGATGACGTCGCCGTCGCCGGGGATGAGCTCGCCGGCCGTGACGACGACCACGTCGCCGAGCCGCAACTCGCTCGACGCGACCTGTTCGGTGGCGGTGGTCGACGCCTCGGCGTCGCCGGTCTCGTCGTAGCGGGGCACCCGCGTCGCGACCGTGGTGGACCGGGTCGTGCGCAGCGTTGCGGCCTGGGCCTTGCCGCGCCCCTCGGCGACCGACTCCGCGAGGTTCGCGAAGAGCACGGTGAGCCACAGCCAGGCGGCGATGCTCCACGTGAACGCGAGCGTGGCCGGACCCGCGCCTCCCGCGCCCAGGAAGGGTTGCGCGATCGCGATCACCGTCGTGAGCGCCGCGCCGACCTCCACGATGAACATCACCGGGTTGCGCCACATGAAGCGCGGGTCGAGCTTCCGCAGCGCTCCAGGGAGCGCTGCGACCAGCTGCCGTGCCGAGAACGCCCCGGGAGGGGTGGCCGACGTGCGGGCCGCGGCCGAATGGATGGTGGTCATGTCAGTTCAGCCCTTCCGCCAGGGGACCCAGCGCGAGAACGGGAAAGTACGTGAGTGCGGAGACCAGCAGGATGGTGCCGGCCATCAGTCCGACGAACTGCGGGCGGTGCGTGGGGAGGGTGCCGGCGGTCGCGGGGACCTTGTTCTGGGCGGCGAGCGAGCCGGCGAGGGCGAGCACGAACACGATCGGCACGAACCGGCCGAGGAACATCGCCACGCCGAGCGCGGTGTTGAACCACGGTGTGGCCGCCGTGAGGCCGGTGAAGGCAGAGCCGTTGTTGTTCGCCGCCGACGTGAACGCGTAGAGCACTTCGCTGAAGCCGTGCAGCCCCGGGTTGAGGATCGAGGTCTTCTCGACGTCCGCCCGGATGGCGGGGATCGCGAAGCTGAGACCTGTCCCGAGGAGCACGATCGCCGGCGTCGCCAGGATGTACAGGCTCGCGAGCTTGATCTCGCGCGGGCCGAGCTTCTTGCCGAGGTACTCCGGGGTGCGGCCGACCATCAGGCCCGCGAGGAACACCGCGATCACCGCGATCACGAGGATCCCGTACAGCCCGGAGCCGACGCCGCCCGGCACCGTCTCGCCGACCATCATGTTGATCATCGCCATCATCCCGCCGAGCGGCGTGTAGCTGTCGAGCATCGAGTTGACGGCCCCGGTGGAGGTCGTGGTGCTCGCCGTGTTGAAGAGCGTGGAGCCGAGGACGCCGAACACCGTCTCCTTGCCCTCCATCGACGCAGCGCCTCCCGTCGCACCCCCGACCTCGAAGAGCGTCATGGCGATGAGGGAGATCAGGAACAGCGAGCCCATCGTCGCCAGGATCGCGTAGCCCTGACGCTTGTCGCCGACCATCGTGCCGAACGTGCGGGGGAGCGAGAACGGGATGACGAGAATCAGGAAGATCTCAAAGAGGCTCGTCCACGCCGTCGGGTTCTCGAACGGGTGGGCGGAGTTGACGTTGAAGAAGCCGCCGCCGTTCGTGCCGAGCAGCTTGATGGCCTCCTGCGAGGCGACCGGGCCGCCCGGGATCGACTGCGTCGCCCCCGCGAGCGTGTGCACGTCGGTGAACCCGGCGACGTTCTGGATCACACCACCGGCGATCAGCACGAGGGCCGACACCAGGGCGAACGGGAGCAGTACGCGGCCGGTCGCCCGGATCAGGTCGACCCAGAAGTTTCCGATGCCGGCCTGGGTGAAGGATCCGGCGCTGCGCCTGGCCGCGAACCCGCGGACCAGCGCGATCGCGACAGCGATGCCGACGGCCGCCGACACGAAGTTCTGCACCGCCAGAGCGGCGAACTGCACTGTGTAGCCGAGCGTGACGTCCGGCGAATACGACTGCCAGTTCGTGTTGGTGACGAACGAGATCGCAGTGTTGAACGCTGTCCCCTCCGGCACGGCGGGGAAGCCGAGGCTGTACGGCAGGAACTGCTGGAGCCGCTGTAGACCGTAGACGATGAGGATGCCGACGACCGAGAACGCGAGGACGCCGCGCAGATAGGCGGGCCACGACTGCTCCGAGCGGGGATCGATCCCGATCAGCCGGTAGACGCCGCGCTCGACGGCGAGATCCCTGTCCGAGGTGAAGACCCGGGCCAGATAGTCGCCGACCGGGCGATGGGCGATCGCGAGCAGGAGGACGAGCGTCGCCAGCTGGGCGACGAACAGCCAGACCGCCATGTCAGAACCGCTCCGGCTTCACCAGGGCGACCACCAGGTAGCCGATCGCCGCGATGCCGAGCAGGGCGGCGACCAGGGTGACGACGATCACAGCTTTTCGACCCCCCGGCCGACCAGTGCGACGACGAACGCCAGCACCGCGACGGCGAGAAGGTAGACGAGGTCGAGCACGACTCTCTCCATCCATTCGGACAGCCCGACCGGACGGCCGGGGCAGGAGAGAGTCCACACCCGCGGAGGGCGACCCCACGCCGTCCTCACGCTTCCCTAACGCGGGCGCGCCGGATCCATGCGGATCACTGACGCCCTGCGCGGCGCGTCGCCGCTCAGGCGTCGGGCGAGATGCCCACCTCGGCCGACCGGCCGCGTTCGCCTGCGTCGCGGCGCTCGCCGCGCACGGCCAGAGCGGCCGCACCGAGGATCCCCGCGTTGTTGCGGTGCATCGCCGGGACGATCTCTGTCGTGAGGTCGAGCAGCGGCAGGAACTCCTGGTGGTTCTTCGAGACCCCGCCGCCGACGATGAAGAGGTCGGGCGTGAACAGGAACTCGACCGTGGAGTAGTACTTCTGGAGGCGCTTGGCCCACTTCACCCAGGAGAGGTTCTCTCGCTCCTTCGCCGAGTAGGCGGCGCGCGACTCCGCGTCGTAGCCCTCGATCTCCAAATGCCCGAGCTGGGCGGCTGCGGATGAGCACGCCGTCGTAGATGAGCGCCGAACCGATCCCGGTGCCGAGGGTGGTCATGATGACCAAGCCGTCCCTGCCCTTCGCCGCACCGAAGCGGGTTTCGGCGTACCCGGCCGCGTCGGCGTCGTTGACGAAGTGGATGTCGCGGCCCAGCCCCTTCTCGAAGAGCTCCTCGGCGTGCAGCCCGATCCACTTCTCGGACACGTTGGCCGCCGACAGGGTGACGCCGTGGCTGACGATGGCCGGGAAGCAGACGCCGACGGGAGCATCCGGCTCCTCCGCGGCGAGCCGCTCGACGATCGCCTTCGTGGTCTCCACGATGTCGTCCGGCTTGCCGCCCTCCGGCGTCGGCAGCTTGACCCGATCGCTGAGCAGCTCGCCGGTCTCGAGGTCGACCAGCGCCCCCTTGATGCCCGTTCCGCCGATGTCGATTCCGATTGCGTGGTTCTGACCGCTCATGTCCACGAATCTACCTCGCTGCCGACCCACCGGTGGCGAGCGGAAGCTAGACCAGGAGTCCTGGGGGCGTCGGCTCCCACAGCGGCTTCGCTACGGCAGCGTCAGGATCTCCGCGCCCCGCTCGGTGACCGCGAGCGTGTGCTCGAACTGGGCTGTGATGCTGCGGTCGCCGGTGACGACCGTCCAGTCGTCGGCCCACATGTCCCACTCGTGCGTTCCCAGCGTCAGCATCGGCTCGATCGTGAACACCATCCCGACCTCCATCACGTCATCGAACGCAGGCGCCGCGTCGTAGTGGGGGATGATCAGACCCGAGTGGAACGTCGCCCCGACACCGTGCCCGGTGAAGTCGCGCACGACGCCGTAGCCGAACCGTCTGGCGTACGACTCGATGGCCCGGCCGATCACATTCACCTGGCGTCCGGGCGCGACGGCCTTGATGCCGCGGCTCAGGGCCTCCCGGGTGCGCTCGACCAGCAGGGCGACCTCCTGGGAGGCTGCGCCGACGACGAAGGTCTGGTTGCTGTCGCCGTGGAAGCCGTTCCTGTACGCCGTGATGTCGATGTTGACGATGTCACCGTCTTCGAGCACGGTGTCGTCGGGGATGCCGTGGCAGACGACCTCGTTGACCGAACTGCAGAGCGACTTGGGGTAGCCCCGATAGCCGAGGGTCGAGGGATACGCGTCGTGTTCGATCAGGAACTCGTGGCCGATCGCGTCGAGCTCCTCCGTCGTGATGCCCGGCCGCACCGCCTGACCGACCCGTTCGATCGCCCGCGCCGCGATCCGGCCGGACTCGCGGATCAGCTGGATCTCCTCCGGCGAGTACACGTCGCCGCGGTCCGACGGCGTCGGACCCGGCTTGCCGACGTATTCCGGCCGCGGGATGCGCGACGGGACGGCGCGCATCGCGGTGACGCGGCCAGGGATCAGGTGACCGGCGGAATCCTTGGGCATAGGATCAAGCTTATGACCGGCGAGAACGACTACGGGATCCGCCAGGATGCCGAGCACAAGTACTGGTACAACATGAAGACCGGCCAGGTCGAGCAGGGCTTCCTGTCGCCCGCCCCCGACCGCGTCGGCCCGTTCGACACCCGCACCGAGGCCGAGCACGCGCTCGAGAAGCTCCGCGAGAACAGTGCGAAGTGGGCGGAAGAAGACGCCGAGGACGGCCGCTAGAAGCATGTCTCTGGATCGGGTCCTGTCAGAGATCCGGGCCTTCGACGGCGTTCTCGAACTCGCGCCGCAGGACGGCAGCGAGCACCCGCCGATCTCCTGGGGCGACCACTTCTTCTACTTCGCGCCCGACGGCCGGGTGCCGACCAACAGGCAGCCCTACGCGACGATCGTGACGAAGGACTACCCGGACGACGTCTCGTCACGTCTCGACGCTCCGGATCGCTGGCGGCTCAACATCCACGTGGGGGCGAAGGCCGCCGCCGAACTCCTCGGTCGCGCTCCCGCGGCCTCCGGGGACGCCGAGGTGGAGGACTACAGCGCCGAGGACGTGTTCCTCCCGCACCCGTTGTACGGCGCTTACGGGTGGGTCTGCGTCGTGAACCCCGGCACGGCGACGCTCGATCGTGCGCTGGAGGCTCTGCGCGACGCCCACGACGACGACAGGCGACGTGTCGAACGCCGGGCGGCCCCGAACTAGAAGCTGTGCTCGGCGGTCGGGAACTGACCGCCCTTGACGTCGTCTTTGTACGCCCGCGCGGCCTCCGACAACACGCCCTTCAGGTCGGCGTACTGCTTGACGAACCGCGGGATGCGGCCGGTCGAGAAACCCGCCCAGTCCGTCCACACCAACAGCTGGCCGTCGACATGCGGCCCGGCGCCGACGCCGATCGTCGGGATGCGCAGCTCCTGCGTCACGCGCTGCGCCACGTCGGCGGGGACCATCTCCATCACCACGGCGAACGCGCCGGCCTCCTCGACCGCGTGGGCGTCCGCGAGAACCTGTTCCGCTCCGGCGCCGCGGCCCTGCACGATGTGGCCGCCGAGGCCGTGCTCGCTCTGCGGGGTGAAGCCGATGTGCGCCATCACGGGGATGCCGGCGCCGACGATGCGGCGGATCTGCTTTGCGCTGCGCTTGCCGCCCTCCAGCTTCACGGCGTGAGCCCCGGTCTCCTTCATGAACCGCACGGCGGTGTGCAGCGCCTCCTGCGGACCGGACTCGTACGAACCGAAGGGCATGTCGGCGACGACGAACGCGCGCTTGACTGCCTTCGCCACCGCACGGGTCAGCGGGATGAGGTCGTCGACCGTCACGGGGAGGGTGGTGTCGTAGCCGAGGACGTTGTTGCCGGCCGAGTCGCCGACCAGCAGGAAGTCGATCCCCGCTTCGTCGAAGATCTGGGCCGTCAGCATGTCGTAGCTGGTCAGACCGGTGAACGGCGCCCCTTCCTCCTTGGCTGCCTGGAAATGGCGGGTCCGTACCCGCTTCAGCGACTCCATCGACGGGGCCGTGGGATGGACGGAGGGCACAGGGGACTGCTCGCTCATGCGCCTCAGTCTAGTGATGCCTCTCGCGGGCTGATCCGACGGGATTCGGGGCGCAGTAGCCGTAGAGTTGGGAGCCACGCCCTAGTCTGGAGGGGCTGACGAAAGGGGCAGGATGGACAAGCAGCGCGACTTCGTTCTTCGGACCATCGAGGAGCGCGGCGTCAAGTTCGTGAGGCTGTGGTTCACCGATGTCGTCGGCACGCTCAAGTCGGTGGCGATCGCCCCGGCGGAGGTCGAGGGCGCGTTCACCGAAGGCCTCGGCTTCGACGGCTCCGCCATCGAGGGGCTGACGCGCGCGTTCGAGTCCGACCTGCTCGCCCATCCCGACCCCACCACCTTCCAGATCCTGCCGTGGCGCGGCGAGATCGACCCGACCGCCCGCATGTTCTGCGACATTACGACGCCCGATGGCCAGCCCTCGGTGTCCGACCCGCGCAATGTGCTCAAACGCACGCTCGAGAAGGCCGCCGACCGCGGGTTCACCTTCTACACGCACCCGGAGATCGAGTTCTACCTGCTCAAGTCCTCGACCTTCGGCGACGAGGGCCCGGAGCCCGTCGACTCGGCAGGGTACTTCGACAACGTCCCCGGCGGCACCGCGCACGATTTCCGTCGCCGGTCGGTGCGGATGCTCGAAGACCTCGGCATCTCGGTGGAGTTCAGCCACCACGAGGCCGGCCCCGGCCAGAACGAGATCGACCTCCGGTACGCCGACGCGCTCACCACGGCCGACAACATCATGACCTTCCGCACCGTCATCAAGGAGGTGGCCATCGAGCAGGGCGTCTACGCGACGTTCATGCCCAAGCCGCTCTCCGGGCACCCGGGCTCGGGCATGCACACCCACATGTCACTGTTCGAGGGCGATACCAACGCGTTCTTCGAGGCCGGTGCGCAGTACCAGCTGTCCAAGGCCGGCCGCCAGTTCATCGCGGGTCTGCTCAAGCACGCCCCGGAGATCACCGCGGTCACCAACCAGTTCGTCAACTCCTACAAGCGGCTCTGGGGCGGCGACGAGGCGCCCAGCTTCGTCTGCTGGGGCCACAACAACCGCTCCGCGCTCGTGCGGGTGCCGCTCTACAAGCCCAACAAGGGCCAGAGCTCGCGCGTCGAGTACCGCGCGATCGACTCGGCGGCCAACCCCTACCTCGCGTTCTCGCTGATGCTGGCCGCCGGTCTCAAGGGCATCGAGGGGCAGTACGAGCTGCCTCCGGAGGCCGAGGACAATGTCTGGGCGCTGTCCGACGCCGAGCGCCGAGCGCTCGGCTACAACCAGCTGCCGGCCAGCCTCGACCACGCGATCGCTCTCATGGAGGACTCGGAGCTCGTCGCCGAGACACTCGGGGAGCAGGTGTTCAACTACGCCCTGCTCAACAAGCGCAGGGAGTGGGCGGAGTACCGGGCGCAGGTGACGCCGTTCGAGTTGCGCACCAACCTCGAGATCCTCTGACCGAAGTCGTGGCCCGCGAACAGCTCTCCCTCACCGCGCTCGCGCGTGCCGGATTCGTGGGGCTGAGTTCGGTGCGGGGCGAGCTGCAGGAGCTCGTCGAGCTCACCGGCTTCGATGTGGACGACCTCCTGCCCGCCCTTTCGGCGGTGGCGGACCCGGACACCGCGCTGGCGCTCGCGCTGCGATTGCTCCGGCACGCGCCGGTGCAGACGGCCCGTTATGTGCCGTCGCGCGACGACGCCCGCCGGGTCCTGCGGGTGATCGGGGCGTCGGAGGGCGCGGCCGAGTTCTTCCTGCGGCAGCCGGCGGAGTTGAGCGCGCTCGACTATCCGGTCACCGCCCTCCCGAACGCCGAGGAGCTTCGCACCGACCTGCTCGACTCGGTCGGCGCCGTCGACGGCGTCGCCTCCGTGGAGGACGACGAGGCCCGCGTCGCTCTGCGCGTCCGCTACCGCCGTCGGCTCGTGCAGATCGCGAGCTTCGACCTCGAGCAGGACGATCCGGTCACCGGGTTCGACGCGGTGGCCGCCGCACTCTCCGACCTGGCTGCCGCCGCTCTGGAGGCCTCGCTCGCCGTCGCACGCGCGCAGACGATCGGCAGCGGGCCCGGCCGCTTCCCGGAGGCCGAGGTGCGCGCCACCCCGTTCGCCGTCATCGGCATGGGCAAGGCCGGCGCGCGCGAGCTCAACTACGTGAGCGACGTCGACGTCATCTACGTGACGGAGGGCGTGGAGTCCGCCGGCCTCAGCGCGGGCAGAGCGGTCGACATCGCCACGCGCCTGGCAGTGCTCACGCAACGCGGCATCCACGAGCCGGCGATCGAGCCGGGGCTCTGGGAGGTCGACCCCAACCTGCGGCCGGAGGGAAAGGACGGCGCGCTGGTGCGCACGCTCGAGTCCCATATCGCGTACTACGACCGCTGGGCCAAGGGGTGGGAGTTCCAAGCCTTGCTCAAGGCGCGCCCGCTCGCCGGTGACGCCGACCTCGGCTCGCGCTACGTCGCCGCGCTCGGCCCCAAAGTGTGGAGCAGTGCGTCGCGCGAGAACTTCGTGGAGTCGGTGCAGCGGATGCGCGAGCGCGTCACCGACAACATCCCCGACGACGAGGTGCACTACCAGCTGAAGCTCGGGCCGGGCGGGCTGCGCGACGTGGAGTTCACCGTGCAGCTGCTGCAGCTCGTGCACGGGCAGACCGACGAGCTCGTGCGTCAGCGCGACACGCTCTCCGCGCTGGCCGCTCTCGCCGCCCAGAGCTACATCGGGCGCGAGGAGGCTGCCGCCTTCTCGCAGGACTACCGCATGCTGCGGCTCATGGAGCACCGCCTCCAGTTGCGCCACCTCAGCCGCACCCACCTGATGCCGCGCGACGAGGGCGACGTGCGGGTGCTTGCCAGGGCGACCGGGCTGGCCCCGAACGCCGAGCAGCTGCTGGTGCGTTGGAACGAGATCAAGCACCGGGTCCGCGGCCTGCACGAGCGGCTGTTCTACCGGCCGCTGCTGAGCGCCGTGGCGGCGACCACTGCAGACAACGGGCTCGCGGGCGCGACGACCGAGGGCGGTGCGGGGCTCACGAGCGAGCAGGCGGAGGCGCGTCTCGCCGCGATCGGGTTCCGCGACCCGCGTGGCGCCCTGGCGCACATCGGCGCGCTCACCGCGGGCGTCTCCCGTCGTGCGACCATCCAGCGGCACCTGCTCCCCGTCCTCCTGCAGTGGTTCGCGGCGGGCGCGGATCCCGACTACGGCCTCCTCACGTTCCGTCGGCTCAGCGAAGACCTCGGCTCGACGCACTGGTACCTGCGGATGCTGCGCGACTCCACGGGCGCCGCGGAACGGCTCACGCGCGTGCTGTCCGGCTCCCGGTTCGCCGGGGAGCTGCTCGGCCGCATCCCCGAGTCGGTCGCCTGGCTGGAGTCGGAGGAGGACCTCCGCCCGCGCACGGTCGAGCTGCTGCGCGAGGAGACCGCGGCGATCCTGGGCCGGCACATGTCGGCGGCGACGGCGGCGGCGTCGCTGCGCGCGGTCCGTCGGCGCGAGGTGCTGCGCCTGGCCTTCTCCGCCATCCTCGGGTTCTGCACGATCGAGGAGCTCGCCCGTGGTCTCACTGCCGTCACCGAGAACGTCCTCGCCGGCGTCCTGGCCGCGATCCGCGCCGAACGCGGCGACGCCGACGCGCTCGAGTTCGCGATCATCGGCATGGGGCGCTTCGGCGGTCGCGAGCTCGGCTTCGGCTCCGACGCCGATGTGATGTACGTCTTCCGCCCGCTCGCGGCCGATCAGGACGCCGCGCACAAGGCCGCCCTCGCCATCGTCGCCGAGCTGAACAGCCTCACCGAAGACAACCGGCTGCCGCTCGACCTCGACATCGGGCTGCGGCCGGAGGGCAAGAACGGCCCGGCCGTGCGCTCGCTCGAGGCCTACCGGGCCTACTACCGTCGCTGGTCGCTCACGTGGGAGGCCCAGGCGCTCCTGCGCGCCCGTGGCGTCACGGGCGACCCGGCCCTGCTCGCCGACTTCGAGGCCGTCGCCGACGAGGTGCGGTACCCCGTGAGCATCCTCGAGCAGGAGGTCCGCGAGGTCAAGCGCATCAAAGCGCGCGTCGAGAACGAACGGCTCCCGCAGGGCGCCGACCCCTCGCGGCACCTCAAGCTGGGCCGCGGCTCGCTCAGCGACGTCGAGTGGTTCGTGCAACTCGTCCAGCTGCAGCATGCGGCCGCGATCCCCGCGCTCCGCACGACCTCCACACTGGAGGCCCTCGCCGTCGCGGTCGAGCACGGCTTCATCGAAGCGGACGACGCCGCGAAGCTGCACGACGCCTGGCTGTTCGCCTCCCGCGCGCGCTCAGCGATGACCCTGTGGACGAACAAGACCGCCGATGTGCTCCCGGCCGACCGGGTGGCGTTGGAGGGCGTCGCCCGCCTCCTGGAGTACCCGCCGGGTTCGGCGAGCCGGCTCGAGGAGGACTACCTGGCCGTCACACGACGGTCGCGGGCCGTGTTCGAGCGCTCCTTCTACGGCCTCCCGCAACGCCCGACGCCCACCGGCTGACGACGGCCTGCTGACTGCCGGGCGTCACATCCCCGTCACACGACGGTCGCGGGCCGTGTTCGATCGCTCCTTCTACGGCCTCCCGCAACGCCCGACGCCCACCGGCTGACGACGGCCTGCTGACTGCCGGGCGTCACATCCCCGGGACGGGTGTGAGCTCGTAGACGTCGATCGTGCCTCCCATCGCGCGGTGGGGGTGGCCGGTGAGCAGCGCCTCGACGGCGTCCGCGCTGTCGGCCTCGATGAGTGTGTAGCCGCCGACACTGCGGTCGGCGCCCTCGGACACCGCGGCCGTCGGTGCGCCGAAGTCGACGAGGCCGCTGCCGACCTGTTGCGCCCACGTGTTCCACGCGGCGTTCATCTGCTCGGCCTGCTCGGGAGTGGGCTCCGGCATCGCGGCCATCGCCTCGGGGTCGGCGCGGTAGAGGAGGAGGTAGCGGGTCATGCGGGTCTCCGATCTGTCGCGGGGCCAGAGCGGCCCCGGCACGATCGAATCTAGTCGAATGGCTGCCTCGTGGGTACTCCGGAGCAGCCTGCGCCGGTTCTCAAACCAGGGCGACGCTGCTTTCTGAGAGTCCGTCGGCCGGTTCCGGGGCGCCGCCCGGAACGGTGGGACGATCGGGAGGCCCCGCCCCGACGATCTCCTGAGCTTCGCCTCGGAGGCGCAGCATCTCGCCGGTGGGAACATCACTTTCACGACCCTGCCGATCACCGGTTACGGAGTGAAGGACGGCAAGGACGTCAACCTCGTCGACCCGACCAGATCGACGCCATCGTGCAGCAGTTGCTGAATCCTGCCACGGCGACGCCCGCTCCCGCTTCGTCGGCGCCGACCACGACGCCCGCACGGACGGCGACAGCCGCGCCGACGGCGACAGCCGCGCCGACGCACCCTGCGGGCCCCAACGGCACCTACACCGACCCGACGGCCCCGCTGACATCCGGGGAGTGCCGCGTGTGAAGTGATCCCTACTCGCCCAGCGCCTCGATCAAAAGTCGCGTAGAGCCGGCTGAACCGCAGCGGGTGCTCGTCCGACTCGATCGGGCTGAGCGGGAAGGTCACTTTGGCCCCGTAGGACCACTCCGCGGTGACCGTGAAGTCGCCGGGCCACGGATCGAAGACATCGCGGCGGGATGCCGAGTTGGCGTCCGAGATGGTCAGCTGGGCAAGACCGGCGCGTGGGCGTGCGACGACGACCGTCTCGACGTCGTACGGGTTCCCACTCGCGCCGGTGGCATCCGCGAACACGATGGTCTTGTCGGTGAAGACGACCACCTTCGCCGAGAAGAGCCCGCCGTCGTCGAGCCTGACCCCGGAGTCCAGATGCTCGATCGGGTCTGCTGCACGAGTAGGTGACAGTTTCTAGTCACGCCGCCAGTGCGACGGGCGTGTTCATGATGACCTCGAATTCGACCGGGGTCAAACGGCCGAGCGCGGCCTGTCGTCGGCGGCGGTGGTAGGTCCGTTCGATCCAGGTCACGATCGCGATGCGCAGCTGCTCGCGGGTGGTCCAGGCGCGGCGGTTGAGGACGTTCTTTTGCAAGAGGCTGAAGAAGCTTTCCATTGCGGCGTTGTCGCCGCAGGAGGCGACTCTGCCCATTGATCCGACCATGCGGTGTCGGGTCAGGGCGCGCAGAAACTTCCGGCTTCGAAATTGCGACCCGCGGTCGCTGTGGACTACGCAGCCGGCAACGTCGCCGCGCATCGCGACGGCGTTGTTGAGTGCGTTGACGGCCAGGCTCGACTTCATTCTGGAGTCGATGGAGTAGCCGACGATCTTGTTGCCGAACACGTCCTTGACCGCGCAGAGGTAGAGCTTGCCCTCGCCGGTCTGGTGCTCCGTGATGTCGGTCAGCCAGAGCTGGTTCGGCCCGTCGGCGGTGAACTCGTGCCGGAGTCGCCCGTCCTCGTCCGTGACGGTGCAGAGATCATCGTGGACGGCTGGGCCGGGCTTCTTGCCGTTCTTGCCCCGCTTCTTCCCGAAAGCACTCCACCAACCATTGGCCGACGCGATCCGCCACGCAGTCCGATCCGCCATCGCCTGCCCGATCTCACGCGCCTCGTCGGCCAGCAGCCGGTGCCCGAACTCGGGGTCATCCCGATGCGCGTCGAACAACGCGTTCGCCCGACACGCCTCGGTCACCTCGCTATCGGTGATGGGGTTCGCCAGCCATCGGTAGTACGGCTGACGAGAGAGCTTGAGCACCCGGCACGTCACTGTCACGGGGATCCCCGCTCCAGCGAGCTCACTCACGAGCGGGTAGAGCCTTTTCCCGGCAGGTTCGCCTGCGACAGATACGCCGCCGCCCGCCGCAGGACCTCGTTCTCCTGCTCCAGCAACCGGACCCGCTTGCGCAGCTCGCGATTCTCGGCAGACTCCCTGCCCGCCTGGCCGGGCTTGGTCCCCTCATCGACCGCGGCGCGGCGCAGCCACTTCTGCAACGTCATCGCGTGGACACCGAAGTCTTTCGCGATCTGCTCGATCGTCACTCCAGGTTCACGACCCCGCGCGACACGCACGACGTCGTCACGGAACTCGGTGGGATAGGGCTTGGGCACGATGCCATCCTTCCAGGCTGTCCACTCGGACAAGCCAGATCAGATGTCACCTATCCGTGCAGCAGACCCATCGGCCGCAGCCCGACCGCGAGGACGATGCCATTGACGAAGTGCCCGAGCCACTCCGCGCGATCGTCATGGCGGATGCGCGCCCAGGCCGGCCCGGAGAGCTGCCCGCTGATCTCCGAGGACCTCGTTCAGATCCCTCTCGACCATGCGACGCCTCCTCGGTGCCGGCCCTGCAGCAGGCCACTGCGACCACCGTAGCGACCCGCGGTCGCATGCGCACCGGAACACGGAAAGCCGCACCCCCATTGGGATAAGTGGCAAACTTCCGCTCGTTTCCGCGGTTTTGTGGCTATAGGCAAACAGTACGTGATTGTGCTGAATTGGGACTGTGGCGGACTGTTGGCGGACTGAGGTGAATTACGTCGCGACAAGCCGACCCGCTGCGGCGGCCTTCGCAATCGTGTCAAACGCAGTCGCGAGGGCATCAGCATCGTACGCCGCGAGACCGAATCCGTAGCGGACTGCGACGCTTGCGCTGTGGAGCTGAACGTACTCGACCGCGATCTGGGGATACAGCATCTTCACCATGTCAGAGACACCTGGCGGATTCTGACCATGTGAACCTCGACGAGCCTGGTGATGTTCATTGAAGCGATCGTCGGGGATCCATGCCTCGTTGTAACTCTTCAGCCGGCTGAGATCCGAGAACACTGGGTCTTCCATGAGGGACGCCCGCACCGTGTGGAAAGCCGCGTAGAAGTAGCTAACTGCATACCACTGGCTCGAAATAGCGCGTAGCTCTTCGGCGTCCTTCTTGAACGCAACTGCTCGCTCCCGGCACGCCTTAGGCGTCCGAACCGAGCTGACAGTCATGCGTAGCTGTACTGAAGCTGGGATGCCTCGACGTCGTCGGTATCCTCGATCTGATCCACGAAGACATACGTCAATGCGATCTCATCCCAGTACACCTGCTCGACCTCAAACATCACTTCGATCGCACGACGCTGTGCGGCGTCGGAACGATCCTCGAGCGCGATTTCAACGAACGCACTGAACTCGCGGGGGTGGGCCACAACTTGGAGAGCTGAAAGATTCTCCTTGCCGAGTGCCTCCACCGTGTACTCGCCGATTGCGCGCGTCAGGGCTGCGAACTCGTCCAATCCGGGCATACCCCAAACGATACATCCCTTGTCAAGCGACAAGCTGTGCCCCCGATGTTGGGATGGCCAAATCGTTACTAGTCGTGCGCGGCCAGCGATCATCTCAGCCGCCCGCAAGTCCACCTCACCACCGCATGCCTCCATTGTGTCTGTGACGATCGCCCAAACGCGAAGAGCGCCCGCATTCCCCGGGTGACCAACGTCGACTTCATGCGTGGAGTCATCTCGCGGGCGGTCCAGTACCTCGACGAGCCGCTCAAGACCGTGCGGGCGCGGCTGGGGGTGCCTCCTCAAGATGACGCTCGATACGTACGGGCACCTGTGGCCGGACAAAGACGAGTCATTGCGCGGCGCGGTGGTCGCTACGCAGACAAACCCGTCAGTCGGTTTGCTGCTCGCTAGCATCGATTCGGTCGGCAATGAGCTTCAGCGACTCGAATACGGCAGCAAAGTACTCATCGATCATCACGAATCGAAGATCGGGGTCACCCGCCGGCATCACGCCGGGTGGCCACTTTCGTTTGGCAATTCGCGCCTTTGCGTCTTCGATGGCCTGTTCGACTTCTTCGCGAAGTGTCATGGAATTCAAAATAGTGGCCCGAACAGCAGTGCTCCCGCGAAGCGAAAACGCCCGCCAGGCGTGATCTGGCGGGCGCTTTCGACTCGTGCGGACTATTCGCGGACTGACGCGTCCGCGATGTCTGAGAAACCGCGTGATTCCGCGGGTTTCTGCCTACACCCCGTAGTACAGCTCGTACTCGAACGGGTGCGGGCGCTGCGCGAGGGGCTTGATCTCCTTCTCGCGCTTGTACTCGATCCAGGTCTCGATGAGCTCCGGAGTGAACACGCCACCCGCGGTGAGGAAGTCGTGGTCGGCCTCCAGCGCGTCCAGCGCCTCGCCGAGCGTCGCCGGCACCTGCGGGATGTTGCGCGCCTCCTCGGGCGGCAGCTCGTAGAGGTCCTTGTCGACCGGCTCGTGCGGCTCGATGCGGTTCTTGATACCGTCGAGGCCGGCCATGAGCTGGGCGGCGAACGCGAGGTACGGGTTGCCCGAGGCGTCCGGCGCGCGGAACTCGATGCGCTTGGCCTTCGGGTTGGTGCCCGTGATCGGGATGCGGATGGACGCCGAGCGGTTTCCGGCCGAGTAGACCAGGTTGACCGGGGCCTCGAAGCCGGGGACCAGGCGGTGGAACGAGTTCACCGTCGGGTTGGTGAACGCCAGCACCGAAGGGGCGTGCTTGAGGAGGCCGCCGATGTACCAGCGGGCGATGTCGGACAGACCGCCGTAGCCCGCCTCATCGTAGAAAAGCGGCTTGCCGTCGTTCCACAGCGACTGGTGGGTGTGCATGCCCGAGCCGTTGTCGCCGAACAACGGCTTCGGCATGAACGTGGCGGTCTTGCCCCACAGCTCGGCCGTGTTCTTGACGATGTACTTGAACTTCAGGAGGTCGTCCGCAGCGTGGACCATGGTGTCGAAGCGGTAGTTGATCTCCGCCTGGCCGCCGGTGCCCACCTCGTGGTGCGCGCGCTCCAGGATGAGGCCGGCGTCGATCAGCTTCAGCGAGATGTCGTCGCGGAGGTCGGCCTGCTTGTCGACCGGGCTCACCGGGAAGTAGCCGCCCTTGTAGGGGGTCTTGTTGCCGAGGTTGCCGCCTTCTTCGAAGCGGCCGGAGTTCCAGGCGCCCTCCTCGGAGTCGACCGAGTAGAAGCTGGAGTTCTGCTTCACCTCGTAGCGCACGTCGTCGAAGATGTAGAACTCGGCCTCGGGGGCGAAGAACGCGGTGTCCGCGATGCCGGTGGAGGCGAGGTACTTCTCGGCCTTCTTGGCGACCTGGCGGGGGTCCTTCGCGTAGATCTCACCGTTGCGGGGGTTGTAGATGTCGAACACCATGATGAGTGTGCGCTCGGCGCGGAACGGGTCGACATAGGCGGTCGAGACATCCGGGATCAGCTGCATGTCCGACTCGTGGATCGACGCGAAACCGCGGATCGAGGAACCGTCGAACATCTGGCCGACGGAGAAGAACTCCTCGTCGACGGTCGCTGCGGGGATGTTGAAGTGCTGCTGCACACCGGGCAGATCGGTGAAGCGGATATCAAGGAACTTGACGTCGGTGTCCTTGATGAACTTGAGCACCTCGGAAGAATCACGGAACATACGGAGGACTCCCAATGGCTTTGCGATGACGGGACTGCGCGTGCAGCCCAAGCTACACGCTATGGGGAGGCCGTTTCCCTCCGGTGACGCAAATGTTTCCGGCATGTTACGCCGCGGTTCGCGTTACCGACCGCGGGACGGACGATGTGAGGCGCTCGGGAGGCGTGCAGTCCCGCCCGCTAAACTCGACGGGTGCCGCAGAAGTCCCCATCCTCTCCCTCGGGCCCGTCCTCCCGCTCGGGCGACATCGCGCCCAGCCGCTACCCGGGCGAACGGCTCGGCCTCCCGGAGGCGGGCCCGCGCTCAGTGGGGCGCCTCGGTCGCCGCCTCGGCGCTATCGTCGTCGACTGGGCGCTCGCCTCGCTGATCTCGTTGGCGTTCTTCCACTATGACCAGTGGGCGACGCTCGGCGTCTTCGCTCTCATTCAGATCGTGTTCATCCCGACGATCGGCGGCAGCATCGGCCACCGCCTGTTCGGGATGCGGGTGGTCGCAGTGGCGGGAGGCTGGGTCGGCGTATGGCGGCCGATCGTGCGCACCGTCCTCCTGTGCATCGTCATCCCGGCGCTCGTCTGGGACTCCGACCAGCGCGGCTTCCACGACAAGGTCGCCGGCACGGTCCTCATCCGCGCCTGACCTTCCGCTTCCGGCCGTGGTCGCGGCTACACTCCTGCCATGCGCGCCTTCGGCTTCGCCCGCGATGTGCTGAGGTCGGACGCCGACGGCGCCCATCGGGTGACCTACACCGAGCTGTTCTTCGACCTCGTGTTCGTGTTCGCGGTCACCCAGGTCTCCCACGTCCTGCTTCACGAGCAGTCCGCTCTGACGCTCCTCCACACCGTCATGCTCGCGATGGTGGTCTGGTGGGTGTGGATGTTCACCACCTGGGCGTCGAGCTGGCTGGACCCGGAGCGGGGCGCGGTCCGCGCGCTCTTCGTGGTGCTGATGCTGCTCGGCCTCCTAATGGCCTCGGCGATCCCCGAGGCCTTCGGCGACCGCGCTGTGCTCTTCGCGGTCTGTCTCGTGCTCATGCAGCTCAGCAGGAGTGTCTTCACACTGATCGCGTTCAATCGGGCGCATCCCGAGCACGCGCTCAACTTCGTCCGCATCATCGTGTGGCACGGCGCCGCCGGTGCGCTGTGGCTCACCGGCGCGTTCCTGCCCGACCAGGCGCGGCTTGCGATCTGGCTGATCGCTCTCGCCGTCGACTACATCGGGCCGAGGCTGAGGTTCTGGACGCCGGGGCTGGGAGGCTCGCAGCTCTCGAGTTGGAACATCTCCGGCGCTCATATGTCCGAGCGCGTGAGCCTCTTCCTGATCATCGCGCTCGGCGAGTCGATCGTGGTCACCGGAGCGGCGTTCTCCGCCGCCCCGTTCGACGCCGTCCACCTCGGCGCGTTTCTCGCGGCGTTCGCCGGCACGGTGCTGCTCTGGCTGCTCTACTTCTCGCACGCGCAGCAGGGCGCCAGCCAGTACATCGAGAGCGCGTCGGAGCGGGGGATGATCGCGCAGACCGCGTACACGTACGTCCCGCTGCTTCTCGTTCTCGGGATCGTGCTCTCCGCAGTCGTCGACGGGCTCGTCCTCCAGCATCCTGTCGGTACGCCGACACCCTGGACGACCGGGCTGTTGTGCGGCTCGGCGATGGTCTATCTCGCAGGGCTTCTGCTGTTCCGCCGGGCGACCGGGATGCGGTGGTCGCTTACGCTCGTCGTCGGCGCGCTCGCGCTCGGTGTGCTGTGGCCGCTCGGCGGCCTCCTGCCCACCGCCGTGGTCGTCTGGACGGCGAACGTCGTGCTGGCCGTCGTGGTAGCCGCCGAGCATCTCCTGTACCGCCGCCGAAGCCGCGCCGCCACCTAACCGCGATCACGAGCAAGACGGACACGAACGAGGGGCACGTCGTCGTCGCTTCTCGCGTGGAAAAGCGCGACGACGTGCCCCTCGGCACGTGCCGGGTCGACCTCAGCGCGCGCGCTGAGCGCGGACCTTCATCGGGTCGACGCCCTTGGGAATCGGCATCGGGTTCTCGAGCGACTGCAGACGGTTGCTGATGGCCAGGACCTCCGCCTTGGTGAGCGTCGGCTTGATCTTGGCGAGGGTCCGCGGGATCTTGTGGAGCGGAACGGAGTCGGCGTCGGGGCCGACGGAGATCGTGGTGACGGGGACGTTGGGCAGCACGCGGGTGACCTTGCGGCGCTCCTCGTCGACCATGCGCTGCGTGCGGGTCTTGGGGCCCTCGCTGATGAGCACGACACCGCCGCGGCCGGTGGCACGATAGACAGCGTCCTGGGTCTTGCCGTTGACCGCGATCGGCATCTCGGAGCCGCGCCAGCTGCGCTTGAGCGAGCTGCGCAGCACCGCGCCGACCGCGCCGGGCTGGCCCTCGATCTGCGAGTACGCGGCGCGTTCTGCGCGTCGGCCCAGGATGATGAGCCCGACGAGCACGCCGGCGAGAACGCCCGCGACGATCCAGAGCACCATCGTAAAGACGTTGCCGCCGGACAGGAACACCGCCATCGCGATGCCGGCGAGGATCGGCAGCGCGATTCCGCCCACGATGTAGAGCAGCGCACGGTCGTCGTAGCGGCGGGTCATCTGGAAGACCTGCCACATCTGCTTCAGCCGACCGGGCTCCTTGGTGGACTTGTCCTTGCGTGCCATAGAGACAAGGATACCGGCTCGCCCGCCTCCTGGACGACCCGTTCACGGCCGGCGAAGCGCTGACCGTAGGCTCCTCCTCAGGCGGTCAGGAGACCGCCTGAGCGAACCCGGCGGAGGCGTCCGCGAGGTGCTGCAACTCGGCGGGCACCGGGCGTCCCTTGGCCTGCATCGACTGCGCCCAGAGTCTGCCGGCGCGGTACGACGAGCGCACGAGCGGACCCGACAGCACGCCGAGGAAGCCGATCTCCTCGGCCTCCTGCTTGAGCTCGACGAACTCGTCCGGGTGCACCCATCGCGCCACCGGCAGGTGACGGGGGCTCGGCCGAAGGTACTGGGTGATCGTGATGATGTCGGTGCCGGCGTCGTGGAGGTCGTGAAGCGCCTGGCTGATCTCTGCGCGTTCCTCGCCCATCCCCAGGATGAGGTTCGACTTGGTGATGAGGCCGGCGGTGCGACCCTGAGTGATCACGTCGAGTGAGCGCTCGTACCGGAAGGCCGGACGGATGCGCTTGAAGATGCGCGGGACGGTCTCCACGTTGTGCGCGAACACCTCCGGCTGGGCGGAGAACACCTCGCCGAGGTACTCCGGGTTGCCTGAGAAGTCGGGAACCAGGATCTCCACACCCGTACCGGGGCTCTGCCGGTGGATCTCGCGGATCGTCTCGGCGTACAGCCACGACCCCTCGTCCTCCAGGTCGTCGCGCGCCACTCCGGTCACCGTCGAATAGCGCAACCCCATTCGCGCCACCGACTCGGCGACCCGTCGCGGTTCGTCACGGTCGAACTCGGCAGGCTTGCCGGTGTCGATCTGGCAGAAGTCGCAGCGCCGGGTGCACTGGGAGCCGCCGATGAGGAACGTCGCTTCGCGGTCCTCCCAGCACTCGTAGATGTTCGGGCAGCCGGCCTCCTGACAGACGGTGTGCAGTTCCTCGGACTTCACGAGGTTCTGCAGCTGGCGGTACTCCGGACCCATCTTGGCCTTGGTCTTGATCCACGCGGGCTTGCGCTCGATCGGTGTCTGGGCGTTGCGCACCTCGAGACGGAGCAGCTTGCGGCCCTCGACCGGCGCGCTCACGCTGCGACCTCCTGCGCGGTGCCTTCGGTGCGAGTGGCGACTGCGACCGGGCTGGAGGTGGAATCGGCCAGCCCGCGGTCGAGGGCGTCGCGCACCAGCGGGGCGACCTCCGCCGGGGTGACCGTGCGCCCCAGCACGCGGGAGATCGTCGTGACACCGGCATCGCGGATCCCGCACGCGACGATCGTGTCGTAGGCGTCGAGGCTGTTGGAGCAGTTGAGCGCGAAGCCGTGCATGGTCACTCCTTCGGCGACGCGGATGCCGATCGCGGCGATCTTCTCATCGCGGACCGCGCCGTTCGCCGTGGTCGTGTCGCCGCGCAGCCACACGCCGGATCGTCCGTCGACGCGCTCGCCCGGAACGCCGAGCCCGCGGAGCACGCCGATGAGCACGTCCTCCAGCCAGCGGACGTAGCCCACGACGTCGATCGGCTCGGCGAGCCGCAGGATCGGGTAGCCGACCAGCTGTCCTGGTCCGTGCCAGGTGATCTTACCCCCGCGGTCGACGTCGATCACCGGGGTGCCGTCGGTCGGTCGCTCATCGGGGGAGGTGCGCTTGCCGGCGGTGAAGACGGACTCGTGCTCCAGGAGCAGGATCGTGTCGGGCGCTGCGCCGGCGGAGACCTCGGCGTGAACGGCGCGCTGGTGCCGCAGCGCCTCGTCGTACGGAATGTGGCGGGAGCCGAGCCCGAAGACATCGAAGACAGTCATGTCTGCATCCTATGTGGACTGAGTACAGAAACTCGAACTGTGCCGTTGATCCAGTGCCCATCCGTCCTCAGCCGTCCCTCGTCCGTCCCTCGTCCGTCCCTCACAGACGGACGCGGTGATGGATTCTCCACCGATCTTCGGATCGAACGACGCGAAGCGGCCCGGCGCGGTGAGATGGGGTATGAGCATCTTCGCGCGACGTCCGATCGACCTGGCGCGGCAGGCGGCGGCCGTGGCGTCCGAAGCGGGGTGGGTGATCGAGCGATGGGTTGATGAAGAGGAGGTGGGGAAGCTCGGGGAGGATGGGCGCAGGTTGGATGGGCGCAGGTTGGATGTGCGCGGAGTGGATGTACACGGAGTGGATGGGCGCGGGGCGGATGTGCACGGCGTTGGTGTGCACGGGTGGACGTGCAGCGGGTCGATTGCGTGGTCCGGGGCGAGTGTCTCGATCGTCGTGAGCGGGGGAGCGCTGCGCGGCCCGGCTCGGTTGACGCTCGCGGTGCGTGGGGATGGCGACGCATCCAGTGCCGAGGGCTCCTCGGGTGTCGCGTCGGAGCATGTTCCGCGCACGCTGCCACCACCGCAACTCCGCGCGACACGCGCGGCACGCAGTCGCGCGCTCGTGGTGCGCCTCGTCGAGCATCCGGCGCGAGGCACGCTCGACGGGCTGCTCGCACGGGGCGCGGGGCTGGCGGCGGGGGAGGCCGTGACCGTGCTGGCGGCCGTCGCTCGTGGTCTCGCTGACTTCCATACGTGCGGCCGGGCCGGAGCGCTGCTCGCTCCCAGCGACATCGGGTTCCGCGACGACGGCTGTCCTATCCTCACCGGGATCGATCTGCTTCGTCCGCTGGACCACGCCGCAGCGCAGCGGGACGTGGACGCCTACGCCGCCCTCGCCGCGACGGTGTGTACGGCGGTGAGCGGCGAGCGGGGAGCGGCCCTCCTCGCTGCGGCGACGGAAAGCGGTCATCGGAGCTGGGACGATGTCATCCGCGCGGTGCTTCACACAGCGGATCCGATCGCGATCGCGTGGGGGCCAGAGGCGGAATCGCGGGCGCCGGCGCGTGCGCCCGGCGCGGAGGATGCGGCTCCGCGGGGGTGGGAGTCGGCGGCGTACTGCGGGGCATCGCCGACTCGACCGGCAGGAGCGCACCGTGATGGTAGGAGCCCGGGGTGGGCAGTGTCTGATGGCGGTTCGCGGGGTCTGGTGCAGGGACCCACCGATGGCTCGTGGGATCTCGAGGCGACGTTGCGTCGCGAGGTCGTGCGAGGTGCGGTGTCGTCGGTTCCGAGCGACGGCTCATGGGAATTGGAGGCGACGGTGCGTCGCGACTCCGTGCGGAGTTCGGCTCTGTCGGCGCGGGACGGCGATCGACGAGCCCCGATTCCGGTGGCCACGGGGAGCGGCCGACCTGAAGTCGAACGGTCATCGCCTTCGCAGGTGGCCTCGTCCGAGGTGGCGCGCTGGGAGGTGGTGCGTTCGCAGGTGGAGGCTGCGGAGGTGGCGCGGTCGCAAGTGGAGGCTGCGGAGGTGGCGCGGTCGGAGGGAATTCGGCCTCGGCGGTCCTCCCAACACGCGCCGGAGCGCGGGGGCGGTCCTAGCGAGAGGAGCGGCCGAGTACTGACGGCCATGGAGCGGTTGCTGGACGAGGTCGGCGACCGGCCGGTGGGTCGGGCCGTCGGCTCGCTACGCTCCTGGGCGGCCGCGCGGCCGCTGCTGGTGACGATCGCCGTCGTCCCGTTGGTGGGCGTGCTGCTCGCTCTGCTGCTGTTTCCGGTCGACGAAGTGCAAGGTGACGTCGTCGGGAGAAGCAGTTCGGCCCTGCTCCGCGAAAGCGGAACAGGGCCGAACCGGTGTAGCTCAGGCTGATGGCTCAGAGCTGATACGACGACTGAGGTCGTGGGTTGGTCAGATGCCGAGGCTGCCCTCGAACGCACCACCCTCGAGGCGGTTCTTCACCGCGACGAGGAAGCGGGCGGCGTCCGCGCCGTCGACGATGCGGTGATCGTAGGACAGGGCCAGGTACACGGTCGAACGGATCGCGATCGAGTCCGTGCCGTCGGCCGAGATGACGACCGGTTTCTTCGAGACGATGCCGGTGCCCAGGATGGCGACCTGAGGGAGGAAGACGACCGGGGTGTCGAACAGGGCGCCGCGCGAACCGGTGTTGGTCAGCGTGAAGGTGCCGCCGGCCAACTCGTCCGGCTTGAGGCGGTTGTCGCGCGTCCGCTCGGCCAGGTCGGCGATCTCGCCTGCGAGCCCCGCGATGTCGAGGTCGGACGCATTGCGGATGACCGGGGTCAGCAGCCCGCGCTCCGTGTCGACGGCGATCGAGATGTTCTCGTGTTCCGGGTACACGATGGTGTCGCCGTCGACCGTCGCGTTGATGACCGGGTAGGCCTTCAGCGCCTCGGCGGCGGCGAGAGCGAAGAACGGCAGGAAGGAGAGCTTCGTGCCCGTCTTGGCGAGGAAGTCGCCCTTGACCTTGTCGCGGAGGGCGGCGACCTTGGTCACGTCCACCTCGACGACGGTCGTCAGCTGTGCCGTCGACTGCATCGAGACGACGGCGCGCTCGGCTACGACCTTGCGCAGGCGCGTCATCTGCTGCGTGGTTCCGCGCAGCGGCGAGACCTCGACGACCGGAGCCGCCGCGGCCGGAGCAGCAGCCGCAGGAGCGGCAGCGGACAGGATGTCCTCCTTGCGGATGCGTCCACCGACACCGGTGCCGGTGACGGTCGACAGATCGACGCCCTGCTCGTTCGCGAGCTTGCGGACGATCGGGGTGACATAGCCCGCGTTGCCGACGTGCGCGCCGGACGAGGCAGCCTGAGCCGGAGCGGCGGCGGGGACCGGGGCGGCAGCCGGAGCCGGGGCGGCGGCGGGGGCGGGGGCGGCGGCCGGAGCCGGAGCGGCGGCGGGGGCCGGGGCCGGGGCGGCAGCGGGAGCCGGGGCGGGAGCGGCCGGAGCCGGGGCCGGAGCGGCCGGAGCCGGCGCGGCGGCGGGAGCCGGAGCCGGAGTGGGTTCTGCGGTCGCAGCTGGCGCAGCAGCCGGAGCCTCCTGGGCCGGAGCCGGAGCCTCCTGGGCCGGAGCCGGAGCCTCCTGGGCCGGAGCAGCAGCCAGAGCCTCCTGGGCCGGAGCTGCAGGAGCAGGCGCCGGGGCTTCCGGAGCAGCCTCCTGAGCCGGCGCAGCAGCCTCAGGCGCAGCAGCCTCGGGCGCCGTGCCGGCACCGGAGCCGTCGCCGATCGTCACGAGCGCGGTGCCCACCTCGACTGTCTCGTCCTCCTGCACCAGGATCGCCTCGATGACGCCCGCGACGGGCGAGGGGATCTCGGTGTCGACCTTGTCGGTCGAGACCTCGAGCAAGGGCTCGTCGACCTCGACACGGTCGCCAACGTTCTTCAGCCAGCGTGTGACCGTGCCTTCCGTGACACTCTCGCCGAGTGCCGGGAGGCTGACGGATTCGCTCATGAGCTTCTCTCCTTCAAAACCTGATCGTTCAGTAGCTTATTGCAGCCGCTTGCGCGGCAGACGTCTTAGAGGGTGTGCAGCGGCTTGCCCGCAAGGTGCAGGAAGGCCTCGCCCAGGGACTCGTTCTGAGTCGGGTGCGCGTGGATGAACGGGGCGATGTCCTCGGGGTACGCCTCCCAGTTCACGGCCAGCTGCGCCTCGCCGATGAGCTCGCCGACACGGGCCCCGATCATGTGCACGCCGACGACGGGGCCGTCGTTCACGCGCACGACCTTGACCGAGCCGCTGGTGCCGATGATCTCGCTCTTGCCGTTGCCGGCCAGGCTGTAGTCGTAGCTCGTGACCGAGTCGGCGCCGTACTGCTCGACCGCCTTGGCCTCGGTGAGACCGATCGAGGCGACCTCCGGGTCGCAGTAGGTGACCTTGGGGATGTTGACGTCGGGAACGACGATCGGGTTGAGGCCGGCGATCTCCTCGGCGACGAAGATGCCCTGCTGGAAGCCGCGGTGCGCAAGCTGCAGGCCGGGGACGATGTCGCCGACGGCGTAGACGCCGGGGATGTTGGTCTGGAGGCGCTCGTCGGTGATGACGAAGCCGCGGTCGAGCGTGATGCCGACCTCGTCGTAGCCGAGGCCCTGCGTGAGCGGGCCGCGGCCGACGGCGACGAGCAGCAGCTCGGCCTCGACGGTGCTGCCGTCTTCGAGCGAGACGACGACGCCGTTCTCGTTCTGAGCGACACCGGAGAAACGGACGCCGAGACGGTAGTCAATGCCACGGCGGCGGAACGCGCGCTCGAGCGACTTGCTGATCGTCTCGTCCTCGTTGGGGACCAGGTGCGGCAGGGCCTCGATGATCGTGACCTCGGCGCCGAACGACTTCCAGACGCTGGCGAACTCGACGCCGATGACCCCGCCGCCGAGCACGGCGACCTTCTTGGGTACGAAGTCGAGCTCGAGAGCCTGCTCGCTCGTGATCACGCGGCCGCCGATCTCGAGGCCGGGAAGGCTGCGCGAGTAGGAGCCGGTGGCGAGGATGACGTTCTTGCCGACGATGGTGTCGTCGCCGACCTGCACGGTGGTCGGGGACGTGAGGCGGCCCTCGCCCTCGATGACGGTGATGCCGCGGGCCTTCACCAGGCCCTGGAGGCCCTTGTACTTCTTGGCGACGATGCCCTGGCGGTACTCGGTGACGCCGTTGATGTCGACGCCCTGCAGCTGGGTGATGATGCCGTACTTGGCCGACTCGCGCGAGTAGTCCGCGACCTCGGCCGCGTGCAGCAGCGCCTTGGTGGGGATGCAGCCGCGGTGCAGGCAGGTGCCGCCGACCTTGTCCTTCTCGATCATGCCGACGGTGAAACCGAGTTCGGCCGCACGCAGCGCTGCTGCGTAGCCTCCACTCCCACCGCCGAGCACCACAACGTCAAAGTTCTGCTCAGACAACCCAGCTACTCCCTCGCGTGCATCAGGATTCGTGACACGATCCTGCCCCGAGGGGTGGCTCGAGGCAGGAGTTGCATAGGCAGGATTTTCCCGCCCATACGACCCTACTACCTCTGGGAAAACTCCTCGGCCAAACGGATGAGCGCGCGTACGCTCACGGCGGACGGCCCCTTGCCGGTGAACCCATACGGCGCGGACGGACCCTTGGCCGGCCCGGCGATGTCGAGATGCGCCCACGGGATGCGCGGCGCGTCCTCCTCGTCGCCGGTGCGGCCGATGAACTCCTGGAGGAAGACGCCGGCCAGCAGCATCCCGCCCGCGGTGACGCCCGGGTTCGCGTTGGCGATGTCCGCGACGTCGGAGTTGATGGTCGCCCGCAGCTCGCTCGCGAGCGGCATGGGCCAGACCAGCTCGCCGGAGGCCTTGGCCGCGGCGACGACGTCGCCGACCAGGTCGTCGGAGCCCATCACGGCCGCGTAGCGGGTGCCGAGCGCGACCATCGCGGCGCCGGTGAGCGTCGCGACGTCGACGATCGCATCGGGGTGCTCCTCGCTGGCGGCGACAAGAGCGTCCGCGAGCACGAGCCGGCCCTCCGCGTCGGTGTTGAGCACCTCGACGGTGCGGCCGCCACGGATGCGCAGCACGTCGTTGGGGCGGATGGCCGAGCCGGACGGCATGTTCTCGGCGAGGCAGAGCCACGCGGTGACGCGCACGGGCAGCGCCAGGCGCGCGGCGGCGAGGGCGACGGCCAGCACGGTGGCGGCGCCGGTCATGTCGTACTTCATCCCGACCATGCCGGAAGCCGGCTTGAGCGACAGACCGCCCGAGTCGAACGTGATGCCCTTGCCGACGAGGGCGAGGTGCTGGGTCGCGTCCGCCGGAGCGTAGTCCACCTTCACCAGCCGCGGCAGACGGGTCGAGCCCTGACCGACGCCGAGGATGCCGCCGAACCCCTCGGCGGCGAGGCGACGCTCGTCCCAGACCTCGATCGTGACGGGGAGGCTCTCTGCCGCCTCCTCGGCCCTCGCGGTGAACGACGCGGGGTAGAGGTCGATCGGGGGAGTGTTCACCAGGTCCTTCACAAGCGACGCGGCGCCTGACACCGCGAGCGCGCGAGCGACGAGCACGTCGCCGGCGTCGGACGATCCGATCACCTCGATCGTCGCGACAGGCGGCTTGACCCCCGCCCGGCTCGCAGACCGGTACTCGGTGAAGGCGTATGCGCCGAGGGCCGCTCCTTCGAGCACCGCGCCCAGCTGCGCGTCGTCGGCGGCGGGGAGGTCGACGGCGACGTAGCCGACGCCCGCGAGCTGCCGGATCGCCGTTCCCGCCGCGTATCGGAGGGCGTCCTCGTCGACCGGTTCGGGGAGGCCGACCACCGCGAGCCCGGGGCCTCCCGCGGCGCCGGGGAGGCGTACCAGCTCATCTTTGCCCCCGCTGAAGCCGACCGCGGCCAGCTCGTCGGCCAGTCCGTCGCGGGCGTTCGAAGTCAGCACGGCGACCCCGTCTGAACCGGTGCGCGCGGCCAGCACCAGGACTGCGGCGTCGGTCGAGGCAGTGGACGAAAGACGGAGTGCGGGAGCGGCCATGTCTCGACATTAGCCGCTGCCGCCCCTCTCCTCGCGGTTGCCGCCTGTTCGCTGTGGGCGTGCTGCGAGCGGCACCGGCCGCAGGGTGCGCGCCGAGAGCTCGGCCTAGAGTTGAAGTATGCGAGACCCCGGCGAACTGTACGAGCTGAACCCGGCACTGGAGGTGCAGGGGGGCCTTCCGCTGATCGCGGTGCTCACCGGGTTCGCCGACGCCGGTTCCGGAGTGAGCCAGCTGGGCACCTATATCCTGGGCACGCTCGACAGCGAGGTCGTCGCGACCTTCGACGCCGACATCCTCCTCGACTACCGTGCCCGTCGGCCGATCATCTACTTCGACCAGGATCACCTCGCCGACTACCAGCCGTCGACCCTCCGCCTGCACCTGGTGTACGACGAGCTGCGCCAGCCGTTCCTCTTCCTCTCCGGCTTCGAGCCCGACTTCCGTTGGGAGGCGTTCACCGAAGCGGTTCTCGGCCTCATCGAGCGCTTCAAGGTCAAGAGCGTGACGTGGGTTCACGCCATCCCCATGCCCGTGCCGCACACGCGACCGATCGGCGTGACCGTCAGCGGCAACCGCAAAGACCTGATCGAGGCCATGTCGATCTGGAAGCCGCAGACCCAGGTCCCCGGCAACGCCCTCCACCTCCTCGAGTACCGGCTCCAGCAGCTGTCGTATCCGATCGCGGGCTTCGTCCTACTGATTCCGCACTACCTGGCCGACACCGAGTACCCCGCGGCCGCGATCGCCGGCCTCGAGAGCATCAGCGCCGCGACCGGGCTCATCTTCCCGACCGATCGCCTGCGCGAGGAGGACCGCGAGTTCGTCGCGAACATCGACGAGCAGGTCGCCGGCAACGCCGAACTCGGCAAGCTGGTCGGCACGCTGGAGGAGCGGCACGACAGCTATATGGAGGACACCCAGCTGCGCTCGCCCCTGACCGATCGTGACGGCGAGTTGCCCAGCGCCGACGAGATCGCTGCCGAGCTGGAGAACTTCCTGGCCTTCCGCCGCCATGGCGACGACGAGAACCCCCGTGGCGACCGCTGACCCTCCCGGGTGACGCCGACCTGCGACGGGTGAAGCCCCGGAGGCCGGACCGACCCGGGCATAGGATCGTGGGGTGAATTCGCGACGGTCCTGGGTCATCTTCGGGATCGGAGTCTTCGCCTATCTGGTCGCCGTCATGCAGCGCACCAGCATCGGCGTCGCCGGCGTCGCGGCCACCGAACGATTCCACGTCTCGGCCGCCGTGCTCTCGTCGCTCGCCGTCGTCCAGCTGATCGTGTACGCGGCTATGCAGGTGCCCGTGGGAGTCCTCATCGACCGGGTGGGCTCCCGCGCGCTCATGATCGCCGGCACCGCCCTGATGGTGGTCGGGCAGGTCACCGTCGCCTTCGCACCGACGATCGCGCTGGCGATCGTCGGACGCATCCTGGTCGGTGCGGGCGACGCCACCGTGTTCACCTCGCTCATGCGGCTGGTGAACTCCTGGTTCCGAGGCCGCCTCGTCCCGCAGTTGTCGCAGTGGATCGGCAACATCGGTCAGCTCGGGCAGGTGCTGTCGGCTGTCCCGTTCGCCCTCCTGCTCCACCAGTCCGGCTGGACGACCGCGTTCCTCAGCGCGGCGTCGGTGACGGTGGTCGCGCTCGTCGGGATCGTCGCCGCGATCCGCGACCGCCCCGTCGGATCGAGCGAAGGTCCGCGTCCTGCCAGGTGGTCGGAGTCGATGCGCCAGCTGCGCGTCAGCCTCGCCCGACCGGGGACGCAGCTCGGCTTCTGGTCGCATTTCACGACCCAGTCCTCCGGCACCGTCTTCAGCCTGATGTGGGGACTGCCGTTCATGGTGTTCGCGCTGGGCATCGACCCGGCGGAGGCCAGCGGCCTCCTCATCGTGTCGGTCGTCGCCGGCCTGATCGCCGGGCCGATCCTCGGGCTGCTGACTGCACGCTTCCCGCTGCGGCGCAGCAACCTGGTGCTCGGGATCGTCGGGATGATGGGCGTGGTCTGGGCCCTGGTGCTGCTGTGGCCGGGACCGCCTCCGCTCTGGCTGCTGATCCTGCTGCTGGTCGCGATCGGGATCGGCGGGCCCGGTTCGCTGATCGGCTTCGACTTCGCCCGCACGTCGAACCCGCTGCACAGCCTCGGCTCTGCCAACGGGATCGTGAACGTGGGAGGATTCCTCGCCAGCTTCGTGATGATGTTCCTCATCGGCGTCGCCCTCGACGCGCAGAACACCGCCCATACGACGGCCGGTCTGTACGCGCTCGACTCGTTCCGCCGGGCGTTCGCCGTGCAGTACGCGATCATCGGGCTCGGCGTCGTCTTCCTGGTGCGGGCGCGGCGCCGCACCCGCCGCAGGCTGGCGGAGGACGAGGGAATAGAAGTAGGGCCACTGTGGGTTGCGCTTGTAGACGTTTGGCGGAGGCGAAGTGGTCGGGAGCCTGGCGAGAACGTGCAATAATTGATGTCTTGACCCGTTCATATCCTGGGGTCGGAGCGCTCGATGGCGCCCGATGCACACACTCCGGACTTGACATGGGTCTTAGTAATGTCCGCACGCGACCTCAGTCGGGCGCCCGGTCGGCGCACCACAGCCCTCCGCCCGGTATGAAAGGTGTTCACATGGCAACCCGTGCAGCTACCAAGGCCCGCGAAGCCGAGACCCGCGAGGCCGAGGCCGTCGAGGAGACCGCCGAGACCGAAGAGGTCGTCGCCGCGGAAGGGACCGCGACCAAGAAGTCGGCGGCCAAGAAGGCCGCGAAAGCGCCCGCCAAGAAGGCCGCCTCGAAGAAGGCCGCCAAGGGCGACGACGAAGAGCTCGACGAGGGCGCCGAGGTCGGGATCGACGAGGTCGACGCTTCCAATGGGGCCGAGAACACCGACGAGGTCGAAGGCGACGACGCCGAGGGCGAAGAGTCGGACGAGTCCGGCCCGAAGGGCGAGAACGCGGCCGTGCAGGCCGCCGCCGACGCTCCGCTGCCCACCGACGCACTCGTGCTCCGCGCGGTCGATGAGGACGACGATATCCCCGTCTACTCGACGACGATCACCGGCGCGACGGCCGACCCGGTCAAGGACTACCTGAAGCAGATCGGCAAGGTCCCGCTGCTCAACGCCGCGGAGGAGGTCGAGCTCGCGATGCGTATCGAGGCCGGCCTGTTCGCGGAGGACAAGCTCGCGAGCACCCCGAACATGCCCAAGGAGCTCGAGCGCGAGCTGCGCTGGGTCGCCCGCGACGGCCAGCGCGCCAAGAGCCACCTGCTCGGGGCCAACCTGCGCCTCGTGGTCAGCCTCGCCAAGCGCTACACCGGTCGCGGCATGCAGTTCCTCGACCTCATCCAGGAAGGCAACCTGGGCCTGATCCGTGCCGTCGAGAAGTTCGACTACACCAAAGGCTTCAAGTTCTCGACCTACGCGACCTGGTGGATCCGTCAGGCGATCACGCGCGCCATGGCAGATCAGGCCCGCACCATCCGCATCCCGGTGCACATGGTGGAGGTCATCAACAAGCTGGCCCGCGTCCAGCGGCAGATGCTGCAGGACCTGGGTCGCGAGCCCACCCCGGAAGAGCTCTCCAAGGAGCTCGACATGACCCCCGAGAAGGTCATCGAGGTGCAGAAGTACGGTCGCGAGCCCATCTCGCTGCACACGCCGCTCGGTGAGGACGGCGACAGCGAGTTCGGCGACCTGATCGAGGACACCGAGGCGGTCGTCCCGGCCGACGCGGTCGGCTTCACCATGCTGCAGAAGCAGCTGGAGAGCCTCCTCGACTCCCTGTCCGAGCGCGAGGCGGGCGTGATCCGCATGCGTTTCGGCCTGGGTGACGGAATGCCGAAGACGCTCGACCAGATCGGCGACACCTTCGGCGTGACGCGCGAGCGCATCCGTCAGATCGAGTCGAAGACGATGGCGAAGCTCCGCCACCCGTCCCGCTCGCAGTCGCTGCGCGACTACCTCGAATAAGGTGCGCTACCGACTGGCGGTCATCGCCGGCCGCCTCGCCCGCTGGCTTCTTCGCCTGCGGGGAGGCGGTTCCGCGGTGCCGGGACGTGTCGCGCTCGCGATCGCCCCGAAGTTCCTCGAACGTGCTGTCAGCCGCCTTCCGCTCGGCGTCGTGTTCGTGTCCGGCTCGAACGGCAAGTCGACCACGACGAACATGCTCACAGCGATCCTGCGCGAGCACGGTCTGAATGTCTTCACCAACCCCTCCGGAGGCAACCTCCCGCAGGGGATCGCCTCCGCGCTGCTCGCGGACGTGCCGCTCGACGGTTACGTGCGCGGCGATGTCGGCGTCATTGAGGTCGACGAGGCGTACGGCGTCGACCTGGCGACCGTCCTCACGCCCCGCGGGTCGCTGCTCCTGAATGTGCAGATCGACCAGCTCAACCGCTTTTTCGAGCCCACCCGCGTGATCGGGATGCTGCGCACCATCGCGGAGCGCTCCGGCGAGTTCGTCGTGGTGAACGCCGACGACGACAGCCTGGCGCGCGTCGGCGCGGAGCTCGCCGCCGAGGGGCGGGACGTCACCACGTTCGCCGTCGCGCCTGCGATCATCGAGTCGTCTCCGAACGGCCTCGCGAACATCACCGATTTCTCCGGTGCGGCGGCGGGAGCGCTTCCGGCGCCGACGGTCGTCGTCAGCAAATTGGAGACCCAGAGCGCGCAGCTGGCCATCGGCGGCGAGTCCGTCCGCATCGGTCTTCCCGCACGCGGCCTCCACTACGCGGTCGACGCGGCCGGAGCGACGGCGATGGCCCGTCGGGTGCTCGGCGACGACTTCCGCGCGGAGGCCGTGGTCGCAGCGATGAGTTCGCTCCGGACGGTCTACGGTCGCGGCGAGACCCTGCGGGTGGGTGATGAAGACATCGAGATCATCATGATGAAGAACCCGCCGAGCCTCCAGCTCAACCTCGACTACCTGGGCCACAGCCCCGAGCAGGTGTTCGTCGCCGTCGACGAGGGCACTCCCGACCCGTCGTGGGTGTACGACATCGATCTCTCCAAGTTGGAGCACGTCGACATCGTGTCGGGCACCAAAGCCTGGCAGTTCGCCACCCGGTTCGCCTACGCCGGCATTGAGGTCGATCAGGTGATGCCCGAGCTCAAGCCGGCTCTGCAGGCGTTCCTCGCCCTGCCGAAGCCGTCGCACGGGACCAAGACGATGATCGTGAACTACGAGCAGATGATGGCGATCCGCAAGCAGCTGGGCTTCCTCGACCTGGAAGGCGGCGCCGCGTGAGTGTCCTGCGCATCCTCCACCTCTACCCGCGCGAGCTCGGGATCAATGGCGACGCGGGCAACGTGCTCGCGCTCGCCGAGCGCGCCCGCTGGCGAGGCGTCGAGGCTGAGGTCGTGACGCACGCACCGGGCGGCGAGCTGCCCACCAGCGTGGACATCGTCCACATCGGCTCCGGGCCGCTCTCGTCGCAGCGCGCCGTCGTCGGCGATGTCGAGCGCATCGCGCCGGAGCTCCGGCGGTGGCGCGACGGGGGCGTTCCCATCCTCGCCATCGCCGGAGGCTGGCAGCTGCTCGGCACCGAGATCGAGACGCCGGACGGCGAGACGCTCGCGGGCGCCGGTGTCTTCCCCACGCGCGCCGTGCTCGGGTCGCGTCGTCATGTCGCCGAGGTGGTCGTACGGACGCGCGACGGTCTCACCCTGGCCGGGTTCGAGAACCACTCCGCGGCCACGACGCTGGAGGGCGGCGAGCCGCTCGGCGACATCGTGAGCGGCTTCGGCAACGGCGACCGCACGGAGGGCGTCGTCGTCGGCAGCGCGATCGGGACGCATCTGCACGGTCCCGTCCTGCCGATGAACCCGGCGCTCGCCGACCGGATGCTGCAGACCGCACTGCGCGGCGAGCTGCCGCCGGTCGCGCAGACCGAACGCGTCGATCGCTACGCGACCAACGCGCGCCGGGCCATCGCCGAGCGCTTGAACGTCTCGCTCTGACACGGGCGGCGCTCAGGTCGCTAGTTCACATAGACGCGCGGGACGCGTCCGCCGACGCCGGTGACCATCTCGTCGGCGATGGTCTCTGCCCAGTCGGCGTACTTCTCTGCGGTGACGTCGCCGGACCGGCCGGTGCCGAACAGCACGGCGGTGTCGCCGACGTTCACGCGACCGGGGCCGGCGTCGACCACCATCGAGTCGACCTCCACGTCGATCACCGGGCAGCGGTGGCCACCGAGCAGTACGGAGGTCCTGGCGATACCGAGGGTCGGGACGCCGTCGCCGTAGCCGATGGCGAGTCGCGCCCGCGTGGTGCCGCCGACGTGCACCTCGGTGACGGGAGCCTCCAGGCGCATCACGGGCTCCAGCCCGAGCTCGGCGCCCGTACTGTCGTCGAACGGCGAGAACCCATACGCGGCGATGCCGAACCGCACGAAGTCGAAGCGCGCCTCCGGCATGCGGATGCCCGCCGAGCTCGCCGCGAGGTGCAGCACCTCGAACCGGGCACCGCGTTCCTCCGCCTCGGCGACCGCGCTCCGGAACTCCTCGAGCGCCGCCGCGTCGTCGGCGATGGAGGCGTCGGCCAGGTGCGACCACGCGGCACGGACACGCACGATCCCGCGACGCTCGAGGTCGAGCGCGGTGTCGATCAGGTGCGGCCAGTCCTCGCGGGTGGCGCCGTTGCGGCTGAGCCCGGTGTCGACCTTGAGGTGCACCACCGCCGGTCGGTCGGCGCGGGCCTCCTCGATCGCCTCCAGCTGCCAGACTGCGGAGATGCCGAGCTCGATGTCGGCCTCGATCGCAGCGTGCCAGTCAGTGTCGT
The DNA here is from genome assembly GCF_049993355.1 of Leifsonia sp. McL0607. Taxonomy (GTDB): domain Bacteria; phylum Actinomycetota; class Actinomycetes; order Actinomycetales; family Microbacteriaceae; genus Leifsonia. The sequence continues at coordinate 3,626,279 of NZ_CP188253.1, read as the reverse complement.
GGCCGTGCAGCCACGCCAGGAGCGGAACGGTGATCCCTGCACTGCGCAGCACGAGCCCGGACGGCACCTCCAGCACGGCGAGGGAGGTCGCTCCCGCTTCCAGCCCGGCCTCGGCGATCGGCAGCAGGCCGTGGCCGTAGGCGTCGGCCTTCACGGCGAGCATGGTCTCCGCCGGGGCGATCAGCCGGGTGAGATGCGCCACGTTGCGGCGGAGGGCCGCCAGGTCGATGACCGCGCGGGGGAGCGGTTCCGCGATCGCGTCCACGATGGTCATGCGTTCGCGCTCCTCTTGCTGTCGACGGTCACGGCGTGTAGACCCGTTCGATGCGCCGGCCCAGCCGGCTCGTGATGGCCGGAGCGGCGACGCCGAGCGCAGCCTCCCAGTCGTTCGCCGACGGCTCGCCGCGAGCCGGGTCGCCGAACAGCACGACCGGATCGCCGGGGGCGGCGTCGGCGTCGCCGATGTCGACCACGAACTGGTCCATCGCGATGCGGCCCGTGATGCGCCCCGTCGTCTCGCCGACGAGCACGGGCGCTTTGTTGGAGGCGACTCGCAGGATGCCGTCGGCGTAGCCGAGCGCGACCAGCACGAGCGTGCTCGGCCGCTCAGTGCGGTAGGTGTAGCCGTACGAGACGCCGCGATCGGCTCCTACGTGCTTGACGGCGATGATCTCGCCGGTCAGCCGGAGGGCCGCCGTCGTCGGGCGGGAGGGGTCGAGCCCGAGGAGCTCCGTGCTGAGGAGGTTCTCCGCGGCGCGCGCGTGTCGGCCGGCCGGGACTCCGACGTGGATGCCCTCATCGGCCAAGGCCGAGGCATCCTCCACCCGGGAGACGAGAAAACCGCCGACCCCCGCGTCGGTCAGCGCACGCGCCACGGGGACGAGCCCGTGGCCGTACGCGTCGGCGCGGAGATCCGCGGTGCAGTCGGGGAGGGTCGCGGTGGCCACTAGTGCTGCGTTCGAGCGGATGACGTCGAGGTCGACGAATGCGCGCCTGCGCACGCCGGTGGCTCCTGCCATCGCCCGATCAGCCCCGTTTCGAGGTTCGCCCGCGTACCCGCGGCAGACCTACGCGCGCTGTTCTTCGAAGAGACGCGCGGTCTCGTCGTGCCAGCTGTGCGCGATCTGCGAGAGCTTCTCCTGGTGCTTCTTACCGTGGTGGGCGCAGAAGAGGAGTTCGCCGTTGTTGACGACGACGCGGATGTACGCCTGAGCGCCACAGCTGTCGCAGCGGTCCGCGGCCGTCAGTTGCGGCCCCGACTCGAGCTCGTCAACCGCACCGTTCTCCGATGTGATCGTCGACATGTGATGCTCCTTTCCGTCGCAACCGGTGAACTCGTATCTCTATAGAACCACGTAAACCCGGCTGCAAGGCTCGTATTGGCTGCTATTTCGCTCAACGCGTAGCCTCCGGCCCCTCGGGTGTCGATCGTGGGTTCACCCGGCGCAACGCTTACTCTGGAGGATGCATGGTGCCCGGATCTGTAACGGGCGCGCACGGAAAACCAAGGAGCGCTCGTGGCGAGCTCGGACTATTCGGCGAGGCACCTCTCGGTGCTCGAAGGCCTGGAGGCGGTGCGCAAGCGCCCCGGCATGTACATCGGCTCCACCGACTCGCGCGGCCTCATGCACTGCCTGTGGGAGATCATCGACAACTCCGTCGACGAGGCGCTGGCCGGGCACGGCGCCGCCATCGAGGTCATTCTCCATCCGGACGACAGTGTCGAGGTCCGCGACACGGCACGCGGAATCCCGGTCGACCTCGAGCCCAAGACCGGGCTCAGCGGTGTGGAGGTCGTGTTCACGAAGCTGCACGCGGGCGGCAAGTTCGGCAGCGGCTCCTACGCGGCGTCCGGCGGCCTCCACGGCGTCGGCGCGTCGGTGGTCAACGCCCTGTCCGAGCGGCTCGACGTGGAGGTCGACCGCGACGGCAAGACGTGGGCGATGTCGTTCCACCGCGGTGAGCCCGGCGTGTTCGCCGACGGCTCCGCGGCGCCGAGCCCTGACGCCTCCTTCTCCCCGTTCGTGAGCGGCAGCGAGCTGCGGGTCGCCGGCAAGGTCGCCAAGGGCGTGACCGGCACGCGCATCCGCTACTGGGCCGACCGTCAGGTCTTCACCAAGGGCGCCGAGTTCTCGGTCGACGATCTGATCGGTCGCGCTCGTCAGACCGCATTCCTGGTGCCGGGCCTCGCCATCACGATCGACGACAAGCGCTCGCCCGAGGGCGAGCGGACCACCTTCAGCTACAACGGCGGCATCTCGGAGTTCGTCGACTTCCTCGCGCCCGACAGCCCGATCACCGAGACCTGGCGGCTCACCGGCGAAGGCCACTTCACGGAGACCGTGCCGGTGCTGTCCGAGAGCGGCGCGATGGTGCCGACCGAGCTCAAGCGGGAGTGCCAGGTCGACATCGCGCTGCGCTGGGGGACGGGCTACGACACGGTGATGCGATCGTTCGTCAACATCATCGCGACGCCCAAGGGCGGCAGCCACCAGACCGGCTTCGACCAGGGACTGCTGAAGTTCCTGCGCCAGCAGGTGGAGCAGAACGCGCGTCGCCTCAAGGCGGGCACGGACAAGCTCGAGAAGGACGACGTGATGGCGGGCCTCACCGCGGTGCTCACGGTGCGCCTCCCCGAGCCGCAGTTCGAGGGCCAGACCAAGGAGGTGCTCGGCACCCCGGCCGTGCGCACCATCGTCGCCAACGTGATCCAGAAGACGCTCGCGGAGCGCTTCTCGTCGTCGAAGCGCGACGACAAGACGCAGTCGGCGCTCGTGCTCGACAAGGTCGTCGCCGAGATGAAGTCGCGGATCTCCGCGCGGGCGCACAAGGAGACGCAGCGTCGCAAGAACGCGCTCGAGACCTCCTCTCTGCCCGCGAAGCTCGTGGACTGCCGGTCGAGCGATGTCGCCAACAGCGAGCTGTTCATCGTGGAGGGCGACTCGGCGCTCGGGACCGCGCGCCGAGCGCGCGACAGCGAGTACCAGGCGCTGCTGCCCATTCGCGGCAAGATTCTCAACGTCCAGAAGGCCTCGGTGTCCGACATGCTGTCGAACGCCGAGTGCGCGGCCATCATCCAGGTGATCGGTGCAGGCTCCGGGAGGTCGTTCGAGCTGGCCTCCGCCCGCTACGGCAAGGTCATCATCATGTCCGACGCGGATGTGGACGGGGCGCACATCCGCACCCTCCTGCTGACGCTGTTCTTCCGGTACATGCGCCCGATGATCGAGGAGGGACGGGTGTTCGCGGCCGTGCCTCCGCTGCATCGGGTGATCGTGGTGAACCCGGGGTCGAAGCCCAACGAGACCATCTACACGTACTCGGAGGCAGAGCTGCAGGCCGTGCTCGCGGACCTGAAGAAGCGCGGCAGGAAGTACCAGGAGCCGATCCAGCGCTACAAGGGCCTCGGCGAGATGGACGCGGACCAGCTGGCGACGACGACCATGGACCGCACGCATCGCACGCTGCGGCGCGTGCGCGTCTCGGACGCCGAGGCGGCGAACCGGGTGTTCGAGCTGCTGATGGGCAACGACGTCGCTCCGCGCAAGGAGTTCATCATCGCGGGAGCCGACGACCTGTCGCGGGCCCGCATCGACGCGTAGTCGGCAACTCCGGACGATCGCGGCGTGAGCCGCATGTCGGGGGCGGAACTCCGGAGATCCGCCGGCATCGTGCCGTGACCTCCGGAGTTGCGGACCGGCCGGCGTGGTCGTACGTCCGGACATTCGGGCGGGATGCCGGCGGATTTCCGGAGTTGCGGATGGTGTGGCGGCGTGTCGCGGCGGGAATCCGTCAGTCACGCCAGTGGGCGGCCGATGGAGGCGACGACCAGGTCGAGCGGGGTTCCTGAGCCGTCGCGGCGTGAGCCGCCCTCCGGCAGCGTGCGCGCGGCGCCGTCGGGCCCGACCGCGACAGCGGGAGAGGCGCCGACCCAGGCGAGCGACAGCTCGGTCTCGCCCTTGAGGAAGCGATGCGACCGCACGCCGCCGGTGGCCCGGCCCTTGGCCGGGAACTCCCCGAAGTCGCTCACCTTGCCGCTGCCCGGGTCGGCCCCCGGGAGGGTCTGGTCGCTGACCGCGATCGTGACGACCTCCGCCTGGTCGTGTTCGTCGGCCTCCACGGCCCCGAAGAACAGCACGCGCGCGTCGTCGCTGAGGCTGATACCCGCCATGCCGCCCGCCGACCGGCCCTGCGGCCGCACCGACTTCGCGGCGAACCGCAGCAGCTGGGAGTCGCTCGCCACGAAGACGAGCTCGGCGTCGTCGGTGCACTGCACGGCGCCCACCACGGCGTCGCCGGCCTTCAGCGTGATGACCTCGAACTGCGGCTTGTTGGCCCAGTCGCCCGGAGTGACGCGTTTGACGACACCCTGTCCGGTTCCGAGCGCGATCGGCAGCGGCGAGTCGAGCGACACGACCGCGAGCACGCGCTCCGTGCGGTCGGCCAGAGCGAGGTAGTCGCCCACCTTGACCCCGGCTCCGAGCTGCACCGAGTTGAGCGGTGCAGCGGGGAGGTCGACGGGCGAGAACCGGATGAGGCGGCCGCGGTCGGTGATCGCCCCGATTTCGCTGCGGCTCGTCGTGTCGAGCCGGGAGAGGATCGCGTCGTGCTTGCTGCGGCGGGCCGGTGGCTGGATGCGGTCCAGCCCCTCGCCCCCGGCGCCGGCATCGACGCGGAGGATGCGCCCGGTCGTCGACAGGTACACCCGGCAAGGGACGTCGGCGACCTCCAGCTGGACGGTCATGGCCTTGCTCCGGGAGCCCGCTCCGGCGATCGACGGCTTGGCCTCGGTGAGCAGCGTGCGGCGCGGCGTGCCGAACTTCGCGGCGACCTGCTCCAACTCGTCTGACACCAGCTGGTGGATGCGCGCCCGGCTGCCGAGAATCTCCTCCAGCTCGGCGATCTCGGCCATGAGCTGGTCGCGCTCGGTCTCGAGCTCGATGCGCGAGAACCGGGTCAGCCGCCGCAGCCGCAGCTCAAGGATGTAGTCGGCCTGCAGCGTGCTCAGGTCGAAGACCTGCTGCAGGCGGGTGCGAGCCGCGTCGGTGTCGTCGGAGGTGCGGATGACCTGGATGACCTCGTCGATGTCGAGGATCGCGACGAGGAGACCCTCGACCAGGTGCAGGCGTTCCTTGCGACGTGCCAGCCGGAACTCCGAGCGCCGCGTCACGACCCGGATGCGGTGGTCGAGGTAGACCTGCAGCAGCTCGCGCAGGCCGAGGGTCTGCGGGCCGCCGGCGACGAGCGCGACGTTGTTGATCGAGAAGCCCTCCTCCAGCGGCGTGTGGCGGTACAGCTGCCCGAGCACGGCCTCCGGGCTGAAGCCGGTCTTGATGCCGATGACGAGACGCAGGCCGTGCTGGCGGTCGGACAGGTCGGTGACGTCGGAGATGCCGCTCAGCTTCTTCGCGTTGACGCCGTATTTGATCTTCTCGATGACCTTCTCGGGGCCGACCATGTAGGGCAGCTCGGTGACCACTAGGCCGCTCTTGCGCGCGGTGATCGGCTCCACGGACACCTTGGCGCGCATGCGGAAGCTGCCGCGGCCGGTGGCGTAGGCGTCGCGCACCCCGGCGAGGCCCGCGATGGCGCCGCCGCTCGGGAGGTCGGGGCCCGGGACGTATTCCATCAGCTCGTCGAGCGTCGCCTCCGGGTTCGCCAGGAGGTGACGCGCGGCGCCGACGATCTCCACGAGGTTGTGCGGCGCCATGTTGGTGGCCATGCCGACCGCGATGCCGCTCGCGCCGTTGACGAGGAGGTTCGGGAAGGCCGCGGGCAGCACGTCGGGCTGCAGCAGCTGGTTGTCGTAGTTCGGGACGAAGTCGACGACATCCTCGTCGAGGTCTTCCGTCAGGGCGAGCGCGGCGGCAGCGAGCCGGGCCTCCGTGTAGCGGGCGGCCGCGGGGCCGTCGTCGAGCGACCCGAAGTTGCCATGCCCGTCGACGAGCGGCACGCGCAGGGTGAAGTCCTGCGCCATGCGCACCAGGGCGTCGTAGATGGCGCTGTCGCCGTGCGGGTGCAGCTTTCCCATCACCTCGCCGGTGACGCGCGCGGACTTGACGTGACCGCGGTCGGGGCGCAGGCCCATCTCGGTCATCATGTAGAGGATGCGCCGCTGCACAGGCTTGAGACCGTCCCGGGCGTCGGGGAGCGCGCGGGAGTAGATGACCGAGTAGGCGTACTCGAGGAACGACCCCTGCATCTCGGTCGTGACGTCGACGTCTTCGATGCGCTCTGTAGTGGGGGCCTGATCGTCTGCTGGTGTCATTCGTGCATTCGGTGGTGGGGCGGCAGGAGGCGCGGGTTCGACGGCTCCCGTCCGTCCAGCTGTGACAGACTGGGCCGGATGCCCCCCATGCTACCGGCCGCGTTTACCACCCCGGCGAGCCTCGCCACGGTTCTGCCCAGTTGCCTCGCAGCGTTGCAGGGGCAGGCGAACCCGCTCGGCCTCCGCGCGCTGGAGCACGTGGTGGTGGTCGTCGTCGACGGACTCGGCACCGCCGCGCTCAGAGCCCGGGAGGGCCACGCGCGGACACTGGCCTCCCGCCTCAACAAGGCGACCATCATCGACGCGGGCTTCCCGACGACCACGGCCGCCGCCCTCGCCACGCTCACGACCGGAACGACGCCCGGCGAGCACGGGCTCGTCGGCTACCGCGTGCGCGACGACGCCGGTCGGCTCACCAACCAGCTGAACGGCTGGGACGAGCGGATGGACCCGGCCACCTGGCAGCGCTCGCCGACCGTCTTCGAGCGGGCGACGGCCGTCGGCGTCTCGGCCTACGCGGTCGGGGTCCCGGCCTACGCCGACTCGGGATTCACCCACGCGGTCCTCCGCGGGGCCGAGTTCATCGCCGGACGCACGATGGCCGACCGGTTCGACGCCGTCCGGGAGATCCTCCGCGCTCCGGGCCCCAGGCTCACCTATCTCTATGTCGCCGAGCTCGACCAGGCCGCCCACGCGCGCGGCTGGGAGTCGCCGCGATGGACGGCGGAACTCGAGACGCTCGACGGGCTGGTCGCTCAGCTGGCGGCCTCCCTCGGCCCGGCCCAGGGCATGCTGGTGACTGCCGACCACGGGATCATCGACATCCCGGAGAGCGGTCATGTGCTCTACGACACCGCGCCCGAGCTGCTGGAGGGCGTTGACGAGATCGCGGGTGAACCGCGGCTACTGCACCTCTACGTCCGGCCTGACGCAGGCGCCGAGGAGGTCGCCGCCCGCTGGAACGCGCTGGAGGGCGGCCGGTCGTGGGTCGCGACCCGGGACGAGGCCATCGCCGCCGGCTGGTTCGGACCGACGGTCGCGCAGGAGGTGGCGCCCCGGATCGGCGACGTGCTCGTCGCGGCCCGCAAGCGCATCGCCTACTACGATTCGCGCGACCCGCAGCGCACCGGGCGCAGCATGATCGGCCAGCACGGCTCGCTCACGGCGGAGGAGACACGAGTGCCGTTGCTGCGTTTCGGCGCAGCGGTCTGATCCGCAGCGCCTGCCCGCGAGGAGACCGACGCCGGTGACGGCTCAGGCCAGGTCGTCGTCCGTTCGCGCACCGAAGACGATCTCGTCCCAGCTCGGCATCGCGGCGCGGCCCCTGCGGCGGCCGCCCGAGGCGGGCGCCTGCTCCTGCTGAACGGACGAGGGCGACGGTGCGGCGGCGGGAGAAGCGGCGGGTTTTTCCGCGGCGGGCGCAGGCGCGAACTCCTCGACGAACGTGATGCTCTCCTCCACGAGCCGGAACGGCAGCGGGTCGAGCAGCGTGGGCTGCTCCGCCTCTGCGTGTCCCGAGTCCGGCAGGCCGCGGTCGTGGCGGTCCGGCAGCTCTGGGTGCGCTGGCGTCTGGTCGTCGTAGGTCGCGGCCTCGCGCTCACCGCGGCGGCGGCGCAGGGCCTCCAGCAGGTCGGCGGTCTGGTGGAGGTCGCGCGGGGTCTCGTCGTCGGCGCGCTTGATCGCCGAGACGGCGATGGAGTTGCTGGCGCGCCCTGGTACGAGCGGCTCCAACGGCTCGAGAGGCTGCGTCACCTCGGGGCCGAGCAGGTCGGCTCCGGGCGCAGGGAAGGTGAAGGCTCCGCTGTCGAAGCGGGAGGTGTCCGGCTCGCCCTCGTGCGGCAGCACCGCGCGGAGCCGAGGGATGAGCGCTCCTCCGCGGAGCTCGCCGGCCTGCGAGAGCGTTGTCGCCTCCGAGTTCAGCGGGGCGAGTGCGTGCTTGCGGAGGTCGTAGCTCCAGCGGGCGTCGTGGTCGATCTCGTCGGCCGTGAACTCCAGCTTGACGATCCAACCGGCCTCCTCGTCCTTCCAGCTCGCCCAGCGCTCGCCGGACACGCCCAGGGAGGCCAGACGGTCGCGGATGACCGAGCCGAAAGTGTCGGGGTCGCCCATCGGGTCGACCTCGGCGGCGGTGCGGACGGGCACGCTGAGCGCGCTCGCGACGACATGCTCTCGTTCGGCGACGATCGGACCCTCGAAGCGCTGGACGTAGTCCAACGGCGCTCCGGTGACGGCTGCGACGTCTTCAGCCGACATCCCCGAGCGGATGTGAGCCTGGACCTCGCGCGGCGAGAGCCTGGGGGTTTCGGCCGACGCCTGCTGCCGCACCTGCCGTATCTTCGACTGCAGCGTGTCGTCGACGGCGATGCGGAATCGCTCACCGTCGTCGCCGACGGCGACGACGGCACCGTTCTCGACCCCGATGACCTTTAAATCCTGCATTGTGATGCCTTCCGAGCTCGCGTTCGTTCCGGGCCAGAATGCCACGAGAAGGGGGGCTTTCCGGGGAATACCCCGGGCGTGCCGGAAGTTGAACACCGAGCAATCGCTGAAAGGGTTCCGCGCGGTTTTGCTATTCGCAGGCGATTGATGCAAACTATGGCCGCCGATTGCGAGAATCGGCCGTTACGACGAGAAGTGGATGGGCATGGCAACGGATTACGACGCACCGCGGAAGACCGAGGACGACTCCGAGTCGATCGAGGCCCTCAAGGAGCGAGTTCCGGACAAGATGTCTGGTGTCGTCGACGTCGAAGACGCCGACAACCCGGGCGGCTACGAGCTCCCCGGTGCCGACCTGTCGGACCTCGATCTCGACGTGGTGGTGCTGCCTCCTCAGGCTGACGAGTTCACCTGCGTGAACTGCTTCCTGGTGAAGCACCGCTCGCAGATCGACCACGAGAGCAAGCTCGGACCGATCTGCGTGGAGTGCGCCGCCTGAGCGGCGCACCGCACCGCTACGACGCCGACTAGTCCCCGAGGGGGCTGGAGGAACGTCGGGCCTCATCGAGAACCCGGACCAACTGGTCCGGGTTTCTTGTCGAGAGGAGCCAGTAGGGCGCCGGGTCGTCGACGTCGAGCACGGGGACTTTCACGACCGGCTTGATCCAGCCGCGGATGAGCAGCCAGGCGCGGGCGTCGAGCCGTTGGCCGCGCTCCAGCGTCGCCTCCTCGCTCCGGAAAGCGAGCGGCTCGCCGATGAACTCCAGCGGGATTCTCGCGTGCCCGGCGATCAGCTGAGCGGACGTGACCCGGATGACCGGAGCGGAGACCAGCAGCGCGATCACGATGGCGGCGTAGAAGACGATCGCCAGGACGACGCCGACGGCGAAGTCGATCGGCGCGAACACGAGCATCACGGCCGGCACGACGAGGATGGTGGAGATGAAGAGCCAGGGGGTCGCCCAGAGCCGCTCGCGGTAGAGGTCCATGCGCCTATTCGATCATCCTTCGTGCACTACCCTCGACACGTGACCGAAACCGTGGACGTCCCGATCATCGCGCAGCATCTTCCGTCGTACGCCCACCCCGGTGACGCCGGTGCCGACCTGTGCGCGGCGGAGGCCGTCTCGCTGGCTCCCGGTGAGCGGTACACGGTGCCGACCGGCGTCTCGATCGCCCTCCCCGAGGGCTACCTCGCGTTCGTCGTGCCCCGCAGCGGCCTCGCCATGCGCCACGGCATCACCATCGTCAACGCGCCGGGCACCGTGGACGCCGGCTATCGCGGGGAGATCAAGGTGACCGTTCTGAACACGGACAGGTCGATGTCGTACGATATCGCCGTCGGCGACAGGATCGCCCAGCTGATCGTCATGCCGGTCGTGCAGGCCCGGTTCGTCCCCGTCGACACCCTCCCGGACAGCCACCGCGGCACCGCGGGCTTCGGCTCGTCCGGCTACACCGTCACCCAGGCAGGAGAACACGCTTGACCGACAGCAGCGATACCCGGGGCGAGGACCTCACGGTTCCTCAGGACGCGGACAAGTCCGCACCGGAGGATCGTGAGACGGAGGGCCCCCTCGACGAGAGCGAGGCGAACCCCGTCCGTCCCTATGTCGACCTCGGCGGCGTCAAGATCCTGCCCCGCGAGGGGCTCCACCTCCGGTTGGAGGTCGAGGAGGAGTCGCAGCGCGTCGTCGCGGTCGGGCTCGACTACGCCAACTCCACCTTGCAGGTGCAGCCGTTCGCCGCGCCGCGCTCCACGGGGCTGTGGCACGAGATCCGCAGCCAGATCGCGGATCAAGTTCAGCGTCAGGGCGGCCGGGTGAGCGAGCGCGACGGTGTGTTCGGCCCGGAGCTCGTCGCCGAGATCCCCGTCGCCCCTCCGCAGGGCGCGCCCGGCGAGACCCGCGTCGCGCGGTTCGTCGGCGTCGACGGGCCGCGCTGGTTCCTGCGCGGCGTGATCGCGGGCGACGCGGCCGTCAAGCCCGACGCCGCCGCGCTCGTCGAAGACCTCTTCCGCAGCATCGTGGTCGTGCGCGGCGACGTGCCGATGCCGCCGCGCGACCTCATCCCGCTGCGGATGCCGTCGGCGCCGAGCACCGGCGACAACGGGTACAGCGCACTGTGAGCGACGGGCGCGACGTGACCGACCAGCAGCATGACCCGGAGCCGGACGACCAGGTCGCCTCGACGGTCGGCGAAAGCCTTGCTCGCGCCGCGCGCAACTCCGGCATGGGCAAGCTCGTCGACGGTGGAACGCCGACCCGCGCGGCCCTGCTCTCCGCTCTCGGCGGTGTGCGCGGCCTCCTCGAGACCATCCTCCCCGGCCTCGTCTTCCTCATCCTCTTCACGTTCACGCAGAACGTGCCGCTGTCGATCGGGGTATCGGTCGCCGTCGCCGTGGTGTTCACGGTGGTGCGGATCATCGGCAAGACGCCCATCACGCAAGCTCTCGCCGGTCTGATCGGCGTCGGGCTCTCGGCGATCTTCGCGCTCATCACCGGTCGGGGCGAGGACAACTTCATCCTCGGGATCTGGACCAACGCCGCGTACGCCGCCGCCCTCCTGATCTCGATCCTGGTGCGCTGGCCGTTGATCGGCCTCGCGGCGGGCTACCTGATGGGCGACGGGCTGGCCTGGCGGTCCGTCAAGTCGAAGTTCCGGGTCATGCAGGCGCTGACCTTCTTCTGGTTCCTGCTCTTCGCCGCGCGGCTGCTCGTGCAGGTTCCTCTCTATCTCGCGCACACCGATGAAGCGACCAGCGCCCTCGCCCTCACCAAGCTGCTGATGGGCGTCCCGCTGTACGCTCCGCTGCTGCTGGTCACATGGTTCGTGGTGAAGGGGCAGTTCCCGCAGAAGCCGTCGCGCCCATCGGAGAACGACGCCGGTTAGCCGGCACAGCGTTCCAGGAGGGGGAGGGATGCTCGACGCGCGCACCAGAGAGGGGCTGAGTGCTGCGCAGGTGGCGGAGCGTCAGGCCGACGGCCGCGTCAACCTCCAGCGCCAGGCGGGCTCGCGCTCGCTCGGCGACATCCTGCGCGAGAACATCCTCACGCTGTTCAACGGCATCCTCACCGTCTGCTTCATCGCGGTGCTGCTGCTCGGCGATCTGCGCGACGGCTTCTTCTACGGCGTCGTCGTCGTCAATGCGCTGATCGGCATCGTCCAGGAGGTCCGCGCGAAGCGGGTGCTCGACCGGGCGGCGCTGCTCGCGGCCCCGGAGAGCCGGGTGCGGCGCGGGGGCGAGGTCGTCGCGATTCCGCTGCAGGAGGTCGTGCTCGACGACCTTCTCGTGCTGCGGCCGGGCGACCAGATCCCTGCCGACGCGGTGGTGGCCGAGAGCACCGGCCTCTCGCTCGATGAGTCGCTTCTGACGGGGGAGTCGGACCCGGTCTTCAAAGACGAGGGCGAGCAACTGCTCTCCGGCTCGCACGTCGCGACGGGAACGGGCTACGCCGTCGTCACGGCCGTCGGCGCCGACTCCTACGCCAGCAAGCTCACCAGCGAGATCCGTCGGCACTCGCTGGTGCACTCCGAGCTGCGCGACGCCACGAACCGCATCCTCGTGTACTTGTCGTGGATCCTCGGCCCGGTCATTCTGGTGACCCTCATCGGCCGCGTGCTCGCGTACGGCGGCTTCTCAGAGCTCTTCACGGACGCCCGCTGGCGACGTGCCCTGCTCGACGCGGTCGCGGCGGTCGTCGGGATGATCCCGGAGGGTCTGGTGCTGCTCACCAGCCTGGCGTTCGGCGTCGCCGCGATCCAGTTGGCCGCTCGCAAGGTGCTCGTGCAAGAGCTGGCCGCGGTGGAGGTGCTCGCCCGCGTCGACGTGCTCTGCCTCGACAAGACGGGCACGCTGACCACGGGCGAGCTGGAGCTGGAGGGGACGGAGCCGATCGGCGACGTGCCCGGGGAGCTGGCCGAGACGGCGCTGGCGGCGTTCGGCGCGGACGAGACGGGCAACGCGACGTCCGGGATTCTGTCGACGCGGTTCCGCAGCGACCGGTTCCGGGTCGAGCGGCGCATGCCGTTCAGCTCGGCGACCAAGTACAGCGGGCTCACGATGCGGGTCGGCGGCGAGGAGACCTCCTGGGTGCTCGGCGCGCCCGAGCGGGTGCTCGCCGACCACACCGAAGCCCTGCAGCGCGCCAACGCCATCGCAGCGACCGGCCGGCGCACGCTCGCCCTCGCCCGCGCGCTCGATCCGCTGCCGCACGGCACGCACGTACCGCTCACCGGGGTGCGGGTCGCGCCCGCGCTGCTGGTGATCCTGGGGGAGGACCTGCGGTCGGAGGCCCCGGAGACGCTCGGCTACTTCAGGGATCAGGCGGTGCGCGTGGTCGTGATGTCGGGGGACAACCCGGTCACGGTGGAGGCCATCGCCCGTGCTCTGAACATGGAGGGCGACGCGATCGACGCCTCCACGCTCGCGACCGACGAGGAGCTCGCCGACGCCCTCCGTCGCGCGAGCATCTTCGGCCGGGTCAGCCCCGAGCAGAAGCGCACCGCCGTCGGGCTGCTCCAGCGCGAGGGCCGCACCGTCGCGATGACCGGCGACGGGGTCAACGACGCCATGGCGATCAAGGACGCGAACCTGGGGATCGCGATGGGGACCGCGACGGCGGCGACCAAGGCGGTCTCCCGGCTGGTGCTGCTCGACAACCGCTTCGACCGGCTCCCGGACGTGCTGGGCTTCGGCCGTCGCGTCATCGCCAACGTCGAACGGGTCTCGAACATCTTCCTGGCCAAGACGGTCTACGGCATCCTCCTCGCGCTGGTCAGCGCGGTGGTGCTGTGGCCGTTCCCGTTCTTGCCGCGGCAGCTGACCCTGGTCTCGACGCTCGCCATCGGCATCCCCTCGTTCTTCCTCGCGCTCGCGCCGAACAAGCGCATCTACACGCCGGGCGTACTCCCGCGCATCCTGCGGTATTCGATCCCGACCGGCGTGATCGCCGGGCTGACGGCGGTGGTCGCGTACGCGCCGCTGCACCGCGCGATCCCGCTGCACGAAGCGCGCAGCGTGACGACGGTCGCGCTGTTCTGCGTCTCGCTCTGGATCCTGTGCGTGCTGACGCGGCCGCTCACGACGTGGCGGTGGTTCCTGCTCGGCGGGGTCGCGGCCGCGTTCGTGCTGGTGTGCGTGATCCCGGCCACTGCGACGTTCTTCGAGATGCACCTGTCCGTGGACGCCGCGCTGGCCTGGGGGATCGCGGTCGGTGCGGTCGGCTCGGCGGGGATCGAGCTCTTCTATCGCTTCGCCAGGCGGCGCGGCCTGGTGTTCGACCGGGTCTGAACGTGCTAGTTTTTATCTCGACGTCAAGATACTTTCCTGGGCTGACGATTTAGGCTTACCTTGCTGGAAACACTCTTCGACGCACGACAAAGATGGACAAGGCTCGCGTGACATCGCCTGCCGACGAAGGAGAAGGCACAGTGTCAGCTGTAAACAGTTTCGGTGCGAAGAGCACTCTGACGGTGGGGTCGACGGACTACACGATCTTCAAGATCGACACGGTCGACGGCTACCAGAAGCTCCCGTTCAGCCTCAAGGTGCTGCTGGAGAACCTGCTGCGCACGGAGGACGGCGCGAACATCACCGCCGAGCACATCCGCGCCCTCGGGGGCTGGGACCCGCAGGCCGAGCCGGACACCGAGATCCAGTTCACGCCGGCCCGCGTCATCATGCAGGACTTCACCGGCGTGCCCTGCATCGTCGACCTCGCCACCATGCGCGAGGCCGTGTCGTCGCTCGGCGGCGACCCGAACAAGATCAACCCGCTCGCACCCGCCGAGATGGTCATCGACCACTCCGTCATCGCCGACCTCTTCGGCACCGAGAACGCGCTCGAGCGCAACACCGACATCGAGTACGAGCGCAACGGCGAGCGGTACCAGTTCCTCCGCTGGGGCCAGACCGCGTTCGACGACTTCAAGGTCGTCCCGCCGGGCACCGGCATCGTCCACCAGGTGAACATCGAGTACCTGGCCCGCGTCACCATGACCCGCGAGGTCGGCGGCGAGCTCCAGGCCTACCCCGACACCTGCGTCGGCACCGACTCGCACACCACCATGGTCAACGGCCTCGGCGTGCTCGGCTGGGGCGTCGGCGGCATCGAGGCCGAGGCGGCCATGCTGGGCCAGCCGGTCTCCATGCTGATCCCGAAGGTCGTCGGCTTCAAGCTGACCGGCGCCATCCCCACCGGCGTGACCGCGACGGACGTCGTGCTCACCATCACGCAGATGCTGCGCAAGCACGGCGTCGTGGGCAAGTTCGTCGAGTTCTACGGCGCAGGCGTCGCGGAGGTCCCGCTGGCCAACCGCGCCACCATCGGCAACATGAGCCCGGAGTTCGGCTCGACCGCCGCCATGTTCCCGATCGACGACGTGACGCTCGATTACCTGCGACTCACCGGCCGCAGCGCCGAGCAGGTCTCCCTGGTCGAGGAGTACTCCAAGGCGCAGAGCCTGTGGCACGATCCGGCGAGCGAGCCGGTCTTCTCCGAGTATCTCGAGCTCGACCTCTCGACCGTCGTCCCGTCGATCGCCGGCCCGAAGCGTCCGCAGGACCGTATCGAGCTGACCGCGGCCAAGACCCAGTTCGAGAAGGACCTCACCGATTACGCGGACATCTCGCACGACCTGGTCGACCTGACCATCTCGGAGTCGTTCCCGGCGTCCGACCCGGGCGAGCTGCAGCCGGAGGACACGCACAGCCACCACGTGCACACGCACCACAGTCACGCGCCGAAGACGGCCTCCAACCCCACCCCGGTGAAGCTGGAGAACGGCGCCGACTTCGTGCTCGACCACGGTGCGGTCGCCATCGCGGCGATCACGTCGTGCACGAACACGTCGAACCCGTCTGTCATGCTCGCCGCCGGCCTTCTGGCCCGCAACGCGGCCCAGAAGGGCCTCAAGGCCAAGCCGTGGGTCAAGACCACGCTCGCCCCGGGCTCGAAGGTCGTCACCGACTACTACGAGAAGGCCGGTCTGACGAAAGACCTGGAGGCCCTCGGCTTCTACACGGTCGGCTACGGCTGCACCACCTGCATCGGCAACTCGGGCCCGCTGCTCGACGAGATCTCGCAGGCCGTCAACGAAAGCGACCTCGCCGTCACCGCCGTCCTCTCGGGCAACCGCAACTTCGAGGGCCGCATCAACCCCGACGTCAAGATGAACTACCTGGCGAGCCCGCCGCTGGTCATCGCGTACGCCCTCGCTGGAACGATGAACTTCGACTTCGAGGTCGACCCGCTGGGCACCGACGCCGAGGGCAACGACATTTTCCTGAAGGACATCTGGCCGGACGCCGCCGAGGTGCAGCAGACGATCGACTCCTCGATCAACGAGGGCATGTTCGTCCACCAGTACGCGTCGGTCTTCGAGGGCGACGAGCGCTGGAAGTCGCTCGCCACCCCGACCGGCTCGGTGTTCGAGTGGGACGCGAAGTCGACGTACGTGCGCAAGCCCCCGTACTTCGACGGCATGACGCTGGAGACCACCCCGGTCACCGACATCACCGGCGCCCGCGTGCTGGCGAAGCTCGGCGACTCGGTCACCACCGACCACATCTCGCCCGCCGGCTCCATCAAGGCGGACAGCCCGGCCGGTCAGTACCTCACCGAGCACGGTATCGACCGCAAGGACTTCAACTCGTACGGCTCGCGCCGTGGCAACCACGAGGTGATGATCCGCGGCACGTTCGCGAACATCCGCCTGCGCAACCAGCTTCTCAGTTCCTTCAATGAGGGCAGTGGTGTCGAGGGTGGATACACGCGTGATTTCACCAAGCCCGACGCCCCGCAGTCGTTCATCTACGACGCGTCGCAGAACTACCAGGCGCAGGGCACCCCGCTGGTCCTCCTGGGCGGCAAGGAATACGGCTCCGGCTCGTCGCGCGACTGGGCGGCCAAGGGCACGAGCCTCCTGGGCGTCCGCGCCGTGATCACCGAGAGCTTCGAGCGCATCCACCGGTCGAACCTGATCGGCATGGGCGTCGTCCCGCTCCAGTTCCCGGCAGGCGAGAACACCGAGTCGCTGGGCCTCGACGGCACCGAGTCGTTCTCGATCACGGGTCTCGAGGAGCTCAACGAGGACCGCACGCCCAAGACCGTGCACGTCATCGCCGAGCCCACCGAGCACTCGCCCGCGGGAAAGCAGGTCGTCGAGTTCGACGCGGTGGTCCGGATCGACACCCCCGGTGAGGCCGACTACTACCGCAACGGCGGCATCCTGCAGTACGTGCTGCGGAGCCTGGTGTAATCAGACCGTTGTCAAGGGGGCTCGGGATCGTACGGTTCCGAGCCTCCTCCGACTCACACGGTTCTACACTGAAATCCATGAGCATCCTCGAAACCATCCACGGGCCGCGTGATCTCGACCGGCTCACGGACAAGGAGCTCGACCAGCTCGCCGCCGAAGTGCGAACCTTCCTGGTCGCCAACGTCGCCAAGACCGGCGGTCACCTCGGGCCGAACCTCGGCGTCGTCGAGACGACGATCGCCATCCACCGGGTCTTCGACTCGCCGCGCGACGCGATCGTGTTCGACACCGGCCACCAGTCGTATGTCCACAAGCTGCTCACCGGGCGCCAAGACTTCTCGCACCTGCGGCAGAAGGGCGGCCTCGCCGGCTACCCGCAGCGCTCCGAGTCCGAGCACGACATCGTGGAGAGCTCGCACGCCTCCTCGTCGCTGAGCTGGGCAGACGGCATCTCCCGCGCGTTCGGCATGACCGGCCAGGACGACCGGCACGTCGTCGCGGTCGTCGGCGACGGCGCGCTCACCGGCGGGATGACGTGGGAGGCGCTCAACAACATCTCCGACGACAACAACCGCCGGCTGGTCATCGTCGTCAACGACAACGGACGCTCCTACGCGCCGACCATCGGCGGCATGGCGCGGTTCCTCAACACCGTGCGCACGCGCCGCGGCTACCGCAATCTGTATCTCAGCAGCCGAAAGGCGTTCGACAAGCTCGGGTCGCCCGGACAGTCGTTCTATCGGGGCATCCGTGGCGGACTGCACGGCTTCCTGAGCCGGTTCTCGAACAACGAGGCGCTGTACTCCAACCTCGACATCAAGTACATCGGGCCGGTGCACGGCCACGACATTCAGGCGATGGAAGAGGCGCTGCGGCAGGCGAAGAACTACGGCGCGCCGGTCATCGTGCACGCCATCACGCAGAAGGGCCGCGGCTACGAGCCCGCGCTGCGCGATGCCGCCGACCAGTTCCACGCGGTCGGCCAGATCGATCCGGAGACGGGCGAGCCGATCGAGAGCTCGACGAAGCAGACCTGGACCGGCGTCTTCTCCGACGAAATCGTGAAGCTCGCCGAGCAGAACCCGAAGATCGTCGGCATCACCGCCGCGATGCTGCGGCCGACCGGCCTCCACACGTTCGCGGAGCGCTTCCCCGACCGCGTGCACGACGTCGGCATCGCCGAGCAGCACGCGGCGACGAGCGCGGCGGGACTCGCCTTCGGCGGCCTCCACCCGGTAGTCGCGATCTACGCCACGTTCATCAACCGCGCATTCGACCAGGTGCTGATGGATGTCGCCCTCCACAAGGCGGGCGTGACGTTCGTGCTCGACCGGGCCGGGGTCACCGGCCCCGACGGCCCCAGCCACCACGGCATCTGGGATCTGGCGATCCTGCAGGTGGTGCCGAATATCCGGCTCGCCGCGCCGCGCGACGGCACCCGGTTCCGCGAGGAGCTGGGGGAGGCGGTTGCGGTGGACGATGCGCCGACCGTGCTGCGGTTCCCGAAGGGGAACGTGCAGGCCGACATCCCCGCCGTGCGTCGCCTCGACGATGGCGTGGACGTGCTGCGCGAGTCGGACGCCCGCGACGTGCTGCTCGTGACGGTCGGGCCGATGGCGGAACTCGGCCTCAAGGTCGCGGACCGACTCGCTGCTCAGGGCATCGGCGCGACGGTCGTGGACCCGCGCTGGGTCGTCCCCGTGCCACGGAGCATCTTGAGTCTGGCCGCCGATCACCGGATCGTCGTCACCATCGAGGACGGCATCCGCGTCGGCGGGATCGGCACGCGCGTGCGCCAAGACCTCCGGGAGGCCGGGATCGACACGGCCGTGGACGAGCTCGGTCTGCCGGACGCATTCATCGAGCACGCGATGCGCGACGAGATCCTCGACGAGGCCGGGCTCACCCCGCAGAAGATCGCCCGCGACCTGGTCGCCCAGGTGCTCGGCAGCCGCATCCCGATCGCCCGCCCGCTGCCGGTGGAGGAGCCTGCCGCGCAAGACGTCGACGCCAAGAAGCGCCGCGCCTGACGGCACTCCCGCCGCCTACGGGCGCCGAGGGGCACGCAAACGTCCCTAAAACTCGGTTGTAGGGGCGTTTGCGTGCCCCTCGATCACTCCGGGAGGGGCGTACGCGGGTTCAGGCGAAGCGGTAGACGTGCTCGACGCTCCCTGACGGGAACGTCTTGGTGCCCGAAAGCACGAGCGGACGGCTCGCCTCGGCGACCGGGAGCAGCGGCTTGCCCGAGCCCACGAGCACAGGCACGTACGTCACGTGCAGTTCGTCGATCAAGCCGTGGTCCGCGAACTGCGCGGCCAGTGCGCCTCCGCCGACCAGCCACACGTCGCGGTCGTCCGCGGCCTCGCGCAGCTCAGCGTCGAGCTGGTCGACGTCGCCGGCGAAGAACGTGATCGACGCGCCCTCGATGGTGGGCAGTGCGCGGTGCGTGACCACCCAGGTCGGGATCTCGGCGTACGGCCAGGTGCCCTGCGCGAGCACGAACTCGTACGTCGTCGCGCCCATGACGAGCGCGCCGATGCCCGACAGGAACGCCTGATAATGTTCGTCGAACTCCTCGAAACCGAACTGCTCCAGCCATTCGATGCGATCGTGGACGTCGGCGATGAAGCCGTCGATGGAGGACGCGACGTAATACTTGGTGAGGGCCATGCCGTGACGGTACCAGCAGGGTCGGACAGCGGGTTATCGTGACCGTATGGCATTGATGACGATCACACTCGGAACGCAGAAGCTCGAGGTCTCGCGGCTCGGCCTCGGCTGCATGGGCATGAGCGCGTTCTACACCGGAGCCGGTACTGACGACGCGGGATCGATCCGCACCATCCACCACGCGATGGACCTCGGGATCATGCTGTTCGACACCGCTGAGATCTACGGGCCGTACACGAACGAGGAGCTCCTCGCCCGCGCCTTCGCCGGGGGACGCCGCGACAAGGTCGTCATCGCGACCAAATTCGGCACGATCCTGCACCGCTCGAAGGACGAGCGCGGGCTCGACGGCTCGCCCGAGAACGTCCGCCTGTCGGTCGAGGGGTCCCTGCGACGCCTCCAGACCGACCGCATCGACCTCTACTACCAGCACCGAATGGACCCGGGCACCCCGATCGAGGAGACCGTCGGCGCCCTCAAGGAGCTGATCGAGGAGGGCAAGATCCGCCATTACGGCCTCTCGGAGGCCGCGCCGGAGACGATCGTGCGCGCGAACGCCGTGCACCCGGTCACCGCCGTCCAGACGGAGTACTCGCTGTGGACGCGGGACCCCGAGTCGGAGGTGCTGCCCACCGTGCGCGAGCTCGGCATCGGCTTCGTGCCGTACTCGCCGCTGGGCCGCGGCTTCCTCACGGGGTCGATCCGTTCGCTCGACCAGCTCGCCGAGGACGACTTCCGCCGCTTCAACCCGCGCTTCGAGGGCGACAACCTGGAGGCCAACATCCGGATCGTGGAAGAGGTCGACGCCGTGGCCCGCGAGGCCGGAGCCGCCCCCGGCCAGGTCGCCCTCGCGTGGCTGCTGTCGAAGGGCGACGACTTGGCGCCCATCCCCGGAACGCGTCGGGTCGAGAACGTGGAGCAGAACGTGGCGGCCGCCGACCTCCAGCTGATCCCCGAGCAGCTCGCCCGACTCGACCAGGTCGCCGCCCCGGTCGGCGACCGTTACGCGGACATGAGCCCGCTCAACAAATAGCGCGCGTCACCCCCGGAACCGCAGCCGCAGCGTGCGGGCCTCCGGCCGCAGCGCGAACTGCGGCCACACGTCCGGCCCGCAGGCACGGGAGCCGAGCCCGTGCTGCGCGGCGTCGATGAAAAGGTAGGTCGTGTCGGAGGCCGGCAGCTCGTGCGGGTGGCCCGCTGCCGCGACCTGCTGCGGTGTGTGCCGGGACAGCGAGAAGCCGGGGAGCCGGCCGCGGCTGTCCCGGATGGCGGTGAAGGCGAAGGCGCCCAGGTCGACCTCCCGCACCGCGGAACGGTGGCCGGTCTCCTGCGGGCGGGCGTACTCCGCGTTCAGGTCGTCGAGGGAGGCCCGGAAGCGGCCCACGTGGGCGGCGCGCGCGCTGTCGGGGTACGACTCCAGGGGGCCGGTGCCGAACCACTCGACGCTGTCGATCGGGTCTCCGCCGTCCGGGAGGTCGAATCGCACGCCGATCCGCGGCCACACGGTGGACCAACCCGCCGACGGCTCGATCTCGACGCGTAACTCCAGCTCACCGTCGATCACCGCCCAGGTCGTCTCGACCGTGACGGAGTTCACCGAGTTCGCGGCCGAGACGCGCGTGATCGTCCGCACGGCCGCGGGCGCCTCCTGGACCGAGACCAGCCGGTGCGTGAGTCGGTCGAGGCCCTGCTCGCGCCAGAGCGTCGCGCTGGAGAAGCCGACGATGCTCGCGTCGCTGTACGCAGGGTCACTGTATGCGGCGCCCTCGTCGTTGTCGGTCGGCGCGCGGAAGAGCTCCACCCGGGGACCGGCCGCGGCGCGACCCGCCAGGCGGACGAGCCGGCCGCGCTCGAAGGCAGCGAGACCGAGGTCGACGGTGCCCTCGAATTCCCGCCAGTCCGCGACGGCGGGCCCACGACGAACGGGCGCAGACCGCCGGGGGAGGCGCGGCGCACTGCGGTCGAGCTGTGCTCGCGCGACCACGTGGCCGGCGGGCGCCCACGCAGCTGCCTCTGCGAGCGCGGCCTCCACGGTGAACCAGGTCTCGGCCTCGTCCGCGACCGGGATGACCGGCAGCGGCGCCCGCGCCGAGTCTCCCGCTCCGACGACCGGTGCGTCCAGAACGCCCGAGGCGGCCTCCCGCCCGTCGTGCTCGACCCGCCAGCGCAGGATCAGGTCGGCGGTACTCGCGCTGTGCCGCCGGTTGGTCACGAGCACGTCGTGACCGTCGTGGGGGAACGTGAACGCGAGCGGCTGCGCCACCGCGGCGAACTCGTGGAGACCCGGCGTCGGCACGTCGTTCGACAGCACCATCCCGTCCATCACGAAGTTGCCATCGTGGACGACCTCGTCGAAGTCTCCGCCGTACGCGTAGAACGGCGTGCCTTCGGCTGTGCGGGTCAGGATGCCGTGGTCGCGCCACTCCCACACGAAGCCGCCGTGCAGCCGCGGGAGGGCGTCGACGAGCGCCTCGTACTGATCGAGCGCGCCGGGGCCGTTACCCATGGCGTGCGCGTACTCGCACAGGAGGAACGGCTTGGTGCGCTGACGCGCGCCCTGCGCCGGCGTGCAGTTCAGGAGGGGAGCGAGCGAGCCGTCGGTACCGATCTGCTCGGTCTCCGGCACCGAGGAGTACATGCGCGAGTACACGTCGGTGTACTCGCCGGTGTGATCGCCCTCGTAGTGCACCGGCCGCTCCGGGTCGCGGTCGTGCGCCCACGCGGACATCGCGGCCAGGTTGGCCCCGGTCCCCGACTCGTTCCCGAGCGACCACATCACGATCGCGGGGTGGTTCTTGTCGCGCTCCAGGGTGCGGCGGATCCGGTCGAGGTAGGCATCCCGCCAGCGCGGGTCGTCGCTCGGATTGTCCCGCCAGCCGGCTCTCTCGAAGCCGTGCGTCTCGAGGTCGCACTCGAGGATGACCCAGAATCCCAGCTCGTCGGCCAGGTCGAGCAGCCGGGGATGCGGAGGGTAGTGGCTGGTGCGGATCGCGTTGACGTTGAACTGCTTCATCCGCATCAGGTCGGCCTTGGCGTGCTCCTCGTCGAAGACACGGCCGCGCTCCGGGTGCGTCTCGTGCCGGTTCATCCCGTGGAAGACGACCCGCCGCCCGTTGACGAGGAGGCGGTCGCCCCGGATCTCGACGGTGCGGAAGCCGAGTCTCAACGACACGGTCTCTCCACGGGAGGCGACGGTCGCGTCGTAGAGGCGCGGCGACTCGGCGGACCACGGGTCGACGGCGCCGACCGTCACGGGCGCGATGTCGGCCGGACTCGCCCAGACGACTTCGACGCCGAGCTCGGGGAGGCGGAGCGTGACGGGGAAGGCCTCCGCCGTCGCGGTGACCTCCGGCTCGACGGTTCCGCGGCCGTCGGCGAACGCGGCGCGCAGCCAGACGTCCTCCAGTCCGTCGGCGGGACGAGCCGAGAGCGTGACATCGCGGAAGATCCCGGGCAGCCACCACTGGTCCTGGTCCTCCAGGTAGCTGGCGGCCGACCACTGGTGCACCCGGACGGACAGCAGATTGTCGCTCTCGTGCACCAGGCCGGTGACGTCGAACTCGTGCGCGAGTCGGCTTCCGCTCGCGGAGCCGACCTCCGCGCCGTTGACCCACACGCGGTACAGCGACTCGACGCCGTCGAAGCGCAGCACGATGCGTGCGTCGTCCGGCCACGCGGTCGGGAGGTCGAAGCGGCGCCGGTAGTCGCCTGTCGGGTTCTCGTCGGGCACGAACGGCGGCTCGATCGGGAACGGGAACTGCACATTGGTGTAGATCGGTCGCCCGTAACGCCCGTCGCCGTGCAGCACCCAGTGCGCCGGAACGGGCAGGGTGTCCCAGTCGCGGTCGTCCAGGCTCGGCGACGCCACGTCGTCCGGGAGTTCGGCCGTGGGGGAGAGGCGGAACCTCCACTCGCCGTTCAACGAGAGCGACGGGGCGTCGGAGTGCAACCACGAGCGTGGCGCGCGCAGGGCGCCGCAGGCGGGCGCGGTGTCGGGGAGCAGGGCGGGAGAAGGCACGAGTGCTCCTAGGGTTCGTCGTCGTCGTCGTCGTTGTCGTTCGTCCGGCGTCGTGCTGGGATAGCATCGACCGTAGCCGAAACCCGTGCGACTGACCTAATTTGGAGGCACCGTGGCGGAACACGAAGCCGGCGGCGGAGGATCCCGACGACGCGGCCCCTACGCCAAGTCGGCCGAGCGTCGACAGCAGATCGTCGACGAGGCCTACCGGGCCTTCGCCACCCGGGGCTATCACGGCACCTCCCTGCGCGAGATCGCCGTCGCGGCGGGCATCGGCCTCAGCACCCTCCAGCATCACTTCGGCGGCAAGGAGGACCTGCTCGTCGCGGTGCTGGGCCGCCGGGACGAGCTCGGGGGCGACCCCGACGGGGTCGGCGGAGACGGCCGCGCACCGTTCGCTGGCCTACCGTTCGCCGACGCCATCGCGGCGCAGGCCGAACGGAACGAACGCATCCCCGGTCTCATCGCCCTCTACAGCGTGCTCGCGGCCGAGGCGGCCGCAGACGACCATCCCGCCCACGACTACTTCCTCGACCGATACGCGACGATGCGCGAAACGTACCGGGCCGAGTTCACGGCGCTCGCCGCGGCAGGCCGGCTGCGCGACGGCCTCGACCCTGCGCTCGCCGCGGCGACCGTCGTCGCCCTGTGGGAGGGCATCCAGCTGCAGTGGCTCTACAGCCCGGAGCGCATCCACGCCGCCGAAGCGTTGCGCGGGTACCTCGAGCTGGCCATCCTGCCCGAAACGGCTGCCTGAAGCGACTCGGCCGCTCGAGCTGGACGCCTCTCAGAAATCGACCGGATCGCGCAGCAACGGGCACGTCATGCAGTGACCGCCGCCGCGGCCACGGCCGAGCTCGGCGCCGACGATCGGGATGACCTCCACGCCGGCCTGGCGCAGTGCGCCGTTCGTCGCCGTGTTGCGGTCGTAGGCGTAGACGACGCCGGGCCGCAGGGCCACCGCGTTGTTGCCGCTGTCCCACTGCTGGCGTTCGGTCTCGTAGTTGTCGCCGGCCGTCGCGATCACCCGGAGTCGGGGGAGGCCGAGGGCCGAGGCGACCACGTCGACGAACGCGCGATCGCCCTCATCCCGTACGTCGACACCGGAGGGGTCGTCGCTCGGGCGCAGGGTGAACGTGTGCACGCGGTCCATGATCGCCGGGTAGAGCGTCACCAGGTCGCGGTCGGCGAAGGTGAAGACGGTGTCGAGATGCATGGCCGATCGCAGTTTGGGCATGCCCGCGACGACGACCTGCTCGGCGGCGCCGGCTTCGAACAGGGCCGCTGCGGTCTGCGTGATCGCCTGCCGCGAGGTGCGCTCGCTCATCCCGATCAGCACCGCGCCGTTGCCGACCGGCATCACGTCGCCACCCTCCAGCGTCGCCTGACCCCAGTCCCGCTCCGGATCGCCCCACCACACCGTGGCACCCGAGAATGCGGGGTGAAACCGGTAGATCGCCTTCATGAGCAGTGTCTCGTCGTGGCGGGCGGGCCAATAGAGCGGGTTGAGCGTGACGCCGCCGTAGATCCAGCACGTCGTGTCCCGGGTGTAGAGCGTGTTCGGCAGCGGCGGCATGAGGTACTCGCGGATGCCGGTCGACTCGCGGGCGAGCGCGATGTAGTCGGTGCGGTAATCCTCGGGGAGGTCGACGGTCGAGAGGCCCCCGATGAGGAACTCGGCCAGTCGATCGGCCGGGAGGGACTCCAGGAACGCGCGGGTGCCTTCCATCAGCCCGGGTCCGACCTGGTTCGGGACGACTTTGCGGTCGAGCAGCCACGCCCGGGCCTCGGGCTGGGCGACGGTCTCGGCCAGCACCTCGTGCAGCTCGAGCACCTCCACGCCGTTAGAGCGCAGATCGGCGACGAAGGCGGCATGGTCGCGCTTCGCGTTCTCCACCCAGAGGACGTCGTCGAAAAGCAGGTCGTCGGCGTTCGAGGGGGTGAGCCGGTGGTGCGCGAGCCCTGGGGAGGCCACGAGCACGCGTCGCAGCTGCCCGACCTCCGAGTGCACGCCGAAAGTCGTCTCTGTCATGTGTTGCCCTTCTTCTCGACTTCGCTTCGATCTGCGCGGATCGACCGGACCGTCAGAGGTGGATCCAGCCCACCGAGAGCGCGACGATGCCTGCTACCGCGCCCAGCACCGAGACGGCGAGGATCACGAGCTCGCGGCCGCTGAACCACCGGCGTCCCTGCTCGCGCCGGACCATGATGAACAGGATGGTCGCCGGCGCGTAGATGATGAATGACAGCAGCACGAATGTCAGCCCGGCGGCGAACAGCAGGAACGCCGTGTAGATCGTGGCCAGCACTGCCACGACCAGGTCGCGCCCCCAGCCGTGCGGCGCGTCCTCGTAGGTCTCGCGGGTGACCACGAGTTTGAGCGCATACAGCGCCGCCAGGAGGAACGGGATGAGCGTCAGCGCGCTCGTGAGGTCGAGCGCGAGGTTGAGCGCGTCGTGCGCGAAGTAGATGAGCACGAGCACGGCCTGCACGAACAGCGCAGTCAGCAGGAGTGCGTTGACGGGCACGTCCTGATTGTTGGACTTGCCGAGGAAACGCGGCATGTCGTGATCCTTCGCCGCGACGAAGAGCACCTCGGCCGCCATCAACGACCAGGCGAGGTACGCGCCGAGTACCGACACGATCAGTCCGATGCTGACGAACCACGCGCCCCACGGCCCGACCGCGGCCTCCAGGACACCGGCCATCGACGGCTGCCGCAGCTTCGCGATATCGCCCATCGGCAGGACACCGTAGGACACGATCGTCACCGAGGCGAAGACGGCGAAGACGCTCACGAAGCCGAGGATGGTCGCGCGCCCGACGTCCTCTCGTCGCTTCGCGTGCCGGGAATAGGTGCTCGCGCCTTCGACCCCGAGGAACACGAATACCGTGACCAGCATGGTGTTGCGCACCTGGTCGAACAGCGAGCCGGCGTAGTCGGCGCCTCCCCAGTTGGCCGCGAAGACGTCGGGCTTGAACACGAACAGCGCCAGGAGGATGAAGACGATGATCGGCACCATCTTGGCGACCGTGACGATCCGGTTGATCGCCGCGGCCTCCTTGATGCCACGGCGGATGAGCAGGTAGAACCCCCACAGCGCGACCGACGAGATCGCGATGGCGATGATCGTGTCACCCTCGCCGAACGCCGGCACGACGGCGCCGATGGTCGACATGATGAAGACCCAGTAGAAGACCAGGCCGACGGAGGCGCTGGCCCAGTAGCCGAACGCCGAGAAGAACCCGAGGTACTCGCCGAAACCGGCCTTGGCGTACGCGTAGACACCGGCGTCGAGCTTGGGCTTGCGATTGGCCAGCAGCTGGAAGACGAAGGCGAGCATCAGCATCCCGACGCCCGCGATCGTCCACGCGATGAGCGCACCGGCGACACCGGTCTCCTGGGCGAAGCGCCGCGGGAGCGAGAAGACGCCGGCGCCGACCATGCCGCCGACGACCATGCCGGTCATCGTGATGAGCGAGAGCTTGGCGGGCGCGGACAGTGCCTGCGGTGATGAGGTCTTCTGGTCGGTCATCGAGCCCCCTCGTCGAAATGCCAGTGATATGTGAACGCTAACGAGCGTCCTTCCCGGCGGTCAAGACCCGGCGCGGGTGAAAAAACGAAACCGCCGAGTACGCGGATTCTGTGCGTACTCGGCGGTCTCGGTCGTATTCGGCGGGTGCTCGCGGGCTACGCGACAGCCTCCACCGCCGCGATCACGCCCCGCACGGGCGGGTGGTGGAAGGTGTCCCCGAAGGCCCGCTCGGACGCGCCGACTCGGTCGAGGTACGGCGCGATGCCGCCCATCTGGAACGGGAAGCCCGCGCCGAGGACCATGCACAGGTCGATGTCCTCCGCCGCCTCGACGACGTGGTCGTCCACGAGCATGCGGTGGATCTCGTCGGCCAGACCGTCCTCCAGCCGGCGCAGGATCTCCCGCTCGCTCCACGGGTTCTTGCCGCCTGCCAGGATCTTCGCCGCCCCCTTGTCGAGGCCCTTGACCTTGCCCTTGACGTCCTTCTCCAGCAGTGTTCCGTGCTCCGCGAGCCGGTGGAGGTTCTCACTGCGGTAGAACCGGTCGGGGAAGGCCGCGTGGTGCGTGTCGAGCACGTGAGCGCCGACCGTGAGGCCGACCAGGTCGAGCAGCACGGAGGGCGCCATCGGGAGGCCGAGTGGCGCGAACGCCTTATCGACCGTTTCGAACGGCGTGCCGTCGTCGACGGCGTGCATCGCCTCGCCGAGGATCTTCGCCAGCACCCGGTTCACGACGAACCCGGGGGTGTCGGCCGTGATGACCGCGCTCTTCTTGAGGGCCGCCGCCGTGACCATCGCTGTGGACAGCGTTGCCTCGTCGGTGTGCGGCGTCTTCACGACCTCGATCAGCGGCATGACCGCGACCGGGGTGAAGAAGTGGAAGCCGACCAGGCGCTCCGGGTGCTTCAGCTTCGCGCCGATCTGCTCGACCGACAGCGAGGAGGTGTTGGTCGCCAGGACGGCCTCGTCGGACAGGTACTGCTCGACCTCCGCGAAGACGTTCTGTTTGACGGAGAGCTCTTCGAACACGGCCTCGATGACCCAGTCGCAGTCGGCGAAATCCGCCTTGTCGGTCGTGCCCGTGACCAGAGCGCGCAGGCGGTTGGCCTCGTCGGGCGAAATGCGGCGCTTCTCCTGCAGCGTGCCGATCTCGTCATGGATGTACGCCACGCCCTTGTCGACATGGGCCTGGTCGAGGTCGGTGATGACGACCGGCACCCGGAGGCGGCGCACGAACAGCAGCGCGAACTGCCTGGCCATGTAGCCGGCGCCGACGACGCCGATCTTGGTGACCTTCTTCGCGACCTTCTTGTCGGGTGCGCCTGCCGGGCGCTTCGCGCGCTTCTGCACGAGGTTGAAGGCGTAGATGCTTGCCTGGAACTGGTCGCCCGAGATGAGCTCGGCGAGCGCGTCGTCCTCCAGTTCGAAGCCGGCGGCGCGGTCGTTGGACTTGGCGGCCTTGAGGAGGTCGAGCGCCTTGTACGGCGACTTCGGGACGGTGCCGATGCGGCTCTCCAGCGTCTTGCGGGCGATGCCGATCGCGGCGTCCCACTTGACCATCCGCTCGACCTTGCCCGGCACGTTCGGGCGCTTGACCTCGATCGCGCCGGCGAGCACCTTGTCCGCCCACTTCAGCGAGTCCTCGAGGAAGTTCGCCGAGTCGAAGATCGCGTCGGCGATGCCGAGGTCGAACACCTCCTGCGGCTTCAGCATCCGGTTCTGCTTGAGCGGGTTCTCGATGACGACCTTGAGGGCGTTCTCGATGCCGATCAGGTTCGGGAGGATCGTCGCGCCGCCCCAGCCGGGGATGAGTCCGAGGAAGACCTCGGGGAGCGCGAACGCGGCGGCGTTGCGGTCGATGGTGCGGTAGTCGGCGTTGAGTCCGATCTCCACGCCGCCGCCGAGCGCGAGGCCGTTGGTGAACACGAACGACGGGACGCCGAAGGTCGCCTGCTTGCCGAGCACGTAGTGGCCGAGCTGGGGGAGCAGCTTGGCCACCTCCACGCTCGGGATGTCGCTCACACGGCTGAGATCGGCCCCGGCGGCGAGGATGAACGGCTTGCCGGTGACGGCGACCGCGTCGATCTCGCCGCGGGAGGCGCGCTCGGTCAGCTCGTCGAAGGTCTTCCCGAGCTCGAGGAGGGTGGCCGGGCCCATCGTGTTCGGCCGGGTGTGGTCCCGGTCGTTGTCGAGGGTGACCAGCGCGAGGGTCTTGCCGCTGGGCAGCGGCACGTCTTTCACGTAGGAGTGGGTGACGACCTCGTCGGTGGTGAGTTCTACGAGCGGGGAGAAGTCGATGGTGCTGTAGTCGGTCACGTCTGTGTGTTTCCCTTCCTCAGGAGGCCTTCCGCGCCGCGCGCTTGTCGTAGTTCGAGTTCTCCCAGATCACGGTGCCGCCCTGGCCGAGGCCGACGCACATCGCGGTCAGTCCGTAGCGGACTTCCGGGTGCTCCTCGAACTGGCGCGCGAGCTGGATCATCAGGCGCACGCCGCTGGCGGCGAGGGGGTGACCGATCGCGATCGCGCCGCCCCACTTGTTGACGCGCGGGTCCTGGTCGTCGATGCCGAAGTGGTCGAGGAACGACAGCACCTGGATGGCGAACGCCTCGTTCAGCTCGAACAGGCCGATGTCGTCGATCGTGAGCCCCGCCTTGCGCAGGGCTTTCTCGGTCGAGGGCACCGGACCGATGCCCATGATCTCCGGCTCGACCCCGGCGAACGCGAAGCTGACCATCCGCATCTTGGGTGTGAGGCCGAACTCCTTCACGGCGTCGGAGGACGCCAGGAGGCTGGCGGTGGCGCCGTCGGTGAGCGGCGACGCGTTGCCCGCGGTCACTCGACCGTGCGGTCGGAACGGGGTCTTCAGCGTGGCAAGGCCCTCCATCGTGGTCTCCGGGCGCATGCCTTCGTCTTGCGTCGCGAGACCCCAGCCCTGCTCCGAGCGGATGGCCACCGAGACCAGGTCGGGCTGCAGCTTGTCAGTCGCGTACGCCGCGGCGGTCTTCTGCTGGCTGCCCAGCGCGAAGCGGTCGGAGCGCTCCTTGGTGAGCGCGGGGAACCTGTCGTGGATGCGCTCGGCGGTCATGCCCATGTTGAGGGCGTCCTCCGCGACCATGCGCTCCGACAGGAAGCGCGGGTTCGGGTCGGCGCCGAAGCCCATCGGGTGGCGTCCCATGTGCTCGACACCTCCGGCGATCACCAGATCGTAGCTGCCGAACGCGATGCCGGAGCCGAGCGTCGTGACGCTGGTCATGGCGCCGGCGCACATCCGGTCGATCGCGAATCCGGGCACCGACTTCGGCAGTCCGGCGAGCAGCGCCCCCGTGCGACCGAGGGTGAGCCCCTGGTCGCCCTGCTGCGTCGTCGCGGCGATGGCGACATCGTCGATGCGGTCCTTGGGCACGTTCGGATTCCGCTCGAGCAGGGCGATCATGGCCTTGACGACCAGGTCGTCCGCGCGGGTGTTCCAGTACTGCCCTTTTTCGCCCGCACGTCCAAACGGAGTACGGACTCCGTCGACGAACACGACTTCTGTTCTTTCGGCCACAGTGCCTCCCAATCAGGTCGCCATCGATCCTAGGAGGCCGGCAGTGCGGGTGGGAATCGTTTGATTCTTTCTACGAAACCGCTTCGGACGCGTCGTCGGGCTTTTGGTTGCTTTCCACAAACGCCCTGGCGATCGACTGTGAGGTTGCCTCAATCTGCCACCGCCGTGCACCCTGCTGAGCGAGCGCCTCGGCGATCGATTCGGGAGTGACCTCCGCGGGGGGATCCCACGCGACCCGGCGTAGTGTATCAGGGGTGAGCAGGTTCTCCAACGGAAGCGAGAGCTCCTCTGCCACTGCCGTCAGCGCGGCGCGCGCGCCCTTGAGCCGGGCGTCGGCCTCCGGGTTGCGGTCGGCCCAGGCTCGCGGCGGAGGCAGGCTCTCACCGGTGCCGCGCAGCACGGGGAGGTCGTCGGTCGTGCGTCCGGCCTCGATGGCCGACCACCAACGGTCCAGCTCCGTGCGGCTCGCTCGGCCGGTGAACTCGCGCATCGCGGCGAGCGCGCGTTTGCTGTCCGGCATCGCCTTGGCGGCGGCGGTGAGGGAGGCGTCGGGGACGAGCCGGCCCGGGGCCACGTCGAGCTGGCGGGCGAGGGCATCGCGGCTCGTCCAGAGCTCGCGCGCGACCGCGAGGTTGCGGATGCCGCGGATCGAGTGGATGCCGGACAGCCGACGCCACGGCTCGCTACGCGGCGCGGCCAGCTCGCGGGTCAGCTCGTCGCCGAACTCCTGCCGGGCGATCTCCGTCTTGCCCGACTCGACCAGGAGGCCGGCGATCGCGTCCCGGAGATCGGGGAGCAGCTCGACGTCGAGCGCGGCGTAGTCGAGCCACGGCTGCGGCAGCGGACGTGTCGACCAGTCGGCAGCGCTGTGCTCCTTGGCGAGGTGGATGCCGAGCAGCTCCTCCACGACCGTGCCGAGTCCGACGCGCGGCATCCCGAGCAGGCGGGCGGCGAGCTCGGTGTCGAAGATGTTGACGGGGTCGAGCCCGACCTCGCGCAGGCAGGTCAGGTCTTGCGTGGCGGCGTGCAGCACCCACTCGTCGGCCGCGATCGCCTCGTTCAGCTCGTCGAAGCGGCCGATCGCGGGCGGGTCGAACAGGAAGGTCCCCGAGCCGCGCCGGAACATCTGGATGAGATAGGCCCGCTGCGAGTAGCGGAAGCCGCTCGCGCGCTCGGCGTCGACCGCGATCGGCCCGTCTCCCGCGACGATCCGGTCGACGGCCGCGCGGTAGCCGTCCCGGGTTTCGATGACGATGTGCTCAGCCACGCGGTGACCGTCTCGTGTTCAGCAGGCTCACGCCCTCTCCTGTCGGTGGGAGGCCGGCCAGCATGCAGAGCAGCTCGCCCCAGCCTTCGACGTGTGCGGCCAGGTCGGTCTCCAGCGGGCTCCACGAGGCCCGCAGCTCGATCTGGGCGCCGTCGCCCTGGCTGGCGAGCTCGCCGAAGCCGGTGGAGATGATCTTGGTCGCAGTGCCGCTGGCTGCGGTGTAGCGCGCGTGCCGCGCGTCGAGCGCATCGACCAGCCACGACCAGGCGACGTCGGCGAGGAAGGGGTCGAGCCCGATGTCGGTCTCGAGAGGGGCCTGCGCGAAGCAGACGACCCGGAACCGCCCGCCCCACGCCTCCGGCTCGTCGGGGTCGTAGAGCAGGATGAAGCGCCCGGTTCCGAGGTCCGAGTCGTCGCCGTGCCGCGCGGGCAGCACATCGGCGGCCAGCGCTACGGAGAAAGGCGCGAGCTGAGCCGGCGCCGGGATCTCCGTGACCACGAGTTCCGGACGTGCGTGAGCACTGCGGATGGACTGCAGGGCGGCCCGGTACTCTTCTGGCAGGTGCGGCTCCCCTGGCAGGTGCGGCTCCCCGGGGAGGTTCGGGGTCGTTGGTGTCGACACGCTACGAACACTAGAAGCCTTTGGGCGCTTGCGCCGGTAAGGCACGCCGCCTGAGGATGTCCTGAAGACGCGCTCCCGCGGCCCCGCTACGCTGTGGCCCATGGTGACGACGAGCAGCGAATCCGGCCGACACAGCGCATTCGGGAGGGCGGTCGGCGTCACCGCCGCGCTCGCCGGAGGGCTCGTCCTCCTCACCGTGGCCGGTACCGCGGTCACGATGGCACGCGTCGCGCGCACCGTCATCACCCCTGTGCGCAGGCGCCCGTCGCGGGAGGTCGTCCGTGCCGTCGACCCCGTGGGCGGCACGATCACGCTGCGGGACACCCCGGATGCCGCGATGCCCGGCCGCTTCGGGCTCTGGTTCGGCTCCGGGTCCGGCTATGCGAAGCTCGGCGGCCTCCTGGAGCGCCGCGACGGCACGGTCGTGCGCGAGCTCGAACGCGTCGAGTTCGGCGACCTGGGACCCGGGCGAGCACGGACCACCGGCTACTACTACCTGGATCCCGAGGAGCTCGGCCTGCCGGTCACGAGCGTCGAGATCGAGACGGATCTGGGAGTGGCGCCGGCGTGGGTCTTCCCGGCCGCCGACGACGCGGGCTCCGATCGCTGGGTCATCCAGGTGCACGGCTGGGGCGCCACCCGCCAGGAGGGTCTGCGCGCGGTGCGCACGTTCCACGACGCCGGCTGGACCTGCCTGCTCGCGTCGTACCGCAACGACGGCGACGCGCCCGAGAGCGCCGACCGCCGCTACGGGCTCGGCGGCACGGAGTGGCGCGACATCGACGCCGCGATCCGCTACGCGGCCTCCCAGGGCGCCCGCTCGATCGTCCTGATGGGCTGGTCGATGGGCGGCGCGGTGGTGCTGCAGACGGTGACGCGGTCGCAGAATCTCGGCCGTGTGACGGGGCTCGTGCTGGAATCGCCCGTGATCGACTGGATTGACACGCTGGAGTACCAGGCCAACCTGCTCCGCCTCCCCGACCCGATCGCGCGCGGCGCGATCCGTCTGATCGAAGCGGACTGGAGCGGGCCGATCACGGGACTCGGAGCCCCGATCGACTTGCGCAGCATGGACTTCGTCGCGCGCGCGGCAGATCTCAGCCTCCCGATGCTCGTCCTGCACAGCGAGGACGACGGGTTCGTGCCGGACACCGGCTCGCGCGCGCTCGCCAAGGCGCGCAGCGACATCGTCACGTTCGTGCCGTTCACGGTCGCACTGCACACCAAGCTCTGGAACTACGACGAGGCGAAGTGGGCGACGGCGATCCGCCAGTGGCTGGAGGCGCACCAGCGGGAGGCGCAGCAACTGGACGCGCAGGCGTGACGGGCGCGCATCGTCCGGTCGTCCCGCCCGTGGCCCGGCCAGGGGAGCGCATCGCGGTGGTGTCGCCGTCGTTCGCCGCGCCCGGCCGCTGGCCGGCGGTCCACGAGCAGGCGATGCGCCGGCTGGAGGAGCTGACCGGGCTCGTTCCGGTGGAG
Source organism: Leifsonia sp. McL0607 (assembly GCF_049993355.1). Classification (GTDB taxonomy): domain Bacteria; phylum Actinomycetota; class Actinomycetes; order Actinomycetales; family Microbacteriaceae; genus Leifsonia. Next base: position 3,592,172 of record NZ_CP188253.1, on the reverse strand, counting down.
TACCCGACGACGCGGCAGGTCGGCGCGTCGCCGCAGGAGTGTGCCAGGGATCTCAACGCGGCCTTCGCGGATCCCCGCATCCGCGCGGTGATCGCGACACTCGGCGGGGACGACCAGATCCGTGTGATCCCGCACCTCGACCGGGAGGCCGTGCTCGCGGATCCGAAGCCGTTCCTCGGCTACAGCGACAACACCAACCTCCTCCACTGGCTCTGGGGCGCGGGAGTGGCCGGCTTCTACGGCGGGAGCACCCAGGTGCACCTCGGCCCGGGGCCGCGAGTGGACGACCTCCACGTGCGATCGCTGCGCGCAGCCCTGCTTGGCGGCGAGACGCTCGAGCTGACCGACCCGGGGGAGTCCGAGGACTTCGGGACGGATTGGGGCGACCCTCGGGCGCTGTCCGAGACCGGCGAGCGCGAGCCGACGACAGGGTTCTCCTGGGCCGGCCCTACCCGGAGCGTCACCGGCAGCACCTGGGGCGGCTGCCTGGAGGTCGTCGACTGGATCCTGCTCGCCGACCGCTTCCCGTTCGCACCGTCGGCCTTGGAGGGTGCGGTGCTCCTGCTCGAGACCAGCGAGCTGACGCCGCCCGCTCACTGGGTGCGCTATACGCTCCGCGCTCTCGGGGAGCGCGGTCTCCTCGCACCGCTCGCCGGCGTGCTGGCGGCCAGGCCGCCGGTGAGCACCTTCGAACAGCGACCCGAGGCGACCGAACGTGAGCGGCTGCGCGCGGCCCAGCGCGACGCGGTGATCGAGACCGTCGCCGAGTACAACCCCGACGCGGTCGTGTGCGTCGGGGTCCCGTTCGGGCACACGACCCCGCAATGGGTCGTCCCGTACGGCGGGAGCATCACCCTGGACGGCGCTCGCCGGCGCGTGTTCGCCGACTACAGGCGCCCCGGGCGGTGACGCCCGGGTCCGGCGCCCTCAGGCCGCCAGCTTCGCCCGCACCTGCCGCTTGGTGCGGCCGAGCAGCGCCGACATCCCGCGGAGGCCCAGGGGCGAGACGGCCTGCGTCAGGCCGAGTGTCTGCGGGAAGTCGTCGGGCACCGCCAGCACCTCGTCGGCCGTGAGACCGGCGAGGCCCTGCACCAGGATCGACGCGAAGCCTCGCGTGGTGGGTGCGACGAACGATGTCGATTGGTCCGACCGACTCTTCCTGAGGTGATCGAGGCTATGGGAGGCGACTACGGAGAGTGCCCGCGAGTCGCTGAGCGCCGCAATTCCGGAGGATCACCGGCCGCTGCGCGTGCTCACGCTCGAGTAGCGGCGCGCTGGATGTCAGCGGACGAGAACCTCGACGCCGAGCACGTTGCAGAAAGTGATGAGTTGCGGTCGACCATCCAGCGGATCGCCGAAATTCCACCGGTACGACGGATCAAGGTCAAAAGCGTCGTCCGTCCGGTCGCCGAAAAAGACGTACGCCCGGTCCGAGTTGCATTGGCGACTCATGTAGGCGACGCCATCGAACCCGGCCTCATAGGCGGCCTCGGCCCACAGAACGGTGCGCTCGTAGTGCGCGGCCGCCGTTGCGGTGACCTGATCTGCGCTCACACCCAGTCGGCGCAGGCCCAGGCCCATCAGCGAGGCCATGCGCAGGTCTCGGTTGACGGTGAGTCGCGACATTAGTTTGTCTCGGTAAGCGGAGGGCGTGAGCTGTCCGCCTACTAGCGGAATGTCGTGGAGGAGAGTCTCTGCGATCGCCGCACGCTCGGTCTGTGCCGCGTACATAGCAGGTACGACAGGGTCGCCGAAGAACGCGAACCGGGTGGGCTGACCGACCCCGGGGTTGGAATCATGTCCGTGCCTGGATTTGTTGTGCACGCGGAACAGTTCCTGACCCGCTGGCAGCTCGAACAGATCGGGATCGAAAGGCCGCGGCGGGTCAGGAACTACCACTCGACGTCCCATGCGCGCTGAGCTATCTCCAGAACCTGGTCCGGGTCACTGTCGACATGGTCGACCGGGCGGGACTCGTCCTCGAAATAGGTTGTTGGCGAGCACAACCACAGCACGACGTCTTCGACATCCCACCCGCTCGCCTTCGCCAGTTGCACCAGGCTCTTCACGATCGAGCGCACACGTCCGACGGAGCGGTCGAACTGGAAGCCTGGATAGAGATACTTGTTGAGCCTGCGCACATAGAGCAGTTCGCCGCGGCCACGCATGTCGTTCGCGAGTGAGCGCGCGGCCTCCGGCTTCGACGAGGACCCGAGCAGCTCCGCAACCTGCACGCTGGTCAAGAGGTCGAACTCGCGATCGATCGCTCTGATGGCGTTCTCGGTCGCCTGGGCGGCTCGGGCGGTAGCTGGCGGCAAAGCGCTGAACCTCGCCATTGCGTCGGACAACTGATCGAGAGCGCTGCGCTCGCGCGCCATCTCGACAACGCGACTGACCTCCTCCGGAGTCAGGTCGACCCCCGCTTCTTCCAAGAGCGCCTGACGCACGCGCGAGAACCCGCGGTGCGGAACACCGTCGAGTGAGTGCCTCTCCAAGGTTGCCATGGATCCTCCAATTCCTACACACGAGTCTATCGAAGGTTTCGTGAGAAGGACAGGGTAATACCGCACCGAGCCACGCCGCAAGCCAAAGACGTGTGATCGCTGCTGAGAGGAGCGGCCCCATTTCTGTCCAGGCGCGGGCGGCTCGTGAGAAGGCTTAGCGAATCGCTGATGGTGGTTTTCCATGTACGTGTATTGCCAAATCGTGTTGAGGCGATCATCATTTGGAACACCCCGCCTCGCGAGTGGCCCGTTTGGCATTTGCGCCAGCGAAAGCCGCACCCACTCAGGGGCCTCCTCGCCGTGTCGGCAGAAGGTTGGCTTAGGCGGGGGCGGTACGGCCTTGGTAGACCAGGAGGATGTCGTGCCCGAGAATCTGATCGACGAGTTGCCGAGCGGACTTGAGGAGGCGGTGACGGCTTTGCTCTCGCCCGGTGAGGTCATCCACGTCAAGATCAAGGGCGCGTATAAGGAGGCGTTGGTCTGCACTGACCGGCGCGTGCTCATCGTCAAGAAGGGCTTCATGACCGGGCAGACGCTCGGCGGGAACTCCTTCCAGCAGAGCTACCAGTCGGTCGCAGGCGCGCAGGTGAAGTTCGGCGCGCTATCCGGCTATTTCGAGGTCAGTGCCGGGGGCATGCAGAACACCGACAAGAGCTACTGGTCGACCAAAAAGGGGACCGATCCAAGCAAGGCCGCGAACTGTGTGTCGCTGAACTCCAAGAGGGACGCGGACCGGTTCCGCGAAGCCGTCAGCTTCATCATGGAGCGCATCCATTCGCTCAGCATGCCAGCGGCCGCTGTCGCCGCACCAAGTGACGGGGGCGAAGCCGACGCGATTATTGCGTCGATCAAGAAGCTCGGGGAGTTGCGTGACGCCGGGGTTCTCACCGACAACGAATTTGATGCCAAGAAGGCAGAACTCCTTTCGCGGCTCTGACTATTCAACCCCCGGCAAGCCCGTTCTCGATCCGACGGGTCTGCGTTCAGCAGACCCGACCGATCCCAGAGTTTCAGTGGGCTCTATGAGATCGCCGAGTCGGCTGTGATCGAGCAACAACGCCGACCGAGCTCGAGATAGTCAGAAGAGTCGATGCATGGGTGAGGGCGACCGCGGCGTCGGAGTGAACGCGCTAACGACATTCGAACGACCGTCTAATAGGCCCACAGCAGATACGTTGGCGGCATGTGGATTGCTGTATCGGAGCTGCCCCCCGAAATTATCCCGGCCTGGATCGAGGCCGTCGCGACCGCAGTTGGGGTGCTCGTTGCGATCCTTGCGATCGTGTTTGCCTACGCGCAGATTCGCCAGACTGCGACACAGATGCGCCTAGCATCTGCACGTGAAGCGCAGGATAGCGAAGAACAGACGAGACCGTACATCGGCGTGGACCTCGTCCCCGGCCTGGGCGGGCCACCCTCGTTCGACCTCGTCATCGAGAACTTCGGAAGGGCAACAGCTCGAGACCTCAAAATAAGTCTCGTGGATGACTCATTTCAGGCACAATCTGCCGCGGACGAAATCGGCCCGGCACTTGGACGATTGTTCGAATCCGGTTTCGATCTTGCGCCGGGAGCACGGCGACGCATCTTCTGGCGCCTGCCCAGCTCGGAAGACGCGAGTCCTCCCGGTGACTTCGGGGCTCCGATCGCGGGAGAGATAACAACGACATACACATGGCAGGCGGGTGATGACCGGGGCAAACGTGCCTACGAGGATCGTCTTCGATATGACTTGACAGAGTACCCAAAGCTCACTCCAGCGCCTGCCAAGGGCGCAACAACGTCCGGGCAGAACATAGAAGCACAGGCCAAGAACGCAGTGCATGCACTACGAGCTATTGCCGAGCATGTTGCAGAGATTCGTCGCTGATTAGCATGACCTTGTCAAGCTGGTGTGGCCCGATCGGCATGGCGGCGGGAAGGTCCACTGCGGCCTGCTCGCGGAAGCTACTTCAAGTGCACGCCCGAGGCACTACACCCACACGTACGCCGGGAATCGTTCCCCGCCCAGGGTGTACCGCAGCAGGACCGCCCCGCCGGGTATCCAAGCGATCGACACGGCGTCGACGAGTTCGACGTCGCGTAGGCGATCTGCACCGGCACCTGCGTGCGCCGGGACGGGCGGTCCCCATCGCGGTGGCAGCCGGTCGCGGCCACCACCTGGTCGGGCAGGGCGATCGGCCGGCGCCGGTGGGCGGCGGCATTCTGCTCAGCGCCGCCCAGCATCATCGGATACCGACGGTGCTGGGGACCCAGGCGCGTCGGCGTGAGAGTGCGCGATGGGGGCCCCGTTAGTCCTGAAGGTGCCCCAGACCGACAAGCAGGGCGGGGCGGGTCTTCGTGTTAGTGGGTGGTGCTGTCACGAAACGCATGGATTATGAGACAAGATGGTTGCGAGACACTCTGTTTCACAGTCGTGTGAATCAGCGACGGTTTCGCGCGCGAATCGCTTTGAAGCGAGCCTCTTCGATGTCGGCATGAAGGCGCGCACCTTGGATGTTCCAGTCGAAACTTAGCGACTCTGGACTCGGGAAGAGTTCCCAAATCTTATCCAAGTAGTCCTTGAAAGCGGTGGCCCTATCGAGGCGACCCTCGATCGCACGAACGTCGAGAATCTCGCTACGAAAGGTCGGATCGAAGATGGGAGTGTCCACGATCATTGCGTCCACGTAGGAAAACAACGTGACCATTTGCTTCTGCATGTAGGCGCCGATGCTGCTCACTCGATATGGGCCAGCTTCCTCCTTGCCAGGATCGGTCTCTATCAAGCCGTGGGTTACCCCTCGGTCCAGATGCCATTTGATTTGTTCCGGCAGAAAGCCCCAGCTTTGTGCAGTGGGGTAGAGCTCCTCGCCGGAAACGAAACCATCTGTACCCTTTGACTCTCCTTCAGCGTGGAGGTGGGCCAGCAGAAGAGGCATTAAAAAGTGCTCTCTTGAATCCCCAATGCAGACGTCAAAAATGTTTACGATGCGACTCGATCGTGGGTCATAGAGATCGTTTTCGCCGTTTACTATGGCGCGGATGAACTCATGAACAGGGATGGTATATGTGTCTCCGGCGGCGGCGACAGTCAAGATTCGCTGCGTGTCCACATAGCCGCTGCCAATGAAGGCGGAGAGATACTCGAGAGCCAATCGTATGTTGCCTCCGCTCATGTTCTCCAAGAACTCAACAAGGGAGTTATTGCTTGCGAAGCCCGCATCGAGTGCGTCAAGGTAGGCGGACAGGTCACCCGAATTCAAGCTCAGAGCAGATGAACTCTCTCGCTCCTGTTCCAGTTGTGTCCTAGCAAACTTCAACCGCTTCCGAACGACTTCTGAGACCCTCGGCGGCGCGACATGGAAGGCGCGCGGCTGATAGGCCGCCAGTGAACCCCGCAGCTTGGAGTCGAAGAAGGTAGATGGGCGTAGCGAAACAAAGACCGTCGCCCGAAGGGAAGCACTCAGCGCCTGCGCGATTACAAAGACCTGGTCTTGAAACTCGCGGGAGCGCTGGTCGATATTGTCCAGAACGATGACGGTCTTTCGGCCGGCGGTAGCATCTAGATGTCGAAGCGCTTTTTCAAGATGGCGACTTCTGTCCGCGGTCAGTTTCACCAGCTCTTCGATCTCAAGTTCAGCGAAGCGCTCTGGGTTCGTGTCGCGCAGTGGACCGTGAATGCCCCTGCGGAATTTATTCAACTCCGAGTTGTAAATCGCTCGAACGAACTTGTTTTCAAAGAGTTCGTAACCATAGTCACCCTCGAGCTGCTCCACAATCGAGTCGACGATGTGCTCTTGCAGGGCCGACTGCAAGGCAGGCTCCCTGGCGAAGTCGACGTAAAAAACCAGGCTCCTCGCGAGTTCGTCACTTGCTTCGACCCGAAGCAGATGGCGAATGAACATCGTCTTTCCAACCCCGACGTCACCGAGCAGAACGATAGGTTTGCTCGTGACGGCCGCGGCAATGAGGTCCCCGTGGAAGGAGGGGCTGAGGCCCTTCTTTCCACGAAGGGGTTCAGTCTCAATGCCGATAGCCGCTGGAAGACTCTTGTATCTGCTTTTTAGTATTTCCTTGCTGATGAAGGCGTACTGCGACAACGTCCCGCTGTTGTAATAGCACTCCCGCAAGAACTCGTCTGAGACCTCGGCGTTGCCTTCGATGTCTTGGATGAAGATCGTCGAGAGAATCTTCAGATCCGTGTCTTGCTCAGTACGTGGCCGGAACCCAGGATAGTTAGGGATCGTGGAGGACAACTTCGTGGGCGGCTGGGGATGCGCGGATCCCATAAGTAGGACTTGGACGGCTCTGCGCTCGACAAGAGCGTCGCGACTAAGGAGATCCCAGAGCTTGCGATATTGCTCGACCATGTCCTGCAATGAGACAAAAACTAGGGCCTCGCCGGACTCGATGTCTTTCCCGTCCGTCCTCGAGCCGAGGAAAACCGCAAGCTGATGGCCATTTGCGATCGCTGCAAGGGGTATTCCCAGCCGCTGGGCATAAGGGATTACCTGATCGATCGTGGCCCTGGTCACAGGATCCGACCTGAGGCTTGCAACCGAAACCGTTGGCCTGCCAGCTAGTCCCTCGGGGAGAGTGAAGCTGACAGTCTCCCTCTTTGCTTCGATCACGAGTAGTCGACCTGGCGCCGAAACTATGTAGTCGGCGAAGCCTGGGTGAGCGTGCTCTTCCGTTGTGATGCTGCTCCGCGGGTGGCCCAAACACTCAGTAAGAAGCACATCGACAAGTTGGAAACGAGTTGTGTCTTCGTTGCGACCAGAAACTGGTTCCTCGGCAAGCTCCTTGAGCCGAGCAAGACCAGCTTGATACGGGTCTTGTGTCAGGCTCATGCCCAGATTGTATGGCCGCGCAGCCCTCGAACGGCAGAATCGGGCGAACGGGTGCCCGCCTCGCAACCGTAGGGCTACGAGACGCCTCAGGGTTAGTAGGCCGGTCGGCGTCGGATTGGCGGAATCTTGCCGGACGAGGAGTCTCGTAACTATGCCTCGAAACCGTGTGCTTGAATCACCGTATCCACCATTAGTTGCGAGACACTTGGAGCGTTGTGGCGAAGCTGATCGGATACGCGCGCGTCTCAACTCGCCAACAGTCCACCGGCCGACAAGAGAAGGACCTTCTCGCAGTTGGTGTTCGACGTGATGACCTGTATGTCGACCGCGGCGCCTCGGGCTCTCGGGCATCTCGCCCCTGCTTCGACCAAGCGCTCCAGGCGCTTGAACCGGACGACACTCTCATCATCACGACGCTCGACCGGCTCGGACGATCGACACAGAACATGCTCACCCTCGCCGATGAGCTCCGCGCCCGCGGTGCGGGCCTTCGCGTGCTCAATCTCGGCGGCGGCGACGTTGATACCTCCACACCGATGGGGTCGATGCTGTTCACCATCATGGCCGCCCTGGCGCAGATGGAACACGAGATCAAACGCGAACGCGTCCTGGACTCGATCAGTAAACGTCGCGACGCCGGCGGGAACCTCGGCGGCCGACCACAACGCGTCACCGACAGCCAGATACGAAGAGCTCTCCACCTCGTGAACGGCGGCGAACCGGTCGCACAGATCGCCCGGGACCTCGGAATGTCCCGCGCGACCTTCTACCGCCGATCTCGAACACTCGACCCAGCGACATGACTGAGCTACCGGAGCGGAGCCTGATCAAGCTCAACCCAGCGCAGATCGCCGTCCTTGAATGGATCAAGGACGGTTGCCCACCCGGGGTCTATCCCGACAACGACTTCGCGCACCGGATCACGGCCAGAGCGCTCGCCAATCGGGCGTTGGTCCGGGTCGCCGGGCACGGCGCCTCCTGGCGTGCCGAGCCAATGGAACGGGGCCGCGTGTGGCCTGAGCCAACCGAACACGACAAACGTCCCACACCGCTGAACCAACCACCGGAGACTCCAACTGCGGTCACCGTTGATGACGAGCACATCGGCGCCACGGCTCGGGCGATGCGGCGTGTTCGCGCCAAGCGCACAGTGAGCCCAGCAACGAAGCGGCCCGTCAAGCAGGTCCAGAAACAGGAGACGTACATGAGATACAAGGTCATGGTCACACGCGTGCAAGTCGCCGAGCGCTGGGTACGCGCCACTGATGAAGAAGACGCAGCTCGCAAGGTACAAGAGGAGTTTGATCGGCCATTCGGCTACTTCGGCTCGTGGAAAACCACCGCATCCGAAGTTGAAGTGGTCGAAGCCGAGCAAACGAAGGTAATCCGACCGCACCCACTGTCGGACTCCGGGCCGATACTGCTATCGCTCAAAGACGCCGGAACAGCGCTGGGTATCCCATACTCCGCGGTCTACGAGCTAACCAACCGTGGGGACATCGAACACACGAAAATCGGCAGCCGGAAGTACATCTCGCGCGACTCACTGATGGCGTTCATCAAGGAGAACACCCACCGGGGCTACTCAGGCTAAGCCAGGGCGAAGGGACCGGCGCGAACGCTCCACCCATGAATCTCACCCAACCCGGCTAACGCGCATTCCTGTTCCGCTACTCCCCGAGAAGCCCGCGACCTTACATCCCCGCCGGTCGTAGGCCGCGGACTATCCTGACCGAATGAGCGATACGGATCCCGGGAGAAGACTGCCCCGATATCCAAGGCCGGAAGGGTTCTCCGCGACGAGGACGGAGTCCGCCCAAGACCGGCAACGGAACGAAGCCCTCCTCGATGGCCTTCTGGGTGAGATCGATCAACTTACCACTCGCGACGCGGACGGCTATTTCGATCTTGAGATTGGGTCAGCGCTCTATCTGGACGATGTGGCCATGTACCCGCTCAAGGCTTCTGCTCCAGCCCGGATTTCGATCCGGGCTTCGATCGATCTGCTCATGACCAGCCGAGTCAGGGGCCACCTCGTGTTCAGAGATCTGGCGCGTTCGGGTTCCCTGGCGTGGCGCTAGAACCCGGCCGCCAGCTTCGCCCGCACCTGCCGCTTGGCGCGGCCGAGCAGCGCCGACATCCCGCGAAGGCGCAGGGGCGAGACGGCCTGTGTCAGGCCGAGTGTCTGCGGGAAGTCGTCGGGCACCGCCAGCACCTCGTCGGCCGTGAGACCGGCGAGGCCCTGCACCAGGATCGATGCGAAGCCTCGCGTGGTCGGCGCCTCCCTGGGCGCGGTGGCGAAGAGGTGCACGATCAGCGTGTCGTCCACCTCCACGAAGATGAACACCGGGGCCTGGCACTCCTCGACGCGCTCGAGGAGGTCGGGGTGGTCGCGGTAGCGCTCCGGGAGGTCGGGGAGCTCGTCTGAGAACTCCAGCAGCAGTTGCAGGCGGTCGTTCTGCTCCAGCGCCTGGAAGTCGTCGCGGATCTCGGCGAGCGTGCCGGTGAGGGCGGTCATGCTTAAACGGTACCTTCGCCGGGGGCCGACAGGGTCACCGAGCGGGAACCTCGCCCGGCTCCGAACCGATGACGATCGGCACCCGCACGGCCGAGCCCCACTCTGTCCACGACCCGTCGTAATTGCGGACGTTCTCGAAACCGAGCAGATGGGTGAGCACGAACCAGGTGTGACTGGAGCGCTCGCCGATGCGGCAGTACGCCACGACGTCGTCGCCGGGCTTCAGCCCCGCGTCACCCAGGTAGATCGCCTCCAGGTCGGCCCGTCGCTTGAAGGTGGCGTCGGGTGCGGCGGCGCGCGCCCACGGCACGGAGGCCGCAGAGGGGATGTGCCCGGCCCGCAGCGCGCCCTCCGTCGGGTAGCCCGGGATCTCGGTGCGCTCGCCGGTGTACTCCTCGGGCGAGCGGACGTCGATCAGTGCCCCTCCACCCGTATGCACGAGTCCGAGGTGCGCGAGCACGTCGTCCTTGAAGGCGCGGATGGTGTGGTCGTCGCGCTCGACGACCGGGTACTCCACCGGCGTGGGCGACGGGACGTCACGGGTGATCTCGCGGCCCTCGGCGATCCACTTGTCGCGCCCGCCGTCGAGCAGGCGGACGTCCTGGTGGCCGAAGAGCGTGAACACCCACAGCGCGTACGCCGCCCACCAGTTGTTCTTGTCGCCGTAGATCACGACGGTGGTGTCGCGGGCGATGCCCTTCGAACCGAGCAGCTTGGCGAACCGCTCCGGGCTCACGTAGTCGCGCACGACAGGGTCGTTGAGGTCGGTGTGCCAGTCGATCTTCACCGCGCCGGGGATGTGCCCGGTTTCGTAGAGCAGGACGTCCTCGTCGGACTCCACCACGACCAGCCCCGGTTCGCCGAGGTGCTCCACGAGCCAGCCGGTGCTGACCAGACGTTCGGGGTGGGCGTAGCCGGCGAAGTCGGACGACGGGTCGGTGGCGATGGCCATGCTGCTGATCCTTACGGCTTAGGCTGGAACCCTGCGATTTCGCGGGGCGCGACCTCCAGGCTACGCGGCGTGCCGCACGAGCAGGACGCCCCGTCAACACTTCGACACAAACACGACGACCCGAAGGTGCACACCCCGCCATGACGCTCGAGACGACCGGAGCCCTGCCCCGCCTCGCTGACCGCTCGCCGCAGATCACCGGCGCCGAGATCGCCGCGAGCCTGGTGCCGCCGTCGCAGTTCGAGCACGCCACCTTCGACTCCTACCGGCCCGACCACGACTACCCGTCGCAGTCGGAGGCCGTGGCCATGCTCAAGCTGTTCGCCAAGTCATGGGAGCCGCAGCGCCCGGCCGGGCTGTTCAGCCGCAGCCGCAAGAAGGTGGAGGCCATGAAGCCGGGCGTCTACCTCGACGGCGGTTTCGGCGTCGGCAAGACGCACCTCCTCGCCGCCCTGTGGCACGAAGCCCCCGGGCCCAAATACTTCGGCACGTTCATCGAGTACACCGCGCTCGTCGGCGCCCTCGGCTACGCCGCCGCTGTTCAGCTGCTGCGCGGCTCGACCCTGATCTGCATCGACGAGTTCGAGCTCGACGACCCGGGCGACACAATGATGATGACCCGGATGCTGGGCGAACTGGTGGCCTCCGGAACCCGGATCGCCGCCACCAGCAACACCCCGCCGAACGCCCTCGGCGAGGGCAGATTCGCCGCGAGGGACTTCCTGCGCGAGATCCAATCGCTGTCCGCGAACTTCCAGACCCTCCGCATCGACGGCCTCGATTACCGCCGCCGCGACACATCGGGCTCCGCCGTCACGGTCGACGCCGCCGAGTACGAGCGGGTGCTGACGGCGCTCGCCGACCGCGGGGAGACCGCCACCAGCGACACGTTCGACGCGCTCATCGCGCACTTGGCGACGGTCCACCCGTCCCGTTACATCAAGATGCTCGACGGCGTCGACGTCATCGGCCTGGCCGACGTGCACGTGCTGCACGACCAGATGGCGGCGCTGCGCCTGGTCGCGTTCATCGACCGCGTGTACGACGCCGAGATCCCGATCGTGCAGACCGGCACCCCGCTCGACGCCATCTTCGACGACGAGATGCTCGCCGGCGGCTACCGCAAGAAGTACCTCCGCTCGGTCTCGCGCATGATCGCTCTGACCGCGGGGGAGTTGCCGCCGCACGACGAGTGAGCGCCCGGCTTCCGCCTTTCGGCGGATTCGTGGAGGCACGAAACAGACTGTTTACACAGCACAGGATCGCGTAACACCGACGAAACACCAGAATCCCGCATCCGAAACGTCGCGAGAACAAACTGGCTCCACCCCGAAGCGCCCGGCTCGGCTCCGATGAGCTCGAACCCACCCCCAGGGCGTCGCACAGAGAGGTAGAGACCCGGCATGGTGTTGCACACAGCAGCGGACTACGCATCCACAGGAACCGTCAACTCCCTGTGGCTGCTCGTCGCCGCAGCCCTCGTTCTCCTGATGACGCCCGGCGTCGCGTTCTTCTACGGCGGCATGGTCCGCGCCAAGAGCGTGGTGTCGATGATGATGATGAGCTTCGGGGCGATGGCCATCGTCGGCGTGCTCTGGGTCGTCTACGGTTACGGCCTGGCCTTCGGCACTCCGCTCATCCCGCACGTGCTCGGCACGCCCGACTGGTTCCTGTCGAGCCTGATGGGCAAGGACGGCATGACGCCCGACCTCGGCGGCCTCGCCTTTGCCGGGTTCCAGGCCACCTTCGCCATCATCACCGTGGCGCTGATCTCCGGCGCCATCGCCGACCGTGCCAAGTTCGGCGCGTGGATGGTCTTCGCCGGAGTCTGGGTGACCATCGTGTACTTCCCGGTCGCTTTCTGGGTGTTCAACCTCTCGCAGGGCTGGGTCGCTTCCGTCCTGCACGTGAACGACTTCGCCGGCGGCACCGCGGTGCACATCAACGCCGGTGCTGCCGGCCTCGCCCTCGCCCTGGTGCTCGGCAAGCGCGTCGGGTTCTCGAAGGGCATGAGCAAGCCGCACAACGTGCCGCTGACGCTCCTCGGCGCCGCACTGCTGTGGTTCGGCTGGTTCGGCTTCAACGCCGGCTCGGAGGCCGCAGTCGACGGCGTCGCCGCCATCGCCTGGATCAACACCCTCGCCGCTCCCGCCGCCGCGACCATCGGCTGGCTCGTCGTGGAGAAGGTCAAGGACGGCAAGCCCACGTCGATCGGCGCCGCCTCCGGTGCGGTCGCCGGTCTGGTCGCGATCACTCCGGCCTGCAATATCCTGACCCCCGGCTTCGCGATCCTGCTCGGCCTGGTCGCCGGCGCCATCTGCGCCGTCGCCATCGACCTCAAGTTCAAGCTCGGCTTCGACGACTCGCTCGACGTGGTGGGCATCCACCTCATCGGCGGGCTCGTCGGAACCCTGTGGATCGGCTTCTTCGGCTTCACCCACATCGACGGCGACGCCTCCAAGCCGTTCTCCAGCCTCTGGTACGGCGGCAGCTGGGTGCAGCTGGGCGCACAGGCTGTCGGTGCGTTCAGCGTCCTGATCTACTCCTTCGTCTTGGCGTACGCGATCGGCTGGGTCATCCAGAAGACCATAGGCTTCCGGATCAAGAACGAGGACGAGCTGGCCGGCGTCGACACCGTGGTGCACGGCGAGGAGGGCTACTCGCTCGAGCCGGTCTGACCGCTCGGCTCCAGACAGCACACGGACGGGGTGCCGCCTTCGGGCGGCGCCTCGTCCGTCGTTGCCGTCCGTCTTGCGAGGGGTGCGGCGGGCGGCGACGGCTAGGGTGATGGAGGCACGGAGGGCGAAGGGGCGGGATGGTCGCGACGAGCGAGCAGGTGGACGCACTGCTGCTGTTCGTCTGCGGAGCCCTCACGCTGCTCATCCCGGCGGGCCTCGCGTTCTTCGTCGGCGGCCTCGGTGGCCGGTCGACCGCCTCCCGGGCGCTGCTGTTCGTGCTGACCGGGACGGCGACGACCATCGTGCTCGGGGTGCTCGGAGGCTACGGGATGCTGGCCGGAGTGCCGTGGATCGCCCACGTCGTCGGGACGCCGTCGTTCGACCTCGCAACCAGTCTCGCCGCAGCGGGCGCGCACGGCGGCTCGCTCTACGATCTGGCGCGAGGGGGCGCGCTGCTGGCGGCCTGCTCGGTGTCCGTCGCGATCGTCGGTGTCGCCGTCGCCTCCCGGATCACGCTGCGCGCCTGGCTCGTGTTCACCGTGCTCTGGTCGGTGCTCGTGCTGTATCCCATCGGCTACGCCGTCTTCGCGCTCGACGACGGCTGGGCGACGGGCGTGCTGGGTGTCATCGACTTCGGCGGGGCGTTGCCGATCGGCGTCGCGGCGGGCGCCGCGGCGGCAGGTGTGATCCTCGCCTGCCGTGGCGGTGAGCACCGGCCGCCAGGGGAGCGTAGCTTCGCCGGCGTCGCGCTCGGAGGAGCGCTGGTCTGGGTCGGCTGGCTCGGGCTCACCACCGGGTCGGAGGGCGCGGTCGACGCGTACACGGGGCTCATCGCGATCAACTCCTTCCTGGCCTCGGCGGGAGGGTGCCTCGCCTGGATGGCGGTCGACCGCGTGCTGCTGCGGCGCCCCACGACGACGAGCGCGCTGTGCGGTGCGTTCTCCGGGCTGGTGGCGATCACGCCGGCGTCGGGTGTCCTGACCCTCGGTTGGTCACTGCTGCTGGGCGTGATCGCCGCGCTCGCCTGCGCGACGATGGTCGACCTCGCCGCGCGTGCCCGATTCGGGGCCTCCATGGCGCTGATCGTCATCGTGACGGTGGCGAGCCTGGTCGGCCTCCTCTACATCGGGCTCTTCGCAGACGGCGGCGGGGTGATCTACAGCGGCAACTTCGATCTGTTCACCGCGCAGGGGATCGCCGGCTTCTCCGTGCTCATCGGCTCGTTCGTCGTCTCGCTGGGCCTCGCGCTCGCGCTCCGGTTCACGATGGGGCTCACCCGGGTCCGCTATCGTGCCCAGAGTGAGCCGACTCCTGACCGCGATCGCGAGACTGTTCCGTCCGCAGGGCGCGAAGACCACTGAGCGGGCGCGTGCCGCTTCCGTTGCGGCCCGGTCGAGTCTGGTCGAGCGTGCCGAGCCGGGCAGCACAGGTGTCAACGCGACGATGGAGGTCGATCCGCACCGCCTCTCGCGCCTCCGCACCTCCTACAGCCCGCGGATCGACGGCGACCCCGATCCCGGCGAGATCGTCTGGGCGTGGGTCCCCTACGAGGAGGCCGACGGACGCGGCAAGGACCGCCCGGTGCTGGTGGTCGCCGCCGAGCCGGGCGACTCGGTGATCGCCGTCGCGCTGACCAGTCAGGAGCACCCCGGGCGTCCCGAGTACCTCGCGATCGGCTCGGGCTCGTGGGACGGACAGGGGCGGCCCAGTTTCGTCCGGATCGACCGTGTCTTCCGCGTGCACAAGAACGGCATGCGCCGGGAGGCCGCGGCCCTGGACGCACGTCGGTTCGCCACGGTGCGAACGGCGTTGCAGCAACGGTACGGCTGGCGCTGACGCGGGCCTCGCGCGTCAGGGGCCGACCGCTTCCCTGCATGACGAACGGTGAAGGGGGCCTCCACGAGGCTATCGGCTCGTCACTACAGTGGCCGCATGGCTGACGACTGTTCGCGCTCACTCGACTTCGAGACGCGCCAGATCCACGCGGGATCGGTCGTGGACGCCGAGACCCGCGCCCGCGTCACGCCCATCTACCAGACCGCCGGCTACGTCTTCGACGACTTCGATGACGGGGAG
Organism: Leifsonia sp. McL0607; assembly: GCF_049993355.1. Taxonomy (GTDB): domain Bacteria; phylum Actinomycetota; class Actinomycetes; order Actinomycetales; family Microbacteriaceae; genus Leifsonia. The sequence goes on along the minus strand of NZ_CP188253.1, from coordinate 3,576,612 downwards.
GACCGCTTCGCCGGCCGCAGCCGCTACCGCTCCTACTCGCGCAACGACAACCCGACGAACGCGGTCGCCGGTCGCCGCATCGCCGACCTGGAGGGCGGTGTCGACGGCATCGTCGTCTCCAGCGGCCAGGCCGCGATCGCCGCCGCGATCAACGCGCTCGCCGAATCCGGAGATCATGTCCTCGCCACGCGCTCGCTCTACGAGGGGACGCGCGAGCTGTTCCGTGGCGTCCTGAAGCGCCAGGGCATCGCCTTCGAGTACGTCGACGAAGACGCGACCGACGAGGAGTGGGCGGCGCGATTCCGTCCGAACACGAAGGCCGTGTACACCGAAACGCTGCCGAACCCGCTGAACCAGGTGGTCGACATCGCGCGGCTGGCCGCCATCGCGCACGCCGCCGGTGTGCCGCTGTTGGTCGACAACACCGTGCCCACGCCATACCTGTGGCGGCCGATCGAGGACGGCGCGGACATCGTCGTGCACTCGACCTCCAAGTGGCTGATCCGCCTCTCCATCGGCATCGAGAGCCCCCGCGACCTCCTCGCGGACCTGGACCGTGCCCTGGCGGCCGCTTCGAGTTCCGCCACCACCGCCCCTTGAACGGTTGCTCCCGACACGTCGTGCGGGCCGGGTTGCGGCGTCAGCCGGCGAGGGCGGGGGAGCGGACCACGGCGACGGTGCGCGCGATGCGCTGCACGGCCTCCACGACCGTGCTCGGGTCGCAGGCCAGGTTGATGCGGGCGAAGCCGCGCCCCTGCTCGCCGAACGCGAGTCCGGAGTTGAGCGCCACCCGGCCGACGTCGATGAGCGCGCGGGCAGGGTCGTCGCCGAGTCCGGCGGAACGGAAGTCGAGCCAGGCCAGGTAGCCGGCGTCGGGGCGCACGACCCGCACGGCCGGCGCGTGGGCCGCGAGCTCGGCCTCCAGGAGGCGGATGTTCTCGACGAGCTGGTCGAGCAGCCCGTCACGCCAGCGCAGGCAGGAGAGGGCCGCGACGTTCGCATGGAGGCCGAGGATGCTCGTGCGTGCGGCGAGCTCGTCCGGCAGGCCTCCGAGCAGGTCGGCCGTCGCGGGCTCGGCGGCGACGATGACCGCGCACTTCAGCCCGGCGAGGTTCCATGCCTTGCTCGCGGAAGTCACGGTGACGGAGCGTGCGGCCGCCGCGCGGGCGACCGGAGCGAACGGGGTGAAGCGGGTGCCCGGGTGGGCGAGCGGGGCGTGCACCTCGTCGCTGACGACGAACACCCCGTACCGGGCGGCGAGACGCGCGAGAGCCTCCAGAGTGCGGCGACTGTGACATCGGCCCGTCGGGTTCTGCGGGTTGCAGAGCAGCATCGCGTCGACGCCCGCTGCGAAGGCGGACTCCAGCGCATCGAGATCGAGCGCCCAGCCGGCGTCCTCTCGCAGCGGGACAGCGACGGCGACGGCGTCGGCCTCCTCGATCATCTCGAGGAACGGCGGGTAGACCGGAGGCGTCAGCACGACCCGGCCGCCCGACTCCGGCAGCACCAGCCGCAGCGTCTCCACGACGCCCACGGTGACATCGGTGGCGAGGTGGACCCACTCCGGGTCGACGCCCCACGACCATGAGCTCCAAGCGAAATCGGCGAACGCGGGCGCCAGCGGACCGGCGGAGTCCAGGTACCCGGTGTCGGAGTTGCGGAGGGTGTCGGCGACCCGGTCGAGGATGGCCGGCTCCACATCGAAGTCCATCTCGGCGACGAACACCGGCAGCACGTCGGCCGGATACCGGCGCCACTTGATGCACGACCGCGACGCGAAGAGCTGCTCCAGGGGGCGTGCCGGCGTGAAGCTCATTGGCACAGGGTGCCGCACGGCGGGCAGGACCGCGAGCGCGGGTGTCACGGAACGTAAGGTTGGGAACGACCGGGAAGGCCACCTGACGGTCACGTCGTCGGTCGCACACATGAGAACGGCTCCCGGTGACCGGGAGCCGTTGTTCAGGTGGGCGATACCAGACTCGAACTGATGACCTCTTCCGTGTGAAGGAAGCGCGCTACCAACTGCGCCAATCGCCCGTTGCTTCGACCGGACTGATTCCGGCCGCGAGACTCGATACTAGCCGACCGCGACCCTCCAATGCACATCGGGGCGGCGCATCGGGCGTTGCACCGCGCGACACACCCGGCCGGCCTGGCCGGTTTTGTCATCGGAGCGGGGATCGGCTAAAGTCATTCAAGTGCCACGGAGATCGGGGCGCGAAATGCGGATGTAGCGCAGTTGGTAGCGCATCACCTTGCCAAGGTGAGGGTCGCGAGTTCGAATCTCGTCATCCGCTCGAGTCGGCCCGGTTTCCTCGGATTCCGGGCCTCTCGAATACGGTACGGGTCTTCCGTGTTGTGGCTTCGGTGGATTGGCCGAGAGGCGAGGCAGCGGCCTGCAAAGCCGTATACACGGGTTCGAATCCCGTATCCACCTCGATCCTGAGAAACATCAGGTTCGGGCGATTGGCGCAGCGGTAGCGCGCTTCCCTGACACGGAAGAGGTCACTGGTTCGATCCCAGTATCGCCCACCATCGAAGACCCCTGATTTATCAGGGGTCTTCTTCGTTTCCGGGTCCAGAACGCAGAGCCCGCGGGACATATGCGGGACATGTTCTACCGCGGACGAAATGGCACCAACGAGTGCGTTTTCGGCTGGTATGCGAGCGAGGCGCATTGCTGGGATGTGGGCGCGAGGAGTGGCCAGACCTGTGGACCGATGAATTGGTTGTGGGCGACGGGTCTGGCTCGCGGAGCGAACGGCTCACCGGGCGATGGTCGGCCGCGTGTCGGTTCCTGCTGAGAGAATGACCTTGAGTTCCCTGCAAGAGAAGGATGTCCGTGCCACCGAGGAAAAAGGCCCAGCCCACCACGAAGTCTCTTGAGGCCACCCTGTGGGATGCGGCTGACGAGTTGCGCGGCAAGATGGACTCGGCTCAGTACAAGCATGTCGTGCTCGGGCTGATCTTTCTCAAGTACGTTTCGGACACCTTCACGGTTCGTCATGACGAGTTGGCTCGGCTGGTCGATGACCCAGACTCGGATTACTTCATGCCGACGCCACAGGCGAAGGCTTCGGTGCTGGTTGATCGGGACGAGTACACCGCCGAGGGCGTCTTCTGGATTCCTGAGGGCCATCGCTGGGAAGACCTGCGTGCTGCCGGACAGCAGGCTGATATCGGCTCCCGGGTGGACAAAGCGATGGAGGCTATCGAACGGGAGAACCCGAGCCTGCGCGGGGTGCTGCCGAAGAACTACACCCAGCGTGAGGTGAGCGCCGAGTCCATCGGCGGGCTCATCAACACCTTCTCCCGGCACGACCTGGCCGCGGCCGAGTACAAGGACCTTGACGTGCTGGGCCGGGTGTATGAGTACTTCCTGGGACAGTTCGCTTCGAACGAGGGCAAGAAGGCCGGGGAGTTCTACACGCCACGCTCCGTGGTGAGCCTGCTCGTGGAGATGCTGCAACCCTTCCACGGGCGTGTGCTTGACCCGGCGTGTGGCTCGGGCGGCATGTTCGTTCAGGCGGAGAAGTTCGTCACTGCGCACGGTGGCTCCCGCAACGACATCTCCGTGTTTGGGCAGGAGTCGAACCCGACGACGTGGCGGCTGGCGAAGATGAACCTCGCGGTGCGCGGCATCGAGGGCAATCTCGGCCCGGAGTGGGCCGACTCGTTCCACGCGGATGCGCACCCGGACCTGCGCGCGGATTTCGTGATTGCGAACCCGCCGTTCAACGACTCCAGGTGGGGCGGGGAGCGGCTGCGTACCGACCCGCGCTGGGTGTACGGCGCACCGCCTGCGCAGAACGCGAACTACGCCTGGTTGCAGAACCTCCTGTGGCACTGCGCGCCGACCGGGACCGTGGGGACGGTGCTCGCGAATGGGTCGCTGTCCTCCCAGCAGAATGGCGAGGGCGCGATTCGGCAAGCGATGGTCGACGGTGATGTGGTGGAATGCATCGTCGCGCTGCCGCCGCAACTGTTCTACGGTACGCAGATTCCGGTGTGCCTGTGGTTCCTCACGAAGAACAAGGTCGGCTCTGGGCTGGCGGGTGAGGCGCCGCGTACTCGCCTGCGGGAGACGCTGTTCATCGACGCCCGCTCGGTCGGATTCATGGAGACCCGGACGGTGCGCGCGTTCTCCGAGGAGGACGTGGCCCGGATCGCCGACACCTACCACGCCTGGCGCGGCACACCCACCTCTGCCGGGCAGACCTACGAGGATGTGCCCGGATTCTGCCGGTCGGTCAAAACGGCCGAGATCGCCGAGCATGGCTATGTGCTGACGCCGGGCCGTTATGTCGGTGCCGAGGCCGTTGAGGACGACGGCGAACCGCTCGATGAGAAGATTTCCCGACTAACAAAGGAAATCCGCGAAGGCTTCACCCGCCGCGCTGACTTGCAGGCTACCGTCCTCGCCGCCCTCGACTCCCTGGAGGCGGGCGATGGGTGAGACGGTTCCGCTCGGCGACCTAATAACGATCACACGAGGGACGACTTACAAGAGCGCAAGACTCGGTGAACCAGGCCCGGTCTTGCTTGGGCTGGCATCAATCGCTCGCAACGGTGGGTTCCGCGACGACAATCTGAAGACTTATGGCGGTGACTCACCAGAAAAGCTACTCGTTCGCCCCGGCCAGTTGTTCGCCTCTCTGAAGGATGTGACTCAGTCCGCTCACTTGCTTGGTAGCGTCGCAAGGGTGCCGCCGCGCGGGCCGCTCGGACGGCTCACGCAGGACACTGTTCGACTCGACATTGCTTCTGATTCAGTCGACCCGTCGTACCTATATCTGAATTTGCTCACGCCGACCTATCGCGACTATTGCCGCAGTCACGCCACGGGGACCACAAACCTCGGTCTCCCCCGAGAGGACTTTCTTGCGTACCCCGTCAGGCTGCCCTCGCTGGATGAGCAGCGGCGGATTGCGGGGGTGCCCGGCGCGCTCGACGACCTCATCGAAACCAACCGCCACCTCGCACGGACACTGGAAGCCCACATGTTGACACTGTTCGCGTCTGAGGGGTTTGACGACGAACCGCAAGGCAACTCGCTCATGCTTTCAGAGCTGGTAGAGGTGAACCCAAAGCTCCCTAAGCCGGTCGGCGAAGCAGCCTACGTTGACATGGCAGCGCTGCCAACGGACTCATCCCGCATCGCGACGGTCGTCCGGCGGCCAGCAGTAGGTGGTGCACGGTTCCAGAACGGCGACACCCTATTGGCGCGGCTCACCCCATGTCTGGAAAACGGGAAAGCAGCGTTTGTAGATGTCCTCGGCGAAGACGAGGTGGCGGTCGGGTCGACCGAATTCATCGTCCTTCGTGATCGAGGAAAGCTCGGACCGCATTGGTCGTACATGCTTACGCGGAGTGGGCGTTTCCGCGACTACGCCATCCGCCACATGAACGGCTCCTCCGGGCGACAGCGCTGCGCGCCAGCATCGCTCGAGTCGTACCTGGTTCCGATGCCCACGCCTGATGCGCTCTCGCGGTTCCGCAAAGCGGCAACGAGCGCTTTTGACGCCATTGGGTCATTGAACGACGAGATCGCTGACTTGACCCGCATCCGCGACGAGCTTCTGCCGTTGCTGATGTCCGGCCGGGTTCGGGTCCGCTCCGGGCTGTCGGCGGCTGCCTCTACCGTGTCTTCGTCAGCAACGTTGATAGGAGACACGCAATGAGCGAGGCGAACCCCACCGACCCGACGCTGTGCCCGGCGTCCGGCGAGAACACAGGGAAGATGGAGTTCATTCCGGGATCAGATGAGTGGTACATCTGCTGCCCACAGTGCGGGATGCGGTGGGCAGGCGGGCCGACCGTGCTCGACCCGCACCGCCCACCAGGTCAGCCGAGACTATGACAGATGACTGAACGACACGTGACCCCGGTGGGGATGGATGCTCCGGCGGTACCCACTCCCAGGGATCCAGCGGCTCCGATGCCCGAGGGGTATGCCCCCTGGTTGGAGGAATTGAAGGCGCGGGTTCGCACGACGCAGTTCCGGGCGGCGCGGGCGGCGAACGCCGAGGTGATCCACTTGTACTGGTCGATTGGTCGGGACATTCTGGACCGACAGGAGCGACAGGGCTGGGGTGCGAAGGTCATCAAGCGGCTCTCGGTGGACTTGCGTGCAGAGTTTCCGGGGCAGAGCGGTTGGTCGGAGACGAGCCTGAAGTACATGCGGATGCTCGCGGTGGCCTGCCCGACGCTGGAGGCAATTGGTCAGCAGGCTGCTGACCAATTGCCGTGGGGTCACGTCATGCTGCTGCTTGGCAAGACCAAGAGCGCTGAGGATCGCGAGTGGTACGCCCGGCGCAGTGTGGAAGGTGGCTGGTCGCGGGCCGTCCTCGGACTAAAGATTGATACCCGGGCGAAGGAACGTATCGGCAAGGCTCCGTCGAACTTCGCGGCTCGGCTCGATTCGCCGGATTCGGACTTGGCGCAGGAGATGGTCACGGATCCGTACGTCTTTGAGCATGTAGCGCTGACCGATCCGCCATCGAGCGTGAGGTCGAGGACGCGCTGATGAACCGCATCCAGGACACTCTGATGGAGTTGGGGCGCGGTTTCACGTTCGTCGGACGCCAGGTGCGGTTCACCATCGATGGCCAGGACCAGTGGGTGGACCTGATCTTCTTCCACGCCGCGCAGTTGCGCTACGTCGTCGTTGAACTCAAGGCGGTTCCGTTCCAGGCTGCGTTCACCGGGCAATTGGCGATGTACGTCTCGATCGTGGATGATGTGCTGCGCAAGCCCGCGATCCACGCTCCCACGGTGGGACTGTTGCTTTGCACGGGGAAGCGTGACGCAACAGTTCGCTACGCCCTTGCCGGAATTGCGGCACCGATTGCGGTCGCTCAATGGCAGGGGCTTCCCGAAGACGCGAAAGCGGTGCTGCCGCGCGCCGAGGAGTTGGAGGCGGTGCTGCAGGACGAGTACGAGCATCAACTCGCGATCCAGCAACGACGGCTGGCTGCGAACCGAGAGGGTGCGGGGGGTGATGCCGATGGCGACCCCGACTGAGGATGATCTTGAACGCTGGGTGCTGGAGATGTTGGGCGAGTTGGGCTGGCATCACGTCTACGGCCCGGACATCGCGCCGGACGAACCAGCCACCGAGCGAAACGACTGGCGAGAGACCATCCTCGAAGGCCGATTCGCCGCAGCAGTCGCCCGGCTGAACCCGGAGTTGCCGCCGTCGGCGGTGGCCGATGTCGTGAGCACGGTGAAGCGGGCCGAGTCGCCGGTGGTGGAGTCGGAGAACTGGCGGGCTTACCGGCTGTTGACGGACGGGGTGCCGGTCGAGTTTCACGATGCCAACGGGCAGGCGCGGACGGCGCGGGTGCGGCTGGTGGATTGGGAGAATCCGTACGCGAACGACTTGGCGGCGATCAATCAGTTCACGGTTGAGGGGCCGAAGAAGACCCGCCGTCCGGATGTGTTGCTGTTCGTCAACGGTTTGCCGATGGTGTTGTTTGAGCTGAAGCGTCCGGGCAAGGAGTACGCGAAGATCACCGGCGCGTACCGGCAAACGCAGACGTATCGTGAGCAGATTCCCGAGGTGTTCACCTGGAATCAGGTCACCGTCATCTCGGATGGGTTGGAGGCGTTGGCGGGGTCATTCTCTGCGCCGTGGGAGCACTGGGCGGCGTGGAAGACCATTGACGGGAGCATTCGCGACCCGCGCGATGGGGAGGCCAGGCGTATCCCGCCGATTGAGGTGTTGACGCGGGGCATGTTCGCTCCCGACGTGTTTTTCGACCTCATCCGCAATTTCATCGCCACCTTCGGTGAGGGCACTTCGACGCGCAAGGTCGTCGCCAAATATCACCAGTACTGGGCAGTGAAGAAGGCCATCGCGCAGACCCTTGAGGCGGTCGAGACGGATGGGCGTATCGGTGTGGTGTGGCACACGCAGGGTTCGGGCAAGTCGATGGAGATGGCGTTCTACGCGGGCGCGGTGATGCGTGACCCGCGCATGGAGAACCCGACCGTTGTCGTGCTCACCGACCGCAACGACCTCGACGACCAACTCTTTGATGACACCTTCGCCTCCGCGAAGCCGGGTTCGCCGTTACCGGAGAAGCCGGTGCAGGCCGAGTCGCGGGAGCACCTGAAGGAGTTGTTGGCGGGGCGCGAATCTGGCGGGATCATCTTCACGACGATCCAGAAGTTCGGGCTCACCAAGGATGACCGGGAGGCGGGGCGGCAGTTCCCCCTTCTGTCCGATCGGCTGAACATCGTCGTCATGGTGGATGAGGCGCACAGGTCGAACTACGACATGATCGACGGTTTCGCCCGCAACGTGCGCGAGGCGCTGCCGGAGGCATCGTTCATCGGCTTCACCGGCACCCCGATCGACACGAAAGACCGCTCGACCATCGAGGTGTTCGGCGAATACATCGACGTGTACGACATGACCCAGGCCATCGAAGACGGCGTGACGGTCAAGGTGTTCTACGAGCCGCGCCTTGCCCGCGTCGAGTTGCCGGCGGAAACCCGTGCCCAGATTGACGATGAGTTCGATGACGCGACCACGGGCAGCGAGGACGAGATCAGTGAGCGGCTGAAGTCCAAGTGGGCCAAGGTCGAGGCCATCGTCGGCTCACAGAAACGCATCAAGCAGTTGGCCGCCGACATTGTGGCGCAGTGGGAAGCCCGCAGAGACGCGCTGAGCGGCAAATGCATGGTCGTCACCATGAGCCGCCGCATCGCCGTGGACTTGCACGACGAGATCGTGCGACTCCGGCCCGACTGGCACAGCGACGACGACGCGGCCGGAGTGGTCAAGGTGGTCATCACTGGGTCTGCGACCGATCCTGCGAACTTCCAGCCGCACATCCGCAACGCCGCCGAACGTCGAGCGATGAAGGCGCGCGCATCGAACCCGGATGACCCGTTGGAGATGGTCATCGTCCGCGACATGTGGCTGACGGGTTTCGATTCCCCGCCCATGCACACCATGTACGTGGACAAGCCGATGCGCTCGGTGGGACTCATGCAGGCCATCACGAGGGTCAACCGGACCTTCCGTGACAAGCCGTCCGGCCTGGTCGTGGACTACATCGGTATTGCCGACGATCTGCGCGAGGCCCTGACCACCTACACCGACCGGGACAAGAAGGACCGCGCCATCGGCGATGACGTGCGTGCCTCCGCGATCCCTGAGATGCTGGTCGAGCATTCGGTCGTCTCTGGGCTGTTGTCGAGTGTGGACTGGGTGACGACGCTGGCCAGCGGAAGTGCGAAGGCGTACGTCTACGCCGTAACCGAGGCGGTGGACTTTCTGTTGGAGTCCGAGCGGGGTGCTGACGATGATGATGGCAGCGAAGGTAGCCCGGGTGAGTTCGACCTCGACGTCTCGTACGGCGCATCGCTGAAGAAGCGGTTCATGGCCCACACCGCCCGGCTCAAACGGCTGTACTCGCTCGTCCCGTCATCGGATGAGGCACGGGCGATCCGCGATGATATGGCGTTCTTCGATGGGGTGCGTCAGTCCATCTCCAAGATCGAGGCCACTGATCGGGAGACCTCCGGGGATGCGATGGACACCGCGATCCGGCAGATCATCTCCACTCACGTTGCCGGGTCGGGGGTCATCGATATCTTCGCCGAAGCGGGCCTGGTGAAGCCTGACATCTCCGTCATCGATGACGACTTCCTCAAGCACTTCGAGGCAAGCGACCAGAAGAACCTCCAGTTGGAGGCGGTGCGTCGTCTCATCTCGAACGAGGTCAAGATCGTCGGCAAGCGCAACATCGTCGCCGGGCGGCGGTTCTCCGAGATGCTGACCGACGCGATGCTCCGCTACCAGAACCGCGCTATCACCTCATCCCAGGTCATCGCCGAGATCGTTGAACTCGCCAAAGCGATCCGCGCCCAGCGGGAACGCGGCGAGGCCACTGGGCTGAGTGAGAACGAGTTTGCGTTTTACGACGCCATGCTCACCAACGACTCCGCCCGTGCAGCGATGGAGGATGCGACCCTCCGGGCCATCGCTCACGACCTGACCGGCATCGTCCGCCGCGACGCCAAGACCGACTGGCAGGTCAAGGAATCCGTGCGGGCGAAACTGCGCACATCCATCAAGCGGCTTCTGCTCAAGCACGGCTACCCGCCCGATCAAGAACCCGCCGCCACCGACCTCATCCTCCAACAAGCTGAACTCATGGCTGAGGGTGACGACGCACGCAGCCATTCGAACATTCAATCTCCGGCTCAAGAATCGGTCCACTGCCAAGAAGTCGCTCCTTGACCGCTGTTGGGCCGTTTTCGTGCGTGGGGGTTGCGTCCACCCCGAGTCGGTCTCACTGGTTCGATCCCAGTATCGCCCACCAGACAACCCCGGCTTCGGCCGGGGTTTTGCCGTTTCCGGCTGGATTCGCGCCGCGCGCGACACCACTGTCCGCGCGACACGCCCACCGGTCTGGCGAGGGAAACGGATGGGGCCGCACGTTCGATATGCTCTCTCAGGCTGCGGTCCGGAATTCGCTCCGGCGTGCACAAGGCGGCCAGTATCAAGAGGAGCACCTAGCGTTGCACGACCACGCGCAAAATCGTCGGATCGACTTGTCGATCGTCGTCCCGTTGCACAACAGTGCGATGGTGCTGGCTCGGACAGTCGAACGCTGGGTCGACTACCTCACGGAGGGGCATCACGAGATCATCCTCGTCGAGAACGGGTCGACGGATCTCACGTGGGCGCTCGCGCAGGAGGTCGCTCGCGACAACCCTCATGTCACCTTCCAACTCGCACGATCGGCGAAGGGGATGGGGAACGCTCTGCGACGCGGCATCGAGCTGACCCGCGGCCGTTACGTGCTTCTCACGGCCGACGATCTTCCGTTCGACTTCACGGACATCGAGCAAGCGCGCGCGCTCGACCCCCGTCCCCGGATCGTCGTCGGCTCGAAGGCTCATCCGGGCTCCGAAGTGAGCCGTCACGTCCACCGCAAGCTGTACACCTACGGTTATCGTCTGTTCCGGCGCGTTCTGCTGGGTTCGAAGGTCGGCGACTCGCAGGGCACCATCATCGCTGAGGGCGACTGGCTGCGGCAGGTAGTCGAGCACGTCGACGAGCCGGGATTCCTCTTCACCACCCAACTCATTTTCGTCGCCGAGCTCCAGGGAGTCTCCATTTCCGAAGTACCCGTGGTCCTGTCGTCAGACCATAGCCCCAAGCCGTCCACGGTCCGAGTGTCGGACGTTTTGGACATGGGAGTAGGCCTCCTCCGACTCCGAAAAGGCCGAACGAGCGCGAACGCCCGGCTGATCGCCGAGGTCGCCGAGTGAGGCCCGCCGCGTGGGGCGCCACGCTGTGGCGCTGGGCTCGCGGCACGCTCGGCATCGCGGTCGCGATGGCCGTGCTCCTCGGCACGCTCGAAGTCTGGGGCAACGCGAGCGGTGGATACTACGCCGGTCTCGGTGACCACGTCGTGCTCGCCCCGGAGGGGCTGAGCTGGGCCATTCCCGGAGCATTCGCCAACGACTGGTTCATGGCGGCAGCCCCGCAACCGCACTGGTTCTTCGACATCGTCACGTATCTCGGACAGATCTCCGGTCACCTGTCGTCCGCGTACGCGGCGTTCTGGGCCGTGGGGCTGCTCGCCTTCGGCGGCGCCACGGCCATCCTCGCGGTCCGGATCGGCGGGCGCGCCGCCTGGCCGCTCGCGATCGGCTTCACGATGCTGATCTCGCAGACGCCGTGGTTGATCGGAGGAACGGGTTCGCTCGTGATCCCCGTGGCCCTGCCGGCCGTGACGAGCGCGAGCCTCGTCTACCTCACCATCGCGGCGTTGCTCACGGAGCGCCGGTGGCTCGCAGCCGTCACCGCGGTGATCGTCGCCATCGTGCACGTCCAGCAGGGCGCGAACATCGTGATCGTCCTCACGGCCTTCACCCTGATGGACGCGATCCGCGCGAGACGGATCGACTGGCGCCTGGTCGGGGCGATTGTGCTCTCCCTGGCTTTCGTCGTGTTCGGCCTCGTGCTCCGCCCGGTCGCGGCCAATCTGAGCGACTTCGTCCAGATCTGCGACCAGATCATCCCGTACCACTGCGCCGCCCACCTGTGGGGGCCGCTGGATCTCATCGCGACCGTGGGGCTGATCGTGCTCACCGGCCTGTCCGTATTCCTCCTGCCGCGGCGGTCCCGTCTCGCCTGGCTGGTGACGGTCGGGCTCGCGACACTGGGCTTCGCCCTCGGTTTCGCAGCCGATGCCCTCAGCGTCCCGGTCCTCGGCCAGCTCGCCCAGGGTGTGAACGTGTACCGGCTCGGCACCGTCCTGCTGCCGTTCGCGATCTGGGGGATCATGCTGCCCCTGGTCCGACCGGCCCTGGACCGCTGGAGCCTCGTGCGGCTCGCCGTCTGGGCGGTCTCCTTCTGGGCACTTCTCATGAGCTCCAGCTGGATCGTGACGGGGGTGAGGGACCCGCTGTTCCTCGGAGCGATCGCTGTCATCGTGGCGGCGGGACTCGTCGCCGCACGATACCGGAAACGGGTGAGCCGGGCGTTCATCGTGGGTTTGACGTCGTTTCTCCTCGGCCTCCTGTTCGTCTTCGTCGCGGCCGGATCGGGCCATCTGACCATCAAAGCGCCGAACTTCCGCTTCGTCCCCGATCAGGCGCTCGTCGCGTGGGGAGCCGAGGTCCGCTCCGTCGTTCCGAAGGGCAGCGTCATCGTTGCGTCTCCCCGCACGACCTGGCTGAAGATCGTCACCCAGCGTGCGGTGATCGCGGACTGCAAAGACGTGCCGTACGGCGGTGAGCCGTGGCGCGAGTGGAAGCGGCGACTCGGAATGCTCGGCGGCTTCGACCAGTGCGTCGCTCCTGGCCCCCTCCTCTACAACACGTTGTCCGCCGACGCTCTGATCAAGGCGGCCGACGAGTTCCATTCCGATTTCATCAGCATCGACCCCCCACTCCAAGAGACGGCGGACGCTCTGAAGGCTCGGGGCTGGAAACAGGTCGTCAGCCCCGTGGGAAACTCGGGTACGACCATCTTCGGCCGGGGGTCTCTTCGCTGACACGGAAGAGGTCGCTGGTTCGATTCCGGTATCGCCCCGCAAACCCCGGCTTCGGCCGGGGTTTTGCGTTTCGCCCCACTCGACGCTTCAGGTTTCTGTATGGACTCTCATGAACGGGTCGTTGTCTTCCCTCGACTCTCAGGCGTTTGATGGTCACGCGCCAACCAGCGCACTTCTCGCATCGGAGAAAGGACATCCATGCGCACGACAACCAGAACCCTCAGGGCCGCTGCCGTCACCACCGGCGCGGCCCTTCTTTTCGCAGCCTTGGCGGCATCGCCCGCCGTCGCGGCTCCGGGAAGGAACGCCCTGCCAGGAAGCCAGCCCTCATGGGCGAACGCGAAGGCACTCCGGTCCGCGGCTCCCGCCTCCGACACAGTCGACCTCCGTGTGTACCTACCGTGGCGCAATCAGGCGCTCGCAGAGCAGACCGCGCTCGCGGTGTCTACGCCCGGCTCGCCGAGCTACCGGCACTATCTGAGCGCCCAGGACTTCCGCAAGCAGTTCGCGCCGGCGCAGTCGAGCGTGGTCGCGGTGCAGCAGTTCCTGCGATCGGCGGGCTTCTCCATCGTCGACACGCCCTCCAACAACCGATACGTGTCCGCCGAGGGCACCGTCGCCGAGGCGCAGAACGCGTTCGGCGTCACGCTCGGCGAGTACGACGCGTTCGGTACGACGTTGCGCGCTCCGGAGTCCGCGGTCACCATCCCCGCCTCGCTGGCCGGGATCGTCGAGAGCGTCGCCGGCCTGGATCAGGGCGCCAGCCTCATCGCGCCGAACAACACGAACGGAAACGGCAATGGGCCGAACCAGGTCCACGGGGCGTCGTCGACCGGGTTCCGCGCCGGACAGCCGTGCTCGCTCTGGTACGGCGAGAAGACGGTCGCGATGCCGAACGCGCCGGCCTATGGCACCAGCACCAAGCCGATCGCCCCGTGCGGGTACACGCCCGCGCAGGTACGCGGCCTGTATGGTCTCGACTCCGTCACCGCGACGGGCGCCGGCCAGACGGTCGCGTTCGTCGGGGCCACAGCGAGCCCGACGATCGTGCAGGATGTGACGGAATACAGCAGCTTGCACAACCTCCCGGCCCCGAAGATCACCCAGATCGTCGCTCCGGGCGTGTACAAGCTCCCCGACACGCCCAAGCAGACTCCGGGTGCCTTCTACGGCGAGGAGACGCTGGACGCCGAAGCGATCCACTCGACGGCGCCCGGCGCGAGCCTACTCTACGTCGCCTCCGCGAACGCGCGGCAGGACTTCGACGCCTCCGTAAACCACGTGGTCAACGGCCACCTGGCGAGCATCCTCTCGATCTCCTACGGTTTCTTGGGGGAGGCGGTGCCGCAGGGCTTCATCAACAGCCTCAACAACACCTTCATCCAGGCCGCAGCGACCGGCATCGGCGTCTTCGTCTCCAGTGGGGACAGCGGTGACGAAGTCGGCAACTTCGGTTCGCCGCAGGTCGACTTCTATGCCGACAGCCCGTGGGTGACGGCGGTCGGCGGTTCGTCGGCCGCAGTCGTACCGTCTGGTGCGGCCGCGAGCGGTCTCACCTATGGTGCGCTCGACGACCCGACCTCCGCCCTCAACCAGAATGGCTGGAAGCGGTCGTTCGAGGTCGGCTGGCAGACCGCACTCGACCCGGTGAAACCGACCGCCACCGACCACATCACGAGCGCACCGTACGAGCTCGACGGCACCTTCGCGTTGCCCCTTCCCGGGAGCTTCAACGGCGGCGGAGGCGGCGGCGTGAGCAAGGTGTTCGCGGAGCCGTCGTACCAGGCGGCGGCGGTCGGTTCGGCCTCCGGACGGCTGGTACCGGACATCAGCGCCCTCGCCGACCCGAACACCGGCCTGCTCGTCGGCCAGACTCAGGCGTTCAGCAACGGCACGTATTACGACGAGTACCGCATCGGTGGCACGTCGGTGGCCGCGCCGTTGACCGCTGGCATGGCGGCGGTCGCCAACCAGATCGCCGGTGCGCCGCTCGGGTTCCTGAACCCGCGCATCTACGGCGCGTACACGGCAGGAGGCTCTGCCTACTACGACGTCGACCAGGCCGACCTGTTCGGTTCGGCGCTGCCGTCGGTGCTCCGAGTCAACTATGTGAACAACGAGAACGCGGCGGGCGGCCTCAGCTACAGCCTGCGGACTGAGGAGACGCCGAACCAGACGCTCCACAGCACCAAGGGCTACGACACCGCTACCGGAGTGGGGACGCCGAACGGCGCCTCCTTCTTCGCGGCGATCACCAAGTAGCGTCCAACGTAGCACGGCCGAGCGCCCCCTCCCGCGCGGGAGGGGGCGCTCGCGCCGACTAGAGTTGACCCATCCCCATTGGAATACGACTCTAGGAGTGGACAGGTGGCCGACGGCTTCGAGCTCTTCACCGACCGTTCCGTTGTCGCGATGCGCGTCAACGGTGAGCTGAAGGATCTCGCGACGACCGTCACGACCACCGACACCGTCGAGCCGGTCACGATCGACTCGCCGGACGGTCTGAACATCCTGCGTCACTCCACCGCTCACGTGCTCGCGCAGGCCGTGCAGGCGGTGAACCCCGAGGCGAAGCTCGGCATCGGCCCGCCGATCACCGACGGCTTCTACTACGACTTCGACGTCACCGAGCCGTTCACGCCGGAGGATCTCAAGGCGCTCGACAAGGAGATGTCGCGCATCGTCCGTGCGGGTCAGCGTTTCGTCCGCCGGGTCGTCACCGACGACGGGGCGCGCTCCGAGCTCGCGGGCGAACCGTACAAGCTCGAGCTGATCGGGCTGAAGGGCGGCGCTGCCGAGGGCGGCGACGAGTCCGTGGAGGTCGGCTCCGGCGAGCTGACCATCTACGACAACGTCGACCCCAAGAGCGGTGAGACCGTCTGGAAGGACCTCTGCCGCGGCCCGCACCTCCCGAACACGCGCATGATCGGCAACGGCTGGGCGCTCACCCGCGTCGCCGCGGCCTACTGGCGTGGCTCGGAGAAGAACCCGCAGCTGCAGCGCGTCTACGGAACGGCTTGGCCAAGCAAGGACGAGTTGCGGGCGTACCAGACCCGCATGGAGGAGGCCGCCAAGCGCGACCACCGCAAGCTCGGCGCAGAGCTCGACCTGTTCAGCTTCCCGGACGAGATCGGCTCGGGTCTCGCGGTGTTCCACCCCAAGGGCGGCATTATCCGCAACGAGATCGAGAACTACATGCGCGAGAGGCTGATCGCGAACGACTACGAACTCGTGAACACCCCGCACATCACCAAGGGGCACCTCTACGAGATCAGCCAGCACCTCAATTGGTACAAAGACGGCATGTTCCCGCCCATGCACCTCGATGAAGAGCACGACGCCGACGGCAACGTCACCCGGCAGGGGCAGGACTATTACCTCAAGCCGATGAACTGCCCGATGCACAACCTCATCTATCGTGCGCGCGGGCGCAGCTATCGCGAGTTGCCGTTGCGGCTGGCGGAGTTCGGCACTGTCTACCGGTACGAGAAGTCGGGAACCCTCTCCGGCCTCACCCGGGTGCGCGGCCTCACCCAGGACGACGCGCACATCTACGTGACCGACGACCAGATCAAAGACGAGGTCGCCCGACAGCTCGAGTTCGTGCTCGAGACCCTCCGCGGTTACGGCCTCGTCGATTTCTACCTCGAGCTGTCCACGAAGGACCCGGAGAAGTACGTCGGCAGCGACGAGAGCTGGGAGTCAGCGACCGAGACCCTCCGCGAGGTCGCGATCGAGTCGGGCCTCGAACTCGTGGACGACCCGGGCGGTGCGGCGTTCTACGGCCCGAAGATCTCGGTACAGGCGCGGGATGCGATCGGACGCACGTGGCAGCTGTCGACGGTCCAGCTGGACTTCAACCAGCCGGAGCTGTTCGAGCTGGAGTACAACGCGGCCGACGGCACCCGCAAGCAGCCGGCGATGATCCACCGCGCGCTGCTCGGCTCGATCGAGCGGTTCTTCGCGATCCTGCTGGAGCACTACGCGGGCGCCTTCCCGGTCTGGCTGTCGCCGGTCCAGGTGGTCGGCATCCCGGTCGCCGACGCGTACGGGCCGTTCCTCGACGACGCCATCTCGCGGCTGAGGGCCCGCGGGGTCCGCGCGGAGGTCGACCACTCCGACGACCGCATGCAGAAGAAGATCCGCACTCACACCAAGGCCAAGGTGCCGTTCCAGCTCATCGTCGGCGAGGAGGACGCGACCGCCGAAACGGTGAGCTTCCGCTTCCGCGACGGCACGCAGCGCAACGGCGTGACCGTCGACGAGGCCATCGAGCGGATCGTCTCGAGCATCGGGAGCCACGAGCTGGTCGACACGGCATGGCTCGACTGAACGACTCGCACGAGGCCGCTGGCGCGGACGGGATCGACGTTCCCGTCCGCGTCGACGACCCGTCGTACCTGGTGGGTGTGCCGGACGAGTTCCAGCGGCTCTGGACGCCGCACCGGATGGTCTACATCCAGCAGGGCGACCCCGGTCACGAAGGATGCCCGTTCTGCGTGGCGCCGACCCTGGGCGACGAGGATGCCCTCATCGTCGCGCGCGGAAAGCACGCGTACGCGCTGCTCAACCTGTTCCCGTACAACAGCGGACATCTGCTGGTGTGCCCGTACCGTCACTTCGCGCTCTACGACGAGGCGACGCCCGAGGAGGTCGCCGAGATCAGCAGCCTCACCCAGACGGCGATGCGCGTCATCCGCGAGGTGTCGAGGAACGACGGCTTCAACGTCGGGATGAACCAGGGCGCGGTGGCCGGAGCCGGGATCTCCGCGCACCTCCACCAGCACATCGTGCCGCGCTGGGCGCAGGACGCGAATTTCTTCCCGATCATCGCCCGCACCAAGGCGCTCCCGCAGCTCCTCGGCGACGTCCGCGCCGAGCTCGCGAACGCCTGGCCGAAGAACGCCGACTAGAGGCGCCGACATTCGCGCAGAATGACGCGCTCAACGCGGTCAGAAGCAACATTCGGGGCGAATGCGCGACGCTCAGCGCACCTGCGTCACGGCGAACTGCTCGCGCGGGTTCGCGTAGTACTCCTGCGACTCGACCAGCTGCAGCTCGCGCTCGCCCGACTGCAGCGTGCGGTCGAGGAGGTCGTACACGCTCGACACCGTCTTGCGCAGGGCAGCCGCGGCGTCGCCGGAGGCCACGTAGTGGGCGGTGAACAGTGCGGCGGTGACGTCGCCCGAGCCGTTCGCCTTCAGCGGCAGGCGGGGCGTTCGCACGATCCACGCGCCGGCGTCGTCGACCGCGAGCATCTCGATGGTGTCCTCCGAATGATCCGGACGCTCGACGCTCGTGACGAGGACGGTTCGCGGGCCCATCGTGCGCGCCGCATCCACCGACTCCAGCGTTGACTCCAGCGTGTCCGGCTCGGTGCCGGTGAGGTAGCCGAGCTCGAACTGGTTCGGCGTGATGATGTCGGCCACCGGCACGACGCGCTCGCGTAGGAGGTCGGGGATGGCCGGCGCGACGAAGCAGCCCGACGTGACATTTCCCATGACGGGGTCGCAGGCGTACACGGCGTTCGGGTTGGCGGCCTTGACCCGCGTGACCGCGTCGACGACCACGTCGCCGATGCCCTCGCTGCCCTGGTACCCGGAGAGGACGGCGTCGATCTGTCCGAGCACGCCGCGCTCCTCGATGCCGGTGATCACCTCCCGGACTTCGTCCGGTGCGATGAGCGGACCGCGCCACGCGCCGTACCCGGTGTGGTTGGAGAAGTTCACGGTGTAGACGGGGAGCACCTCGACGCCGATGCGCTGCAAAGGGAACACGGCGGCGGAGTTGCCGACATGACCGTAGGCGACAGCGGACTGGATCGAGAGGATCTTCATCCTCCGATCCTCTCATCTCGCCGAGCGCTGCCCCGCGACGTCCGCGAGATCGTCCAGCAGCCGGCCGGCTTCCTCCTCGGTGAGGTCGTGCACGGTCAGCCGCAGCTGGTGCGAGGGCGCCCGCCGCTCGCCGAGCCCGAACTCGTCGCCCGTGCGGGCGAGCCAGCCGCGTCGCATGAGCCGCTCGGCGACGAGCCGCGCCTCGACCGGGAGATCGATCCACAGGTTGAGACCGTCGCCGGCCTCCGTCGGCAGCCCCCGCTCGGTGAGCCGTTCGGCGAAGCTGGCGTTGCGCGCCGCGTAGTGGCGCCCCGCCGCCGCGATCTCCGCGAGCACCGACTCATCGCTCAGCTGCGCGAGCACCAGCCGCTGGAGGATGTGGCTCACCCAGGTCGTGCCGGGGCTGAGCCGGAAGGCGAGGCGCTCCGCGGTCTCCTGGTCCGTCGCGGCGACAGCGAGGCACATGTCGGGGCCGAGGAACTTCGACACCGAGCGCACGAGCGCGAACCGCCGATGGCCCGGGCCGATGAGGGTCTCGTACGGCCGCTGCGACAGCATCGAGAAATGGTCGTCCTCGATCACCAGCACGTACGGGTGGCCGGCGAGCAGGGCGCGCAGCTCGGCCGCGCGGGCGGGGGAGAGGGTCGCACCCGTCGGGTTCTGAGCCCGTGGCGTGCTGATGATCGCGCGTACTCCCGCGTCGAGGGCCGCCCGGAGTCCGTCGACGGTCATCCCCTCGGCGTCGACCGGCACGGGCATGGCGCGGTAGCCGCCGTGCCGCACCGTGTGGATGCTGGCGAGGAAGCACGGGTCTTCGAGGGCGACCGCGTCGTCGCGGAGGAGCGCCTGGGCCAGCAGACGCTCGACGGCGTCGACGGCCCCGTTGGTGACCGTGATCCGCAGGTCGTGCTCGGGGAGGTCCTCCCGGACCCAGGAGAGCGCTCGTGCGTGCAGGGCGGGGTCGATCACGGGCTCGCCGTAGAGCACCGGGCGGCCGACCGCGTGGGCCAGCGCGGCGGACAGGTCGGGGATGCGAGCGGGATCGGGATTGCCCGTGCCGATGTCGCGCAGCACACTATCGGCCGCGAACCCCTCCTGCGCGACGGCCTCCACGCCTGCGATCACCGTGCCGGCGCGCCCGCGGGCGACGACGACTCCGGCCTGCGCGAGCAGCCGGTAAGCGGCGACGGCCGTGTTGCGGTTGACCTGAAGCAGGGAGGCCAGCTCGCGCACCGGCGGCAGGGCGTCGCCGCGGCGCAGCGCCCCGCGCTCGTGCAGCGCGCGCACGCTCGCGGCGATCTCCGCCGCCGTCGTTCCCGTGATGACCTGTTCGTCCATTCCACTCCCCGGCTCTCGAGTCTAGTGAGCCGCGGCGAGGATGCTATCGTTCGGCATAGGCCAAAATAGTTCTTGTATCGCAGAGAGGGCGACGATGACAGACACAGAACAGGGCACCGCCACCGGGTCGAGCCGGGTCAAGCGCGGCCTGGCCGAGATGCTGAAGGGCGGCGTCATCATGGACGTCGTCACGCCGGAGCAGGCCCGTATCGCCGAGGACGCCGGCGCCGTCGCCGTCATGGCGCTGGAGCGCGTCCCCGCCGACATCCGCGCCCAGGGCGGCGTCGCCCGCATGAGCGACCCCGACCTCATCGAGGCGATCATCGCCGAGGTGTCCATCCCGGTCATGGCGAAGGCCCGCATCGGCCATTTCGTCGAGGCGCAGGTGCTGGAGGCCCTCGACGTCGACTACATCGACGAGTCCGAGGTGCTCTCACCCGCCGACTACGTCAACCACATCGACAAGTGGAAGTTCACCGTGCCGTTCGTCTGCGGCGCCACCAACCTCGGAGAGGCGCTGCGTCGCATCAACGAGGGCGCCGCGATGATCCGCTCCAAGGGCGAGGCCGGCACGGGCGACGTGTCGGAGGCGACCAAGCACATCCGCAAGATCACCTCGGAGATCAACGCGCTGAAGTCGATGACGCGCGACGAGCTGTACGTCGCCGCGAAGGACCTCCAGGCCCCCTACGAGCTGGTCGCCGAGATCGCAGAGACCGGCACGCTCCCCGTCGTGCTGTTCACCGCCGGCGGCGTGGCCACCCCGGCCGACGCGGCGATGATGATGCAGCTGGGCGCGGACGGCGTGTTCGTCGGCTCCGGCATCTTCAAGTCCGGAAACCCGGAGCAGCGCGCGGCCGCGATCGTCAAGGCGACGACGTTCTACGACGACCCCAAGGTCATCGCGGAGGTCTCCCGCGGTCTCGGCGAGGCCATGGTCGGCATCAACGTGTCCGACCTCGCCGCCCCGCATCGCCTCGCCGAGCGTGGCTGGTAGTCCAGCCGGAGCCACCGGCCCCCGCGTCGGCGTCCTCGCCCTGCAGGGCGACTTCCGCGAACACATCGCGGTCCTGCGGGGCCTGGGCGCCGACGCGGTCCCGGTGCGACGCCCGGAGGAGCTGGAGCAGGTCACCGGCCTCGTCATCCCCGGTGGCGAGTCGAGCGTCATGGACAAGCTGTCGCGCGCGTTCGGCCTCGCCGAACCGCTGAAGGCCGCGATCGCGGGAGGCCTCCCCGTCTACGGGACGTGCGCCGGACTCATCATGCTCGCCGACACGATCGTCGACGGCATCGCGGGGCAGCAGAGTCTCGGCGGCCTGGATGTCGCGGTCCGTCGCAACGCGTTCGGCTCGCAGGTCGACTCTTTCGAGATCGATCTCGACATCCCGCCTCTGGGCGAGGAGCCGGTACACGCCGTGTTCATCCGCGCGCCGATCGTGGAGAGCGTGGGGGAGCGCGCGACCGCTCTGGCGCGCGTCCCGGACGGCCGCGTCGTCGTCGCGGTGGAGCAGGGCGACCTCCTCGGCACGTCGTTCCATCCCGAGATCACCGGCGACACGCGCTTCCACGCGTACTTCCTCGCGAAGGTGCGCGCGCGGGGCTGACCTCTGGCCGCCGCTGCGTTGTTCTGCTTCGTCGGCGCCGTCGCTTCGGTGCACCGCGTGCTCGCGGCGCAGTAGCGCATCTCGTTGCTCTGGCGCTTCGATGCCGTCGCCTCCGGGCCGGCCATCGGTCGAGGCATTACTATGGACAGGTTCAAACGCAACTCGAGGGAGCACCAGTGTCCGGGCATTCCAAGTGGGCAACGACCAAGCACAAGAAGGCGGTCATCGACGCCCGTCGCGCCAAGTCGTTCGCGAAGCTCATCAAGAACATCGAGGTGGCGGCGAAGACCGGCGGCGCCGACATGTCCGGCAACCCGACCCTCGTCGACGCGGTCCAGAAGGCCAAGAAGACCTCCGTCCCCAACGACAACATCGACCGCGCCATCAAGCGCGGTGCGGGCCTCACCGGTGAGTCCATCGACTACACCACGATCATGTACGAGGGCTACGGCCCGGGCGGCGTCGCGCTGCTGATCGAGTGCCTCACCGAGAACAGGAACCGTGCCGCCGCCGAAGTGCGCACCGCGATGACCCGCAACGGCGGCACCATGGCCGACCCGGGCAGCGTCGCATACAACTTCCACCGCAAGGGCGTCATCGTGGTGCCGCACGCCGACGGCGTCGACGAAGATGCCGTTCTGTCGGCCGTGCTCGACGCCGGCGCCGAGGAGGTCACCGACCGCGGTGAGAGCTTCGAGGTGCTGACCGAGGCGACCGACCTCGTCGCGGCCCGCACGGCGCTCCAGGAGGCCGGCATCGACTACGACTCGGCCGACGCCGAGTTCGTCGCCACGGTCAACGTCGAGGCCGACGTCGAGGTGGCGCGCAAGGTGTTCCGTCTGATCGACGCCCTCGAAGACTCCGACGACGTGCAGAACGTCTACACGAACCTCGACCTCACCCCCGAGGTGCAGGCGCAGCTCGAAGACGACGAGTAAGGCGAAGGCGCCGCGATGACGATCCGGGTGCTCGGCATCGACCCGGGTCTGACGCGCTGCGGCGTCGGCGTCGTCGATGTGCGCGCCGACCGCCGCGCGACGCTGGTCGAGGTCACGGTCATCCGCACGCCGTCGGACATGCCGCTCGAGAAGCGGCTGCTTGCGGTCGGCACCGGCCTCGACGCACTGCTCGACGAACATCGGCCCGAGGTCGTCGCCATCGAGCGCGTCTTCGCCCAGCACAACCTCCGGACCGTGATGGGGGTGGCTCAGGTCAGTGGCGTCGCGCTGCACTCCGCTGCGCGTCGCGGCCTCCCTGTCGCCCTGCACACGCCGAGCGAGGTGAAGGCCGCGATCACCGGCTACGGCTCCGCCGACAAGCGTCAGGTGCAGGCGATGGTCGCGCGAATACTCGGGCTGGCGGAGGCGCCCAAGCCCGCCGACGCCGCCGACGCCCTCGCGATCGCCATCTGCCATGCGTGGCGCGGCTCACCGGCGGCCGACGCGGCGACGGCCGCCGAGTCGGGGGCGGCTCAGACTCCCGCCCAGGCGGCGTGGCGCGCCGCCGAGCGCTCCGCCCGCGCGTCGGCGGCGCCCCGTAGGCTGGCCAGGTGATTTCCTCCCTCCGCGGCACCGTTCTCTCGGCGATCGGCGGCTCCGCTGTGATCGAGGTGGGCGGCGTCGGCTTGGCCGTGCAGCTCACCCCCGACCACGCGCTGTCCCTGCGCGTCGGCGACGAGGCTTTCGTCCACACGTCCCTGATCGTGCGCGAAGACGCCCTGCAGCTCTTCGGCTTCGCCGACATCGAGCAGCTGCAGGTCTTCGAGCTGCTGAACGGCGTGTCAGGGGTCGGTCCGAAGTCGGCCATCGGCGTCCTGTCCGTGCTCAGCCCCGACCAGGTCGCCGACGCGGTCGCGGCCGACGACGACGCGCCGTTCCGCAAGGTGTCCGGGATCGGGCCCAAGACCGCCAAGCTCATCGTGGTGTCCCTGACCGGCAAGCTCGTCGCCGCCCGTCGCGCACCGACTCGCGCCGTGAAGGCCGGGGGGGCCCCCTCGGCGGTTCCCGACAGCGTGCTCGTGGCGCTGGTGGGTCTCGGCTGGCCCGAGAAGGTCGCCGCCGAGGCCATCGCCGACGTCGTCGCCGAGACGGATGAGAGCGCGCGTGATTCCGTGCAGACGCTGCTGCGGCTCACCCTCGCCCGGCTCGGCCCGGCCGCCGTGGGTCCGGCGAAGGGCGGCTCCCGATGAGCGACGACCTCACCGCTCCAGAGCTGGAGTCCGAGTCCGAGCTCGCGTTCGAGGGCGCCCTGCGTCCGCGCTCGCTCTCGGAGTTCGTGGGCCAGGCCAAGGTCCGCGGCCAGCTGCAGCTGCTCTTGACAGCGGCCAAGATGCAGGAGCGCACGGCCGACCACATCCTCCTCGCCGGCCCTCCCGGGCTCGGCAAGACGACGCTCGCGATGATCGTCGCGCACGAGAGCGAGCGCCCGCTCCGCCTCTCCAGCGGACCGGCGATCCAGCACGCGGGCGACCTCGCGGCCCTGCTGTCCTCCCTCACGCCGGGGGACGTGCTCTTCATCGACGAGATCCACCGGATGGCACGCTCGGCGGAAGAGATGCTCTACCTGGCGATGGAGGACTACCGCATCGACATCATGGTCGGCAAAGGCGCAGGCGCGACCTCCATCCCGCTCGACCTCGCACCGTTCACGCTCGTAGGCGCCACGACGCGCTCCGGCCTCCTGCCCAACCCGCTGCGCGACCGCTTCGGCTTCACCGCGCACCTCGAGTTCTACGACGAGGCGGAGTTGACGCAGGTGCTCTCGCGGGCCGCCGTCATGCTGGAGTTCGAGATCGACCGGGAAGCCCTCGCCGAGATCGCGGGCCGCTGCCGGGGCACTCCGCGCATCGCCAACCGATTGCTGCGCCGTGTGCGCGACTACGCGCTCGTCCACGGCCGCCGCGCCGACCTGGAGGCCGTGCGCTCGGCGCTCGAGCTCTACGACGTCGACGCGCTCGGTCTCGACCGCCTCGACCGCGCCGTGCTTCACGCTATCCTGGAGCGATTCGATGGCGGGCCTGTCGGGTTGAACACCCTCGCGGTCTCGGTCGGAGAAGAGGCGGAGACCATCGAGTCGGTCGTCGAGCCCTTCCTGGTCCGCATCGGTCTGCTGTCGCGCACGCCGCGAGGGCGGGTCGCGACACCGGCCGCGTGGCGTCACTTCGGAATGTCCAGCCCGCAGCCGGGCCACTCACAGCAACCCTCCTTGATGGATGACCTATAATTCAAGCTGGCCATTCGCCTACCCCCTTGACTTAACCGGAAGGTTCGGCAGACTTCATGCCCATTGATCCGTTGACAATTGTGATGGTCGTCATACTGGCGGCCCTCGTCTTCTTCATGTTCCGCAACAGCCGCAAGCGCCAGAAGGAGCAGGCGGAGACCCGTTCGAAGATGGTGCCAGGTGCCGAGGTCATGACCAACTTCGGGCTCTACGGCAAACTGCTGTCCGTCGACGAGGACGACAACACCGCGCTCATCGAGACCAGCCCCGGCCACGTCGTGAAGGTGCACCGTCAGGTGCTCGCGCGCGTCGTGGAACCGACCGCTCCCGAGACCGCCGACATTGAGGCCGCCGGTCCCGAGCTCAACCAGGATCACGCGATCTCGGTCGAGCCGTCGGAGCCGGAGTTCGGCGAGCGGATCGACGACGCGCCGAAGAAGCCCGGCGCCAAGAGCGACGACTGATAGCATCCCTGTGCTCCGCGCGCCGAGAGGGTGCGCGGATCGCTCGTAGAAAGCTGAGTTCCTAGGTGGCAAAGTCGACCCCGGTCAAAAAAGCCTGGCGTTCCTTGACGTGGCTCGGCGTCATCGTGGTGGTCCTTCTCGGGACCCTCACGGCAGGCGTCCTCTTCAGCAACGCGACGTGGCTGCCCAAGCTCGCGCTCGACCTCGAGGGCGGCACGCAGATCATCCTCGCCCCGCAGGTCGAGAACGGTCAGTCCGTGCAGCAGCAGCAGCTCGACCAGGCGGTCTCGATCATCCGTCAGCGCATCGACGCGTCTGGCGTGTCCGAGGCGCAGATCTCCACCGAGGGATCGCGGAACATCGTCGTCTCGCTGCCGGGCAAGCCCGACCAGCAGACGCTCGACCGCGTCAAAGCGAGCGCGCGCCTCGACTTCCGGCCGGTCCTGCAGACCAGCGGCCCGACCAATGAGGTCGTCGGCGCCGACGGCAAGTCGACGCCGGCGCCGAGTCCGGCGCCCGGCCTCCAGTCGACGCCGTCGACCAAGCCGACCAATGGCAGCGACCTCGCGTGGGTGACGCCCGAGCTGCAGGCGCAGTTCGGCGCGTACTCGTGCGCGGACAATAAGAACAAAGACCTCAGCGCCGCACCGACGAACAAGCCGCTGATCACGTGTGACGACGGCAACACGGTCAAGTACCTGCTCGGCCCGGTGGAGGTCAAGGGCCAGAACATCTCCGATGCGAGCGCCGGCCTGATGCAGAGCTCGCAGGGCGTGGCCACGGGTCAGTGGGCAGTCAACATCGTGTTCGACAGCACCGGCACCAAACAGTTCGCCGACGTCACGACCCGCCTCATCGGCCTCAAGGACGCGCAGAACCAGTTCGCGATCGTCCTCGACGGCCGCGTGATCTCCGCACCGACCACGCAGGCCGCCATCACCGACGGCAAGCCGCAGATCTCGGGCAACTTCACCGAGCAGAGCGCGAAGACGCTCGCCGACCAGTTGAAGTTCGGCGCGCTGCCGTTCAGCTTCAAGGTGCAGAGCCAGGACGACATCTCGGCGACGTTGGGCACCTCGCAGCTCATCAGCGGTCTCATCGCCGGTCTGATCGGTCTGATCCTGGTCGCGATCTACACGTTCTTCCAGTACCGCCTGCTCGGTCTGGTCACGATCTTCTCGCTCGTGGTCGCCGGTACGCTCACCTGGCTGACGATCTCGCTGCTGTCGTGGCACTACGACTACCGGCTCTCGCTCGCGGGCGTCGCCGGCCTCATCGTGGCGATCGGTTTCACGGCCGACTCCTTCATCGTGTACTTCGAGCGAATACGAGACGAGCTGCGCGACGGGCGAAGTCTCGAATCCGCGGTGGAGGCCGGCTGGGGCCGCGCCCGGCGCACGATCTATGCGTCCAAGGCCACCAACCTCCTTGCGGCCGTCGTGCTCTACGTGCTCGCGGCGGCGAACGTCCGCGGCTTCGCGTTCACACTCGGCCTCACGACGATCATCGACGTGATCGTGGTGCTGCTGTTCACACACCCGACGCTGCAGCTGCTCGCAAAGACCCGCTTCTTCAGCACCGGTCACAGCATGTCGGGTCTCGACCCCGACGCACTCGGCGCGGTGTACCGCGGAGCTGCCCGCTTCCGCACTCCGACGCCGGCCGCGGTCGGCGCAGGCAAGGCCGCCCGCAGCAGCGGGGAGGCCGCTCGCCGCCAGACGATCGCCGAGCGCAAGGCGGCGGAGCTCGCCTCCGCCTCCGCCTCGACCTCTTCGTCGTCGGATCGCTCGTCCGAGGGGAAGGACAACTGATGGCCAGCCGCCTCACCAAATTCGGAAATGACCTCTACACCGGCGCTCGGTCGTTCGACTTCGTCGGCAAGCGCAAGATCTGGTACACGATCGCGATCGTCCTGGTCGTGCTCTCGATCCTGGTCCCCATCGTCAGGGGCGGGTTCAACTTCTCGATCGAGTTCCGCGGCGGATCGCAGTTCCTGATCAGCAACGTGCACAGCACCGACACGTCGAAGGCGCAAGGCGCAGTGCAGGGCGTCGTGCCGAATGCGGTCTCGCACGTGAGCGTCGTCGGCAACAACGCCATCCAGGTGCAGACCGATCAGCTGTCCGACACCCAGAGCAAAGCCGTCGGCGACGCGCTGGCGAAGGCGTACGACGTGTCGTCCTCCGAGGTCTCGTCGACCTTCATCGGTCCCTCCTGGGGTGCGGACGTGACACAGCAGACCATTCAAGGTCTGATCGTCTTCCTCCTCCTCGCGTTCATCGCCATGGCCTTGTACTTCCGTACCTGGAAGATGTCGGCGTCGGCAATCATCTCGCTGTTCCACGACCTCATCATCACGGCGGGCATCTACGCGCTCGTCGGGTTCGAGGTGTCGCCGGCCACGATGATCGGCTTCCTGACGATCCTCGGCTACTCGCTCTACGACACGGTCGTCGTCTTCGACAAGATCCGCGAGAACACCAAGGAAGAGCTGGAGCTCACGAGGCGGACGTTCCCGGAGGCCGTCAACCTCGCCGTCAACCAGACGCTGGTGCGCTCGATCAACACCGCTGTCGTCGCAGTGCTGCCGGTCGCGTCGATCCTCTTCATCGGCGCCTACGCGTTCGGCGCGGCGACGTTGCGCGACATCTCGCTCGCGCTCCTCATCGGCATCATCGTGGGAACATACTCGACGATCTTCCTGGCGGCCCCGATGTACTCGCAGTTCCGCGAAGGCGAGGCGGCGATCAAGAAGCACGACCAGAAGGTGCGATCGGTCCGTCCCAAGGCGACCGTCTCCGCGGTCGAGCCCATAGCCGCGGAATAGCGGGCACATGTGAGCGGTTTCTACCTGCCGGACGACGAGGTGAGCGCCGCGCGTGCGCGTGAGCTCATCGATTCCGGAGCGGCGTGGCTGCTCGACGTCCGCGAGATGGACGAGTGGGAGGCCGGCCATGTGCCGCAGGCCCATCACATCCCGCTCTCGGATCTCGGCAACCGCCAGCACGAACTGCCGGAAGACGCTCAGATCCTGGTGATCTGTCACAGCGGGGCGCGCTCTCGGATGGTGACGGAAGCGCTCCTGCAAGCGAATTATCCGGCGGCGAACGTCGCAGGCGGGATGCTCGCCTGGCAGGCCTCCGGGGGCGCACTGTCCGGGCCGGACCACCGGCCATAATGGACGAGAGGAGGCGCGCACATGGTTGACACGACGACACCGCAGTCCGCTTCGCTGCGCCGCCTCGTTCCTCGGATCTTCTCGCGGGCACAGCCTGCCGGCGCGGTCGACACCCTGATCCGCACGGTGCGCATGCACCATCCCAAGGCAGACCTGTCGCTCATCGAGCGCGCGTACGCGGTGGCCGAGCGGGCCCACGACGGTCAGAAGCGCCGCTCGGGTGAGCCGTACATCACCCACCCCGTCGCGGTCGCTCAGATCATCGCCGACCTCGGCATCGGCGCCAAGACGATCGCCGCAGCGCTGCTGCACGACACCGTGGAGGACACCAGCTTCACGCTGGACGAGTTGCGGGACCAGTTCGGCGACGAGATCGCCATGCTCGTCGACGGGGTCACCAAGCTCGACAAGGTCAAGTACGGCGACAGCGCGCAGGCCGAGACCGTCCGCAAGATGATCGTTGCGATGTCGAAGGACATCCGCGTTCTCATCATCAAGCTGGCCGACCGGCTGCACAACGCGCGCACGTGGGGTTTCGTGCCGGCCGCCAATGCGACGCGGAAGGCGACGGAGACCCTCGAGATCTACGCCCCGCTGGCGCACCGTCTCGGCATCCAGACCATCAAGTGGGAGCTCGAGGACCTCTCGTTCGCTGTGCTCTACCCTAAGCTGTACGCCGAGATCGAGAGCCTGGTGAAGCAGCGGACCCCGGAGCGCGAGCGTCTCGTGCAACAGGTCATCGACGCGATCAACGACGACCTCAAGACCGCGAAGATCCGCGGCAAGGTGGTCGGCCGCCCTAAGCAGTACTACTCGATCTACCAGAAGATGGTCGTGCGCGGGCGCGAGTTCGACGACATCTACGATCTGGTCGGCATACGGGTGCTCGTGCCCACCGTGCGCGACTGCTACGCGGTGCTCGGCTCGATCCACGCCCGCTGGACGCCGATGCCAGGGCGCTTCAAGGACTACATCGCGACGCCGAAGTTCAACCTCTACCAGTCGTTGCACACCACGGTGATCGGACCCCAGGGGCGTCCCGTCGAGATCCAGATCCGCACGGAGGAAATGCACCAGCGTGCGGAGTTCGGTGTTGCGGCGCATTGGAAGTACAAGGAGCAGACCACCGGCAAGAGCACCGGAGGCCCCGGCAAGGTCGACACCGATCTGGCTTGGCTCGCACACATTTCCGACTGGCAGGCCGAGACGGCGGACCCGTCGGAGTTCCTCGACTCTCTGCGATTCGAGATCGGCGCGAAAGAGGTCTACGTCTTCACACCGAAGGGACGCGTGATCGGCCTTCCCGCCGGCGCGACCCCGGTGGACTTCGCGTACGCCGTGCACACCGAGGTCGGGCACCGCACCATGGGAGCGAAGGTGAACGGGCGCCTGGTGCCGCTGGAGAGCTCGCTCTCGACCGGCGACGTCGTCGAGATCTTCACGTCGAAGAACCCGGATTCCGGGCCGAGTCAGGACTGGCTGAACTTCGTCAAGAGCCCGCGGGCGCGCAACAAGATCCGCCAGTGGTTCACCAAGGAGCGCCGCGACGAGGCCATCGAGCAGGGCAAGGACGCCATCGCCCGCGCGATGCGCAAGCAGAACCTCCCCTTGCAGAAGCTGATGACGCAGGACGCCCTGGTCGAGGTCGCGTCGTCGCTCAAGCACCCCGACGTCTCGTCGCTGTACGCCTCGGTGGGCGAAGGTCATATCTCGACCCAGTCTGTGATCGAGAAGATCGTCGCTTCGCTGCAGAGCGAGGTCGAGTCCGACGGCGAGCTTGAGATCCCGGTCAAGGGTCGTGGAAAGCAGCTGCGCAACAGCGACTCGGGCGTGCTCGTGCGCGGCGCCCCCGACATCCTCGTGAAGCTCGCGAAGTGCTGCACGCCGGTCCCCGGCGACCCGATCGTCGGGTTCGTGACGCGCGGTCAGGGCGTCTCGGTGCACCAGGCCAACTGCCACAACGTGCAGTCGCTGCTGCAGGAGCCCGATCGCATGATCGATGTGGAGTGGGCGCCGAGCTCCAAGAGCGTCTTCCTGGTGCAGATCCAGGTGGAGGCGCTCGACCGCTCGGGTCTGCTCTCCGACGTCACGCGCGTGCTCTCCGAGCATCATGTCAACATCCTCTCTGCGACGGTCACCACCTCCAGCGATCGGCTGGCGCTGAGCCGGTTTGTGTTCGAGATGGGGGACACCACCCACCTCGACCGCGTGCTCAACGCGGTGCGGCGGATCGACGGCGTCTACGACGTGTACCGCGTCAGCGGCGGCTGAGCCGTCTCTCGAGAGCTTCCGGTGCTCCCGGCAGTTGCGTCCGTTCCACCAGCGCCAGGCGCATGACCGCCCGCGCACTGCCACGCCTGCGCGACCGCGCGAGGCGATCCCTGAGTTCACCGGGCGACGCCCGCGCGATCGCGAGGAGGTGTCGCACCTCGAGAGCGTTCGCCGGGTCGAACGTCGGGCTCGTGAGCACGAGGTCCAGCGCGGTGCGCAGTGGCTCTGTCAGGCGGACTCCGCCGAGTTCGATCGTGTCACCGTGGAGCAGAGCGTGCTGGTGTGCGTCGAACCCTGTGGGCACCCGGCCTCGGCTCTCGCGGTCGATGCACACCTGCGGCAGCAGGGGAGGGGTGGAACGCGTGCCGTGGATCCAGGCCGCGGTGCCACGGTCGGCGACCAGACGACCAGGACGGAGCGCGCCGAACGCGTGTGCGCGCAACTCCGGCGTGTCGGGAGTGTCTGGCGTGGCGAACGCGTCACCGACCCGATAGAGCTGGCCGTCGAGAACCAGGGCGAACAGCTCGGCCAGCGGGAGAACGCTTCGGTCGAACAGGAGCGGGCATGCTGTGGTCATGCCTCCAGCCTGGCGCTGCTGACGATGCGCACGGGCGCGGATCAGCGAACCCGTGGAGACTTCGCGTGCGAGCCGAATTGTGGAGGACGGCGCGGGTGCGAGGGAAAGCGTCAGCCGAGCGCGTCGAGCCAGACCTTGCGGGCGTCGAGGGCCTCCTGCGCCGCTGTGACCTTGGCGGAGTCGCCGCTGGCCTTGGCATCTTCGAGCTCCTGCTCGAGCTTCGCGATCGCCGCGTTGAGCTGACTCGCGAGCCCCTCTGAGCGCGCCTTCTTCTCGGGGTTGTTGCGCTCCCAGTGCTCCTCGTCGAGACGGCGCACGGCCGACTCGACCTTACGCAGCCGATCCTCGATCGGACGGACCTGGTCGCGTGGCACGCGGCCGATGGCATCCCAGCGCTCCTGGATCGTGAGCAGCTTCGTCCGCGCGGTCTCGCGGTCCTTCTCGTGCAGGAGCGGCTCGGCCTCATCGAGCAGAGCGAGTTTGAGCTCGAGGTTGGCCTGGTACTCCTCGTTGTCGCGGGCGTCCACCTCGGCTTTCGCCGAGTAGATCGCGTCGCCCGCAGCCTTGAAGCGCGCCCACAGAGCGTCGTCGTTCTTCTTGCCCGCGCGACCGGCGAGCTTCCACTCGTCGAGAAGCCGGCGGTACTCCGGCACCCCGTCGGCGCCGAATGGCACCAGCCGCTCCGCCTGCTCGATGAGTGCGTTCTTGCGGGAGCGGACGTCGCGGTGCTGGTTGTCGAGCTCCGCGAAGAAGGCCTTGCGGTTGTGCTCGATCGTCGAGCGTGCCGTCCGGAACCGCTTCCAGAGTTCGTTGGCCTCGTTCTTGGGCAGCCGGGGACCGTCGTGCTGGTGCGCCTGCCAGCTGGCGAACAGGGCGTCGAGCTCGGCCGTGGTCTGCTTCCATTGCGTGCGCGCCGGATCCTGTGCCGCGAGCGCCTCGGCCTGCTCTACGATCGCGGTACGATCGGCGATCGCCTGCTCGAGGGCGGCCTTGGCCTCGGCGCTCTGCTGCTCGGTGAGCTCCTCCACGGTGCCGCCGAGCGCTTCCAGCCGGGCCAGCAGCGACGGGAGGTCGCCGACGGCGTTCGCGGCTTCGACCGAGGTGCGGAGGCTGGCGACCGACTTCGCGACGTCGGCAGCGGGTGCGCCACGGCGTGCGCGCTGCTCGAGGAGGCCGACCTGACCGGCGAGGTCGGTGTACTTGCGCTCGAAGTACGCGAGCGCCTCCTCCGGAGTGCCGTCCGGGTACTCGCCGACGGCTCGCTCGCCGTCGCCCTCACGGACGTACACGGTGCCGGTCTCGTCGACGCGACCCCAGGGGTGCTGTTCAGAAGTAGCCAAGAGCCTCACCTTGCTTGCGGTGCCACGTATGGGAATCAGCCTATTGCACACGCACGATCACTGCAGCGTGAAGCCGTCGATCTTCGTCGCCACGACGGGCTTGCCATTTGTCCCGCCGCCCTGAACGCCCTTGTCGGCGATGTGGCTCTTGAGTTCTGCCAATCCGCTTGTAACTGTTCCCAGGACGGTGTAACCACCCGCGGAATCCGTTGGGATAGTGGTGTCTTCGTAGACGATGAAGAATTGGCTGCCCTGGCTGTTTGCATTGTCGCTTTCACGCGCCATTGCGATCGTTCCGGCTTTGTAGTGGTTGTCTGCCGGTGCGTTTTCGACGGGGCCGTATGTGTAGCCGGGACCGCCTGTGCCGTCCCCCTTGGGATCTCCACACTGCAGGATGAAGAACCCTCCGTTGGTGAGCCTGTGGCAACTCAGCCCGTCGTAGAAACCTCGCTGAGTGAGATACACCGTGGAAGACACAGCTTGGGGTGCTTTTGCGCCATCTAGAGCCACCTCGAGATGAATGCCGTTAATAGTCAACGTGCCCGTCCACGTGCGGTCTTGTGCGAGCGACTTCGGCGGGAGCGCCAAAGCAGATGACGACGGTGACGGCGTCGCAGACGAACTCGTTGCTGCAGGCTTAGAAAAATACAGCAACTGTGTAGCTACCGCGAGTAGGACGATCGCGATGACGGCCACTCCGGAAATCCAATTGTCTCGTCGTCGCCGTTGGGACTTCTGGTGATGAACGGTCTGTCGTGCTTGGTACGCGCGGAGCCGTTCACGGGCTTGGCGTGCTTCGCGAGCGTTCTGATTGCTTGGTGACACGCATTCCTCCAGGCGCTGAAGACGACGGTGGTTCTCGAAGTAGTTGATTCAGTTGGTCCCCAACCATTGCAGAACGATATCTGCCGACTTCCGTGATGCAAAACTGTGCTGGAGCAATAGGCACGCACCGCAGACCGCGCTCGAGGTAGCGCCCAGTATGCGCCAGCGGACGTACCGATTTGTAAAATACAAAATGGAAAAATCGCAAATTGCTTACTTCGAAGCAAAGCTCTAGCGTATGAGGCTCGGCCAGACTGTTGGCCGATATCGACACCAGGAAAAGACGCAATGATGAGAAACATTCGAAGTATGGTTCAGCGACTCAGTGGTTTACGCCGGCTCGGGCTTGCGACCGCAGCGGTCTTGGGCTTGGCGGCGACGAGCTTGCTCTTTGCTGCGCCAGCACACGCGGAAGCATGCAATCCGATGCAGAGGCAATTCGTGATATACGAGGCGTCGATGCCGATTCCGCTGGGCACAATCACCCTGAATACCAACATCTGCATGAACGGCAGTGTTATGACCTCATCGACCGCAAATATGACGTGGAGTGCATCGCCGGCGGGAATGGTGGCGGGATGGCGCTTTGATAACAACACGACGCAGCGCTTGAGCACGGGGCCGGACAACGCTGCTTGGGTTTCGAGCGCGACGCTCAAGTTGTGCGTGCCGAGTCAGGTCTCGCCGCTCTGCTCGAACGGCGAGTCATTCAAGATTAACAACTATGCCTATCGTGCTGGATTCGTCGGCCCACAACGCGGAGCTGAGTTCTACTGCACCAACTCTTATTGCCAGCTGTCTCTCTAGTAGTACTTGGTTAGGTCTTGTTAACTCTGGCTGAGGCTGTTAATCTCGCGGGGTGGATCGGGTTGAGATCGAGCGGGTGCGCGGGGAGTTGGACGAGTTCGTGGGCGAGGTCTTCGCGTCGCTTGCGCGGAAGGATCAGCGGGCGAAGGGTGGCCTGTATTTGCAGGGGCTGATGCTGGAGGGTCGGCGTAAGTCGATGCAGCCGATGGGTGATCGGCTCGGGATCGATTACCAGCAGTTGCAGCAGTTCGTGTCCTCGTCGCGGTGGCCGGTCGAGCCGGTCCGCAGGCAGCTCGCGCGTGCGGGCGTCGGACTGATCGGCCCGGAAGCGTGGGTGGTTGATGACACCGGGTTCGTGAAAGACGGCCCGGCCTCTCCTGGCGTCGCCCGCCAGTATTCGGGCACCTTGGGGAAGATCGGGAACGTGCAGATCGGCGTCAGCGTGCATGCTGTCACCGATGCTGCGTCGTGTCCGCTGGGGTGGCGGCTGTTCTTGCCAGAGTCGTGGGACGACGCCTGCGCGGATACGAACGAGGACGCTGAGCAGATCGCGGCGCGGCGGGTGAAGGCGCAGATCCCGGACACCGTCCGGCACCGCGCCAAGTGGGAACTCGCGCTGGAGATGATCGACGAGCTGGGCTCGTGGGGGCTGCGCCCGCCGGTGATGGTCGGCGATGCCGGCTATGGGGAGATCGGGTCCTTCCGCACCGGCCTGACCGAACGAGCGATCCCCTACATCGTGCAGGTGAAGTCGTCGACGAGCGTGCACGATGCCGCCGCCCGGTTCGAGATGCCCGAACAGACCGGGAAACGGGGGCGCCCGTTCACTACGGCCAGTTACCGGAGCACCCCGGTCCAGGCGAAGGCCTACGCCGAGGCCCTGCCCGCCGGCGCGTTCCAGCAAGCGTCCTGGCGGCAAGGGTCGAAAGGTGCCATGACCAGCCGGTTTGCCGCAACACGAGTGCGTCCCGCGAACCGAAACCTGCCCCGCAACCCAGACGGGTCGTTGCCCGACTGCTGGTTGTTGATCGAGTGGCCCCACGACGCCACCGAGCCCACCGATTACTGGCTCTCCACGCTCCCGCCCGACACGCCGACCACCGAGCTCGTCCGGCTCGGGAAGATCCGATGGCGCATCGAGCACGACTACCGCGAACTCAAACACGGCCTCGGGTTGGACCACTTCGAGGGCCGCACCTGGCTCGGCTGGCACCACCACGTCACCCTCGTCACCGCCGCACACCTGTTCATCACCACCCAACGACTGGCCGCCGACCCAAAAGCAGCAGGGGCAGCCTGAGCTTCTACGAGATCCTCCGCGAACTCCAAACCGCGGTCATCCGACTCCTCAGCCACTGCCCCTACTGCAAACGCGCCGGACCAACCTAACCAAGTACTACTAGGAGGTGCGACGATGATTAATGTCCGGAAAATCAAGGTCAGGCAGTGGGCCCCACTGACAGTCCTCGCGGCCGGTATAGTTGGATCCGCGGCCGGCGAGTTTGCAGGCCAGGCGAACTCATGGCTGTGGTTTGGGGCCGGTGCTCTCGTAGCCTTATTCTTGGCCCTCATCGCGGCCTTCCGTCCGAGTGCAGTAGGCGGCCGAAGCTGACAAGCGTCGGAGAGGCCTGACAGCATTCGAGTGGGGCCATGGTCGTTGGAGCAGCGATCTTGGCCCCATTTCCTACGCTGGCGACGATCTCAGAAACGCTCTCGATCGTCGGCACCGACGGAGATGTCGGTGGCTGCGACTAATCTTGTCGGGTGGTCGACGTGCAACCTGGGCTCCGGACGGGAGCGACGCCTCTCGCCGTGCGCATGCGGCCGAAATCCCTCGACGAGGTCGCCGGGCAACGTCACCTGCTGCGCCCCGGCTCCCCGCTCGTCGCCCTCGCGACCGACAAGGAGGGGCAGAGCGGGTCCGTCTCGGTCATCCTCTGGGGTCCTCCCGGCACGGGCAAGACGACGCTGGCGCAGGCCATCGCGCACTCCTCCGGGCGGCGGTTCGTCGAGCTCTCCGCCGTCACGGCCGGTGTGAAAGACGTACGGCTGGTCATGGACGAGGCGCTCTCGACGCGCGACCTGTACGGCGTCTCGACCGTGCTGTTCCTCGACGAGATCCACCGGTTCACCAAGGCGCAGCAGGACGCCCTCCTCCCCGGTGTCGAGAACGGCTGGGTCATCCTCGTGGCCGCGACCACCGAGAACCCCTCGTTCTCGGTCATCTCGCCGCTGCTCTCGCGCTCCCTCCTGCTCACGCTCGAGACGCTGAGCGACGACGACCTCGGCGTCGTGATCGACAGGGCGGTCACGGACGACCGCGGCCTGGCCGGTCAGTACGCCCTCGACGACGAGGCGCGCGCCGCCCTCATCCGGCTCGCCTCCGGAGACGCGCGCCGCGCACTCACGGCGCTGGAGGCCGCATCGGTGTCGGCCGCCTCGGCGACCCCTGCCACCTCCACGAAGAAGCCGGTCATCACGGCGGAGCTCGTGGCCCAGGCCGTCGACCGCGCTCTGCTGCGCTACGACCGCAACGGCGACGAGCACTACGACGTCATCAGCGCTTTCATCAAGTCGGTGCGCGGGTCCGACGTCGACGCCGCCCTGCACTACCTCGCCCGGATGATCGAAGCGGGGGAGGACCCCCGATTCATCGCCCGCAGAATCATCGTCTCGGCCTCCGAAGACATCGGAATGGCCGACCCGCAAGCGCTCGTCGTCGCAATCGCCGCCGCCGACGCCGTGCAGTACATCGGGATGCCGGAGGGACGGATCCCGCTCGCCCAGGCGGTCGTGCACCTCGCCACCGCTCCCAAGTCGAACGCGGCCTATATGGCGCTCGACGCCGCCATCGCCGACGTGCGCGCAGGCAAGATCGGCCGGGTGCCCAAGCATCTGCGCGACGCGCACTATCCCGGCGCCAAGCGACTCGGCCACGGCAAGGGCTACAAGTACCCGCACGACGACGCGCTGGGCGTGCTCGAACAGCAGTACCTGCCCGACGAACTGCGCGACACGACGTACTATGCGCCGACCGAGCACGGCAACGAGCGCGACGTCGCCGCGCGGCTGGCGAAGCTGCGGCGCATCGTGCGCGGGCGCTGACCGCGATCTGCTAGAATCGACGGGCCTAGAAGCGTGTTCAGGGTGCGGCTGCCCGAGACACGCTCTCGACGGGAACGGCCCTGTAGCCGGGCGTCCCTGGCGTGAATCCCTCTCTCTGTCTGCCACAGACATCTGTTTTGTCACAGACCTGCGTCTGTCACAGACCTGTGCAGGTCCTGTACGCCTGCGATCATTTTGTAGAGAGAAAACCGAAAGGAAACCGTGTCTTCACGTTCCCGCAGCAAGACCCGCGAGTCGCGCGCCCTGGGCATCGCCCTGACCCCGAAGGCGGCCCGCTACATGGAGAAGCGCCCGTACGCCCCGGGTGAGCACGGCCGCACCAAGCGCAAGGCCGACTCCGACTACGCCGTGCGTCTGCGCGAGAAGCAGCGTCTTCGCGCCCAGTACGGCATCCGCGAGAAGCAGATCCGCATCGCGTTCGAAGAGGCCCGTCGCACCGGTGGCCTGACCGGTGAGAACCTGGTCGAGCTCCTCGAGATGCGTCTGGACGCCCTGGTGCTCCGCGCCGGCTTCGCCCGCACCATCTCGCAGGCCCGCCAGTTCGTCGTGCACCGCCACATCCTGGTCGACGGCAAGATCGTGGACCGCCCATCGTTCCGCCTGAAGCCGGGTCAGCTCATCCACGTCAAGGCCCGCTCCGAGGGCACCGAGCCCTTCCAGGTCGCAGCCGCCGGCGGTCACGTCGACGTCCTGCCGAAGATCCCGGGCTACCTCGAGGTCGAGCTCGACAAGCTGCAGGCCCGCCTCGTGCGCCGCCCGAAGCGCGCCGAGGTCCCCGTCACCTGCGAGGTCCAGCTGGTCGTCGAGTACTACGCCGCCCGCTAAGGCGTCGATACTCCCGGCAACGGGGTCGTGGCTTCGGCCACGGCCCCGTTCTGCTTTTCCGGAGCGTTCTGCTTTTCCGGAGCGTTCTGGGATGAACGGGGTTCCGGTACGCCGCGTTCCCGTTACGCTGGGATGTATGCCCGTCTCGGAATGGAGGGAGCCGACATGTCCGGAGGCGACATCGCTGGTCTGATCGCGGCGGCGGTGTTCGCCGTGCTGGTCGGGTTCATCGCGGTCCCGCTGCTCAAGCTGGGGCGCGTCCTCGACTCCACGCGGGACGCCATCAAGGAGGCCAGCGACGGCATCACGCCCATCCTGGACGAGACGGCGACGACCCTGCAAGAGACCAACAAGCAGCTCGCGAGGGTCGACGTCATCACCAAGAACGTGGCCGATGTCACCGGAAACGTGTCCGCGCTCGTCGCGCTCTTCGCCGCGACCGTGGGAGGCCCTCTGATCAAGCTGGCCGGGTTCAGCGCGGCAGTGCGCGCGGCCTTCCGGGTGCCCGGCGCGACCCGCCGTTCCCGCGGCAAGGCGGACTAGACTTGCGCGAGTGCGCTCACGCACGCATCCACGGAGGGAAGATCCTGCAAATGAAGAGTTTCCTGTGGCTCCTGATCGGCGTCGCCGTCGGCTTCGCCGTCGCCCACAAGGTCAACGAGACCCCCAAGGGTCGCGAGTTCTTCGGCACGCTCGACAAGAAGGCGCGCAACTTCGGGGAGGCCGTCTCGGACGGCTACCGTCAGCGCGAGGCCGAGATCCGCTCGGCCATCGACTGGGACTGATCCCTCGTCTCTTCGTGCACCACCCTCGACTAGCTTTCGCACTACCTCGAATGACCGGAACCCATGCAGACTGCTGAAATCCACCGCCGCTGGCTCGACTTCTTCGCCACGCGCGGCCACACCGTCGTCCCGTCCGCCTCGCTCGTCAGCGACGACCCGTCTCTGCTGTTCACGGTGGCCGGCATGGTGCCGTTCGTGCCGTACCTGACCGGTGTGGTCCCCGCCCCGTTCCCGCGCGCCACGAGCGTGCAGAAATGCATCCGCACCCTCGACATCGAGGAGGTCGGCAAGACCCCGCGGCACGGCACGTTCTTCCAGATGTGCGGCAACTTCTCGTTCGGCGACTACTTCAAGGAGCAGGCGATCACGTTCGCCTGGGAGCTCTTGACTTCGTCAGAAGACGAGGGCGGGCTCGGCTTCGATCCGAAGGATCTGTGGGTCACCGTCTATGAGGAGGACGACGAGGCCCGCGAGATCTGGAGCCGTGTCGCCGGCCTGCCCGCCGTGCGCATCCAGGGCCTGGGCAAGGACACCAACTACTGGTCGACCGGTCAGCCCGGCCCTGCCGGCCCGTGCTCCGAGATCTTCTTCGACCGCGGTCCGGCCTACGGCGTCGACGGCGGCCCCGCGACGGACGACGACCGGTACGTCGAGATCTGGAACCTCGTCTTCATGCAGTACCTGCGCGGCGAGGGAACGGGCAAGAAGGACTTCGAGATCCTCGGCGACCTCCCGAAGAAGAACATCGACACCGGCCTCGGCCTCGAGCGCGTCGCGTTCATCAAGCAGGGCGTCGACAACATGTACGAGATCGACCAGGTGCGCCCTGTGCTCGACCGCGCGGCGGAGCTCGCCGGCAAGCCGTACGGCAACGAGGCGCACGAGGACGACGTACGACTGCGCGTCGTCGCCGACCACGTGCGCAGCGCGCTCATGCTGATGACCGACGGCGTGACGCCGTCGAACGAGGGCCGCGGCTACGTGCTGCGCCGGCTGCTGCGCCGCACGGTGCGCGCGATGCGCCTCCTGGGCGTGGAGACGGCGACGTTCCCCGAGCTCCTTCCCGCCTCGCGCGACGCCATGAAGGCGGCATACCCCGAGGTGGAGGCCGAGTTCGCCCGCACGTCGCAACTCGCGTACGCGGAGGAGGAGACGTTCCTGCGCACGCTCGCGGCAGGCACCAGCATCCTCGACACGGCGGTCGCGAACACGCGCAAGGCGGGCAGCGGGCAGCTCGCGGGCGACACCGCGTTCCTGCTGCACGACACGTACGGCTTCCCGATCGACCTGACCCTCGAGATGGCCGAGGAGGCCGGGCTCAGAGTCGACCGCGCGGCGTTCGACACCCTCATGGCCGACCAGCGCGCCCGTGCGAAGGCCGATGCCAAGGCGAAGAAGACCGCTCTCGCCGACCTCTCGGTCTACAGCGCGTTCCGTGCGCAGGGCGAAACCGTGTTCACCGGCTACGCCGACCTCGAGACCGAGTCGAGCGTGCTGGGGTTGATCGTCGACGGCAAGTCCGTCAGCGTCGCGCGCGAGGGCCAGCTCGCCGAGGTCATCCTCAGCGCGACCTCCCTCTACGCGGAATCCGGCGGGCAGGACGCCGACGCGGGCACGATCGTGGGCCAGGGCTACGAGCTCGACGTGCTCGACGTGCAGAAGCCGGTCAAGGGGCTGATCAGCCACAAGGTGCTCGTTCGCAGCGGCGAGGTCGGCGTCGGGGCACCCGCGACGAGTCTCGTGGACGCCGAGTATCGGCGCGGCGCTAAGCAGGCGCACTCGGGCACGCACATCATCCACGCGGCCCTGCGCCAGGTGCTCGGCCCCAACGCCCACCAGTCGGGATCGTTCAACAAGGCGGGCTACCTCCGTCTCGACTTCTCCTGGAATCAGGCGTTGTCTCCCGAGACGCGCAGCGAGATCGAAGAGATCTCGAACAACGCGATCCGCGACAACTTGCAGGTCACGACCCGGGAGCTCCCGCTCGCGGAGGCCAAGGCGCTCGGGGCGATGGCCCTCTTCGGCGAGAAGTACGGCGATGTCGTGCGCGTGGTCGACATCGGCGGTCCGTGGTCGCGC
The DNA here is from genome assembly GCF_049993355.1 of Leifsonia sp. McL0607. Lineage (GTDB taxonomy): Bacteria > Actinomycetota > Actinomycetes > Actinomycetales > Microbacteriaceae > Leifsonia. Next base: position 3,535,309 of record NZ_CP188253.1, on the reverse strand, counting down.
GAGCTCTGCGCTGGCACCCACGTGTCCACCAGCGCCGAGATCGGGATGATCAACCTGGTCAGCGAGTCGTCGGTCGGCTCGACCAACCGCCGGGTCGAGTCCCTGGTGGGCCTGGAGGCCTTCCAGGATCTCGCGGTCGAGCGGACGATCGTCTCCCAGCTGTCCGGTGCGCTCAAGACACCGCGCGAGCAGCTCCCCGAGAAGATCGCCGACCTCATGGCCAGCCTGAAGGCCGCGGAGAAGCGCATCCAGGCGTTCGAGGCGCGTGCGGTGCTCGACAAGGTGCCGTCACTGCTGGAGTCGGCGACGCGCCGTGGCGCGGTCACGGTGGTCGCCGAGGACGCCGGCGCGCTGAACTCGGCGGACGATCTGCGCCTCCTGGTGACGACCGTGCGCGAGCGCCTGGGCTCCGACTCCGCGACCGTCGCGCTGGCGGCGCGTGCCGCCGGAAAGCCGGTGGTCATCGTGGCGACGAACCAGGCCGCGCGAGACGCCGGCGTGAACGCCGGTGCGCTCGCCAAGACCGCGGCCGGGGTGCTCGGCGGCGGCGGCGGCGGCAAAGCCGATCTCGCGCAGGGCGGCGGGACGGACGCCGAGGCGATCCCCGCTGCGCTCTCGGCCGTGGTCTCGGCGATCGGCTGACCCGTGCGGAGCGGAGTGCGGCTCGGCATCGACGTCGGCACGGTCCGCATCGGTGTGAGCCGATCGGACCCGCACGGGATGCTGGCGACACCGCTGGAGACGGTCGCACGGTCCGAAGACGCTGCGGATCGCCGCAGGATCGCCCGGATTGTGACCGAACTCGGAGTTTTCGAGATTATCGTCGGGTTACCCTTGGCGCTCTCGGGCGCGCATACCGCGTCGACGGCGGACGCCGTCTCCTTCGCGGAAGCGCTCGAAGCTGAGGTCGATGTGCCCGTGCGGCTGGTGGACGAGCGACTCTCGACCGTTTCGGCGCACTCGGCACTCCGAGCGTCGGGCAAGAATTCAAAAAGCGCGCGTCCGGTGGTGGATCAGGTGGCCGCCACGATAATTTTGCAGCACGCCCTCGACGCGGAGCGCACTTCAGGCCATCCGCCGGGCCGTAACGTCGAACCGAGCATTGGACCCTAGTTTGTCGCAGAACCCGCAGGAGAAGCCGGAACCCCCCGCTTTCCCCGCCGTGAACCGGCAGCCGATGACCCGTCGCGAGGCCCGCGAGGCCAGGGAGGCGCAGCAGGCCAGGGAGGCGCTCCAGGCCAGGGAGTCGCTCCAGGCCAGGGAGTCGCAGCAGACGAGCGAGGCCGCCCCGGCGCAGGAGGCCGCCCCGGCGCAAGAGGCCCCGGCGTCTCCGGTGGATGAGCGACACCCGCGTACTCCGGGTCCGTGGACCCCGCCTCCTGCGGAGACCTCCGCCCACCGGCAGACGCTCGCCGGGCTGGACTTCGACTCGGTTGTGACCGGTCCGATCTCGGTCGATCCCGACGCAGAGGCTGCGTCCGGCCGCGAGGCGGTCGGCGCTGCGGGGCGGCACGAGGCGGCGTACGGCGTTGCCGCCGATGATCACGGTCGGGTCGACACCCCGCTGCACGCGATCTTGTCGCCCCTGTCCGACGACAGCGGCGAGGTGAGGGAACGGGACTCCGAGCACCCGCTGGCGTGGCGACAGCACAACCACCTGTCGCATGACAAGCCGTCGAAGCGCAGACGCCGCTGGGTGAAGCCTGTCGTCATCACGGTTGTCATCGTCGCAGTCCTCGGCGGACTGGCCGGGGGTGCGTACGCCGCGTTCCAGCCGCAAGTCGCCAAGCTCATCGCGTCGTTGTCCCCGCCCGACAACGACTACACGGGGTCGGGCACCGGCCAGGTCATGTTCACGATCAAGTCGGGCGACACCGGAGGCTCGATCGCGACCAACCTGCACAAGGCCGGTGTCACGAAGAGCTACGAGGCCTTCTATGAGTTGTTGCTCCGCCAGCATCCCGAGGTCGAGTTCCAGCCCGGGGTGTTCAAGCTGGCCAAGGCGATGAGCGCCCAGGCGGCGCTGACCGTGTTGCAGGATCCGGCCAACCGAATGCAGAACACCGCCGTCATCCCCGAGGGGACGGCCGAGAAGGACGCCCTGCAGACGGTGTCCGACGCCACGAAGATCCCCCTCGCCGAACTCCAGCAGGCCGCGACGAACCCGGCCGAGTACGGCCTCCCGGCGCAGGCGACGACGCTCGAGGGCTTCCTGTTCCCCGCGACGTACACGTTCGTTCCCGGAGCGACGGCGCACGACGTGATCAAGACCATGGTCGACCGGTCGTTCCAGGCGCTCGACGAGGCCGGAGTCGCCCCCGGCGACCGTTGGAACACCGTCGTGCTCGCCTCGATCGTGCAGCGCGAGGCGGGTCTCAAGGACGACTACCCAAAGGTGGCCCGCGTGTTCCTCAACCGGCTCGCGCAGGGCTGGGACCTGCAGTCGGACGCCACGGTCGCGTACGGCACCGGCAACACGCACCGGGTGGAGACGACGGACGCGGAGCGCGCAGACGCCTCGAACCCGTACAACACCTATGTGCATCCGGGGCTCCCGGTCGGGCCGATCTCGAACCCCGGCGATCTGGCGATCAACGCGGTCGTCCACCCGGCGGACGGACCGTGGATGTTCTTCGTGACCTGGAACCTCAAGACCGGCGAGACGATCTTCTCGACGACGGCGGCGGAGCACGAGGCGGCGGTCGAGAAATGGCAGCAGTGGATGAAGGACAACCCCGACTATGAGTGAGAAACCGAAGACCCGACCGGGAGCGCGCAGCGCCGCAGCGAGCCGGAGGCCCGCGGAGACCCCCGACGCTTCGGTCCCGGACGTCTCGGTCGAGGACGTCTCGGTCCCGGACGTCTCGGTCGAGGACGGCATGTCCGAGGCCTCAGCGGAGGCGGAGATCGCGGCCCTGGTCGAGGCCGAGCGCGAGATGCAGGCTGAGGAGGCGGCGATCGCCGAAGCAGCAGAGGCTGCAGACAACGAGGAGCCCATGGAGGACGAAGAGCCCCAGGCCGATGATGAGCACCAGGCCAGTGTTGAGGCCAGGGCCGACGAGGAGCCTGGCGCCGACGAGCAGCCTGGCGCCGACGAGCAGCCTGGCGCCGACGACGAGGTCGTCGAGGTAACCGAGGGGGTCGAGATCGTCGAGGTCGAGACCGCCGCGGCAGCGACCGCAGCCGAGCCGGCGCGACGCCTGGCCGTCCTCGGTTCGCCGATCGGCCACTCGAAGTCACCTGCTCTTCATCGCGCGGCATACGACGCTCTCGGCCTGCCGTGGTCGTACGAGCCCGTCGACGTCGCCGAGGACGGCCTGGCCGCCTTCATCGACAGCCTGGGTCCGCAGTGGCGGGGGCTGTCGCTCACGATGCCGCTCAAGCAGACCGTCGTCCCTCTGCTGACCTCCGCCGATCGTGTAGCGGAGCAGACGGGTGTCGCCAACACCGTGCTGCTCGACGGCGACGAGATCGCCGGCTTCAACACCGACGTCGCGGGCATCGTGCGCGCACTGGGCGCCGCCGGGCTGGAGAGCGCCCGCTACGTGCACGTGCTCGGCGGGGGAGCGACGGCCTCCTCCGCGCTCGTCGCGGCGGCCGAGCTCGGAGCCGAGCGTGTCGATGTGCACGTGCGCGACCTCCAGAAGAGCGTGTGGCTGGAGCCGCTCGCCCACCAACTCGGCCTGATGATCCGGATCCGGTCGTTCGCGCAGGCGGATCGCTCGCTCGACGTGCCGGAGCTCGTGATCAGCACGCTGCCGGGCGGAGCCTCCACCGCCGCGGTCTACACCGACTCGACCCGGCGTCGAGCGGTGCTCCTCGAGGTCGCCTACGACCCGTGGCCCAACGCTCTCGGTCGCTCCTGGCAGCTGGTGGGCGGAAAGGTCGTCTCCGGGCTGGCGATGCTGGCGCACCAGGCGCTCCTGCAGGTGCGGATCTTCGTCTCCGGCGACCCGCTGCAGCCGCTTCCGGAGGAGCCGCAGGTGCTGGAGGCCATGCTCGCGGCGGTCGGCATCGACGCGGACGGCGCTCCCCTCGGCGACGGGTCCGACGCGGCCGAGGCCGAGTAGCGCCCGGCGCGATGACCGGCGCAGACGCGATGTCCGGCCTGGAGATCCGCCCAGCCCGCCCGGACGAGTGGGCCGCCGTCGGCGGATTGCGCTGGGACCCCAACCGCGAGTTCGGGGGAGAGCCCGACGACACCAGGGAGGCCTTCGCGACGCGGTTCGCCGCGTGGGCCGCCGTCCATGGCGCTCACGAGTGCTTCGTCGCCGTCGAGGACGGCCGCGTTCTGGGCATGACCTGGCTCGCCATCCTGGACCGGGTGCCGAGCGCACGGCTGTTCGACCGCGCCTCCGGCGACCTGCAGTGCGCGTACGTGGTGCCGGACCGGCGCGACGACGGCATCGGCGGGCGCCTGATCGACGTCGTTCTGGCCCGCGCCGAGGAGCTCGGGCTGGAACGGGTCACGGTGCACTCCAGCCCGCGCGCCGTCGCGGTCTACGAGCGGCACGGCTTCACCTCGGGGGACGACCGACTGCTGCACGCGTTCCTCACGCACACCGACATCTTCACGACCGGAGCCCGGCCGGGTCGGCCGTAACGGCGCGAAGCGGCCCCTCCTCGCTGTGCCAGAATCGAATCATGCTTCGTTGGCTCACGGCCGGGGAATCCCACGGCCCCGAACTCATCGCCGTCCTGGAGGGCCTCCCCGCCGGGGTGCCTGTCTCACTGGACGCGGTCCGCGCCGACCTCGCCCGCCGCAAGCTCGGCTACGGGCGCGGCGCGCGGATGAAGTTCGAGCAGGACGCGCTGGACGTCTCGGCGGGCGTCCGCCACGGTCTGAGCCTCGGCAGCCCGATCGCGCTGCGGATCGGCAACACCGAGTGGCCCAAATGGGTGGACGTGATGAGCGCCGAGCCGGTGGAGCCCGAGAAGCTCGCGACCGGTCGCGGTGCGGCGCTGACCCGTCCGCGCCCAGGCCACGCCGACCTGGTCGGCATGCAGAAGTACGGCTTCGACGAGGCGCGTCCCGTCCTGGAGCGCGCGAGCGCCCGGGAGACCGCTGCGCGCGTCGCGCTCGGCGCTGTCGCCCGCTCGTTCCTCGCCGAGCTCGGCATCACCCTGGTCAGCCACACGCTCTCGATCGGGCCGGTGCGCGTGCCGGAGGACGCCCCGCTGCCTACGCCGGCCGACGTCGCGACGCTCGACGCCGACCCGCTGCGCTGCTTCGACCCGGCGACCTCCGAGCGGATGGTGGCGGAGGTCGACGACGCCCACAAAGACGGCGACACCCTCGGCGGCGTCGTCGAGGTGCTGGCCTACGGCCTCCCGCCGGGGCTCGGCTCGCACGTGCACTGGGACCGCCGGCTCGACGGCCAGCTCGCGGCCGCGCTCATGGGCATCCAGGCGATCAAGGGCGTGGAGGTCGGCGACGGCTTCCTTACGACCACGCGCCGCGGATCGCAGGCGCACGACGAGCTCGTCGCGGAGGACGGCACCATCGTGCGCACGAGCGACCGGGCGGGCGGCACCGAGGGCGGCATGAGCACCGGTGGCGTCCTGCGCGTCCGCGCCGGCATGAAGCCGATCGCGACGGTTCCGCACGCGCTGCGCACCATCGACATCGTCACCAGCGAGGCGGCCCCGGCGCACCACCAGCGCTCCGACGTCTGTGCGGTGCCGGCGGCGGGCGTCGTCGCCGAGGCCATGGTCGCCCTGGTGCTGGCCAACGCCGTCCTGGAGAAGTTCGGGGGAGACTCGGTGACCGAGACGGCCCGCAACCTGCGCGGCTACCTCGACGCCATCCCGGAGAACCTGGCGACGGAGCGCGTCAGCGCGCCCTACGCCTGAACGACCGTGACGATCGTCCTGATCGGTCCACCGGCGGCGGGCAAGACGCGGCTGGGCAAGCGCTTGGCCAAGCGGCTCGGCCTGTCGTTCGTGGACACCGACGCCGTCGTGGTCGCCCGGCACGGCACGATCGCCGAGATCTTCGCCGAGCACGGTGAATCGTACTTCCGTGCGCTCGAACGCGCCGCGGTCGCCGAGGCGCTCGCTCGTCCCGGCATCGTGTCGCTCGGCGGCGGCGCGGTGCTCGACCCGGACACCCGGGCCGATCTGGCGGCGACACGCGTCGTGCTGCTGACCGTGCAGCCCGACGCCATCGCCGCGCGGATCACCAACCGCAAACGCCCGCTCGTGACCGATCTCGAGTCGTGGAAGCGGCTCGTCGAGGCGCGCAGCCCGCTCTACCAGTCGCTCGCGGACTACACCGCGGACACGTCGACCCGGCCGATCGACACCATCGTGGAGGAGATCGCGCGCTGGGTCGAAGATCCAGGATCGAAGAAGGAGACGCATGACTGACCAACCCACCGAGATCCTCGTCGACGGAGTGAACCCGTACCCGGTCGTCATCGGACGGGGCCTCCGGTTCGGCCTCGCGTCGCACCTCGGCTCCGGCGTGAACAAGGTGCTCGTCGTGCACCCGCCGACGCTCGGCGCCGCGGCGGCCGAGCTGCGCGCGTCGCTGATCGGGCAGTACGAGGTGCTGCTCGCCGAGGTCCCCGACGCGGAGGCGGCGAAGCGGATCGAGGTCGCCTCGTTCCTCTGGGGCATCATGGGCCAGGCCGACTTCACGCGGTCCGACGCCGTGATCGGCTTCGGCGGCGGCTCCGTGACCGACCTGGCCGGCTTCGTGGCGGCCACGTGGCTGCGCGGCGTGCGCCTGATCCAGGTCCCGACCACGCTGCTGGGCATGGTGGACGCGGCGGTCGGCGGCAAGACCGGCATCAACACCACCGAGGGCAAGAACCTCGTCGGCGCGTTCTACGCACCGGCCGCGGTGGTCGGCGACCTCGACACGCTGACCTCCCTCGGGCGCAACGAGCTGCTCGCGGGTTTCGCGGAGGTCGTCAAGTACGGCTTCATCGCCGGGCCCGAGATCCTAGATATCATCGAGCGCGACGTGGAGGTCGCCACCGACCCGGAGTCGCCGGAGTTCCGCCGCCTCGTGGAGCTCTCGATCGGGATCAAGGCCCGCGTGGTCGGCGAGGACTTCACCGAGCAGGGCCTCCGCGAGATCCTCAACTACGGGCACACGCTCGGCCACGCGATCGAGCACGCGGAGCGTTACCAGTGGCGCCATGGCGCTGCCGTGTCGGTCGGCATGGTCTTCGCCGCCGAGCTCGCGCGTCTGAGCGGCCGGCTGAGCGACGAGGTCGTCGACCGGCATCGCCGGATCCTCGAGTCGCTCACGCTGCCGACGACGTATCCCGTCGGCCGCTGGCAGACCCTGCTGGCGACAATGCAGCGCGACAAGAAGGCGCGCGGGAGCCTCCTGCGGTTCATCGTGCTCGACGACCTCGCACGGCCGACGGTCCTCGCCGGACCCGACCAGAGCCTGCTCTTCGCCGCCTACCAGGAGATCGGCTCCTGATGGCCAAGACGATCGTGCAGAAGCTTCTCATCAAGGCGGGCGACGCGCTGAACCTCGTCGGGGCCGGCGCGGACGAGCGCGCGGTGCTCGGCCCCCTCCCTGAAGGCATCGTCGAGGTCGAACCGGCGGATGCCGCCGTCTCCGTCACCTTCGTGCGCACCCGTGACGAGCTCATGGCGCAGTTCGGCACGGAGCTCCCCACGCTGTCGGGCGCCCGCGCCGTCTGGTTCCTCTACCCGAAGGGAGGCCGGGCCGACTTCAATCGCGACACCTTCATCCGGGAGGCCGGGTCGTTCGGCTGGCGGCCGATCAGCAACGTCGCTGTCGACGACGTGTGGTCCGCCGTGCGCGTCCGTCCACTCACCGACGGCGAAGCGTCGGTAGGGTGATCGGCATGGCAACCGTCCTCGTCCTCAACGGCCCCAATCTCGGACGGCTCGGCACGCGCGAGCCCGACGTCTACGGCGCGGGCACGCTCGACGACCTCCGGGTGGTCCTCCAGGAGGACGCGCCGGAGCTGGAGGTCGACCTGCGCCAGACGGACACCGAGGGCGAGCTGCTGGGCTGGCTGCACGAGGCCGCCGACAGCGGCGCGCCTGTCATACTGAACGCCGGTGCCTGGACGCACTACTCGTACGCGTTGCGCGACGCGGTCTCGATCGTGACGAAGGCGGGCGGCGCGGTGATCGAGGTGCACTTGTCGAACCCGCACGCCCGTGAGGAGTTCCGGCACACGAGCGTCATCAGCGCGGTGTCGACGGGCGTGATCGCGGGCCTCGGGTTCGAGTCGTACCGGCTGGCTCTGGCGTTCATTCGCCGAAACGCGCGCTGACGTCTAGAATCTTCTGGGGCTCCGTACGCCGAGCCCTCCGTGGACGGTGCGGAGCGCCGCATCCACCCGACTCTTCCGAAAACCGAATGGAACTCGCGCATGGCATCGACCGCTGACATCAAGAACGGCATCGTCCTCAACATCGACGGACAGCTCTGGAGCGTCATCGAGTTCCAGCACGTCAAGCCGGGCAAGGGTGGAGCGTTCGTCCGCACGAAGCTGAAGAACGTCACCACCGGCAAGACAGTCGACCGCACCTACAACGCCGGCGCCAAGATCGAGATCACCAACGTCGACCGCCGCGACTACCAGTACCTGTACCAGGACGGCGCCGACTTCGTGTTCATGGACACCAGCGACTACGACCAGATCACGATCCCGGGTCCGGTCGTCGGCGACGCCGCCAACTTCATGCTCGAGAACCAGAACGTCACCGTGGCTCTGCACGAGGGCTCCCCGCTCTACGTGGAGCTCCCGGCCTCCGTCGTGCTCGAGATCACCTACACCGAGCCGGGCCTCCAAGGCGACCGCTCCACCGGTGGCACCAAGCCGGCGACCGTCGAGACTGGCTATCAGATCCAGGTCCCGCTGTTCCTCGAGACCGGCACCAAGGTCAAGGTCGACACTCGCAGCGGCGACTACCTCGGCCGCGTCAACGACTAGTGAGCGCCCGGACCAAGGCGCGCAAGCGCGCGCTCGACGTGCTGTTCAGCGCCGACCTGCGTCAACTCACGCTGCCGCAGGCGCTGGCCGCCGAGGCGGAACGCGCCGCGAACGAGCCGACGCGTGAGGCTTCCTGGCTGTACGCGCGCGAGATCGTCGACGGCGTGATCGACCACCACGACGAGATCGACGAGCAGATCCAGACGTACGCGCAGGGCTGGACCCTCGCCCGGATGCCCGCCGTCGACCGTGCGATCCTGCGCATCGGCGTGTGGGAGCTGCTGTTCAACGACGAGGTCCCGGACGGCGTCGCGATCTCGGAGGCGGTGGAGGCGGCGACCGTGCTCTCGACCGATGACTCCGCCGGATTCGTGAACGGCCTGCTCGCCAAGATCGCGCAGAACCGCCCGCAGCGCCCATGAGAGGAGTGCGCGTGAGTGGTCCGCGCAGGGTCGTGAGGCTCGCCGCGGTGGCCGTGCTGGCGATCGCGGTGACCGCGGGTGTCGCCTCGTGCGCGCTGCTCGGCGGCAACTCGAATGTCCCCGTCGCGACCGCGAAGCCTCCGACGGGCACGGACGGCGCCGTCGGCTTCGACGGCGGCTTCGTCTCGGCGGGCACGGGCTCCAAGAAGGTCGACATCTGGTTCGACGCGATGTGCCCGGTCTGCGGCGCGTTCGAGAAGACCAACGGCGGGACGCTGTCGAGCGCGGTCACGGACGGGTCGATCACGCTCCGCCTGCACCCACTGACCTTCCTCGACCGCGCGTCGAACGGCACCGGCTACTCGACCAGGGCCGCAGCTGCGCTCGTCTGCGTCGGGGTGCACGATTCCCATCACGTGCTCGACTACTACCAGGCGCTCTTCACGAACCAGCCGGAGGAGAACTCGAACGGACTGACCGACAAGGAGCTCGCCAAGCGTGCCACGGACCTCGGCATCACCGACATCTCCGGCTGCATCGATCGCAGCGGGCCGTACCAGGCCTGGGCGCAGGCGAACACGACGCGCTCCCTGTCAGGCCCGATCACGGTCGACGGCAGGAAGGTGCTCGACACCATCCAGGGCACACCGACCGTTCTCGTGAACGGCAAGCAGTACACCGGCTCGATCAGCGATGAGAAGGAGTTCGCGAGCTTCCTCGGGTTGAAATGAACCCGTCTGCGCCGTTGTCGGCGAGGTGACCTTGAAGGTGACGTCTCCGAGGCGTCGAGGAGTTCGGACGCCGAGGGTCGATTGGGGCCGTCGGCGCGTTCAGCCGACCCCGCCGACGCCCTCTTCTGCGTGATCCAGCGGGGTGCGGCGATCGCGTCGCGAAATCAGCGCAGGGACAGGCGCCCATCGTCGTGGCCGCCCCGGCCACGTCGAGCGAGAAAAGGGAGGTCATAAGGTCTCGCTGTCTCTTCACGACGCGACCCGATCCTCTCGGCCGGGTGGCGCCGCGCGTGAGCGTCACCGGGTTCCGGTGGGTCTCGAGCGTGAACTCACAGCCCTGCGGGGGGCATCGCAGTTAGAGGTTGCAGGAGCCGTCATGCGCCGGTCTCGTTCCCACTGGTCGACGGACACGCGCGAGCGTTCCTTCCCGTTCCGGCTCGCTGCCGTCGTCGCCTCCACAGCCATGGTGGCGTCGCTCGCGTTGCTCGCCGCACCCGCGGAGGCCGCCGATGAGGTCGCTGACCCCGTCATCTCGGATGTGGCTCTCTCGCAGCATTCCCAGATCTTGCCGTGGACGACAGCGGGGACGACGGCGACAGCTCCGTACCCGGGAAACATGTCTCCGCTGGGGCCGATCACGATCAACGCCCCTGCGCAGACGCCCGCGTATCAATCGGACACCAGCATTCAGATGAAGCCGCTGACGATACCGTCCGGCTGCCTGGGATCCAACACGGCTGTGGGCTACACCGCGGAGTGTGTGACGCACACGACGACGTTGACGTTCCCGCATCCGGTGATCAATCCGGTTCTGGCGCTTGCGACGGGCGTCGAGACCAACACGTCACCGCTCACGCACTGCGCCGCGCAGTACCAGGACGTCACCTTCGCGTCGATCAACGGCTCGGCCCCGGCGTCAGGGCAGGTCGTGCCCTATGCGCCTCTCGATTCGTCGAAGCAGACCCTGGTCAACAACCGGTTGAGCTACCTCCCAGCGGCGGTGCGGGCGACCCCGTGTGCGGCTACTCCGTCCCCGTATGCCTTCCTCCGGGTCAACGGCTTGATCTCGAGTGTGACCTTCACGTTCCACACGATGAGGACGATCACTGCCAACAGTCTAGGGACCCCATTCACCGATCCCACGACCGTGACTCGCGGTGTGCATCTGCTCGCGTGGATCCCACGGGCGGACCTGTCCCTGACGAAGACCGGTCCGACGACGGTGGACGCCGGCGGGACGATCACCTGGCAGATCCGGGTGTCGAATGCGGCGGGAAGCTCGACGTCCCACGGGTTCATCGTCAAGGACGCGGTTCCCGCAGGCGTGACGAATCCGACCATCGTCTCGGGAACGGGCTGCTCCTTGTCGGGCAACGATCTGGTGTGCACGCGCGCGCCAGCGGGATGGACACCGTCCCAGAACGCCATCGTCCCCTCATTGATCGACCTGTCCGGGGGGAACTCCTCGGCAAACATACCCGGGATCCTCGCCGCGGGCGCGACGTACGGCCCGATAGTGCTGTCGGGTACGGCTCCGCCGACCTCCGGCGGTTCGCTGGTGAACGGCGCGAGCGTCTCGGGTGCGGACGTCGATGTAAACGTGCCGAACAACACGAGCTCGGTCACGACCACCGTCTTGGACGCGCCGTCGCTTTCGCTGGTGAAGTCCGCGACATCGGGCGGGCAGCCGGTGACTGCGCTGACGGTGGGAGAGACGGTCGACTACTCCTTCCTGGTCACGAACACCGGAACGTTGGCGTTGTCGGGCATTGCGATCTCGGAGACGTCGTTCACCGGGAGCGGGTCGATGACGACTCCGGTCTGTCCGCCCGGTGATCTCGCGCCGGGCGCGCAGACGACCTGTACGGCGTCGTATGTCGTGACGGCCGCCGACGTCGCGGCCGGAACCATCGACAATACGGCTGTCGCCCAGGGGACACCACCTGGCGCTCCCACGCCCACGCTGTCCGATCCGTCGTCGACGCAGGTTCCGCTGGCGCAGGGCGGTCAGATCACGCTGGTCAAGAACGGCGCGTTGGCAGCGGGGGCGACCGGCTCGGCCGGCGACACAGTGAACTACTCGTTCCTCGCCACGAACACCGGGAACGTGACGTTGACGGGCGTGACGATCACGGATCCGTTGCCGGGTCTGTTCGGGCTGAGCCCCACGTGGCCGGGGGCGCCGGGCACGCTTTTGGCCGGGCAGTCGGTGGCGGCGACGGCCAGGTATCTGCTGACTCAGGCGGATGTGGATGCCGGGTCCGTGGCGAACACGGCAACGACCGCGGGAACCGATCCGGGTGGTGGCACCGTGACTGCCTCGGATTCGGCGACGGTTGCCGTCGCCTCCGCTGGCGCGATCGCCCTGGTGAAGACCGGTGGACTCGCTCCGGGCGCCGTCGGTGTGGCGGGCGACACGGTGAACTACAAGTTCGTCGCCACCAATACCGGGAATGTGACGTTGACGGGGGTCACCATCGCCGACCCGCTACCGGGTCTGTCCGGGCTGACCTTCACCTGGCCGGGCACACAGGGGACCTTGTTGCCCGGCGAGGCGGCTTCGGCGACGGCGACGTATGTGCTGACTCAAGCGGATGTGGATACGGGTTCGGTGGTGAACTCTGCCACCACGACGGGCACGGATCCGGGTGGTGACCCGGTGACTGGTGACGACACGACGACGGTCACTGTGCCGCCTGCCCCGGGTATCAGCCTGGTGAAGTCGGGCGCCCTGGCCGCGGGCGCGACGGGTGTGGTCGGTGACACGGTGAACTACACCTTCGTTGCGGGCAACACGGGAAACGTGACGTTGACGGGTGTGACCATCGTGGACCCGCTGCCGGGACTGTCAGCGTTGACCATCGCGTGGCCGGGCACGCTCGGGACGCTCCTGCCCGGGCAGGAGGCCACCGCGACGGCGACCTATGTCCTGACAGCGGCGGATGTGGCCGCGGGCTCCGTGGTGAACACGGCCACCGCGACGGGCACCGATCCGGGTGGGGACTCGGTGACGGGTGACGACACCACGACGGTCACTGTGCCGCCGGCCCCCGGCATCGCTCTGGTGAAGACGGGCGGTCTGGCTGCTGGTGCGACCGGCGCGGCCGGCGACACGGTGGATTACACGTTCACGGCGACGAACACCGGCAACGTGACGCTCACGGGTGTGACGGTCGCTGATCCGCTGCCGGGGTTGTCGACGTTGATGTTCGCGTGGCCAGGCGCTTCTGGCACGTTGGCGCCTGGGCAGGCGGCGACTGCGACGGCGACGTATGTGCTGACTCAGGCGGATGTGGATGCCGGTTCGGTGGTGAACAGTGCGACCGCGACGGGCACCGATCCGGGTGGGGACCCGGTGACGGGTGACGACACGACAACGGTCACTGTGCCGCCGGCCCCAGCAATCACCCTCCTGAAGACGGGCGGCTTGGCCGCCGGCGCGACCGGCGCAGCCGGCGACATCGTGGACTACACCTTCTCTGCCACGAACACCGGGAATGTGACGCTCACGGGTGTGACGGTCGCTGATCCGCTGCCGGGGCTGTCTCCGCTGGCGTTCGCGTGGCCAGGCGCTTCTGGCACGTTGGCGCCGGGGCAGGCGACGACTGCGACGGCGACCTATGTGCTGACTCAGGCGGACATCGACGCGGGTTCTGTGGTGAACTCCGCGACCGCGACGGGCACCGATCCCGGCGGTGACCCCGTGACCGGTGACGACACGACCACGGTCGATATCACTCCTGCCCCGGGCATCGCTCTGGTGAAGACGGGCGGTCTGGCTGCTGGTGCGACCGGCGCGGCCGGCGACACGGTGGATTACACGTTCACGGCGACGAACACCGGCAACGTGACGCTCACGGGTGTGACGATCGCTGATCCGCTGCCGGGGTTGTCGACGTTGATGTTCGCGTGGCCAGGCGCTTCTGGCACGTTGGCGCCTGGGCAGGCGGCGACTGCGACGGCGACGTATGTGCTGACTCAGGCGGATGTGGACGCGGGTTCGGTGGTGAACAGTGCGACCGCGACGGGCACCGATCCGGGTGGGGACCCGGTGACGGGTGACGACACCACGACGGTCACTGTGCCGCCGGCCCCCGGCATCGCTCTGGTGAAGACGGGCGGGTTGGCTGCCGGTGCGACCGGCGCGGCCGGCGACATCGTGGACTACACCTTCTCTGCCACGAACACCGGGAATGTGACGCTCACGGGTGTGACGGTCGCTGATCCGCTGCCGGGGTTGTCTCCGCTGGCGTTCGCGTGGCCAGGCGCTTCTGGCACGTTGGCGCCGGGGCAGGCGGCGACCGCGACGGCGACCTATGTGCTGACTCAGGCGGATGTGGATGCCGGTTCTGTGGTGAACTCCGCGACCGCGACGGGCACCGATCCCGGCGGTGACCCGGTGACCGGTGACGACACGACCACGGTCGATATCACTCCTGCCCCGGGCATCGCTCTGGTGAAGACGGGCGGTCTGGCTGCTGGTGCGACCGGCGCGGCCGGCGACACCGTGGACTACACGTTCACGGCGACCAACACCGGGAATGTGACGCTCACGGGTGTGACGGTCGCGGACCCGTTGCCGGGGTTGTCTCCGCTGGCGTTCGCGTGGCCAGGCGCTTCTGGCACGTTGGCGCCGGGGCAGGCGGCGACTGCGACGGCGACGTATGTGCTGACTCAGGCGGATGTGGACGCCGGTTCGGTGGTGAACAGTGCGACCGCGACGGGCACCGATCCGGGTGGGGACCCGGTGACGGGTGACGACACCACGACGGTCACTGTGCCGCCGGCCCCCGGCATCGCTCTGGTGAAGACGGGCGGTCTGGCTGCCGGTGCGACCGGCGCGGCCGGCGACATCGTGGACTACACCTTCTCTGCCACGAACACCGGGAATGTGACGCTCACGGGTGTGACGGTCGCTGATCCGCTGCCGGGGCTGTCGACGCTGGCGTTCGCGTGGCCAGGCGCTTCTGGCACGTTGGCGCCGGGGCAGGCGACGACTGCGACGGCGACCTATGTGCTGACTCAGGCGGACATCGACGCGGGTTCTGTGGTGAACTCCGCGACCGCGACGGGCACCGATCCCGGCGGTGACCCCGTGACCGGTGACGACACGACCACGGTCGATATCACTCCTGCCCCGGGCATCGCTCTGGTGAAGACGGGCGGTCTGGCTGCTGGTGCGACCGGCGCGGTCGGTGACACGGTGGATTACACGTTCACGGCGACCAACACCGGGAATGTGACCCTCACCGGTGTGACGGTCGCGGACCCGTTGCCGGGGTTGTCTCCGCTGGCGTTCGCGTGGCCAGGCGCTTCTGGCACGTTGGCGCCTGGGCAGGCGGCGACTGCGACGGCGACCTATGTGCTGACTCAGGCGGATGTGGACGCGGGTTCTGTGGTGAACTCCGCGACCGCGACGGGCACCGATCCGGGTGGGGACCCGGTGACGGGTGACGACACCACGACGGTCACTGTGCCGCCGGCCCCCGGCATCGCTCTGGTGAAGACGGGCGGTCTGGCTGCCGGTGCGACCGGCGCGGCCGGCGACATCGTGGACTACACCTTCACGGCGACCAACACCGGGAATGTGACGCTCACGGGTGTGACGGTCGCTGATCCGCTGCCGGGGCTGTCTCCGCTGGCGTTCGCGTGGCCAGGCGCTTCTGGCACGTTGGCGCCGGGGCAGGCGGCGACCGCGACGGCGACCTATGTGCTGACTCAGGCGGATGTGGATGCCGGTTCTGTGGTGAACTCCGCGACCGCGACGGGCACCGATCCCGGCGGTGACCCGGTGACCGGTGACGACACGACCACGGTCGATATCACTCCTGCCCCGGGCATCGCTCTGGTGAAGACGGGCGGTCTGGCTGCTGGTGCGACCGGCGCGGCCGGCGACACCGTGGACTACACGTTCACGGCGACCAACACCGGGAATGTGACGCTCACGGGTGTGACGGTCGCTGATCCGCTGCCGGGGTTGTCGACGTTGATGTTCGCGTGGCCAGGCGCTTCTGGCACGTTGGCGCCGGGGCAGGCGGCGACTGCGACGGCGACGTATGTGCTGACTCAGGCGGATGTGGATGCGGGTTCGGTGGTGAACTCCGCGACCGCGACGGGCACCGATCCGGGTGGGGACTCGGTGACGGGTGACGACACCACGACGGTCACTGTGCCGCCGGCCCCCGGCATCGCTCTGGTGAAGACGGGCGGTCTGGCTGCTGGTGCGACCGGCGCGGCCGGCGACACGGTGGATTACACGTTCACGGCGACGAACACCGGCAACGTGACGCTCACGGGTGTGACGGTCGCTGATCCGCTGCCGGGGTTGTCGACGTTGATGTTCGCGTGGCCAGGCGCTTCTGGCACGTTGGCGCCTGGGCAGGCGGCGACTGCGACGGCGACGTATGTGCTGACTCAGGCGGATGTGGATGCCGGTTCGGTGGTGAACAGTGCGACCGCGACGGGCACCGATCCGGGTGGGGACCCGGTGACGGGTGACGACACGACAACGGTCACTGTGCCGCCGGCCCCAGCAATCACCCTCCTGAAGACGGGCGGCTTGGCCGCCGGCGCGACCGGCGCAGCCGGCGACATCGTGGACTACACCTTCTCTGCCACGAACACCGGGAATGTGACGCTCACGGGTGTGACGGTCGCTGATCCGCTGCCGGGGCTGTCTCCGCTGGCGTTCGCGTGGCCAGGCGCTTCTGGCACGTTGGCGCCGGGGCAGGCGACGACTGCGACGGCGACCTATGTGCTGACTCAGGCGGACATCGACGCGGGTTCTGTGGTGAACTCCGCGACCGCGACGGGCACCGATCCCGGCGGTGACCCCGTGACCGGTGACGACACGACCACGGTCGATATCACTCCTGCCCCGGGCATCGCTCTGGTGAAGACGGGCGGTCTGGCTGCTGGTGCGACCGGCGCGGCCGGCGAC
This sequence comes from Leifsonia sp. McL0607, assembly GCF_049993355.1. Lineage (GTDB taxonomy): Bacteria > Actinomycetota > Actinomycetes > Actinomycetales > Microbacteriaceae > Leifsonia. The sequence continues at coordinate 3,518,280 of NZ_CP188253.1, read as the reverse complement.
ACGGTGGATTACACGTTCACGGCGACGAACACCGGCAACGTGACGCTCACGGGTGTGACGATCGCTGATCCGCTGCCGGGGTTGTCGACGTTGATGTTCGCGTGGCCAGGCGCTTCTGGCACGTTGGCGCCTGGGCAGGCGGCGACTGCGACGGCGACGTATGTGCTGACTCAGGCGGATGTGGACGCGGGTTCGGTGGTGAACAGTGCGACCGCGACGGGCACCGATCCGGGTGGGGACCCGGTGACGGGTGACGACACGACAACGGTCACTGTGCCGCCGGCCCCAGCAATCACCCTCCTGAAGACGGGCGGCTTGGCTGCCGGTGCGACCGGCGCGGCCGGCGACATCGTGGACTACACCTTCTCTGCCACGAACACCGGGAATGTGACGCTCACGGGTGTGACGGTCGCTGATCCGCTGCCGGGGCTGTCTCCGCTGGCGTTCGCGTGGCCAGGCGCTTCTGGCACGTTGGCGCCGGGGCAGGCGGCGACCGCGACGGCGACCTATGTGCTGACTCAGGCGGATGTGGATGCCGGTTCTGTGGTGAACTCCGCGACCGCGACGGGCACCGATCCCGGCGGTGACCCGGTGACCGGTGACGACACGACCACGGTCGATATCACTCCTGCCCCGGGCATCGCTCTGGTGAAGACGGGCGGTCTGGCTGCTGGTGCGACCGGCGCGGCCGGCGACACGGTGGATTACACGTTCACGGCGACGAACACCGGCAACGTGACGCTCACGGGTGTGACGGTCGCTGATCCGCTGCCGGGGTTGTCGACGTTGATGTTCGCGTGGCCAGGCGCTTCTGGCACGTTGGCGCCTGGGCAGGCGGCGACTGCGACGGCGACGTATGTGCTGACTCAGGCGGATGTGGACGCGGGTTCTGTGGTGAACTCCGCGACCGCGACGGGCACCGATCCGGGTGGGGACCCGGTGACGGGTGACGACACCACGACGGTCACTGTGCCGCCGACCCCGGCGATCAGCCTGGTGAAGACGGGCGGTCTGGCTGCTGGTGCGACCGGCGCGGCCGGCGACATCGTGGACTACACCTTCACGGCGACCAACACCGGGAATGTGACGCTCACGGGTGTGACGGTCGCTGATCCGCTGCCGGGGCTGTCTCCGCTGGCGTTCGCGTGGCCAGGCGCTTCTGGCACGTTGGCGCCGGGGCAGGCGACGACTGCGACGGCGACCTATGTGCTGACTCAGGCGGATGTGGATGCCGGTTCGGTGGTGAACAGTGCGACCGCGACGGGCACCGATCCCGGCGGTGACCCCGTGACCGGTGACGACACGACCACGGTCGATATCACTCCTGCCCCGGGCATCGCTCTGGTGAAGACGGGCGGTCTGGCTGCTGGTGCGACCGGCGCGGCCGGCGACATCGTGGACTACACGTTCACGGCGACCAACACCGGGAATGTGACCCTCACCGGTGTGACGGTCGCGGACCCGTTGCCGGGGTTGTCTCCGCTGGCGTTCGCGTGGCCAGGCGCTTCTGGCACGTTGGCGCCTGGGCAGGCGGCGACTGCGACGGCGACCTATGTGCTGACTCAGGCGGATGTGGACGCGGGTTCTGTGGTGAACTCCGCGACCGCGACGGGCACCGATCCGGGTGGGGACCCGGTGACGGGTGACGACACCACGACGGTCACTGTGCCGCCGGCCCCCGGCATCGCTCTGGTGAAGACGGGCGGTCTGGCTGCCGGTGCGACCGGCGCGGCCGGCGACATCGTGGACTACACCTTCACGGCGACCAACACCGGGAATGTGACGCTCACGGGTGTGACGGTCGCTGATCCGCTGCCGGGGCTGTCTCCGCTGGCGTTCGCGTGGCCAGGCGCTTCTGGCACGTTGGCGCCGGGGCAGGCGGCGACCGCGACGGCGACCTATGTGCTGACTCAGGCGGATGTGGATGCCGGTTCTGTGGTGAACTCCGCGACCGCGACGGGCACCGATCCCGGCGGTGACCCGGTGACCGGTGACGACACGACCACGGTCGATATCACTCCTGCCCCGGGCATCGCTCTGGTGAAGACGGGCGGTCTGGCTGCTGGTGCGACCGGCGCGGCCGGCGACACCGTGGACTACACGTTCACGGCGACGAACACCGGCAACGTGACGCTCACGGGTGTGACGGTCGCTGATCCGCTGCCGGGGTTGTCGACGTTGATGTTCGCGTGGCCAGGCGCTTCTGGCACGTTGGCGCCTGGGCAGGCGGCGACTGCGACGGCGACGTATGTGCTGACTCAGGCGGATGTGGACGCCGGTTCGGTGGTGAACAGTGCGACCGCGACGGGCACCGATCCGGGTGGGGACCCGGTGACGGGTGACGACACCACGACGGTCACTGTGCCGCCGGCCCCCGGCATCGCTCTGGTGAAGACGGGCGGGTTGGCTGCCGGTGCGACCGGCGCGGCCGGCGACACGGTGGATTACACGTTCACGGCGACGAACACCGGCAACGTGACGCTCACGGGTGTGACGGTCGCTGATCCGCTGCCGGGGTTGTCTCCGCTGGCGTTCGCGTGGCCAGGCGCTTCTGGCACGTTGGCGCCGGGGCAGGCGGCGACCGCGACGGCGACCTATGTGCTGACTCAGGCGGATGTGGATGCCGGTTCTGTGGTGAACAGTGCGACCGCGACGGGCACCGATCCGGGTGGGGACCCGGTGACGGGTGACGACACGACGACGGTCACTGTGCCGCCGACCCCGGCGATCAGCCTGGTGAAGACGGGCGGCTTGGCTGCTGGTGCGACCGGTGTGGTCGGTGACATGGTGGATTACACGTTCACGGCGACCAACACTGGGAATGTGACGCTCACGGGTGTGACGATCGCTGATCCGCTGCCGGGGCTGTCTCCGCTGGCGTTCGCGTGGCCAGGCGCTTCTGGCACGTTGGCGCCTGGGCAGGCGGCGACTGCGACGGCGACCTATGTGCTGACTCAGGCGGATGTGGATGCCGGCTCCGTGGTGAACACGGCCACTGCGACGGGCACCGACCCGGGCGGTGACCCCGTGACCGGTGACGACACGACCACGGTCGACATCACTCCTGCCCCGGGCATCGCTCTGGTGAAGACGGGCGGCTTGGCTGCCGGTGCGACCGGCGCGGCCGGCGACACGGTGGATTACACGTTCACGGCGACCAACACCGGCAACGTGACGCTCACGGGCGTCACGGTCGCCGACCCGCTGCCGGGGCTGTCTCCGCTGGCGTTCACGTGGCCAGGCGCGTCTGGCACGTTGGCGCCGGGTCAGGCGGCGACCGCGACGGCGACCTATGTGCTGACCCAGGCGGACATCGACGCGGGCTCCGTGGTGAACAGCGCTACCGCGACGGGCACCGATCCCGGCGGTGACCCGGTGACCGGTGACGACACCACCACGGTCACTGTGCCGCCAGCACCCGGCATCGCTCTGCTGAAGACCGGCGGGTTGGCTGCCGGTGCGACCGGTGTGGCCGGTGACACGGTGGATTACACGTTCACCGCGACCAACACCGGAAATGTGACGCTCACGGGTGTGACGATCGCTGATCCGCTGCCGGGGTTGTCGACGTTGATGTTCGCGTGGCCGGGTACGCCGGGGACTCTCTTGCCCGGCGAGGTGGCTTCGGCGTCGGCGACGTATGTGCTGACTCAGGCGGACATCGACGCGGGTTCTGTGGTGAACAGCGCTACCGCGACGGGCACCGATCCCGGCGGTGACCCCGTGACCGGTGACGACACGACCACGGTCGATATCACTCCTGCCCCGGGCATCGCTCTGGTGAAGACGGGTGGTCTGGCTGCTGGTGCGACCGGCGCGGTCGGTGACACGGTGGATTACACGTTCACGGCGACCAACACCGGGAATGTGACCCTCACCGGTGTGACGATCGCGGACCCGCTGCCCGGGCTGTCTCCGCTGGCGTTCACGTGGCCCGGCGCTTCTGGCACGTTGGCGCCGGGGCAGGCGGCGACTGCGACCGCGACCTATGTGCTGACCCAGGCGGATGTGGACGCGGGTTCGGTGGTGAACAGCGCGACCGCGACGGGCACCGACCCGGGAGGCGACCCCGTGACCGGTGACGACACCACCACGGTCGACATCACTCCTGCCCCCGGCATCGCTCTGCTGAAGACCGGCGGCTTGGCTGCCGGTGCGACCGGCGCGGCCGGCGACACCGTGGACTACACCTTCACGGCCACGAACACCGGCAACGTGACGCTCACGGGTGTGACGATCGCTGACCCGCTTCTGGGACTGTCGGCATTGACGTTCACCTGGCCCGGAACACAGGGCAGGCTGGCGCCGGGGCAGACCGCGACCGCGACGGCAACGTATGTGCTGACTCAGGCGGATGTAGACGCGGGTTCGGTGGTGAACTCCGCGACCGCGACGGGCACGGATCCGGGTGGGGACCCGGTGACCGGTGACGACACGACCACGGTCACTGTGCCGCCGGCCCCGGGCCTCGCTCTGCTGAAGACCGGTGGCTTGGCCGCCGGTGCGACCGGCGCGGTCGGTGACACGGTGGACTACACCTTCACCGCGACGAACACCGGAAACGTGACGCTCACCGGTGTGACGGTTGCGGACCCGCTGCCGGGACTGTCGCCGCTGATGTTCACCTGGCCAGGAACGCCCGGGACGCTCCTGCCCGGGCAGCAGGCCACTGCGACGGCGACCTATGTGCTGACCCAGGCCGACGTGGACGCTGGCTCGGTGGTGAACAGCGCTACCGCGACGGGCACCGATCCCGGCGGTGACCCCGTGACCGGTGACGACACGACCACGGTCACTGTGCCTCCGGCCCCGGCAATCACCCTCCTGAAGACGGGCGGCTTGGCCGCCGGTGCGACCGGCGCGGTCGGTGACGCCGTGGACTACACCTTCACAGCGACCAACACCGGAAATGTGACGCTCACCGGTGTCACGATCGCGGACCCGCTGCCGGGGCTGTCCGGGCTGGCGTTCACCTGGCCGGGCACGCCCGGGACACTGGGTTCTGGTCGGTCGGTGACCGCCGTGGCGACCTACACGCTGACCGCCGCGGACGTGAACGCCGGCTCGGTGGTGAACACCGCCACCGCGACGGGTACCGACCCGGGAGGCGACCCGGTGACCGGTGACGACACGACCACGGTCTCCATCACTCCTGCTCCCGGCATCGCCCTGGTCAAGACAGGCGGTCTCGCCGCAGGCGCGACCGGCGCAGCCGGCGACATCGTGGACTACACCTTCTCTGCCACGAACACCGGGAATGTGACGCTCACGGGTGTGACGGTCGCTGATCCGCTGCCGGGGCTGTCTCCGCTGGCGTTCGCGTGGCCAGGCGCTTCTGGCACGTTGGCGCCTGGGCAGGCGACGACTGCGACGGCGACCTATGTGCTGACTCAGGCGGACATCGACGCGGGTTCTGTGGTGAACAGCGCTACCGCGACGGGCACCGATCCCGGCGGTGACCCCGTGACCGGTGACGACACGACCACGGTCGACATCCCTCCTGCCCCGGGCATCGCTCTGGTGAAGACGGGCGGTCTGGCTGCTGGTGCGACGGGCGCGGTGGGTGACACGGTGGATTACACGTTCACGGCGACCAACACTGGGAACGTGACCCTCACGGGTGTCGCGATCGCCGATCCGATGCCCGGGCTGTCGGCGTTGACGTTCACCTGGCCGGGCACCGCGGGGACGCTGGCTCCTGGACAGTCCGCGTCCGCGTCGGCGACCTATGTGTTGACCTCGGCGGATACGAATTCCGGTTCGGTGGTGAACACGGCGACCGCGACGGGCATCGATCCGGGTGGTGACCCCGTGACCGGTGACGACACGACCACGGTCGACATCACTCCTGCACCGGGCCTCGCCTTGCAGAAGAGCGGCGGCTTGGCCGCCGGCGCGACCGGTGCGGCTGGGGACTCGGTGGTCTACAGGTTCACGGCGACCAACACCGGGAACGTGACCCTCACGGGCGTCGCGATCGCCGATCCGATGCCCGGGCTGTCGGCGTTGACGTTCACCTGGCCGGGTACGCCCGGGACGCTCCTGCCGGGGCAGGTGGCTTCGGCGACGGCGACCTATGTGCTGACTCAGGCGGATGTGGATGCCGGTTCGGTGGTGAACTCCGCCACCGCGACGGGCACAGACCCGGGAGACGACCCGGTGACCGGCGATGACATGACCACCGTGTCCGTCACGCCTGCCCCGGCGATCAACCTGGTCAAGACCGGCGGTCTCGCTGCCGGCGGCACCGACGCGGTAGGCGACACGGTCGACTACACCCTCGCAGCGACCAACACCGGGAACGTGACGCTCACCGGCGTCACCATCACCGATCCGATGCCGGGACTGTCGCCGTTGACGTTCACCTGGCCGGGCGCGCCTGGCACGCTGACTCCGGGTCAGTCCGCCACCGCGACCGCGACCTACGTGCTCACCCATACGGATGTCGGGGCCGGACAGGTCGTGAACACGGCCACGGTCGCAGGCACCGACCCGCGCGGTACGACGGTCACCGGGCAGAACTCGACCACCGTTGCGCTGAACGCAGAGCCCGGCCTGTCGCTCGCGAAGTCGGGTCGGCTGGAATCCGGAGGCTCGGGAGCCGCCGGCGATACGGTCTCCTACACGTTCATGGCCACGAACACCGGGAACGTCGCGCTGACGGGTATCACGATCTCCGACCCGCTGCCGGGCCTGTCCGCGATCAGCTACAGCTGGCCGGCGGCCGTGGGGACACTCGCCCCTGGCCAGTCCGTGACCGCGACCGCCACGTATGCGCTCACCAAGACCGACGTGAGCGCCGGATCCGTCGTGAACACGGCGACCGTGACGGGCACCGACCCGAGCGGGAAGCTGGTGACTGCCAAGAGCAACCACGTGGTAATCAAGCTCGGCGTCCTGGCCGACACCGGCACGACTCTCTTCTCCATCTACGCGGCCCTGCTGGCGATCCTTCCGATCCTCGCCGGCTTGGCACTCTCGTCCGCACTGATCATCTCCCGACGCAGAAAGGTATCCGAATGAGAATGAACGCCATGAGCAGAGCGGCTCGCGCCGCAGTCCTGACGCTCCCCCTGGCAGCACTGGTGGTGATGGGGGTGACCGGTTGCACGGCATCGGCTCCCCATCCCAGCGCCACACCGACCGCCACCGCGACCGCAGCCGCAGCACATGACGGGACGATCACCCAGATCACCCACAAACCCGGGACCGACACCGGCTACGTCGGCGCGCTGAAGGACGTCAAGCTCGGTTCGTGCAAGGCGGACTCGTCCCCGGCGCACTTCGAGGGAACGGTGACCAATCCGACCTCGACCGAGCAGAGCTACCGCATCTACGTCTCGCTCCTATCCGCGGGTGCGACCATCGGCGTCCACGAGGTGGACGTGAGCGGAGTGTCCGGCCACGCCACCGAGAAGTGGTCGGGAACCCTTCCGACGGGAAAGCCGGGGACCACCTGCATCCTCCGCGTGGAACGGCATAGCTGAGCCGCGACAGCACGTCCGACGTCAGGGGCGGCTTCCGGCAGGAGGTCGCCCCTGACGTCTGCGCGTGCGGACCCTGCTAGGCTCGACGCAATTGGCATCCTTTAACAGCCGTCCTGTGAGGCGGGGAAGGAGGTCGGCATGAGCGCGCGCACCGTGCTGCAACAGGCTGACATCGCCCGGGCGTTGACTCGGATCTCCCACGAGATCCTGGAGTCCAACCGGGGAACTGACGATCTCGTGGTCCTGGGGATCCCGACGCGCGGCGTCGTGCTCGCCCGGCGGATCGCCGAGAACATCCAGCGCATCGAGCCGCAGTCCGTGGCCTCGCCCGACGACATCGTCGGCGCGCTCGATGTGACCATGTACCGCGACGACCTGTCGCGCCATCCCACCCGAGCTCCGCAGCCGACCGCGCTGCCGGGGCCGATCGACGGCCGCACCGTCGTGCTGGTCGACGATGTGCTGTTCTCCGGTCGCACGATCCGGGCGGCACTCGACGCCCTCAGCGATCTCGGGAGGCCGCGAGTGGTACGCCTGGCCGTCCTGGTGGACCGCGGGCACCGCGAGCTCCCGATCCGGGCGGACTTCGTCGGAAAGAACCTCCCGTCGGCGGCGTCCGAGCGCATCTTCGTGCGGCTGGACGAGATCGACGGCGAGGAATCGGTGACGATCGAGGAGGCCGGGGCATGAGGCACCTGCTCAGCACGAAGACCCTGTCGCGCGACGACGCCATCACTCTGCTCGATGTCGCGGAGGACATGGCCGACGTGCAGGACCGGGAGGTCAAGAAGCTCCCGACGCTGCGCGGCAAGACGGTCGTGAACCTGTTCTTCGAGGACTCGACGCGCACGCGGATCTCGTTCGAGGCGGCCGCCAAGCGCCTCTCCGCCGATGTGATCAACTTCTCCGCGAAGGGTTCGAGCGTCTCCAAGGGCGAGAGCCTGAAGGACACCGCGCAGACGCTCGCCGCGATGGGCGCCGACGCCGTGGTGGTGCGGCACAGCGCGTCCGGGGCGCCGCAGACGCTCGCGACCAGCGGCTGGATCGACGCCGGCGTGCTGAACGCCGGCGACGGGACGCACGAGCACCCGACGCAGGCGCTGCTCGACGCTTTCACCATGCGTCGGCGGTTGCACGGCCGCGGCTCGAGGGGCCGCGACCTCGACGGGGTGACCGTGACGATCGTCGGCGACATCCTGCACTCGCGGGTGGCGCGCTCGAACGTCTGGCTGCTGCAGACCCTCGGCGCGAACGTGACGCTCATCGCTCCTCCGACGCTCCTTCCTGTCGACGTCTCGAGCTGGCCGGCCGCCATCGGCTACGACCTCGACCACGCGATCGACGCGCAGCCGGACGTGGTGATGATGCTCCGCATCCAGGGCGAGCGGATGCACGCCGCATACTTCCCGACCGAGCGCGAGTACGCCAGGCGCTGGGGACTCGACGAGGAACGGTTGGGCAGGCTCCGGCCGGATAGCATTGTGATGCACCCCGGACCCATGAACCGCGGGCTGGAGATCTCGGCGGCCGCCGCCGACTCGCCGCGGTCGACGGTGCGGGAGCAGGTCGCCAACGGCGTGTCCGTGCGAATGGCGGCGCTGTACTTGCTGCTGTCCGGCGGAGATCGGGACGGCCAGAAGATGAATGAAGAGCAGCCGACGAACGTCGGTGCGCGATGAGTGACGGCGTTATAGGAGTGACAGGGTCATGAGCCAGAAGTACCTGATCCGGGGCGCCTCCTTGGTCGACGGAGCCCGCACCGACCTCCTCCTCGCCGACGGGCGGATCGCCGCGACGGGCGCCGACGCCGCATCGGCCGGCGCGACGGTGATCGACGCCGACGGCCTGATCGCCCTTCCCGGGCTGGTCGACCTCCACACCCACCTGCGCGAGCCCGGGTATGAGCAGAGCGAGACCGTGCTCACCGGCACGCGCGCCGCGGCGGCGGGAGGCTTCACCGCAGTGTTTCCGATGGCGAACACGTCCCCGGTGGCCGACACGGCCGGCACGGTCGAGCAGGTGCTCAGCCTCGGCGAGGCGGCCGGCTACGCGACCGTGCAGCCGATCGGCGCGGTGACCGTGGGTCTCGCGGGGGAGCGGCTCGCCGAGCTCGGCGCCATGGCCGACTCGCGCGCCCGGGTGCGGGTGTTCTCGGACGACGGCAAGTGCGTCTCCGATCCGCTGCTGATGCGCCGCGCGCTGGAGTACGTCAAGGCATTCGGCGGCGTCATCGCCCAGCACGCGCAGGAGCCGCGGCTCACCGAGGGCGCGCAGATGAACGAGGGTGCGCTGTCCGGGGAGTTGGGCCTCACCGGTTGGCCGGCCGTGGCGGAGGAGTCGATCATCGCCCGCGATGTGCTGCTGGCCGAGCACGTCGGCTCGCGCCTGCACGTCTGCCACGTGTCGACGGCGGGCTCGGTCGACGTCATCCGCTGGGCCAAGGCGCGGGGCGTCGACGTCACCGCCGAGGTGACGCCGCACCACCTGCTGCTGACCGAGGAGCTGGCCTCCGGCTACGACGCGCGCTACAAGGTGAACCCGCCGCTGCGCCGCGCGGAGGACGTGGAGGCGCTGCGCGCCGGCCTCGCCGACGGCACCATCGACATCGTCGCGACCGACCATGCCCCGCACCCGGTCGAGGGGAAGGACTGCGAGTGGGATGCCGCCGCGTTCGGCATGGTCGGCCTGGAATCGGCGCTGTCGGTCGTCCAGGCCTCCGTGGTCGACAACGGTCTGCTCGGCTGGACCGACATCGCCCGCGTACTCTCGTCGGCCCCGGCGCGCATCGGTCGTCTGGAGGGCCACGGCCTCCCGCTCGAGGTCGGGGCGCCCGCGGAGCTTTTCCTGTACGACCCGACCGCGTTGCGGGCGTTCTCGACCGACGACCTCGCCGGCAAGGGCGTCAACTCGCCGTACCTGTCCATGACGCTCCCCGGCCGCGTCGTCGCCACGTTCCACCGCGGCTATGCGACCGTCCTCGACGGCGCGGTCGTCGATCAGCTGGAGGTGGCCCGTGGATAAGCTGCTGCCGACGATCGGCATCCTGCTCGTCGTCATCGTCGTGCTCGCGCTCGCGCTCGTCGGCTGGCGCCGGCGGGTGCGCCGCGACGCACCGGCCGGCGGCGGCTACCCGGCGCCGGAGACGGCGACGACCGCGACAGCGTCCTCCGAGGTCCTCTACGTCGCCACGACCGCGGCGGGCGAGCCGCTCGAGCGCCTCGCGCTGCCCGGGCTCACCTACCGCGGCAGGGGCACGGTGGAGGTCTCGGCCGACGGCGTGCAGTTGCGGGTGGCGGGGGAGCAGCCCGTTTTCATCCCCGCGGCCTCGCTCACCGGCGTCGGCGCCTCCACGGTCGCGATCGACCGGGTCGTGGAGCGGGACGGCATGGTCCGCCTCGGCTGGACCACCAGCGGCGGCGCGGCCGCCGACAGTTACTTCCGGGTCGTGGACCCGGCCGGCCGGGGTCCCCTGACCGCGGCCGTCGAAGACATCATCCCGGCGGCCAGCACGCCGGGCGACAGCACCGAAAGGGAGGTGTGACGTGGCCGCAGCAGAACCTGCCGTCCTCGTCCTCGAAGACGGGAAGCGCTATGTGGGCCGGGCCTACGGCGCCCGTGGCCGCACGCTCGGCGAGGCGGTCTTCGCCACCGGCATGACCGGCTACCAGGAGACTCTGACCGATCCGTCGTACGCGGGCCAGATCGTCCTGATGACGGCACCGCACATCGGCAACACCGGCACGAACGACGAGGACATGGAGTCCCGCCGGATCTGGGTGGACGGCTTCGTCGTCCGCGAGCCCAGCCGCGTCGTCTCCAACTTCCGCGCGCAGCGCAGCCTCGACGACGATCTCGTCGAGCAGGGCGTGGTGGGCATCAGCGGCATCGACACGCGCGCCGTCACCCGGCACATCCGGTCGGCCGGCGCGATGCGCGCCGGGATCTTCTCGGGCGACGACTTCGGCTTGAGCGACTCCGAGCAGCTGGAGCTCGTGCTCTCCGGCGCGAAGATGTCCGGCCGCAACCTCTCGGCCGAGGTCTCCACCGTCGAGCCCTACACCGTCTCGGCGGTCGGCGAGCGCATCGGCTCCGTCGCGGTCCTCGATCTGGGCGTCAAGAAGTCGACCCTCGAGAATCTCGCGGGCCGCGGGCTCGACGTGCACGTGCTCCCGCAGCAGGTCTCCGCCGAGCACGTGCTGAGCCTGAATCCGTCCGCACTGTTCTTTTCGAACGGCCCGGGCGACCCGCAGGCCTCGGACAAGCACGTCGCCCTCCTGCAGGAGACGCTGCGCGCCGGGCTGCCCTACTTCGGCATCTGCTTCGGCAACCAGCTGCTCGGCCGCGCTCTCGGGCTGACCACCTACAAGCTCCCGTTCGGCCACCGCGGCATCAACCAGCCGGTGCTCGACAAGCGCACCGGGCGCGTCGAGATCACCGCGCAGAACCACGGCTTCGCCGTCAAAGCGCCGATCGACGCGACGTTCGAGTCGCCTGCCGGCTTCGGCATGGTGGAGGTCAGCCACTTCAGCCTCAACGACAACGTCGTGGAGGGCCTCAACTGCCTCGACATCAACGCTTTCAGCGTGCAGTACCACCCGGAGGCGGCGGCCGGCCCGCACGACGCCAATTACCTCTTCGACCGGTTCCTCGACATGATTCGCGAGCAGAACGGCATTCGCGCGCGTCCCGGTGCCGGCGCTGTCGAGTCCGGTGCCGAGAACGCGAACGACGACCAGACCCAGGAAGGCAACGACTGATGCCCAAGCGCCACGACATCCACTCCGTCCTGGTCATCGGGTCCGGCCCGATCGTCATCGGCCAGGCCTGCGAGTTCGACTACTCGGGCACCCAGGCGTGCCGGGTGCTGCGACAGGAGGGGGTGCGCGTCATCCTGGTCAACTCCAACCCGGCCACGATCATGACCGACCCCGACTTCGCCGACGCCACCTACGTCGAGCCGATCACCTGGGAGGTCATCGAGACCATCATCGCCAAAGAGAAGCCGGACGCCATCCTGCCGACCCTCGGCGGCCAGACCGCGCTCAATGCCGCCATGCAGCTGCACGAGCACGGTGTGCTCGAGAAGTACGGCGTCGAGCTGATCGGTGCGAAGTTCGAGGCCATCCAGAAGGGCGAGGACCGCCAGATCTTCAAGGACCTCGTGGTCGCCGCCGGTGCGGAGGTGGCGCGCTCGCACATCGCCCACACCGTCGAGGAGGCGCTGGAGTACGCGGAAGACCTCGGCTACCCGCTGGTCGTGCGCCCCTCGTTCACGATGGGCGGCCTCGGCTCGGGCTTCGCCTACACACCGGAGGATCTGCGCCGCATCGCCGGCGACGGCATCCACCAGAGCCCGACCAGCGAGGTCCTCCTCGAGGAGTCCATCCTCGGCTGGAAGGAGTACGAGCTCGAGCTGATGCGCGACACCGCCGACAACACGGTGGTCGTCTGCTCCATCGAGAACGTCGACCCGGTCGGCGTTCACACCGGCGACTCGATCACGGTCGCGCCGGCGCTCACGCTCACCGACCGCGAGTACCAGAAGCTGCGCGACATCGGCATCGACATCATCCGCGCCGTCGGCGTCGACACCGGCGGCTGCAACATCCAGTTCGCGGTGAACCCGGAGAACGGCCGCATCATCGTCATCGAGATGAACCCGCGCGTCTCCCGCTCGTCGGCGCTGGCCTCCAAGGCGACCGGCTTCCCGATCGCCAAGATCGCTGCCAAGCTCGCGATCGGCTACCGCCTCGACGAGATCCCCAACGACATCACGCGGGTCACGCCGGCGAGCTTCGAGCCGACGCTCGACTACGTCGTCGTCAAGGTTCCGCGCTTCGCGTTCGAGAAGTTTCCCGCAGCCGATCCGACGCTCACCACGACCATGAAGTCCGTCGGCGAGGCGATGGCCATCGGCCGTAGCTTCACGAGTGCGCTGCAGAAGGCGCTGCGCTCCCTGGAGAAGCGGGGCTCGTCGTTCCACTGGGGCCACGAGTCGCGCACCGTGGAGGAGTTGCTGGAGTCGATCGCGACGCCCACCGACGGACGGATCGTCGACGTCCAGCAGGCTTTGCGACTGGGCGCCTCGCCCGAGCAGGTCTTCGAGGCCACCAAGATCGACCCCTGGTTCATCGACCAGATCGTCCTGATCAACGAGGTCGCCGTGCAGATCCGCGACGCGGAGACCCTCGACACCGACACGCTCCGCTTCGCGAAGGACCACGGGTTCTCCGACGCCCAGATCGGCGAGCTGCGCGGCTTCGGCGAGGCCGACGTGCGCGAGGTGCGGCACATCCTCGGCGTCCGCCCTGTCTACAAGACGGTCGACACCTGCGCAGGCGAGTTCCCGGCGCTCACGCCGTACCACTACTCGAGCTACGACGCCGAGACCGAGGTCGCGCCGAGCGACTCCTGCAAGGTGGTCATCCTCGGCTCCGGCCCGAACCGCATCGGCCAGGGCGTCGAGTTCGACTACTCGTGTGTGCACGCCTCGTTCGCCCTGCACGACGCCGGGTTCGAGACGATCATGATCAACTGCAACCCGGAGACCGTGTCGACCGACTACGACACCTCCGACCGCCTGTACTTCGAGCCGCTCACGCTCGAGGACGTGCTGGAGGTCATCCACGCGGAGTCGCAGTCCGGCGAGCTGGTCGGGGTCGTCGTGCAGCTGGGCGGTCAGACCGCGCTCGGCCTGGCGAAGGGGCTGGAGGCCGCTGGCGTCCCGATCCTCGGGACCACCCCGGAGGCGATCGACCTGGCAGAGGAGCGCGGCCAGTTCGCCGAGATCCTCGAGAACGCCGGGCTGCTCGCCCCGCGCAACGGCACGGCCGTCGACTTCCCGAGTGCCGCGCACGCTGCCGAACAGATCGGCTACCCGGTGCTGGTGCGCCCGAGCTTCGTGCTCGGTGGCCGTGGCATGGAGATCGTCTACGACACCGCGTCGCTTGCCGACTACTTCGAGCGCGTGGCCGGTCAGGGCATCGTCGGGCCGGCGCACCCGCTGCTGGTCGACCGCTTCCTCGACGACGCGATCGAGATCGACGTCGACGCCCTCTACGACGGAGAGCGGCTCTACATCGGCGGCGTGATGGAGCACATCGAGGAGGCCGGCATCCACTCCGGCGACTCCAGCTGCACCCTGCCCCCGATCACGCTCGGCCGTCGCGAGATCGACCGCGTGCGCGAGGCGACGCTGAAGATCGCCGAGGGCATCGGCGTGCGCGGCCTGCTGAACGTGCAGTTCGCGATCGGGGCCGGCGTGCTCTACGTGCTGGAGGCCAACCCGCGCGCATCGCGGACGGTCCCGTTCGTGTCGAAGGCGCTGGGCATCCCGCTCGCCAAGGCGGCCTCCCGGGTCATGGTCGGCGACACGATCGCCGGCCTGATCGCCGAGGGCCTCCTGCCCGAGACGGACGGCTCGGTCATCCCGATGGACTCGCCTGTCGCCGTCAAGGAGGCCGTGCTGCCCTTCAAGCGGTTCCGCACGCGCGATGGCAAGATCGTCGACTCCGTGCTCGGCCCGGAGATGCGCTCGACCGGCGAGGTCATGGGCATCGACCGCGACTTCCCGACGGCGTTCGCGAAGAGCCAGACGGCGGCCTACGGCGGCATGCCGCTCACCGGCACGGTGTTCGTCTCGGTGTCCGACCGCGACAAGCGCGCGATCGTGCTCCCGGTGCTCCGCCTCAAGCAGCTCGGCTACGACATCCTCGCGACCGAGGGCACAGCCGAGGTGCTCAATCGCAACGGGATCGCCGCGCGCATCGTCCGCAAGTTCAGCGAGGCGCCGGAGGAGGAGTCGATCGTCGGCCTCATCACCCGCAACGAGGTGGACGTCGTCATCAACACGCCGAGCGGCCGCTCGGCGCGCGCCGACGGCTACGAGATCCGCGCAGCCGCGGTGGCGGGCGACAAGCCGCTGTTCACCACGATCGCCGAGCTGAGCGCAGCCGTGGCATCGCTCCACGCGGTCCGCGAGGGCTTCGAGGTGACGTCGCTGCAGGAGTACTCGTTGCAGAGGGCCGCGCGCGCGTGACGACGGAGCCGGGGATGCCATCATTTGGCGACGGGTCTGCGTTCGGGGACAGGCTGGCTGGCGCCTTCGCGGCGCGCGGCCGCCTATGCGTCGGCATCGACCCTCACGCGCACCTGCTGGCGGACTGGGGGTTGGACGCTTCGGCCTCCGGTGTGCGGGAGTTCGGCCTGCGCGTGGTGGAGGCCGCGGCGGGCCGGGCGGCGATCGTCAAGCCGCAGGTCGCGTTCTTCGAGCGCTACGGATCGGCGGGCTATGCGGCACTGGAGGATGTGATCCGCACCGCGCGCGAGGCCGGTCTGCTGGTGATCGCCGACGCGAAGCGCGGCGACATCGGCACGAGCGTCGCCGCGTACGCCGAGTCGTGGCTCACGCCCGGCTCTCCGCTGGAGGCCGACGCCATGACGGTCGCCGCGTTCCAGGGCGTCGGCTCCATCGCCGAGCCGATGAGGCTCGCGGAGGAGGCCGGGAAGGGTCTGTTCGTGCTCGCAGCGACCTCCAACCCGGAGGCCGCGGACGTGCAGCAGGCGGTTGTGGCCTCCGGACCCCGTGCCGGGATGACCGTGGCCCGTGCGATCATCGAAGACGTGCACGCGTTCAACCAGGCGCAGCCTTCGCATCCCTTCGGCACGGTCGGCCTGGTGCTCGGCGCCACGGTCGCGCTCGGGAGCTACGGGATCGACACCTCGGTGGCCGTCGAGCCGGCCTTTCCGGTGCTCGCGCCCGGGTTTGGGCACCAGGGCGCGAGAGTCGAGGATGTCCACCGTCTCTTCGGCGCGTACGCGCCCGGCGTCATCGTGAGCGAGTCCCGGGGCCTGCTGAGCGTCGGCCCCGACAGGTTGGCCGCGGCCGTCGCGCGCCGTGCCGAGGAGGTGCGTGCCAGCCATGGCTGAGTCCCGGCCCGCACCGGCTCGGCCCGCGCCGCCCGAGGTCGATCGCGCGGCCGCATCCGCATCCGCCGTCGCCGCCCGCCGGGCCCGCGCGGCCGTGAAGAACGCCATCGCCGCGCGCGAGGTGTCGCCGTTGGTGGTCCTGGACCACGCGACCGCCGCCCCCGACGGCGTCGAGGGCCGGCTGCGTGTCACCGAGTTCCTGCTCAGCGTCCCGGCGATCGGAACGACCAAGATGCAGGAGGCGCTGCAGAAGCTGGCGATCTCGCCGGCCAAGCGCCTCGGCGGCCTCGGCCGCCACCAGCGACTCAAGCTGCGCGAGTTCCTCATCGATCGCGAGAACCGGGCCGGCCGTCGCCGCAACCAGCTGGTGGTCCTCGCCGGGCCGACCGCGGTCGGCAAGGGCACGGTGTCGACCTACATCCGCGAGAACTACCCCGACGTGCTCCTCTCGGTGTCGGCGACCACCCGGGCGCCTCGCCCCGGCGAGGTCGACGGCGTCAACTACTACTTCGTCGACGACGCCGAGTTCGACCGCATGATCGCGGAGGGTGAGTTGCTGGAACACGCGACCGTGCACAACGCCTACCGTTACGGCACGCCGCGCGCCCCGATCGAGGACGCGCTGGAGCAGGGCAGGAGCGTGCTGCTCGAGATCGACCTCCACGGCGCACGCCAGGTGCGCGAGGCGATGCCGGACGCCCGGCTGATCTTCCTGCTCCCTCCCACGTGGGACGAGCTGGTCCGCCGATTGATCGGGCGGGGCACGGAGGACGCCGGGGAGCAGCAGCGCCGGCTGGCGACCGCGAAGGTCGAGCTGGCCGCCCAGGACGAGTTCGACTACCGAGTCGTGAACCACACGGTCGCCGAGGCCGCTCGCGAGGTCGTAGACTTGATGAATGTCCGCGCGGCGCCGTCGCGCCCGTAGACCGCCAGTCTCAGACAGACACGTGTCGCGCCGCGTCCGGCGCCACCCGCAGTCCTCCGCGCCTCGTGCCCGAGCGCCGGAAGCACGAAAGAGAGGGTTCCCGCATGGCAACCACCAACAACGGCATCATCGATCCGCCCATCGACGACCTCCTGGCTCGTGTCGAATCGAAGTACGCGCTCGTCATCTTCGCGTCCAAGCGCGCGCGTCAGATCAACGACTACTACGCCGACCTCCACGAGGGCAGCCTGTTCGACAACGTCGGCCCGCTCGTCGACTCGTCGGTCGATGACAAGCCCCTCTCGGTCGCGCTGCACGAGATCAACGAGGACAAGCTCGTCGTCAAGCCGATCGCCGCGGAGTAACTCGGCAGACCGAGTCCCGCAGACTGAGAGCCGCCGAACCAGCGCTTCAGAACCAGCGCCCAGCGCAGCCGTGCCATCGCAGCCGGACACCCGGCCGATGGAGGAACTCTGCCGATCGAGAGGACTGACGCCGTGAGCCCACGATTGACCATCGTCGTCGGAGTGACCGGCGGCATCGCCGCGTACAAGGCTGTGGGCGTGATCCGTGCGCTGGTCCTCGAAGGCCACTCGGTCCACGTCGTCGCGACGGAGGCCGCGCTGCGGTTCGTCGGCCGTCCGACGCTGGAGGCGATCAGCCGCAACCCGGTGGCGACCGACCTCTACGAAGGGGTCGCCGAGGTGCGGCACGTGGCCATCGGCCAGTCGGCCGATCTCATCGTGATCGCGCCGGCGACCGCCAACACGCTCGCCAAGCTGGCGGCGGGCCTTGCCGACGACCTTCTCGGCAACACCGTCCTGGCCTCTACGGCACCGCTGGTCGTAGCTCCGGCGATGCACACCGAGATGTGGCGCAACCCGGCCACCGTCGCCAACGTCGCGACCCTCCGCAACCGGGGCGTCACCGTGGTCGGGCCCGCCTCCGGGCAGCTCACCGGCGCCGACTCCGGCCCCGGCCGCATGGAGGAGCCCGACGTGATCGTCCGGGCCGCCCTCCGCGCTGCCGGCATTTCACCGCGGCTCGCCGTCTCGGCGGTGCCGGAGCCCGTGGCCGACGTCGTCGTGCTCTCGGAACGTCGGCGCGCGAACGAGGCCTCCCGCTTGCCCCGAGGCGGCGTGGACCTTGCGGGCAAGCGCATCGTCGTGACGGCGGGCGGCACCCGGGAGCCGCTGGACCCCGTCCGCTTCTTCGGCAACCGGTCGAGCGGGCGCCAGGGCGTCGCGGTGGCCGCTGCAGCGCAGGCGCGCGGCGCCGACGTGGTGCTGATCGCCGCGCACCTGGAGGTCGACCCTCCCGTGGGCGTGGAGCTCGTCGAGGTGCAGACCGCGCTCGAACTCCAGGCGGCCGTGACCGAGGCGGCCCGATCGGCCGACATCGTCGTGATGACGGCCGCGGTGGCCGACTACCGCCCGTCCGTCGCGCGCGACACCAAGATCAAGAAGTCCGAGGCCGGAGACACGCTGAGCATCGAGCTGGTCGCCAACCCCGACATCCTCGCGGGTCTCTCGGCGACCCGCCGAGACGGCCAGGTGGTCGTGGGGTTCGCGGCCGAGACCGAACTCGACCCGTCCACGCTGATCGAGCTCGGCCGCAGCAAGCTCGCCGCGAAGGGCAGCGACTTCCTGGTGCTCAACCAGGTGGGCTGGGACAAGGGCTTCGCAACGGAGAGCAACGAGGTCGTGGTGCTCCGCAAGGGCGGCGATATAGTGATGGAGGCCTCGGGGAGCAAGCTGTCGGTGGCCGACCGTATTCTCGACGTCGTCGTCTAGTCGACGACCGGGCCACGGCATCCCGGGCACACCCTCCGCGCCGCGATCAAGGAGAACAATGGCAGATCTGCGCCTCTTCACGTCCGAGTCGGTCACCGAAGGTCACCCGGACAAGATCTGCGACCAGATCTCCGACAGCATCCTCGACGCGCTGATCGCGGTCGATCCGCACAGCCGCGTCGCGGTCGAGACGCTGGTCACGACCGGCCTGGTGCACGTCGCGGGCGAGGTGACGACCAACGGCTACGTCGAGATCCCGGCCCTGGTGCGCGAGAAGATCGTCGAGATCGGCTACGACTCGTCCGACGTGAGCTTCGACGGCACGCAGTGCGGGGTCTCCCTCTCGATCGGCGCCCAGTCGCCCGACATCGCGCAGGGCGTGGACAACGCGCTCGAGTCGCGCGCCGAGCAGAGCGTCGACGATCTCGACCGGCAGGGAGCGGGCGACCAGGGCATCATGTTCGGCTTCGCCACCACCGAGACGCCGCAGTACATGCCGCTTCCGGTCTGGCTGGCGCATCGGCTGGCCGAGCGGCTCGCCGCCGTGCGCAAAGACGGCACTCTCGACTATCTCCGGCCCGATGGCAAGACGCAGGTGACGATCGGCTACGAGGGCTACACGCCGCGCTCGGTCGAGACCGTCGTGCTCTCCACGCAGCACGCGCCGCACATCTCCAGCGAGCAGCTGCAGGCCGAGGTCGTCGAGGAGGTCATCGCGCCGGTCATGCACGCCGCGGGGCTCGAGACCGCGCACATCCGCACGCTCATCAACCCCACCGGCCGATTCGAGATCGGCGGCCCCAAGGGCGACGCGGGCCTCACCGGCCGCAAGATCATCGTCGACACCTACGGCGGCGCGAGCCGTCACGGCGGAGGTGCTTTCTCGGGCAAGGACCCGTCGAAGGTCGACCGCTCGGCGGCCTACGCCATGCGCTGGGTCGCGAAGAACGCCGTCGCGGCGGGCCTCGCCGACCGGCTCGAGGTGCAGGTGGCGTACGCGATCGGCAAGGCGGCGCCCGTCGGTCTGTACGTGGAGACGTTCGGGACGGGCACCGTTTCCGACGAGCGCATCATCCACGCCATCCGCGAGGTGTTCGACCTGCGTCCGGCGGCGATCGTGCGCGACCTCGACCTGCTCCGGCCGATCTACGCGCGCACGGCGACCTACGGCCATTTCGGCCGCGAACTCCCCGACTTCACCTGGGAGCGGCTGGACCGTGTCGACGACCTGCGCTCCGCCGCAGGGCTCTAGCGTGGAGGCGGCCGCGACGGTCGCCCGTGTCGTCCTCGACTCGCCGCTGCCGCAGCTCGATCACCTGTTCGACTACAGCGTGCCCGAGGAGCTCTCCGGGCAGGTCGTGCCCGGAGTGCGCGTGCGCGTCCCGCTGCGCTCGGCCGGCCGGGTCGCCAACGGGTACGTCGTCGAGCTCGCGGAACCGGACGCGGCGTTCTCAGGTGCCTTGAGTCCGATCGAGGCGGTCGTCTCTCCGGTGCCCGTCTTGTCGGATTCGGTCTGGCGGCTCGCCCGCCGTCTCGCCGACCGGAGCGCGGGCACGGCCAGCGACATCCTGCGACTCGCGGTGCCGCCGCGCATGGTGCGCGTCGAGAAGGCGTGGCTGGCTGCGCGAGAAGCGGCAGCCGGCGCCGACGCTCCTGCGCGGGTCGAGGCGGTCGAGGCGGCCGGATCTGACGCTGCGCCCGCGCCGTTCCCGGTGCGCGGCTATGCCTCCGGTGCGCTGGAGTCGGCTGTCGCGGCGGGGGAGCGACTCGCGCTGCGACCGATCCCGCGCCTGAGCCGCCTCCCGGACGACACGTGGGTCGGCGAGTGGGCCGTCACGCTTGCGGCACTCGCCACCGCGACCTGGCGAACCGGCGCCACGGCGATCCTCGCCGTCCCCGACCATCGCGACCTCGAGCAGGTGGCGGCGGCGCTGGGAGCGATCGCCCCGGAGGATGCGGTGGTGCGTGCCGACGCCTCCCAGTCGAACCCCGACCGCTACAAGGGCTTCCTCGCTGCGCTCTCCGGCCCGCGGATCGTCATCGGGAACCGTTCCGTGGTCTACGCGCCCGCAGGCAGGCTCGGCCTCCTGGCGGTCTGGGAGGACAGCGATCCGCTGCTGGCGGAGCCGCTGAGCCCGTACGTGCACGCACGGGACGCCGCTCTGGTGCGTCAAGAGCTGGAGGGCTGCGCGCTCGTCCTGAGCGGCCTGGTGCGCAGCGTGGAGGCGCAGCGCCTGGTCGAGCTCGGCTGGCTGCGCGACGTCGGGCCGGAGCGCGCCTCCTCGCCGAAGGTGGTGCTGACCGCCAACCAGAGCGCCTCCGAGCCGGCGGCGCGCGCGGCGCGCATCCCGTCGTCCGCGTGGCGGGCGGCGAGCGAGGCGCTCAGCGGCGAGAGTGGCAGACCGCGGGGACCCGTGCTGGTGCAGGTCGCCCGACCGGGCTACCTGCCCGTGCTCTCGTGCGCCCACTGCGGACAGGCCGCCCGCTGCGCGAAATGCACGGGACCGCTCGGGCAGCGCCGCGCGGGCGCCGCTCCCTCGTGCGGCTGGTGCGGCGCGTTGGCGACCGAGTGGAGCTGCACGCGCTGCGAGCACACGAAGCTGAAGATGGTCACGCCCGGCTCGGGCCGCACGGCGGAGGAGCTGGGACGGGCGTTCCCCGGCACGCGAGTCATCCTCGCCGACGGCGATCATCCGGTGCTGCGCATCGGGTCGGCTCCCGCGCTCGTCGTCGCCACCCGTGGCGCTGAGCCGATCGCCGACGGCGGGTACCGGGCCGTGCTCCTGCTCGATGGCGAGCGCATGCTCGCGCGCGAGACCCTCCACGTCGCTGAGGACTGCCTGCGCTGGTGGACGAGCGCGTCGGTGCTGGCCGCGCCCGGCGCACCGACCCTGCTGGTCGGCGTCTCCGGCGACCTCGCGCGGGATTTCGCGACCGGTCGACTGGTCGATTTCGCGCGGGAGGAGCTGGCCGACCGGCGTAAGCTGCGCTTTCCGCCCGCCGTGCGGCTCGCCTCGGTCACGGGGGCCGAGTCCGCGGTGCGCGGGGTGCTGGAGGCCGTCGATCCCGGCCTCCTGATCGACGTGCTCGGGCCGGCGGAGGCGGACGAGACGTCAGTGCGCGCCATCCTCCGGTTCGAGTACGCGCGCGGGACGGAGGTCGCCGCCGCCGTGCGTGCCGCGGTGGTGCGCAACGCGACGCAGCGCCGCAGAGCTCCCGGAGGCCGTCCCGGCTACCGCCCAGCGCCGACGCTCCGCGTCCGCTTCGACGACCCCGAGATCCTCTGAGCTACCCTCCCGCTCACCCGCCGAGGGGCACGTACACGCCCCTAAAACCGTCGGATAGGGGCGTGTACGTGCCCCTCGACGGGTGGCACGAGTGCGCGCTCGGGTAGACTCGGTCGCTGACCAGACCGAAAGAACCTTGCAATGCGACTCGTCTTCGCCGGCACACCCGCCGTCGCCCTCCCCTCCCTGACCACCCTCGCCGAGCGCTTCGAGCTCGCCGCCGTCATCACGCGCGAGGACGCCCCGCTCGGCCGGAGACGGGTGCTGACCCCGTCGCCGGTGGCGGAGGCCGCTGCCGAGCTCGACCTCCCCGTCATCAAAGCGAACCGGCTGGGGGAGGATGTCACCGAGCAGGTCGCAGACCTGCACGCGGACCTCGGCGTCATCGTCGCCTACGGCGGTCTGGTCCGCGAGCCGCTGCTCTCGACACCCCGGCTCGGCTGGGTCAACCTGCACTTCTCGCTGCTCCCGCGCTGGCGGGGTGCGGCGCCGGTGCAGCGCGCCGTGATGGCCGGCGACACCGAGACCGGAGTGGCCGTGTTCCAGCTGGTCGGCGCGCTCGACGCCG
This sequence comes from Leifsonia sp. McL0607, assembly GCF_049993355.1. Taxonomy (GTDB): domain Bacteria; phylum Actinomycetota; class Actinomycetes; order Actinomycetales; family Microbacteriaceae; genus Leifsonia. The sequence goes on along the minus strand of NZ_CP188253.1, from coordinate 3,495,292 downwards.
GCGACGTCTTCGCGCAGCTGCGGCGACCGATCCCGGCCGACGCGACGGCCGGAGAGCTGCTTGACTCCCTGGCGGAGGACGGGGCGGCGCTGCTCGCCGACACCGTCTCGGCGCTCGCGGACGGGACCGCTGTCGCGGTGCCGCAGAGTGGCGACCCGGTGCTCGCCCCCAAGCTCACGATCGACGATGCCCGCCTCGATCTGACCCTCCCGGTCGACGAGGTCTATGCGCGGCTGCGCGGCGTCACACCGGAACCGGGCGCGTGGGTGCTCCTCGACGGCGAGCGGTTCAAAGTCCATGCGGCCCGCCCGACCGGCGGCCTCTCCTTGCCGCCCGGCGTCGTCGCCGACGTCGACGGCCGCATCGAGGTCGGCACGGGCACCACGCCGCTCGAGCTCCTCACCGTTCAGCCGGCGGGCAAACGCGCCATGGCGGCCGCCGACTGGTGGCGCGGCGCCGGGGGATCGGCGGTGCTCTCGTGAACGACCGCACCAGGGTCCAGCCGTCACGCCGGGTCGCGTACGACGTGCTCTCGGCCGTACGGGAGTCCGATGCCTATGCCAACCTCCTGCTGCCCGGCCGTATCGCGCGGGCAGGGCTGTCACCGGCCGACGCCGCGCTCGCGACGGAACTGACGTACGGCACGCTTCGGATGCAAGGCTATTACGACCGGGTCATCGCCCGGGCGGCTGGACGCTCCGTCGACCGGATCGACCCTCCGCTGCTCGACGTGCTGCGGCTCGGAGCACACCAGCTGCTGTCGACGCGCGTGCCGTCGCACGCGGCCGTCAACGAGTCGGTCGGGCTCGCGCGCCTGGTCGGCAGCCGCTCGGGAACGGGCTTCGTCAACGGCGTGCTGCGCGAGATCGGCCGGTCGGCGCCCGAGGAGTGGTACGACCGGGTGCTGGCCGACGCGAAGAACGAAGACGAGCGGCTTGCTGCCATCACCTCCCACCCCGCTTGGATCGTCCGGGCCTTCCGTCGCTCCCTGGAGGCCGAGGGGCGCGGGGCGGAGCTGGAAGCACTCTTGGAGGCCGACAACGTGGCGCCGCGCGTCAACCTGGCGGCATTGCCCGGCCTGGGCGAGCCGCCCAGCGGCGCACGGCCCAACCGGTTCTCGCCCCTCGGCTTCACCGCGGGCGGCGGCGACCCGCAGGGCCTGGTGAGTGAGGCCGAAGGCCGGCTGCGGGTGCAGGACGAGGGATCGCAGCTCGCAGCGCTCGCCCTCACCCGCGCCCGGCCGATCGAGCCGGGCGAGCGGTGGCTCGACCTCTGCGCGGGCCCGGGTGGCAAGGCCGCGCTGCTCGCCGCGGAGGCGTTCGCGGGCGGGGCGACCCTCGTCGCCAACGAAGTGGTGCCCGCTCGGGCAGAGCTGGTGCGTCGGGCGCTTGCGGCCGTGCCTCTCGATGTGCCGGTGTGGGAGCACGACGGAGTGGAGATCGGGCGCAGCGAGCCGGAGGCCTTCGACCGTGTCCTGCTGGACGCGCCCTGCACCGGGCTCGGCGCGCTGCGCCGCCGTCCGGAGGCGCGCTGGCGCAAGCTGCCGAGCGACGTCGCCGAGCTGACCGGGCTGCAGGCACGCCTGATCGACTCCGCTGTGGAGGCGCTGAAGCCGGGCGGCCTCCTCGTGTACGTGACGTGCTCGCCGCACGTGGCGGAGACGCGCTCGGTGGTCGCGGACGCTCTCGACCGTCATCGCGGTGTGCTCCGCACCAGCGACAGCGCCGAGATCGTGCAGTCCGTCGCCAACGAGCGGCTCGATCTGGCGGGCGAACCGGAGCTGGTGCAGCTCTGGCCGCACCGTCATCTCACCGACGCCATGTTCATCGCGGTGCTCCAGAAGCTTGCGCGGTAGCCGGAGCGGCCGGTCCGGCCGTCGGGAGCGCTGTGCGCCCCATAGGCTGGTGGGCATGGTGACGCGCATCAATCCGAGCATCCTGGCGGCCGACTTCGTGAACCTGGAGCGCGATCTCGCCGATCTCTCCAGCGCGGACCTCGTCCACGTGGACATCATGGACAACCACTTCGTTCCCAACCTCACCTTCGGCCCGCAGATGGTAGGTCGTATCCAGGACGTCAGTCCGATCCCGCTCGACGTGCACCTGATGATCGACGACCCCGACCGCTGGGCCCCGGGATACGCCGAGCTGGGCGCCTACTCGGTGACGTTCCACGCGGAGGCCGCGGACAAGCCCGTGGCGCTCGCCCGCCGGCTGCGCGCCATCGGCGCACGGGCGGGGATCGCCCTCAAGCCGGGCACGCCCGTCGACGGCTACCTCGACCTCCTTGCCGAGTTCGACCAGGTGCTCGTGATGACCGTGGAACCGGGTTTCGGGGGTCAGACGTTCATGGGTGAGATGATGCCCAAGCTGCGATTGCTTCGGGAGGCCGTCGAAGCGCGGGGCCTCGACGTGTGGCTGCAGGTCGACGGCGGGATCACCGAGGAGACGATCGTCACAGCCGCAGAGAACGGCGCCGACACGTTCGTCGCGGGCTCCAGCGTGTTCCGCGGAGAGCCCGCCGAGCGGATCGCCGGGCTGCGGGCCGCTGTCGCGGCCCACAGCCACTAGTAGTACTTGGGCGCTACAGCGAGCTCTGCACCGGAACGGCTTCGGCCTTCACTTTCGCTCGCGCGGGGATGATGGCAAGCGCGCCCACCGCGAGGAGGGCCGTGGCGGCGAACACGTAGAACCCGCCCGGGTAGGCGAAGCCATACGAGACGAGCGTCCCGGTGATCGCCGGGCCGACGATGGCGCCGAGTCGCCCGATGCCGGCGGCGAAGCCGAGCGCGGTGCTCCGGATCTCGGGCGGATAGAGCTGGGTGATCAAGGCGTAGACGAGCACCTGCGCCGAGAACACGAAGACGCCCGTCACGAAGACCGCGACGTACAGCATCGTGACGTCCTCCAAGCGGATGCTGAGGAACGCGAGCAGCAACCCCGACAGCGCGAACCACGCCATCGCGACCCGCTTGGTGCCCGAGCGGTCTGCGACGATGCCCGCCACGATCAGTCCGGTGACGGCGCCTGCGTTCAGGACGAGGAGCAGACCGAGCGAGTCGGTGGAGCCGTAGCCGGCGTCGCGCATCAGCTGGGGCAGCCAGGTATTGAGGCCGTAGACCAGCAGGAGTCCCATGAAGGAGGCCACCCAGACGCCGATGCTGATCGTCAGGTAGGGCCGCTCGACCAGCCGCCGTACGGTCGGGCGCGAGTCGGTCTGCTGCCCGCGGCGCTCCTCCGGCAGTGCGAGCCGGATGAGTGGGACGGTGACCAGCCCCGCGATGCCGCCGATCGCGAACAGCACACGCCAGTCGGGGATGACCGCGAGCGCGAGGAGCGCCGTGAGGACGGCGCCGGCGTGATACCCGGTCATCGTCAGCGTCGTCGCCTTGCCCGCGCGCTCGCGCGGCATCAGATCGGTGACGTACGCGAGGGTGACGGGGAGGCACGCTCCGAGCGCCACCCCGGCGAGCACGCGCAGGAGGCCGAACACGAAGATGTTCGGCGCGATCACGATGGCGAGCGTGAGCAACGAGAACACCGTCACGCAGAGGATCAGACAGAGCCGCCGTCCGTAGCGATCTGCCAGCGGCCCCACGGTGAGCGCTCCGATCCCGACGCCGACGAGTCCTGCGGTCGCGACAGCGGTCGCGGCCGGCGCGTCGAATCCGAGCTCGTGCGTGCTCAGCAACGTGGGGATGACCGTGCCGAGCACCACCAGGTCGAAGCCGTCGAGAGCCACGATCATCCAGCAGAGCACCAGCGGCCAGAATCGGGGACGGGTCGTCGGTTCCATCGCGGACCTCCTTGTCGAATGGAATATGTCAGATGAGACCTGCCGACATTAGCACATCACCTCCAGACTACCGAAGGCGCCCGTCGCGCGGGCACGGGCCGCGCTCTGCGGCTAGTACGCTGTAACGGTGAAAACCTTCGACGACCTCTTCGCCGAGCTCAGCGAGAAGGCCGAGACCCGCCCGGAAGGCTCCGGGACGGTTCGCGAGCTGGACGCCGGCGTGCACGCCATCGGAAAGAAGATCGTCGAAGAGGCCGCGGAGGTCTGGATGGCCGCGGAGTACGAGTCCGACGAGGCCACCGCCGAGGAGGTCTCCCAGCTGCTGTACCACCTGCAGGTGCTGCTGATCGCCAAGGGCCTCACTCCGGCCGACGTGTACCGACATCTGTGACGACCACTCCCAGCCTCCCGTCCGTCACGTCACGAAAGTCACAACGCATGCTGAAGATCGCCGTCCCCAACAAGGGCTCCCTCTCCGAGACCGCGGCGCAGATGCTCCACGAGGCGGGCTACCACGGTCGCCGCGACCCCAAGGAGCTCATCGTCGCCGACCCGCGCAACGGCGTGGAGTTCTTCTACCTCCGCCCGCGCGACATCGCGACCTACGTCGGCTCGGGCGCGCTCGACGTCGGCATCACTGGCCGCGACCTCCTGCTCGACTCCAGCTCACCTGCAGCCGAGATCGCCGCGCTCGACTTCGCCGCCTCGACGTTCCGCTTCGCCGGCCCCGCCGGCTCGTACACCGACCTCGCCGACCTCGACGGCAAGCGCGTCGCGACGAGCTACCCGGGCCTCGTCGGCCAGTTCCTCGCTGACAGCGGCGTGGACGCGTCCCTCATCAAGCTCGACGGGGCCGTGGAGTCCGCCGTGCGGCTGGGCGTCGCCGACGCCGTGGCTGACGTGGTCGAGACCGGCTCGACCCTGCGCAAGCAGGGCTTGGAGATCTTCGGTCCGGTGATCCTCGAGTCGGAGGCCGTTCTCGTGTCGTCGCCGTCGCCCGCGACCGGAGTGGACACGCTGCTGCGGCGCCTGCAGGGCGTCATGGTCGCGCGGCAGTACGTGCTGATCGACTACAACCTCCCCGTCGCGCTGCTCGACCAGGCCGTCGCCCTGACACCGGGCGTCGAGTCGCCCACGGTGTCGCCGCTCGGCGAGCCGGACTGGGTCGCCGTACGGGTGATGATCAAACGCGACAGCACCAACCAGGTGATGGACGACCTCTACGAGCTCGGGGCGCGTGCGATCCTGGTCACCTCGATCCACGCGGCGCGGATCTGATGAGCCTCGCGGTCCGGGTCATCCCGTGTCTCGACGTGGCCGCCGGACGCGTCGTCAAGGGCGTCAACTTCCAGAACCTCCGCGACCAGGGCGATCCCGTCGAACTCGCTCGCCGGTACTTCGAGCAGGGGGCGGACGAACTGACCTTCCTCGACGTGACGGCGACGGTCGACGACCGGTCGACGACGTACGACGTGGTGCGTGCCACCGCCGAGCAGGTCTTCATTCCGCTCACGGTCGGCGGCGGCGTGCGCAGCACGGAGGACGTCGCGAAGCTGCTGGGCAGCGGCGCGGACAAGGTGGGCGTCAACTCGGCCGCGATCGCGCGGCCCGAGCTCGTCGGCGAGATCGCCGGGCGCTTCGGCGCCCAGGTCCTCGTGCTCTCGCTCGATGTCAAGCGTTCGGCCGCCACGGCGTCCGGCTTCGTGGTGACGACCCACGGCGGCCGCACCGAGACCGGCATCGACGCCTTCGACTGGGCGGAGCGCGCGATCGAGCTGGGCGCGGGGGAGCTGCTGGTCAACTCCATCGATGCCGACGGCACGAAGGAGGGCTTCGACCTGGAGCTCATCCGCCAGATGCGCGCGATCAGCCCGGTGCCTGTCATCGCCTCGGGCGGGGCGGGCGCCGTGTCCGACTTCGCTCCGGCGATCCACGCGGGCGCCGACGCGGTGCTGGCGGCCAGCGTCTTCCACTCGGGCGAGATGACCATCGATGATGTGAAGGCCGAGCTGCGACGAGCAGGTCTGGAGGTGCGTTCATGACCGCGATCGACGACGTGATCGGCCGGATCCGGTTCAGCGAAGCGGGGCTGGTCCCCGCCGTCATCCAGCAGTGGGACTCCCGCGAGGTGCTGATGATGGGCTGGATGGATGCCGAGGCGGTGCGCCGCACGCTGAGCGAGGGCCGGGTGACCTTCTGGTCGCGCTCGCGCCAGGAGTACTGGCGCAAGGGCGACACCTCCGGCCATGTCCAGTACGTCAAGGGCGCTGCGCTGGACTGCGACGGCGACACGCTGCTGGTGACCGTCGAGCAGATCGGAGCGGCCTGCCACACCGGTACGCGCACGTGCTTCGACGCCGACGTCCTGGAGCCGGCGGTCGCCGACGCCGAGAGCGCGCAGCTCGCCGCCGAGATGGGGTCAGACCTGTGATCGCCACGGAGGCGGGGACGACCAGACACGAGGAGTTCGCGGCCCTGGCCGCCGAGCATCGCGTCGTGCCGGTCGTCCGGGAGCTGTTCGCCGACGGCGAGACGCCCGTCGGGATCTACCGCAAGCTGGCCGCCGGCCGGCCCGGCACCTTCCTTCTGGAGTCGGCCGAACAGGGCGGCATCTGGTCGCGGTTCTCGTTCGTCGGAGCCGCGTCGTTCGGCATGCTGACCCAGGACGGCGACGAGGTCCGCTGGCTCGACTACGGGCTGTCGGCGCAGCGCGCGCTCGGTGCGGAGGCCTCCGGCCGCCCACTCGAAGCCCTGACCGCACTGTACGAGCGATGGGGCACACCGCGGATCCCCGGCCTGCCTCCGCTGACCGGCGGTCTGGTCGGCTTCATCGGCTGGGAGGCGGTGCGCCAGCTCGAACGGCTGCCGCAGCGGCCACCGGCCGACTACGACCTTCCCGGACAAGCGATGGCGTTCGTCGCCGACCTGGTCGTGATCGACCACCGTTCGGGCACGGTCAAGCTGATCGCCAATGCCCTGGCCGACGGCGAGCATGACGTCGACGCCCTGTGGAGCGACGCGCAGCAGCGCCTCGACCGCATGCAGACCGAGCTCGCGCGCCCGTCCGAGGCGTGGCTCGCCGACGTGGATCTCGCCGCCGTCGGGCACCCGGTGTCGCGCACACGCGAGGAGGACTTCCTCGCGTCGGTCGAGACCGCCAAGAAGCGGATCGTCGACGGTGACATCTTCCAGGTGGTGATCTCGCAGCGCTTCGAGCTCGAGTGCACGGCCTCCGCTCTCGACGTCTACCGCGTGCTGCGCTCGCTCAACCCGAGCCCGTACATGTATCTGCTGTCGCTGGAGCGCCCCGACGGCGAGCCGTACCAGATCGTGGGCTCCTCGCCCGAGGCGCTGGTCAAGGTGCAGGATGGTCGTGCTTTCACGCACCCCATCGCCGGCTCGCGCCCGCGCGGCGCGACGCCAGAGGAAGACCTCGACCTCGAGGCGTCGCTGCTGGCCGACGACAAGGAACGGGCGGAGCACCTGATGCTCGTCGACCTCGCCCGCAACGACCTGCTCAAGGTCTGCGCCGCGGGCAGCGTCGAGGTGACCGAGTTCATGCGGGTCGAGCGCTTCAGCCACATCATGCACATCGTCTCGTCGGTGGAGGGCGACCTGCTCCCGGAGTCCGGGGCGATCGACGTCTTCCGCGCGACCTTTCCGGCCGGCACGCTCTCGGGCGCGCCGAAGCCGATGGCGCTGCGGATCATCGACGAGCTGGAGCCCGCTCAGCGTGGGGTGTACGGGGGAGTGATCGGGTACTTCGACTTCGCCGGAGACGCCGATCTCGCCATCGCGATTCGTACTGCGACGATCATGGGTGGAGTCGCCCGGGTGCAGGCCGGGGGCGGCCTGGTCGCCGACTCGGTGCCGATCCTGGAGTTCCAGGAGTCGCAGAACAAGGCGGCGGCGCCCCTGCGGGCGGTCGCGGTCGCCAACGGCATGAGACGGGTCCACGGTGCGGACTGAGAACCGCAGAGTCAAGTACCTGACGCTCCTCGCGCTGGTCGTGGGGAGCGGCCTCGGGCTGCTCTCGGCGACGCAGCCCTGGTTCACCATCGAGGTGAAGGACGTCGCGAACCACGCCGGGGCGGTCACCGTCGCCGGCTCGGCCGCGGCGCCTGCTCTCACGGCGCTCTCGCTGGCCGGGCTCGCCCTGACGGCGGCTCTCGCGATCGCAGGGCCGGCCTTCCGCATGGTGCTGTCGGTTCTCGGGGTCCTGATCGGCGTCTCGATCGTCTACTCGGCCCTCTCCGTGCTCGCCGACCCGCTGCGGGCGGTCGGCGGAGCGATCACGTCGGCGACCGGCGTGGCCGGGGAGGCCTCCCTGCGCAGGCTGGTGGAGAGCACGACGACCGAGTTCTGGCCGTGGTTCGCCGTTGTCGGCGGTGTGATCGTCGCTCTCGCCGGCATCGCGGCCATCGTCTTCGTGCGGGCGTGGCCCGGTCCGTCGCGGCGCTACCAGGCGCGGTTCGCGGGGGAGGACGGCCGCTCGGCCGAGGAGGCCGTCGGCGAACTGGCGGGTGACGACCACGACGAGCCCGCTCTCGCGGGCGACGCGGCCGATGCGGGCGACGAGGGCGACGATGACGAGGCTCGCGCAGCGGCCGAAGGCGACACACCGGAAGCCCCTACCGCGCTCGACCGCGACGCCGCGATCGACAGCTGGGACGAGCTGAGCCGCGGCGACGATCCCACGCGGTGAGCCACTAGACTGGTTCCCGATTCACCAACCGTGCGCCCCTCCGAGACGAGAGGGAGCGGCGCACCCGACGTGCAGGAGTCCCATGAGCACCGAGTCAGTCGATCCAGGCCACGGTCATTCGCCGGCGGCATGGACGGCCGTGATCATCATGTTGATCGCCTTCACCATCGGAGCCGTCGCGTTCTTCTTCGACGCTCCGATCATCGTGTGGCTGTCGGCTGGTCTCGCCGTTATCGGGCTGATCATGGGCTGGATCATGAAGCGCGCGGGCTACGGAGTGGGCGGCTCCAAGTATCAGCCGAAGGGCCACTAACCGTGCTCGCCGACCTCGTCGCCGGCGCGCTGGAGGATGCGGAGCGGCGACGCGCTGAGCGCCCGCTCGCCGTCGTAGAAGAGGCCGCGGCTGCCCGTGAGCCCGCTATCGACGCGCTGGCCGCACTGGCGCCCGCCGAGCGGGTGAAGATCATCGCGGAGGTCAAGCGCGCGAGCCCGTCGCGCGGCGACCTCGCTGCGATCCCCGACTCTGCCGCGCTCGCCTCTCTCTACGAGACAGGCGGTGCGAGCGCGATCAGCGTCCTCACCGAGGAGCGCCGGTTCAAAGGATCGCTCTCCGACCTCGAGGCCGTCCGCGCCGCGGTGTCGCTGCCCGTGCTCCGCAAGGAGTTCGTCGCCGATCCGTACCAGGTGTTCGAGGCTCGCGCAGCCGGTGCCGACCTGGTGCTGCTGATCGTCGCCGCCCTCGACCAGGCCCGCCTGGTGGAGCTCCACGGCCTGATCGCCGACCTGGGCATGACCGCTCTGGTCGAGGCGCACACCGAGGAGGAGCTGAGCCGCGCGTTCGACACCGGCGCCACGCTGGTGGGCGTGAACGCGCGCAACCTCTCGACGTTCGAGCTGGATCGGGACCTGTTCGGCCGCCTGGCCGACCGGTACCCGTCCGGCGTCATCCGCGTGGCGGAGTCGGCCGTGAAGTCGGCTGCCGATGTCGCGCACTACCGGGCGGCGGGTGCGGATGTCGTGCTCGTCGGCGAGGCGCTCGTCACGAGCGATCCCGTCGCCACGCTCGGCGAGTTCCTGGGAGCCTGATGTCCCTTCGTTCTGAACACGGACCCTACTTCGGCGAGTTCGGCGGCCGCTTCGTGCCCGAGTCCCTCGTCGCCGCCCTCGACGAGCTGACGACCGCGTGGGAGGAGGCCAAGGCCGATCCCGCGTTCCGCGCCGAGCTCGACGAGCTGCACCGCAGCTACACCGGTCGCCCGAGCATCGTCACCGAGGTGCCGCGTTTCGCAGAGGCAGCGTTCCACGGTGAGGCGGGGGGAGGCGCGCGCGTCATTCTCAAGCGCGAAGACCTCAACCACACCGGCTCGCACAAGATCAACAACGTGCTCGGCCAGGCCATCCTGACCAAGCGCATCGGCAAGACGCGTGTGATCGCCGAGACCGGCGCCGGCCAGCACGGTGTCGCCACGGCGACAGCGGCCGCTCTGTTCGGCCTCGAGTGCACCGTCTACATGGGCGAGGTCGACACCGAACGGCAGGCACTGAACGTCGCACGCATGCGGCTGCTCGGCGCGGAGGTCGTCGCGGTCAAGACCGGCTCCCGCACCCTCAAAGACGCGATCAACGACGCGATGCGCGACTGGGTCACCAACGTCGAGAACACCAACTACATCTTCGGGACGGTCGCGGGCCCGCACCCGTTCCCCGAGATGGTGCGCGACCTCCAGAAGATCATCGGCGAGGAGGCCCGCGAGCAGGTCCTGGCGCTGACCGGTCGTCTGCCCGACGCGGTCGCGGCCTGCGTCGGCGGCGGCTCCAACGCCATGGGCATCTTCCACGCGTTCCTCGACGACGAAGACGTGCGTCTCGTCGGCTTCGAGGCCGGAGGAGAGGGGGCCGACACGCCCCGCCACGCCGCGACCATCACCAAGGGCCGCCCCGGCGTCCTGCACGGTGCCCGGAGCCTGCTGCTGCAGGACGAGGACGGCCAGACGATCGAGTCGCACTCGATCTCGGCGGGCCTCGACTATCCGGGTGTCGGCCCGGAGCACGCGTGGCTGGCGAAGATCGGCCGCGCCGAGTACCGTCCTGTGTCCGACGCCGACGCCATGGAGGCACTGCGGCTGCTCAGCCGCACCGAGGGCATCATCCCCGCCATCGAGTCGGCGCACGCCCTCGCCGGCGCGCTCGATCTCGGCAAAGAGGTCGGCCCCGACGGCATCGTGCTCGTGAACCTCAGCGGTCGCGGCGACAAAGACATGGAGACCGCCGGACGCTACTTCGGCTTGATCGACGAAGGAGCCGTGCAGTCGTGAGCCGTGTGGCAGACACCATCGCGCGCCGCAACGCGGAGGCGGGCGGCGCCCTCATCGGCTACCTGCCGGCGGGCTTCCCCGACCTGCAGACCAGCATCGACGCGGCCGTCGCCCTCGCGGAGAACGGCGTCGACGTCATCGAGCTCGGCCTGCCGTACTCCGACCCGGTCATGGACGGCACGGTCATCCAGGCCGCGACGCAGCAGGCGCTGTCGAACGGCTTCCGCCTGCGCGACGGCTTCACCGCCGTGCGCGAGATCACCCAGCGCGTCGACATTCCCGTGCTCGTCATGACGTACTGGAACCCCGTGCTGCAGTACGGCGTCGACCGCTTCGCCGACGACCTCGTCGCCGCGGGCGGCGCAGGGCTCATCACTCCCGACCTCATCCCCGATGAAGGCGCCGATTGGCTGGCCGCCTCCGACCGCACCGGTCTCGACCGGGTGTTCCTCGCCGCGCCGTCGTCGACCGACGCGCGCCTCCGCACGACCATCGAAAGCAGCCGAGGCTTCGTCTACGCGGTCTCCACAATGGGCATCACGGGCGCCCGCAGCGACGTCGACTCCGCCGCGCGCACGCTGGTCGCCCGGCTGCGCGACGCGGGCGCGACGAGCACATGCGTGGGCCTCGGGATCTCCAGCGCCGCCCAGGTCGCGGAGGTCCTCGAGTACGCGGACGGCGCGATCGTCGGCTCCGCACTCGTCAAGGCCCTCGCCGACGGCGGCGTGGCAGAGGCCGGCCGCGTCGCGGCCGAGCTCGCCGCGGGCACCGCCCGGCAGGGCGCGTCGGCCTGAGGTCGGCGTAGACAGCACTTCGCGGGTCGGTGGCATCGCGGACCTGCACTTAGACTGGAAGCCGTGCGTCGTTCGGCGCCGGACTCCATAGGACACGAAAGGTAGTCATCGCGTGATCGCGACGATGAGCAGCTGGGTCGCCAGCATCCCGAGCCCGGGGCCCGAATGGCAGCAGATCCCGATCGACATCTTCGGTCTGCACTGGCGCATCCAGACCTACGCGATCATGATCCTGATCGGCATCGTGGTCGCCGCCCTGTGGACCTCCCGTCGCCTCACCAAGCGCGGCGCAGAGCCCGGCGTGATCCTCGACATCCTCCTCTGGGCCGTCGTCCTCGGCATCATCGGTGCGCGCCTGTACCACGTGTTCACGCACCCGTCCGACTACTTCTACCCGGGTGCGAACCTCTGGAACGTGTTCGCGATCTGGGAGGGCGGCAACGCGATCTTCGGCTCGCTGATCGGCGGCGCCGTCGGCATCTGGATCGCCTGCCGCATCAGCGGCCTGCGGTTCTGGAGCGTCGCGGACGCCCTCGCTCCCGCGCTGCTGCTCGCGCAGGCCATCGGCCGACTCGGCAACTACTTCAACCAGGAGCTCTTTGGCCTCCCGACCAACCTGCCGTGGGGCCTGCAGATCGACGCGGGCAACAAGGCGATCCCGGTCGGCCTGCCGGACAACACACTGTTCCAGCCGCTGTTCCTCTACGAGATCATCTGGAACGTCATCGGGGTGGTCGTCATCCTCTTCCTCGAACGGACGTTCCGGCTGCAGTGGGGCAAGACGCTGGCCGTCTACCTCATCTGGTACGGCCTCGGCCGCTCGTACCTGGAGTCGATCCGCATCGACCCGAGCGAGTTCTCGTTCCTCGGCGTTCCGAGCAACGTGTGGGCGGCGTTCCTCGCCATCGTGCTCGGCATCGCGATCTTGATCGTGCAGTCCAGGCGCCACACCGGCTTGGAGCCGAGTGTGTACCGACCGGGTCGTGAATGGGTTCACCCGGATGCTGAGGTAGACTCTGACGACACGGACTCGGATGACGAGGACTTCGTCGATGGCGACGGGGAGCCAACCGCGTCCGCAGGAGCCAAGGCCACAAGCCCGGCGAACGGATGATTTCCGTCAGCTCATGACGACACGGCTACATCACACGCCCGTCGAGGCGATCCCGTAACCATCTTCTGACCGCACGGACGCTCCGGGCCGCACACAAGCCCGGCGCAAAAGCGGCGGAACCCTCCCAGCAACGGGCCGAAGGCGTCCCCGCACTCCAATCCCCACATCCACGACACTGTGAGGACGGTCGACATATGGCGCTCACGCCTCCCCATACCCGGTTCAGCTTGGTCCCCGGTAAGCAGGGTCTCTACGACCCCGCCGCCGAGAAGGACGCCTGCGGTCTCGCCATGGTCGCGACCCTGCGCGGAACCGCGGGGCACGACATCATCGACGCGGCGCTCGAGGCGCTGCGCCACCTGGAGCACCGCGGCGCGGTCGGCTCCGACGCCGGAACGGGCGACGGCGCCGGCATCATCACGCAGGTCCCCGACGCCTTCCTGCGCGCCGTCTCCGGCTTCGACCTCCCGGGCGCCGGGCGGTTCGCCGTCGGCAACGCGTTCCTGCCCACGGACGTCGGCGAGCGTGAGCGGATCAAGACCGCCGTCGCGCAGATCGCGGCCGAGCACGACCTGACCGTCCTGGGCTGGCGCCCGGTCCCGGTCCGGCCGGAGGAGCTCGGCAACCTGGCACGCGCCGCGATGCCGGTCATCGAGCAGCTGTTCGTGTCGAGCACGCGCACCGACGAGCGCGGCGAGCCGGTGGGTGGGATCGCCTTGGACCGCCTCACGTACTTCCTCCGCAAGCGGGCGGAGCGCGAACTCGACCTGTACTTCTCATCGCTGTCGAGCCGCACGATGGTCTACAAGGGCATGGTGACGACCCTCCAGCTGGAGCCGTTCTACCCCGACCTCTCCGATCAGCGGTTCGCCTCCAAGCTCGCTCTGGTGCACTCGCGCTACTCGACCAACACGTTCCCGTCGTGGCCGCTCGCCCAGCCGTTCCGCATGATCGCCCACAACGGCGAGATCAACACCGTGCAGGGCAACCGCAACTGGATGCGCGCCCGTCAGTCGCAGCTCGAGAGCGAGCTTCTCGGTGATCTGGCGCCCGTCCTGCCGATCGTGACACCGGGCGCCTCGGACTCGGCCTCTTTCGACGAGGTCGTGGAGCTCATCTCGCTCACCGGCCGTTCGCTGCCGCACGCCGTGATGATGATGGTCCCGGAGGCGTGGGAGAACCAGACCGAGATCGACCCGGTCCGCCGCGACTTCTACGAGTACCACTCGATGCTCATGGAGCCGTGGGACGGTCCGGCTGCGATCGTCTTCACCGACGGCTCGCTCGTCGGGGCGACGCTCGACCGCAACGGTCTGCGCCCCGGCCGGTACGTCGTGACGAACGACGGCCTCGTCGTGCTCGCCTCTGAGATCGGAGTGCTCGACATCGAGCCCAGCCGGGTCGTGCGCAAGGGGCGCCTGCGCCCCGGCCGCATGTTCCTGGTCGACACCGTCGCCGGCCGCCTGATCGAGGACGACGAGATCAAGTCCGAGCTCGCCGCCGGCGCGCCGTACGGCACGTGGCTCGACGAGGGCCGCATCAACCTCAAAGACCTCCCGGAGCGCGAGCACATCGTGCACACGCCCGCCTCCATCACGCGCCGCCAGCGCACTTTCGGTTACACGGAGGAGGAGGTCCGGATCCTCCTCAAGCCGATGGCGACGACCGGCGCCGAGCCGCTCGGCGCGATGGGATCCGACACCCCGGTGGCCGTGCTGTCCGAGCGCCCGCGGCTGCTGTTCGACTACTTCACGCAGCAGTTCGCGCAGGTCACGAACCCGCCGCTCGACTCGATCCGCGAAGAGGTCGTCACGACCATGAAGCTGGGCCTCGGCCCGGAGCGCAACCTGCTCACGGCCGGCCCGGAGCACGCGCGCCAGGTCGTCCTGGACTTCCCGGTCATCGACAACGACGAGCTCGCGAAGATCCAGCACATCGACCCGCGGCCGGGCAGCAGGCTCACGACGACGGTCCGCGGCCTCTACCGGTCCGACGCCGGCCCCGACGCCATGCAGGGCCGTCTGGCCGAGATGTGCCAGGAGGTCGACGAGGCGATCGAGGCCGGTGCGCAGTTCATCGTGCTGAGCGACCGCGACTCCACCAAAGACCTCGCGCCCATCCCGTCGCTGCTCATGCTCGCCGCGGTGCACCATCACCTCATCCGTGCGGAGAACCGCATGAAGGTGGGTCTGATCGTGGAGGCGGGGGATGTTCGCGAGGTGCACCACATCGCGCTGCTCATCGGCTACGGAGCGTCGGCGATCAACCCGTACCTCGCGATGGAGACGTGCGAAGAGCTGGTCCGCAGCGGGATGATCACCACCGTCTCGCCCGAGAAGGCCGTCAAGAACGTGATCAAGGCGCTCGGCAAGGGCGTGCTGAAGATCATGTCCAAGATGGGCATCTCGACCGTGTCGTCATACGCGGGCGCCCAGGCGTTCGAGGCCGTCGGGCTCAGCCAGGAGTTCGTCGACGAGTACTTCACCGGCACGACGAGCAAACTCGGCGGCATCGGCATCGACGTGATCGCGGCCGAGAACCTGTCGCGCCACACGAGCGCCTACCCGGCGGAGGGCGCCATCCTCGCCCACGAGCGCCTGACGACCGGCGGCGAGTACCAGTGGCGCCGCGACGGCGCTCCGCACCTGTTCAACCCGGAGACCGTGTTCCGGCTGCAGCACTCGACGCGCACCCGCCGCTACGACATCTTCCGCGAGTACACCAGGCTCGTCGACGACCAGGCCGAGTCCCTCATGACCCTGCGCGGGATGTTCGCGTTCAAGGGCGGTACCCGCCCGCCTGTCCCGATCGACGAGGTCGAGCCGATCGAGTCGATCGTCAAGCGCTTCTCCACCGGTGCGATGAGCTACGGCTCGATCTCCAAGGAGGCGCACGAGACCCTGGCGATCGCGATGAACCGGCTAGGCGCCAAGTCCAACACCGGTGAGGGCGGCGAGGATCTCGACCGCCTGCTCGACCCGGAGCGCCGCAGCGCGATCAAGCAGGTCGCCTCCGGCCGGTTCGGTGTCACCTCGATGTATCTGACGCACGCCGACGACATCCAGATCAAGCTCGCTCAGGGGGCGAAGCCCGGCGAGGGCGGCCAGCTGCCGCCGACGAAGGTCTACCCGTGGGTGGCGCGTACGCGGCACGCGACGGCCGGCGTCGGGCTGATCTCGCCACCTCCGCACCACGACATCTACTCGATCGAGGATCTCAAGCAGCTGATCTTCGATCTGAAGCGCGCGAACCCGCAGGCTCGGGTGCACGTCAAGCTGGTGAGCGAGTCCGGCATCGGCGCGGTCGCGGCGGGAACGGCGAAGGCCCTCGCCGACGTCATCCTGGTCTCCGGCCACGACGGCGGCACGGGCGCCTCCCCGGTCAACTCGCTCAAGCACGCGGGAACGCCGTGGGAGCTCGGCCTCGCCGAGACCCAGCAGACGCTCATGCTCAACGGCATGCGCGAGCGCGTGGTCGTGCAGGTCGACGGGCAGCTCAAGACCGGCCGCGACGTCATCGTGGGCGCTCTGCTCGGCGCGGAGGAGTTCGGTTTCGCGACCGCTCCGCTCATCGTCTCAGGCTGCGTCATGATGCGCGTCTGCCACCTCGACACCTGCCCGGTCGGCGTCGCCACGCAGAACCCGGCGCTGCGCTCCCGGTTCTCCGGCAAGCCCGAGTTCGTCGTGAACTTCTTCGAGTTCATCGCGCAGGAGGTGCGGGAGTACCTCGCCGAGCTCGGGTTCCGCAGCCTCGACGAGGCCATCGGCCACGCCGAGCTGCTCGACGCCGATCGCGCCATCGCGCACTGGAAGGCGTCGGGCCTGGACCTGACTCCGATCCTGCGCGGCCCGGAGTTTCCGGAGGACGCGCCGCGCAAGAACGGCCGCGCGCAGGACCACGAGCTCGATGAGCACTTCGACAACCAGCTCATCCAGGCGGCGCACGACGTGCTCGCCTCGGAGCGCCCCGGCGCCGAGGGCGCGACGCTCTCGCTCGCCCTGCCGATCCGGAACACCGAGCGCGCCGTCGGCACCATGCTCGGTCACGAGGTGACCGTCCGCCACGGCGAGAACGGCCTCCCGACCGGCACGATCGACATCACGCTGACCGGCTCCGCCGGCCAGTCGCTCGGCGCGTTCCTCCCTGCGGGCATCACGCTGCGCCTGGAGGGCGACTCGAACGACTACGTCGGCAAGGGGCTCTCGGGTGGCCAGATCATCGTACGGCCTCCGCGGGGCAGCGTCTTCCCGGCCGAGCGGAACGTCATCGCCGGCAACGTGATCGGCTACGGCGCGACGCAGGGCAGCATGTTCATCCGCGGCATCGTGGGCGAGCGCTTCCTGGTCCGCAACTCCGGCGCGACGGCGGTCGTGGAGGGCGTGGGCGACCACGCGCTCGAGTACATGACGGGTGGCCTCGCGGTCATCCTCGGCGGCACCGGGCGCAACCTGGGAGCGGGAATGTCCGGTGGCACGGCGTACGTGTACGACTTGAAGAACGAGCGCGTCAATCGCGAGGCGCTCGCCAGCGGAGAGCTCGAACTGCTCCCGCTGGGCAGCGCCGACATCGAGATTGTGCGCGACCTGCTGGAGCGGCACCGCACCGAGACAGGGTCGGCCTTGGCCGAGCGGATGCTCGTGGACTTCGACGCGACTGTCGCGAAGTTCGTCAAGGTGCTGCCGCGCGACTACGCGGCCGTGTTGCAGATGCGGCAGGAGGCCGTCGACGAGGGGCTCGACCCCGACGGCGACATTGTGTGGAATCGGATCTTGGAGGTGACAGGTGGCTGACCCGAAGGGCTTCTTGAAGACGACGGAGCGCGAGCTCCCCAAGCGGCGACCGGTCTCGGTCCGGCTCATGGACTGGAAAGAGGTCTACGAGGCGGGCGATTCGGCGCAGCTGCGCCGCCAGGCCGGCCGCTGCATGGACTGCGGTGTGCCGTTCTGCCACCAGGGCTGCCCGTTGGGCAACCTGATCCCCGAGTGGAACGACCTGATGTGGCGTGGGGAGGGCCGGCAGGCCATCGAGCGCCTGCACGCGACCAACAACTTCCCGGAGTTCACCGGCCGCCTCTGCCCAGCCCCGTGCGAGTCGTCGTGCGTGCTCGGCATCAACCAGCCGGCGGTGACGATCAAGCAGGTCGAGGTGTCGATCATCGACCAGGCCTGGCAGAACGGCTGGGTGCAGCCCCATCCTCCGGAGCGTCTCACCGGCAAGACCGTCGCCGTCGTCGGCTCAGGCCCCGCGGGCCTCGCCTCCGCACAGCAGCTGACCCGCGCGGGTCACACGGTCGCGGTGTACGAGCGCGACGACCGCATCGGCGGCCTGCTGCGCTACGGCATCCCGGACTTCAAGATGGAGAAGAAGCACCTCGAGGCGCGTCTCAACCAGATGATGGCCGAGGGCACCCGGTTCCGCGCCGGCGTCGACATCGGCGTCGACATCGCGTGGGACGACCTCCGGGCGCGCTATGACGCGGTCGTGGTCGCGACCGGCGCGATAGTGCCGCGAGACCTCCCCATCCCCGGTCGCGACCTCGTCGGCGTGCACTTCGCGATGGAGTACCTCGTCCAGCAGAACAAGGCGGGCGCCGGCGACCAGATCGCCGACCAGATCACGGCCGACGGCAAGCACGTCATCGTCCTCGGCGGCGGCGACACCGGTGCGGACTGCATCGGCACCGCGCACCGTCAGGGCGCGGCGAGCGTGACCAACCTGGCGATCGGCAAGCAGCCGCCATCGGAGCGTCCGGTGCACCAGCCGTGGCCGATGACCCCGACGCTGTTCGAGGTGCAGAGCGCCCACGAGGAGGGCGGAGCACGCGAGTACCTCGCGTCGACCGTCGAGTTCCTCACGAACGAGTTCGGCGAGGTCCGGGCGCTCCGCGTCGCGGAGACCGAGTACCTCGACGGTCGCAGGGTGCCGAAGGCCGGCACGGAGCGCGAGATCCCCGCCGACCTCGTCCTCCTCGCCCTCGGTTTCACCGGTCCGGAGCAGGACGGCTTGGGCGCGCAGCTCGGCCTCCCGTTCGACGACCGCGGCAATGTGGCCCGCGACGGCGACTACCAGACCAGCGAGGCCGGCGTCTTCGTCGCCGGCGACGCGGGCCGCGGCCAGTCGCTCATCGTCTGGGCCATCGCAGAGGGCCGGGCAGCGGCAGCCGCCGTCGACCGGTATCTTGAAGGGGAGACGCAGTTGCCGTCGCCGGTCCGTCCCACCGACCGGGGCATCCTCGTCTGATCCCCTCCACCACGAGAACGCGCCGTCAGGGGTGCGAGAATCACGGAGCACTGAAAAACGCATGAGAAGGGCTAAAATCGTCGCGACCCTCGGTCCGGCGACCTCCAGCTATGACAGCATCCGCGCGATCATCGACGCGGGTGTGGACGTGGCGAGGATGAATCTGAGCCACGGCAGCTACGAGGTGCACGAGGGGGTCTACGCCAACGTCCGCAAGGCCGCCGAAGACGCAGGCAAGCCGGTCGCCGTCCTGGTCGACCTCCAGGGTCCCAAGATCCGTCTCGGCAAGTTCGAGGCCGGCCCCTACGATCTCGCCGAAGGCGACATCTTCAAGATCACCACCGACGACATCATCGGCACCAAAGAGATCTCCTCGACCACGTTCAAGGGCCTGCCCCACGACGTGAGGGCGGGCGACTTCCTGCTGATCGACGACGGCAAGGTTCGCGTGCGCGTCGTCGAGGTCGAGGGCAACGTCGTGACGACCGAGGTCGTCGTCGCCGGCCCGGTCTCGAACAACAAGGGCATCAACCTTCCGGGCGTCGCGGTCAACGTCCCCGCGCTGTCCGAGAAAGACGAGGCGGACCTGCGCTGGGGCCTCAAGCTCGGCGCCGACATCATCGCGCTCTCGTTCGTGCGTAGCGCCAAGGACATCGAGCGCGTGCACGAGATCATGGCGGAGGAGGGCCGTCGGGTCCCCGTGGTGGCCAAGATCGAGAAGCCGCAGGCCGTGGACGCGCTGGAGGAGATCATCGAGGCGTTCGACGCCATCATGGTCGCCCGCGGCGACCTCGGCGTCGAGCTGCCGCTGGAGGCTGTTCCGATCGTGCAGAAGCGCGCGGTCGAGCTGTCCCGCCGCGCGGCCAAGCCCGTCATCGTCGCGACGCAGATGCTCGAGTCGATGATCTCCAGCCCCGTCCCGACCCGCGCAGAGACCTCCGACGTCGCCAACGCCGTGCTCGACGGTGCGGACGCGGTCATGCTCTCGGGCGAGACCAGCGTCGGCGAGTACCCGGCGATCACCGTCGCGACCATGGCGCGCATCGTGACCTCCACCGAGGAGCACGGGCTCGACCGCATCCAGCCGCTCGGCACCCGTCCCCGCACCCAGTCGGGCGCGATCACGCTGGCCGCTGTGGAGGTCGCCGACTTCGTCGAGGCGAAGTTCCTCTGCGTTTTCACCGAGTCGGGCGAGTCGGCCCGCCGCATGGCCCGCCTGCGCAACAACATCCCGATCCTCGCCTTCACGCCGGAGGAGTCGGTCCGCCGGCGCATGTCGCTGTTCTGGGGCGTCGAGTCCTTCGTGGTCGGCCGCGTCACCCACACCGACCAGATGGTCGCTCAGGTCGACGAGGCGCTCAAGTCCACCGGCCGCGCTGTGGACGGCGACAGGGTCATCATCATCTCGGGTTCCCCTCCCGGGATCCCCGGAACCACCAACGACATCCGCGTCCACAAGGTCGGCGACGTCCTGTAACGACGGATGGTGGAAGGCCCTGCTCCGGCGGGGCCTTCTGCGTGTGTCCTGGACGTCCTCTCAGACGAGGTCATACCACGGGATGATTTCGTCATCTCTCATGGAATACGGAGGGTCGGCGGACGGGTGCCGAGCGTATCCTCGGGACTATGAAGCACCGCCTGGTCCGCTGGCTGCCCGCCATCGTCGTCCCTGTCGCCATCGCCGCGGGAGCCATCGCGGTCCCGCTCGCCGCGGGCGCCGCCGACCTCCCCGTGAAGTCTCCGGAGGATGTCCTCCGACTGGTCGCGTCGAGCGACACGAAGGCGTTCAGCGGGACGGTCGAGCAGAGCTCCGACCTGGGGCTGCCGAGTCTCCCGAAGACCGCCGGCGGTTCCGGCGCCGACAGCTCGGCCGCGAGCACCCTCGAACTGCTGATGGACGACCACACGGCCAAGGTGTATGTGGACGGTCCCACGAAGGTGCGCGTGCAGGTGCTCGACCAGTTGGCCGAGCGCGATGCGATTCGCAACGGCTCGGACGTCTGGCTGTACCAGTCGTCGGACGAGTCGGTGACGCATCTCACCGTTCCGAAGCACGCGAAGAGCGCGCAGCCGACGCCGAATCCTGACGCGACCGCCACCACCCCGCAGGCGCTCGCGGAGCGCTTCCTCGCGGCCGTCGATCCGACGACGAAGGTCTCCCTCGGGTCGAACACGAAGGTCGCCGGACGGGACGCCTACGACCTGGTGCTGACGCCGCGCACCGACGCGACCCTAGTGGGGTCGGTCGCCATCGCGGTCGACGGGCGGACGGGCCTCCCGCTGCGCGTGCAGGTGATGGCTCGCGGGCAGTCCTCGCCTGCGTTCGAGGCCGGGTTCACCTCGTTCAACCCCGGAGCGCCGGATGCGAGCGTCTTCTCGTTCACTCCGCCGAAGGGCGCGACCGTGACCGAGCAGTCGCCGAAGTCGGGTGAGCGCCCGTCGGGTGCCGCGCACCCGAAGCCGACCGTGACCGGTACGGGCTGGGCGACGATCGTCAGCCTCCCTGCCGGCTCGGTGCCGACGAAGGTCCTGGACGACCCGCTGGTCGGCGAACTCACGCAGTCGGTCGATGGAGGCCGGGCGCTCTCGACCTCTCTGCTCTCGGTGCTCGTCACGGCCGACGGCCGGGTACTCGCCGGCGCCGTTCCCGTCTCCGCGCTGCAGTCCGCCGCCCAGTGACCGACGCCGCCGCGATCGCGACGAGCGGGCTCACCAAGCGGTTCCGCGGACGCGCGGTGGTCGACGACCTCGGCCTGTCCGTGCCGCGCGGGTCCGTGTTCGGGTTCCTCGGCCCGAACGGGTCGGGCAAGACCACCACGATCCGGATGCTGCTCGGCCTGATCTCCCCGTCGGCCGGTTCGATGTCGGTGCTCGGCGAGGAGATGCCCGACCGTGGCGCGTCGGTTCTGCCGCGCGTAGGGGCGCTCGTGGAGGGCCCGTCGTTCGCTCCGTACCTGTCCGGCGCCGCGAACCTGGTACGTCGAGACACTGCCGACCGCTACGCTCCGGGCGCCACCCGGTCGGCGCGGGTGGAGCTGGCCCTGGAACGGGTCGGCCTGTCCCACGCGGCGGGCAAGCACGTGCGCGCCTACTCGCTCGGTATGAAGCAGCGGCTCGGGATCGCCGGTGCTTTGCTCACCGATCGCGACCTCCTCGTGCTCGACGAGCCGACGAACGGGCTCGACCCGCAGGGCACGCGGGAGGTGCGCAACCTGGTCCGCTCGCTCGCCGGCGAGGGGACGACCGTGTTCGTCTCCAGCCATCTGCTCGCCGAGATCGAGCAGATCTGCTCGCACGCCGCGATCATGCGGGCGGGGAAGCTTGTGGCCCAGGGGTCGCTCGACGAGCTGCGCAGCGCCTCCGGACCCCGGGTGATCGTGACGACCCCTGACCAGGGTGTCGCGGCGGAGGTGCTGACTCGGCTGGGGCTGGCGCCCGAGGCCGTCGGCGCCGAGGTGGAGGCCGGGCTCGGCGATGACGCGCCGCCCGCGGAGGACTTGGCCGCGGCACTCGTCGGCGCCGGTGTGCGCCTGCGTGGTTTCACCGTGCGCGCGTCGAGCCTCGAGGAACGGTTCGTGGAGCTGACGGGGGAGGGCTTCGATGTCGAGCAGTGAGGCCGTCCCGCTCGAGGTGTCGTCCGCCGCGCCGGTGCCGCAGGTCTCCGTGGCTGCGCGACGGGATCGGCCGTCGGCCGGGTGGGCGCTGCTGGGCTCGGAGCTCTCGGTGCTGTTCCGACGGTGGCGCACCTGGGCGATGCTCGCGGCACTGGCGGCAGTGCCCATCCTGATCGCGGTCGCCGTGCGCGTGACCGGTCGGGGCCGGGGACCGGCGTTCCTCGACCAGATCACCAGCAATGGTCTGTTCGTCGCGTTCACCGCGCTGGTCGTCTGCGTTCCGCTGTTCCTCCCGCTCACCATCGGGGTCGTCGCCGGCGACACGATCGCCGGTGAGGCGAGTCACGGCACGCTGCGGTACCTCGTGATCGCGCCGGCGGGGCGTCTGCGGTTGCTCGCGGTCAAGTACGCCGGGTGCGCGGCGTTCTGCATCGCCGCGGCACTGACGGTCGCCATCGCGGGGGCGGCGATCGGCGCGATCCTGTTCCCGATCGGCCCGGTGACCCTGCTCTCGGGCAGCGTGGTGAGCGTGGGCGACGCGGCTGTCCGCCTCCTGCTGATCGCGCTGTACATCGTCGTGTCGCTGCTCGGGATGTGCGCGATCGGGCTGTTCCTGTCGACGCTGACCGACGTGCCGGTGGGAGCCATGGCCGCGACCGCGGTGCTGGCCGTCGTCTCGCAGGTGCTCGACCAGCTGCCGCAGCTCGACGCCCTCCACCCCTGGCTTTTCAGCCACTACTGGCTGGGCTTCGCCGACTTCCTCCGCGCCCCGCTGGTGTGGGACTCGTTCGTCTCCAACGCGGTGCTGCAGGCCGGGTACGTCGCTGTCTTCGGCGCGCTGGCCGTCGGCCGCTTCCTCAGCAAGGACATCCTGTCCTGACGAACGAGTCGGCAGGACACGCCGCCTGGCCCGGCCGCCTGACGGCGTGTCCTGCCAATTCGGTGCCCGCGCGCGCCGACTACGGGATCGTCTCGGCGGTCGCCTCGAGGTCGGAGCGCGCGTGGGCGCGCTGGGTGGCGATGCTCACACCCGCGGCGAGGCAGACCACGACGATGCCGACGAGCTGCACGAGCTCGAAGCGCTCGCCGAGCACGAGGACGCCGAAGAACGTCGCGATCACCGGCCCGAACGCAGTGATGACCGCGTAGAGTCGCGGCGGGATTCGGCGCAGGATGAACGTGTCCAGGCTGTACGGCACGGCGGAGGATAGGATCCCGGCGGTCAGGAGGAGGCCCGCGACGCGCCAGTCGATGCGGGCGTAGTCGACCACGATCAGGGCGAGGGGCACGGTGAGCACGGTCGCGACGACGCTCGCCACGCTCAACCCTTCGAGACCGGGCAGCCGGGTCGCGACCCTCCGGGTCAGCAGGATGTAGGCCGCCCACGACGCCGCGGCCGTGAGCGCGAGCACGACGCCGATCGGGTCGATCGTGCCCTCGGTCGCGGTGAGCAGCACGACCCCGCCCGCGGCCGCGACGGCGCAGCCGGCGTCGAGCAGCCGGCGAGAGCCGGCGAGGGCGAGGGCGAAAGGGCCGAGGAACTCGATCGTGGCGGCGATCCCGAGGCCGAGCCTCCCCACCGCCTCGTAGAAGCTGAGGTTCATCGCGGCCAGCACCACACCGAGAGCGAGGGCCGGCCAGAGCCGGCGCCAGGTGAGCTCCGCCCGCTTCGGGCGGTAGAACGGCAGAATGCAGACAGCGGTCACGACCTGGCGCACGGCGACCACGACGAGCGAGCCGACGACCGGGATGAGCAATCCGGCCACGGACGAGCCGAAGTTGATGCTGACCTCGGTGGCGATCTGGGTGCCGGCCCCGACGACGACCCGATTGCGCTGCGAACTCACTCGATCGAGCTTAGGGCCTCCCTTGCCCTCCAGCGCGTGTCAGCTCTGCAGTTCGCGGCGCATGATCGCGCGGGTCGCGCTGGGCCTGCGCACCACCTCGAACCCGCCATCGCGGAACAGCGAGACTGTGCCGTGGTACCGCTCGGCCGCCGACAGCGAGGGTCGCACCTCCGGGTCGACCGGGTAGCCCTCGATGACGGTGGCTCCCCGCTCGCGCGCGTGCTCGAGCGCCCCGGCGAGGAGGGCGCGCGCGACACCGCGCTTGCGGTACTCCAACCGGACCACGAAGCACGTGACCGCCCACGGGTCCTCGGGGTCGCCCTCTTTTCGGCGGGTGATCGGCGACCTCCCGAGCGCGGGGTAGGCCGAGAACGGCTCCACCGCCGCCCAGCCGACCGGCTCGCCGTCGATGCGGGCGATGACCCCGGGAGAGCCGGCCTGCACCTGGTCATGCAGTCGCGCCCTGGTCTCTTCGCGTGTGGCTGCGTCCCAGTCGGCGCGGCTCAGCTTGAACCACTGGCACCAGCAGCCGGCCGGGTCGCCTTTCGTGCCGAAGACCGTCTGCAAATCGCGCCAGGTCGACGCGCTCACCGACTCCGTGACCACTCCGTCCGCCATGCCCCGAATCTACCCGCGCGCCGCTCACCTCCACACCCTCCACCGCCGAGGGGCACGTAAACGCCCCTACAACCGCTCGGATACGGGCATCTACGTGCCCCTCGACGGGGCTGTTATCACCGGCGACGTGCTCGTAGGATGCCCGCGTGAGCCAGACCTCGAACGATCTCTCCCCAGCACCCCTCTCCGCCGGCGAACTCGACCAGCTGGACGCGTGGTGGCGCGCCGCCAACTACCTCTCCGTCGGGCAGATCTACCTCCTCGACAACCCCTTGCTGCGCCGCCCGCTCTCGCGCGACGACATCAAGCCGCGCCTGCTCGGGCACTGGGGCACCACTCCCGGCCTCAACTTCGTGTACGCGCACCTCAACCGGGCCATCCGGCAGCGCGATCTCGACACGCTGTTCGTCGCAGGCCCTGGCCACGGCGGCCCCGGCGTGGTCGCCGGCGCCTACCTCGACGGCACCTACAGCGAGATCTACAGCGCCATCGACCGCAGCGAGGAGGGCCTGCGCCGGCTGTTCCGGCAGTTCTCGTTCCCGGGTGGGATCCCGTCCCACGCGGCTCCGGAGACGCCGGGCAGCATCCACGAGGGCGGCGAGCTCGGCTACGCCCTCTCGCACGCCTACGGCGCCGCCTTCGACAATCCGGACCTCCTGGTGGCGGCGGTGGTCGGCGACGGGGAGGCAGAGACCGGGCCGCTCGCGACGGCCTGGCACTCGAACAAGTTCCTGAATCCGAAAGCCGACGGCGTCGTGCTGCCGATCCTCCACCTCAACGGGTACAAGATCGCCAACCCGACCGTCCTCGCCCGCATCCCGGAGAGCGAGCTCTTCGAGCTGATGCGCGGCTACGGTTACACCCCGTACCTGGTCTCGGGAGGCTTCGACGGCGAGGACCCGCGCGAGGTGCACAAGCGGATGGCGGCGACGCTGGACGAGATCCTCGACCGGATCGCCGAGATCAAGGCTGCTGCGGCCGCGGGCGACCTCGTCGACCGTCCGGCCTGGCCGATGCTCATCCTCCGCACGCCCAAAGGCTGGACCTGCCCGCCGGAGATCGATGGCCATCCCGCCGAGAACAACTGGCGTTCTCATCAGGTTCCGCTCGCCGACGCGCGCGACACCGAGGCGCACACGCGCCTGCTAGAAAGCTGGCTGCAGTCGTACCGGCCAGAGGAGCTGTTCGACGCATCGGGAGCGCCCGTCGACCTCGTCGCCTCGCTCGCGCCGGAGGGCTCCCGCCGGATGAGCGCCAACCCGGCGGCGAACGGCGGCCTGCTGCGCCGCGACCTGCGCCTCCCGGACTTCCGCGACTACGCCGTCGACGTGCCGGCGCCGGGGGAGACCGTCGCAGAGGCGACGCGCGTCCTGGGCGGCTGGCTGCGTGACGTGATGGCGGAGAACCCCGAAGACTTCCGGCTGTTCGCGCCCGACGAGACGGCATCCAACCGCTTGCAGGACGTCTACGAGGTCACCGGCAAGCAGTGGAACGCCGAGTACTGGCCGATCGACTCCGACAACCACCTGGCGCCGAGCGGACGGGTGATGGAGGTGCTGAGCGAGCACCAGTGCCAGGGGTGGCTGGAGGGCTACTTGCTGACGGGCCGGCACGGCGTGTTGACCTCGTATGAGGCGTTCATCCACATCGTCGACTCGATGTTCAACCAGCACGCCAAGTGGCTGAAGACCTCCCGCCGCATCCCGTGGCGCAGACCCGTGGCCTCCCTGAACTACCTGCTCAGCTCGCACGTCTGGCGCCAGGACCACAACGGGGCCTCGCACCAGGACCCCGGCTTCATCGACCACGTCATGAACAAGAAGGCGGACGTGGTGCGCGTCTATCTGCCGTTCGACGCGAACACCCTGCTGTCGACCTACGACCACTGTCTGCGCTCGGTCGACTACGTCAACGTCGTCGTGGCGGGCAAGCAACCGGCGCCGAACTGGCTGAGCATGCCCGACGCCATCGCGCACTGCACGCGCGGCATCGGCATCTTCGAGTGGGCGGGCACCGAGAAGGACGACGAGGAGCCGGACGTCGTGCTCGGCTGCGCCGGTGACATCCCGACCCTGGAGGTGCTCGCCGCCGCGGACATCCTCAGTCGGCGTCTGCCCCAGCTCGCGGTGCGCGTGGTGAACGTCGTCGACCTGATGCGGCTGCAGAGCGAGGGGGAGCACCCGCACGGAATGAGCGATCGGGAATACGACGCGCTGTTCACGGTCGACAAGCCCGTGATCTTCGCTTATCACGGCTATCCGTGGCTGGTCCACCGACTGACGTATCGGAGGGCAGGGCACGACAACCTCCACGTGCGCGGCTACCAGGAGGAGGGCACCACCACCACACCGTTCGACATGGTGATGCTCAACGACCTCGACCGCTATCACCTGGTGATCGATGTGCTCGACCGGGTGCCCGGGCTGGCGGCGAAGGAGGCCGACTTCCGTCAGGAGATGGTGGACGCCCGCCTGCGCGCGCGGCAGTACACGCGCGAGCGCGGGGAGGACATCCCCGAGGTCGCCGAGTGGCGCTGGGGCGGAGGCACGCGCACCACCCGCATCGACACCACCGGCGGCGACAACGACTGACCCGCCGAGGGGCACGTAGATGCCCCAACCCGCCGGCGGATAGGGGCATCTACGTGCCCCTCGGCGTCAGAGCGGTTGGGCGGAGGCGGGGTCGACGGGGGTCAGCTCCGGGATTTTGGCTGTGCGGCCGTCGCCGGAGGAGCGGCCGGTGAGGCGCCGCCCGATCCACGGGAGCACGTAGCGCCGGTAATAGTCGGCAGTGCGGCGGGAGTGTTCGCCCGCCGGCGCGGCCTCCACCTCGGCGACGCCCCACTCGGTCGGGACCGGCACGTCGAGCGCGGTCAGCACGTTGCTCGCGACGCGGACGTGGCCGAGCGCGTTCAGGTGCAGGCGGTCGGCGGACCAGTAGCGCACGTCCTCCAGCGACTCGTCCGCCCAGTTGTCCACGAAGAGCACGCCGTCGCGCGGCAGCAGATCGCGCACCGCGACCGCGAGCTCGTCGCCGCGCTTGCGGAGCAGTCCGCCGGCCGGCAGGTGCCTGCTGGGGTTCGCGCCGCTCAGGAGCAGCATCCGGCTGCCGGAGGCCACCACCCGGTCGGCGGCATCGATCAACTGGTGCGCCACCGACTCGATGGTCACGCGCGGGCGCATGATGTCGTTGCCTCCGCCGTTGAGGCTCACGAGCTGCGGGTGCTGCGCGATCGCCGGCTCCAGCTGCTCGGTGAGGATCGGAGTGAGCTTGCGTCCGCGAATGGCGAGGTTCGCATAGCGCACCGGCTCCGTCGACGCGAAAGCGAGACCGAGCGCGACGAAATCGGCCCAGCCGCGTTGCCGACCATCGGGGAGGTCGTCGCCGACGCCCTCCGTGAAGCTGTCGCCTATCGCGATGTAACTCGTGAACACCATGCCGCTACGCTACCGCCGCCGCGTACCATGACCGTCATGCAGAAGGTCAGGACTTTCCTCTGGTACGACGGTCAGGCCGAAGCGGCGGCGAACCACTACGTCTCGCTGGTGCCCGACTCCCGCGTCCTCAGCGTCGCTCGCTTGGGCGAAGACGGCGCCACCGTCCTCGTCACCTTCGAGCTCGGCGGGACCGAGTATCTCGCTCTCGACGGCGGTCCGCTCTACAGCTTCACCGAGGCGGCCTCCATCATGGTGGTCTGCGAGGACCAGGATGAGGTCGACCGGCTCTGGGACGGCCTCATCTCGGGTGGAGGAGAGCCGGGGCCGTGCGGCTGGTGCAAGGACCGCTGGGGGCTCAGCTGGCAGGTGGTGCCGCGCGCGCTTCTCGAGCTCCAGCAGGACCCCGACCCCGCGCGCGCCGGCCGGGCGAACGCGGCGATGCTGACGATGGGCAAGCTCGACATCGCCGCGCTTTTCGAGGCCGCCGACGCGACCGGCTGAAGCCGGCGTCGTGCAGGGCGCGGACGGCCGAGCGCAGCCAGGCGGAGAACGGTCCCTGATCCGCGGCCCACGGCACCCAGAGGTAGACCGTCCGCAGCGTCTGCACGGCGGCGAACGCGACCAGGGCCTTCGGCTCGAGCGCCGGCTCGCCGTCGCCGCGCGGGTCGACGGAGGGCTCGATCGGGTTGCCCCAGGCCCACATCCCGGTCGCTGAGCGTCACAGCGCTCGCCGGAGCGGCTGTCGCGCCGAGACCGGTGACACGAACAGAAGCGCCAACCCGGCCGCAAAAAATCCCCGCACCCGATCGTCGAGTTCGCAAAGCGTACCCTTCCGGGGGACCAGACCAACAATGGGGGACGGGGCCGCTCAGTCCCGCCAGCCGAGCTCGCGCCCGACCGCGATCACGCCCTCCAGCAGCCGCACGTTGAAGTCGACGCCCAGCTGGTTCGGCACTGTCACCAGCACGGTGTCCGCCATCCGGAGCGCCTCGTCTTCTGCCAGCTCTGACGCGAGCTTCTCCGGCTCGCCGATATAGGAGCGGCCGAAGCGAGCGAGGCCGCCGTCGAGCTGGCCGACCTGGTCGCGGCCCTCCACCTGGGCCCGGGCGCCGAAGTACCGGTACGAGGTCTCGTCGGTGATCGGGATGATGCTGCGGCTCACGCTGACCCGCGGCTCCCGTTCCCAGCCCATCTCGGCCCACGTGTTCCGGAATCGCTGGATCTGTTCCGCCTGCAGCTGGTCGAAGGGTACCCCCGTGTCCTCGGTGAGCAGGGTCGACGACATCAGGTTCATGCCCTGTTCGGCTGTCCACTCCGCGCTCGCCCGTGTGCCGGCGCCCCACCAGATCCGTTCGGGCAGCGTCGTCGAGAGCGGCTGGATCGACAGGCCGCCGGAGGTGCCGGTCGTCCGGGGATCGGCGTTCGCCATCGCCTCGCCCGCGATCGCCGCACGGAAGATCGCGGTGTGCCGCCGGGCGAGGTCGGCATCCGACTCGCCATCGCCGGGGACGTACCCGAACGACTCGTAGCCGGCGAGCGCGGGCTCGGGCGACCCGCGACTCACGCCGAGTTGGAGGCGCTCGCCGCTGATGAGGTCGGCGGCGGCGGCCTCCTCCGCGGTGTACAGCGGGTTCTGATACCGCATGTCGATCACGCCGGTGCCGATCTCGATCCGCGACGTGCGCGCGCCGATCGCCGCCAGGAGCGGGAACGGCGAGGCCAGCTGCGGCGCGAAGTGGTGCACGCGCACGTACGCTCCGTCGGCTCCCACCTCCTCGGCGGCGACGGCGAGCTCCACCGTCTGCAGGAGGGCGTCGCCGGCCGTCCGGACGACGGAGCCGGGGACGGCCTGATAATGACCGAAGCTGAGGAAGCCGATGCGTTTCACGATGGTGGCAAGGCGGCGGAGGCGCGCGGTATTCCGCGACCGGTGCCTCTAACGCCGCTCAGTCCTCCAGCCCCTGCTGGCCGAGCCACACCAGGATCTCGGTCGCGACGTCGCGCCAGCCGTGGTCGATCACGAGCGAGTGCCCGCGGTCCTTGAACGTGATCAGCTCGGTCACGGCGTTGGAGTCGCGGTACTGCTTGAGCGTCGCGTCCGTCGTCACCGCGGGGACCGTGTTGTCCTCGCCTCCCGCGATGAGCAGGAGCGGGCCGCGGTCCTCGTTCTTCGTGTCGACGGCGGCCTGCGAGTGCACGCTGAAGTTGGCCCCGGCGGCCTGGAAGATGGGACGGACGGTCGACGGGACCGTCCAACGGTCGAACAGCTCCTTCGCCTCCGCGTCGGTCAGCTGATTCGCGAAGCCGAATGCGAACTGCTCCTCGGTGAGGGCGATCGGCTTGTGGATGTTGGCCGGGTTGGCGAGCACCGGAAACGACGACTTGAGCTGACGGAAGGGCAGCGGCAGGACGCCCTTGATCTGCGCCGGGTCGATCGCGACTCCGGCGTTGCCGTAGCCCTGCCCGATCAGCTTCTCGGTGACGAGGCCTCCGAACGAGTGGCCGATGATGACCGGAGGCGCGTCCATCGCGTCGATGATCTCCGCGAAGTGGGCGGTTACCTCGTCGATGCCGAAGTTCGCGACGTCGTCGGGGTGGGCGCGGGTCTCAGCCACAGTGTCCTTCTCGCCGGGCCACAGGGGAGCGACGGGGGCGTAGCCCTCCGCCGTGAAGAGGTCGATCCAGGGCTGCCAGCTGCTGGCGTGCAGCCAGAGGCCGTGGATGAAGAGCACAGGTTGATTCGCCATGGCGCACACGCTAACGAGCGCACGCCCGTGCGGCTAGACGCGACGGCGGGTAGCGTGGCGCGCATGGCCGACTGGTTGTGCGCGACGTGCGCCGTGGAGACGACACCGATCGTGACTGCTGACGGGGAGGAGCCGCCGCCATCCTGCCCGATCTGCGAGGACGAACGCCAGTACGTCCCGCCGACGGGACAGCGCTGGACGACCCTGCAACGGCTGCAACGGGAGGGCGAGCGCGTGACTGTGACACAGCTCGAACCCGACCTGTACGGGTTGAGCAGCGAGCCGAAGGTGGGCATCGGCCAGCGGGCCTTGCTGCTGTGCACCCCCGACGGCAATCTGCTCTGGGATCCCACCGGCTATGTCGACGAGGCGGCGGCGACGGCCGTGCAGGATCTCGGCGGCGCCGCTGTGATCGCCACCAGCCACCCGCACATGTTCGGAGCACAGACCTCGTGGTCGCGCATGCTCGGTGGCGTGCCGGTGCTCGTCAACGCGGCCGACCGGCGCTGGGTGCAGCGGGAGGATGCGGCAATCCAGGAATGGAGCGGCGAGGAGGAGGTGCTGCCCGGCGTCCTGCTTCGCACGATCGGCGGGCACTTCCCGGGCAGTGCGGTCGTGCACTGGGACCGCGGCGTCGTACTCAGCGGAGACACCGTCTTCCCCGGGCCGTCGCAGAAATGGGTGACGTTCCAGCGCAGCTTCCCGAACGACATCCCGCTGTCTGCCGCGGTGGTTCGCCGCGTGGCCGACCTGGTGTGCGACCGGCCCTTCGACCGGATGTACGGCAACCTCGGAAATGTCGTGCCGGTGGACGCGCGGGGTGCCGTCCTCCGTTCGGCCGAGCGTTACATCGGGTGGGTCAGCGGCGCGTTCGACCACCTGACCTGACTCGGTCCCGGCCCTTCGATTCAGGTGAGGAACGGCGCGAGCTCGAACTCGAGCGCCGGCTTCGGCTTCGCTCCGACGATCGTCTTGACGACCTCCCCGTTCTGGAAGACGTGCGTGACCGGGAGGGACAGCGCGCGGTAGGCCGCCGAAGTGCGCGGGTTCTCGTCGGCGTTGATGCGGACGACGCGCAGGCGGTCGGGGTTCTCGTCCGCGATGCGCTCCAGAATCGGCGTCAGTGCCCGGCAGGGGCCGCACCACGGCGCCCAGAACTCCACGAGGGTTGTGCCTTCCGCGTCGAGGACGTCGGAGCCGAAGGAGGCGTCGGTGACGCTGGCCAGTGTGCTCATGCGGCGAGGCTAAGCCGTGCCCCCGGGGTCAAGGTCAAGTCTGTTGGCCGGGCGGCGCGCGCCCGCTCGTATGCGAGCATGGAACGCAGGAGGTGCACATGGAGAGCCTGACCCCGCAGGAGATCCGCGAGTCGTTCGTGAACTGCTCGCGTGCCGACGCCGCCGAGCTTCCGCTGCCGCCCGGGCTGCACGAGGTCGATTGGGCGCGCCGCGAGTTCCTCGGCTGGCGCGACCCGCGCCTCCCGCAACGCGGCTACGTGGTCATCCCGACAGGCAGCGGCACGGTGGGCATCGTCCTGCGCGCCTCGGACGCCTCCATGCGCTCGCACATGCCGACGATGTGCGGATGGTGCCAAGATGTCCACCTGATCCGCGACGTCTACTTCTGGTCGGCCAGGCGGGCCGGGGAGGCGGGGCGCAAGGGCGACACCGTCGGCGCTCTCGTCTGCGGGTCGTTCGAGTGCACCGAGAACGTGCGTTGCACCCCTCCCGCGCACTACGTCGGCTTCGACGCCGATCGGGTCATGGAGGAGCAGATCGCCGGTCTCGGCGAGCGCGTCCGCCGCTTCGCGCAGGCCGTGGTCGGCGCCCGGATCTAGGGCGCCCCGACCGGCCATAGCCGATCCATAACCTTCCGCCAGGATCTTCCCATCCGGATTAAGGATGCGGAAAGAATCGCCGCGCACGCTGGAATCAGCAGAGGACGGGATGGAGGGCCGGGCCATGGACATGCGATCGGCGGGACGGCGCGGCTGGTCCGCAGCGCGCTACGGGTGTTCGCGCGCGACGTGCACGCCCATGCGGAGGCCGCTGCGTGAGGAGTCCCCGATAAGGGCGGCGCAGCACAGCCTCCACGTGGACTGGACGCGCTGCGACGGCCGCGGACTACGCGCCGAGCTGCTGGAGGGCACGATCGCTCGCGACGAGTGGGGCTACCCGTTCGCCGTCGGCGTCCCCGCGTCGTCGCGCTCCGACATCCCCGTGCGCAACGACCAGTTGGAGGCCGCCGAGGACGCCGTCGCGCTCTGCCCCGCGCTGGCCCTGCGACTGCGACGGAACACCTGAATCAGAGTTCCGGTCGCGCTGACGAGGGAGCCGAGGAGGTTGTGCCGCTGGTGGGACTCGAACCCACACGCCCTTCCGGACAAAGCATTTTGAGTGCTCCGCGTCTGCCATTCCGCCACAGCGGCGCACAACAACACCTGAACAATACCGTAGGCTTTTACCCGTGACTGACCAGGAGACCACCCCAACCGCACCCCGCCGAGTCGTCGTCGCGGAGGATGAGTCGCTCATCCGGCTCGACATCGTCGAGACTCTGCGCGACAACGGTTTCGAGGTCGTCGGCGAGGCCGGAGACGGCGAGACCGCGGTCGCGCTCGCTACCGAGCTGCGCCCCGACCTGGTCGTCATGGACGTCAAGATGCCGCAGCTCGACGGCATCTCGGCAGCCGAACGCCTCTCCAAGAACCACATCGCGCCGGTCGTGCTGCTGACCGCGTTCAGCCAGAAGGAGCTCGTCGAGCGCGCGACCGAAGCCGGCGCGCTGGCGTACGTCGTCAAGCCGTTCACCCCGAACGATCTCCTGCCGGCGATCGAGATCGCCCTCGCCCGCTACCAGCAGATCATCGCGCTGGAGGCCGAGGTCTCCGACATGGTGCAGCGGTTCGAGACCCGCAAGCTGGTCGACCGTGCCAAGGGCCTCCTCAACGAGAAGATGGGCCTCAGCGAGCCGGACGCTTTCCGCTGGATCCAGAAGGCGTCGATGGACCGCCGCCTCACCATGCACGACGTCGCCCAGGCGATCATCGAGCAGCTCGCCCCCAAGTCGTAGCGGTTCCGCCGGCGCTCCGCCTGCGCCCCGCCGAGAGCTGCCGGCGCGGCATTGCCGCCGATTGCGGCGCTACACGCCGCAATCGCACCTTTCGCGCCGAACCACGCGATCCGGTCGTTCGTCATTTGCGGCGAATGTCGCGGAGGAGCGCCGCTGTCGTAACATTTGCGGCGAATGTCGCGCAGAAGACCCGGTTACAGGTCCTTGATCAGGTTCGTGATGCGGATGGTCGAGCAGCGGCGGCCCCGGTCGTCGGTGACGGCGATCTCGTGCGTCGTGAGCGTGCGACCGAGGTGGATGGGCGTGCAGACGCCGGTCACGTAGCCGGTCGTCGCCGCGCGCGTGTGCGAGGCGTTGATCTCGATCCCGACCGCGAGCCGGCCTTCGCCCGCGTAGAGGTTAGCCGACATCGACCCGAGGGACTCGCCGAGCACCACGTAGGCGCCTCCGTGCAGGAGGTCGGCCGGCTGCGTGTTGCCGACGACGGGCATGCGCGCGACCGCGCGCTCGACGCTGAACTCGACGATCTCGATGCCCATCTTGTCGGCCAGGGCGCCGAGCCCCCGCTGCTTCACGTACGCCAGCGCGTCCTCGGTCATCTGCGGCCTCTTCCAGGTCGTCGGTGGTCGTCTGAGACTGTCACCGGCCCCTTGTAGGCTTGCCTGGTGTCAGACTCCGAAAAGCCTACCCTTCTCGTCATCGACGGCCATTCGCTGGCATTCCGGGCCTTCTACGCACTGCCCGTCGACAGTTTCGTCAACCGCGAGGGCCAGCACACGAACGGCATCCACGGCTTCATCGCGATGCTGATCAACCTGCTCCAGCAGCAGCGTCCGACGCACATCGCCGTCGCGTTCGACATCTCGCGCTACTCGTTCCGCACGCGCGAGTACCCGGAGTACAAGGGCACCCGCAACGAGACGCCGTCCGAGTTCGTCGGCCAGATCCCGCTGCTTCAAGAGGCCCTCCACGCGATGAACATCACCACCATCGCCAAAGAAGACGTCGAGGCCGACGACGTCCTCGCGACGCTCGCCCGTCAGGGCAGGGAGCAGGGCTACCGCGTCCTGCTCGTCTCCGGCGACCGCGACACCCTGCAGCTCGTCAACGACGACGTGACCCTGCTGTACCCGAACGTGCGCGGCGTGTCCGAGCTCAAGGTCTACGACCCCGCCGCGGTCCGCGAGCGCTACGGCGTCGAGCCGCACCAGTACCCCGAGATCGCCGCGCTGGTCGGCGAGACGAGCGACAACCTCATCGGCATCGACAAAGTCGGCGAGAAGACCGCGGTCAAGTGGGTGCAGCAGTACGGCACGGTCGAGAACCTCGTGGCGCACGCCGACGAGATCAAGGGCGTGGTGGGCCAGAACCTGCGCGACCAGAAAGAGAACGCCCTCCGCAACCGTCGGCTCAACAAGCTGCTCGACGATGTCGAGTTGGAGGTCGGTCCGGGCGACCTCGAGCGCAAGCCGCTCGACGAGAACGCCGTGCGCGACATCTTCGCGCGCCTGCAGTTCAAGACGTTGCTCGACCGGCTCATGAAGAGCGCTGCAGAGGAGGGCATGCTCGACGGCTCCGCGGGCGACACCGAGCACGGTGCCGCGGGAGCCGTGAGCGCGCCGGTCGTGCGCACGCTGGTCGACGAGGAGCTCGCCAACTGGCTGTCGAAGGCCTCCGCCGACGGCCAGGCCGTCGCCGTGCAACTGGAGACCGGTCCGGCGGGGCTCACGGGCTTCGGCCTGGCCGCCGCCGACGACACGGTCTACGTTCCGTGGGCGGCCGGCCGCCGCGACTACGAGGCACTCGAGGAGTGGCTCGGGAGCGGCGCTCCCAAGTACTTCTTCCACGCCAAGCCGCAGTTCAAGGCGCTGAGCCGTGCCGGCTTCGTGGTCGACGGGATCGCGTTCGACACCCGCATCGCCTCCTGGCTCGTCAAGCCGGGCGCGGCGCCGCAGTCGCTGGCGGAGCAGGTCTACGAGGTGCTCGGCGAGACCCTGCCGGTCTCCGACCCCAACCAACTCGTGCCGCTGAACGACGCTGTGAGTCCCGCGACCGAGGCCTGGTACATCCGCCGCGTCGCCGAGGGCCAGATGATCGCCCTCGACGAGGGAACCCGCCGGGTGCTCGACGACATCGAGCTGCCACTGGTCGCCGTGCTGGCCGAGATGGAGTTGACGGGTGTGTCGATCGACACCGCCGTACTGAGCCGCCTGCGCGGCGAGCTCACCGACAAGGCCAACGACTACGCCGCCCGCGCCTACGCCGAGGTCGGCCACGAACTCAACCTCGGGTCGCCCAAGCAGCTCCAGCAGGTGCTGTTCGACGAGCTCGGAATGCCGAAGACCCGCTCCACCAAGACGGGCTACTCGACCGACGCGCAGTCGCTGGCCGACCTCCAAGAGAGCAACCCTCACCCGTTCCTCGACCTCCTGCTGCAGCACCGCGACGCGACCAAGCTCAAGCAGATCGTCGAGACGCTGGAGCGCTCCGTCACCTCGGACGACCGCATCCACACGACGTACGACCAGACGGGCACCAGCACGGGCCGGATCTCGTCCAACGACCCCAACCTCCAGAACATCCCGATCCGCACCGAGGAGGGGCGCGAGATCCGCTCGGCCTTCCGCAGCGCCGACGACTACGAGACGCTGCTGACCGCGGACTACTCGCAGATCGAGATGCGGATCATGGCGCACCTCTCCGAAGACCCGGGCCTCATCGAGGCGTTCAACGCGGGGGAGGACCTCCACCGGTTCGTGGGCGCGCGGGTGTTCGGTGTCGCCCCCGACGAGGTCACGGCTCTCATGCGCACCAAGGTCAAGGCGATGTCGTACGGCCTCGCCTACGGGCTGAGCCCGTTCGGCCTGTCCAAGCAGCTGCGCATCGAGACCAAGGAGGCGCGAGACCTGATGGCCGGCTACTTCGAGCGCTTCGGCGCGGTGCGCGACTACCTGCGCAGCGTCGTGGAGGTCGCCAGGGTCGACGGCTACACCCAGACGATCTTCGGTCGTCGGCGGCCGTTCGCCGACCTCACCAGCACCAACCGGGTATTGCGCGAGAACGCCGAGCGGCAGGCGCTCAACGCGCCCATCCAGGGCTCGGCCGCCGACATCATGAAGATCGCGATGCTCGGGATCGCCGGCGACCTGATCGACCGCGCGCTCCAGTCCCGGATGCTGCTGCAGGTGCACGACGAGCTCATCTTCGAGGTCGCCCCCGGCGAGTGGGACGCGCTCGAGGCGATCGTGCGCACCCGCATGGCCGGCGCAGCCGACCTCCGTGTGCCCCTCGACGTGCAGATCGGCCGCGGCGCCGACTGGGATGCCGCCGCCCACTGAGCTGCAGGCCGTGCAGATGGACTGAGCCGTGTGGATCGACTGAGCCGTGCGGATCGAAGGGCCGGACCAATAGGCTCGGAGCATGACGAACGCAGAGAAGCGCGAACCGACTCCGATCGACACGATCGCTGACGAGTGGGTCGACACCCAGTTGGAGCTCCACCCCGAGTACCACGTCTGGCTCGGCCGACCCGGCCGTGAGGGCGAGTACTCGGACTACTCCCCAGCCGGGGCCGAGCAGTCCATCGCCGCCGGGCGGGAGACACTCGCGAAGATCCGCCGGGCTGAGCCGGTCGACGACATCGACCGCGTCACCAAGATGGATCTCTCGCGCGAGCTCGAGCTCACGATCGAGAAGCACGAGGCAGGCTTCGGCCAGCGCGACCTCAACGTGATCGCCTCCCCGGCGCAGGAGCTCCGCGACATCTTCGACCTGGTCCCGACCGACACGGAGGACGACTGGACGAACGTCGCGAAGCGCCTCCACAACCTCCCCGCCGCGATGGACGGCTACATCGAGACCCTGCGCAGCGGCATCGCCGCGGGCAATGTGCCGGCGATCCGCCAGGTGCGCGAGGTCCTCGTGCAGGCGAAAAAGCAGGTCGCTGACAGCGGCTTCTTCTTCGAGTTCACGGGCTCGGCCAAGGCCGGGGAGGCCGAGCTGCCCGCGTCGCTGAAGTCCGACCTCGCGGCGGGCGCCACCGAGTCCGCCGCCGCCTACGCGAAGCTCGCGTCGTTCCTGCAGGACGAGCTCGCCTCCCACGCGCCCGAGAAGGACGCCGTCGGCCGCGAGCTCTACGCCCTCGCCTCCCGCGACTTCCTCGGCGCCACCGTCGACCTCGACGAGACGTACGAGTGGGGTCTCGAAGAGCTCGCTCGCATGGTGGCCGAGCAGGAGTCGATCGCGAACGAGATCAAGCCGGGCGCCTCCGTGCACGAGGCGATCGCGTTCCTCGACGGCGACGCCTCCCGCAAGCTGCACGGCACCGACGCCCTCCAGAAATGGATGCAGGAGACGAGCGACCGCGCGATCGAGGAGCTCGGCCGCTCGCACTTCGACATCCCGGTGGAGATCCGCCGACTGGAGTGCATGATCGCGCCGACGCAGGAGGGCGGCATCTACTACACCGGCCCGAGCGACGACTTCGTCCGCGCCGGCCGCATGTGGTGGAGCGTCCCGGAGGGCGTCACCGAGTTCGACACCTGGCGCGAGTTGACGACCGTGTACCACGAGGGCGTTCCCGGCCACCACCTCCAGATCGCGCAGGCCACCTACAACAAAGCGCAGCTGAACTCGTGGCGCCGCATCGCGGGCACCTCGGGTCATGCCGAGGGCTGGGCGCTCTACGCGGAGCGCCTGATGGAGCAGCTGGGCTACCTCGACGACCCCGCCGACCGGCTCGGGATGCTCGACGGCCAGCGGATGCGCGCGGCCCGCGTGGTGCTCGACATCGGCGTGCACCTCGAGAAGCAGCTGCCTGACGGCTCCGGCCCGTGGACGGGCGACTACGCCTTCGGCTTCCTCGGCGAGAACGTCAACATGAACGAGGGCTTCGTGCGCTTCGAGGTCAACCGCTACCTCGGCTGGCCGGGCCAGGCGCCGTCGTACAAGATCGGGCAGCGCATCTGGGAGCAGCTGCGCGACGAGTACGCGCGCCGCGAGGGAGCGTCGTTCGACATCAAGGCGTTCCACAAGAAGGCGCTCGACATCGGCGGCGTCGGCCTCGACACGCTGAAGTCGGCGCTGCTCGACTGAGCGCCGATCCCGCAGAAGGCCGCGCAGCCGTGATGACCTCCCCGTACCGGGCCGTGCTCGGCCCGGCGTTCGACGAGCTCCATCCCCGGCTGCGCGCCTACTTCGACGCCATCCCGGCAGGCTCGACCGGTCGGGGCCGGGGGATGTTCGACACGGTCGGCACGCCTCGGCACTGGTTGTGGCCGGTGCTCGCGCTGTTCGCCCGGGCGCACGTGATGTTCCCAGTGTGGGAGCGCGCCGTGCCGTTCACTGTGGAGAACGTGGCGGTCACGGCGGCGGACGGCGGCCCGGCCGTGCGCGCGATCCGGCGGTTCGAGCTCCGGGGGCGAACACGCGAGATGCGCGACGAGATCGGGGTCGACGGCGGGCTGATCGTCGACCGCCTCGGGACACCTGCTCTGGTGGAGGCGTGGTTCACCGCCCGGGTGACGGACGGCACGCTGCGGCTGGCGTCCCGTCGGGTCGCGGTGCGCGCCGGGAGGGTGCGGATCGTCCTCCCGCGCGCCGTCGCGCCGGTCGTCGCCCTCACCGAGCGGTATGACGAGGCGCGGGACGCCCAGGCGGTCTCGATCGTCGTCCGGATGCCGCTGATCGGTAGGGTGTACCAGTACGCGGGAACCTTCCGCTACGGGATCACACGGGGGAGTGAGTGAGCGAGCGGGTCGTCATCGCCGGTGCGTCGGGCTTCATCGGACGGTACCTGGCGGAGCATTACCGCGCGGCCGGGGCGTCCGTGCTGCTCGTCGGACGCGATGGCCCCGACGCCCGCTGGGGCGACAGCGCTGCTCTTCGGCGGGCCGTCACCGGCGCCGACGTGCTCATCAACCTCGCGGGCAAGAGCGTGAACTGCCGGTACGGCGACGCGAACCGCGCCGAGATCCTCCGCTCGCGGCTGCAGACCACGCGGGCGCTGCGGGAGGCGGTCGCCGCCTCCGACGCGCCGCCTCCCGTCTGGTTCAACTCCTCCACCGCGACCATCTACCGGCACGCGGAGGACCGGCCGATGTCGGAGTCGACCGGGGAGCTGGGAACCGGGTTCTCGGTGAATGTCGCGCGGGCGTGGGAGGCCGAGTTCTTCGAGGGGGAGCTTCCCGGCACGCGGCGGGTCGCCCTGCGGATGGCGATCGTGCTCGGCGACGGCTCCGCACTGGCCCCGCTCATGCGGCTCGCCCGCTTCGGGCTGGGCGGCCCCCAGCTCGACGGCCGCTGGTTCGCGACGACGGCGCGGCGCAACGCGGGGACGTTCCACGAGTTCCGGGCGCGCGGCGGCCGGCAGCGGTTCAGCTGGGTGCACATCCGCGACGTCCTGGGAGCGATCGAGTTCCTCCTGGCCCGGCCCGACCTCGACGGCCCGGTGAACATCGCGGCGCCAGAGCCGGTGGACAACCGGACGATGATGGCGACGCTGCGGCGCGTGCTCGGGGTCCCGGTCGGCCTGCCGGCCCCACGGTGGATGCTCGAGCTCGGGTCGGCCGCGATCCGCACCGAGACCGAGCTGGTGCTGAAGAGCAGGTGGGTGGTTCCGGAGCGGCTGCTCGCCGCAGGTTTCGTGTTCGCCTATCCGGAGCTGGAGTCCGCGCTCCGCGACATCGTCGCTGAGCGCGAGTTGCCGCATCCGCTGGGCAGTCGGTAGACTAGACCGTCACTTGTGTGACATCCACATCCGCTTGCCGTTCGCGGAAGACACCCACAGAGGTTCGCGCTCGGCCTGATTTATGTCCATTACGGAGCATCCACTACATGACAACCGCAACGACCGACAAGGCACCGAAGCAGGTCGCCGTCAACGACATCGGGTCTGCTGAAGACTTTCTTGCCGCGGTCGAAAAGACGCTGAAGTTCTTCAACGACGGAGACCTC
Organism: Leifsonia sp. McL0607; assembly: GCF_049993355.1. Classification (GTDB taxonomy): domain Bacteria; phylum Actinomycetota; class Actinomycetes; order Actinomycetales; family Microbacteriaceae; genus Leifsonia. Next base: position 3,454,043 of record NZ_CP188253.1, on the reverse strand, counting down.
ATCGAGGGCACCGTCGTCAAGATCGACCGCGACGAGGTCCTCCTCGACGTCGGCTACAAGACCGAGGGCGTGATCCCCTCCCGCGAGCTTTCCATCAAGCATGACGTCGACCCCAGTGAGGTCGTCGAGGTCGGCGACACGGTCGAGGCGCTCGTTCTCCAGAAAGAGGACAAAGAGGGCCGCCTCATCCTGTCCAAGAAGCGTGCGCAGTACGAGCGCGCCTGGGGCGATGTCGAGAAGATCAAGGAGGCCGACGGTGTCGTCACCGGTACGGTCATCGAGGTCGTCAAGGGCGGCCTGATCGTCGACATCGGCCTGCGCGGCTTCCTGCCGGCGTCGCTCATCGAGCTGCGCCGCGTCCGCGACCTGACCCCGTACCTGGGTCAGGAGATCGAGGCCAAGATCCTCGAGCTCGACAAGAACCGCAACAACGTGGTCCTGTCGCGTCGCGCGCTTCTGGAGCAGACCCAGTCGGAGTCTCGCACCACGTTCCTCAACAACCTGCACAAGGGTCAGGTCCGCAAGGGCGTCGTCTCCTCGATCGTCAACTTCGGCGCGTTCGTCGACCTGGGCGGCGTGGACGGCCTCGTGCACGTCTCCGAGCTGTCCTGGAAGCACATCGAGCACGCTTCCGAGGTCGTCGAGGTCGGCCAGGAGGTCACCGTCGAGATCCTCGAGGTCGACCTCGACCGCGAGCGCGTCTCGCTGTCCCTCAAGGCCACGCAGGAAGACCCGTGGCAGGTCTTCGCCCGCACCCACGCGATCGGTCAGGTCGCCCCGGGCAAGGTCACGAAGCTGGTTCCGTTCGGTGCGTTCGTCCGCGTTGCAGACGGCATCGAGGGTCTGGTGCACATCTCCGAGCTCTCCGGCAAGCACGTCGAGCTCGCCGAGCAGGTCGTGTCGGTCGGCGAAGAGGTCTTCGTCAAGGTCATCGACATCGACCTGGAGCGCCGCCGCATCTCGCTGTCGCTCAAGCAGGCGAACGAGGGCGTCGACCCCGAAGGCGCCGAGTTCGACCCCGCCCTCTACGGCATGGTCACCGAGTACGACGACCAGGGGAACTACAAGTACCCCGAGGGCTTCGACCCGGAGACCAACGAGTGGAAGGAAGGCTTCGACACCCAGCGCGACGAGTGGGAGCAGCAGTACGCTGCGGCTCAGGCTCGCTGGGAGGCTCACAAGCGCCAGGTCGCCAAGGGCATCGAAGAGGCGGCCGCCGACAGCGGTTCCTCGTCCTTCTCGAGCGACTCGAGCACGGGAGGCACCCTCGCCGACGACGAGTCCCTCGCGGCGCTGCGCGAGAAGCTCAGCTCCAACAACTGAGACACGTCTCATCCGTGAGCGGCCGGTCCTTCGGGGCCGGCCGTTCCGGCGTTAAGCGCACCTCTCCACCCGCCGAGGGGCACGTTAACGCCCCTAAAACGCGCTGATAGGGGCCACGACGTGCCCCTCGGCGGTGGTCGGAGGGCGGATAGGCTGGGGGCGTGCAGCTGATCGGACTCACCGGCGGGATCGCCTCCGGCAAATCGACCATCGCCTCCCGTCTCGACGAGCTGGGCGCCGTCGTCGTCGACGCCGACCGCATCGCGCGCGAGGTCGTGGAGCCCGGTACACCCGCATTGGCCGAGATCGCGTGCGCGTTCGGCGAGACGGTCATCGCCCCGGACGGCAGCCTCGACCGCCCCGCGCTCGGTGCTGTCGTGTTCGGCGACGCGGAGGCCCTCCAGAAGCTCAACGGCATCACTCATCCTGCGGTGCTGGCGGCCTCGACAGCGCGCTTCGCGGCGGCCGCCGCGGAGGATCCCGCGGCGATCGTCGTATACGACGTCCCGCTCCTGGTGGAGTCGGCCAACGAGTACCCGTTCGACCTCGTGGTCGTGGCGCACGCCGCGGCGGCGACCCGCGTCGACCGCCTGGTGCGGCTGCGCGGGATGGCCGAGGACGAAGCCGAGCGCCGCATCGGCTCGCAGGCCTCCGACGAGGAGCGCCTGGCCGTCGCCGATGTCGTGATCGACACCGACGGCACTCTGGCGCAGACCCTCGAGCAGGTCGACGAGCTCTGGGAGAGTCTGCGCTCGTGACGCCGTCGTGGTCGGTTCCGCTCTCAGCGAGAGCGAGGCGCGATGTCGGTGGGCGTTCCTAGACTGGGGTCATGCAAGCCACCCGTCTCGTTCGTCCGTTCGAGGTCATCAGCGAGTACACGCCGAGCGGCGATCAGCCTAACGCGATCGCCGAGCTCGCCGGCCGTATCAACGCGGGCGAGACCGACGTCGTGCTGCTGGGTGCGACCGGTACCGGAAAGTCGGCGACGACGGCGTGGCTGGTCGAGCAGGTGCAGCGACCGACGCTCGTGCTCGCGCACAACAAGACTCTCGCCGCACAGCTCGCCAACGAGTTCCGGGAGCTCCTCCCCAACAACGCGGTCGAGTACTTCGTCTCGTACTACGACTACTACCAGCCAGAGGCCTACGTGCCGCAGACGGACACCTTCATCGAGAAGGACTCCTCGGTCAACGCCGAGGTCGAGCGCCTGCGCCACTCCACGACGAACTCGCTGCTCAGCCGTCGCGACGTCGTGGTGGTCTCCACCGTCTCCTGCATCTACGGTCTCGGCGCGGCCGAGGAGTACCTGGAGGCGATGGTCGCCCTCCAAGTCGGGCAGAACGTCGGCCGCGACGCCCTCATCCGCCGCTTCGTCGCCATGCAGTACGAGCGCAACGACGTCGACTTCTCCCGAGGCAAGTTCCGCGTGCGCGGCGACACGATCGAGATCATCCCGATGTACGAGGAGCACGCGGTGCGCGTCGAGCTGTTCGGCGACGAGGTCGAGGCGCTGTACTCGCTGCACCCGTTGACCGGCGAGGTCCTGCAGAAGATGGACGCCGTGTCGGTGTTCCCGGCAACCCACTACGCCGCGAGCCCGGCGACGATGCAGCGGGCGATCGGCACCATTCAGGAGGAGCTGCGCGAGCGGCTCCAGGAGCTCGAGCGCGAGGGCAAGCTGCTGGAGGCCCAGCGGCTGCGCATGCGCACCCAGTTCGACCTCGAGATGATGGAGCAGATCGGCTTCTGCTCGGGCATCGAGAACTATTCGCGCCACATCGATGGCCGTCAGCCGGGTGAGGCGCCCAACTGCCTGCTCGACTACTTCCCCGACGACTTCCTCGTCGTGATCGACGAGTCGCACGTGACCGTGCCGCAGATCGGCGCCATGTACGAGGGCGACGCATCCCGCAAGCGCACACTGGTCGAGCACGGCTTCCGGCTGCCGAGCGCCCTCGACAACCGGCCGCTGCGGTGGAACGAGTTCAAAGACCGCGTCGGCCAGACCGTGTATCTTTCAGCGACGCCCGGCCGGTACGAGATGGGCGTCGCGGACGGCGTGGTCGAGCAGATCATTCGCCCGACCGGTCTGGTAGATCCGCAGATCGTGGTCAAGCCGACGAAGGGCCAGATCGACGATCTGCTCGAAGAGATCAGGGTGCGCGTGGAGCGCGACGAGCGCATCCTCGTCACCACGCTGACCAAAAAGATGGCGGAGGAGCTCACCGACTTCCTCGCCGAAGCCGGCGTGAAGGTGCGCTACCTCCACTCGGACGTCGACACGCTGCGCCGCGTCGAGCTCCTCACCGAACTGCGCGCCGGCGTCTACGACGTGCTCGTGGGCATCAACCTGCTGCGTGAGGGCCTCGACCTGCCGGAGGTCTCGCTCGTCGCGATCCTCGACGCCGACAAGGAGGGCTTTCTGCGGTCGTCGACCTCGCTCATCCAGACCATCGGCCGTGCGGCACGCAACGTGTCGGGCGAGGTGCACATGTACGCCGACGTCCTGACCGACTCGATGAAGAACGCCATTGAGGAGACCGATCGTCGTCGTGAGCTCCAGGTCGAATACAACCGCGCGAACGGCATCGACCCGCAGCCGCTGCGCAAGCGCATCGCCGACATCACCGATGTGCTCGCCCGCGAGGAGGCCGACACGGCGCGCATGCTGGCCGGCCGGGAGCAGCGCCGCAAGAGCCCGACCCCGAACCTGCGCAACGGCGGCATCGCAGCGCAGGGCGCGGCCGAGCTGGAGTCGCTGATCGCCGACCTCAACGAGCAGATGCTCGCGGCGGCCGGCGAGCTGAAGTTCGAGCTGGCGGCGCGACTGCGCGATGAACTCTCCGACCTCAAGCGCGACCTGCGGCAGATGGAGAAGGCCGGCCACCTGGGCTGAGCTGCCTTCGGCAGACGCGGGCGCAGAGTCATTCGTAGTCCTCGGGTCATCCGGAGTACTCGGCGCGCGCGGGTCGTGGTGGCGCTACGGTGGCAAGGTGGGCTCGAAGGCGACGCGGACGCGGCAGCGGTGGGGGATCGTCGTCGCCGCCGGAGCGCTGCTGGCGCTGTCCGGCGTCGCACTGGCCTTTCAGGGGGCGCCGGCCTTCACGGGTCTGCGTTTCACACCCCCGGCCGCCGACCTCCAACCGCACCCGGGGGAGCAGCAGGGGAGCGGGACGCCCGCTCCGCAGGACAATCCGCACGAGACGCGGATCGATCTGACCTGGGTGACCTACGCGCTCGTGATCCTCGCGCTCGTGGCCATCCTGGCCCTCTTGTGGCGCTCTCTGCGTCGCCGGCTTCGACCCGAGTTCCCCGGCCGTCAGGGCGAGGTCGCCGGATCGACAGAGGGCGACATCGCCCCCGACCCGCCCGAGCAGCCTCGGCCCGAACGGATCCGGCGCGGTCTCGACCGCGCGCTCGACCTGCTCGGCGAGGGCAGGGAGCCCCGTGATGCCATCGAGCGCGCCTGGCTCGGCCTCGAGGAGGGCGCAGCCGACAGCGGCGTCCACCGCCTGCCCGCCGAGACGCCAGGAGAGTTCGTCGGCCGGGTCGTCGCACGGGTCGCGTCGGATCGGGACGCCGCCGGCGACCTCCTCGATCTCTACCTGCGCGCGCGGTTCAGCGACGCACCCGTGACGACCGCCGATGTCGTGAAGGCACGGTCGGCCATCGAGGCGCTGCGCGCTTCGTGGGGCGCGGGCGCGACGGGAGGTGCCGTCCGATGACGCGGGCGCGGATGGTCCGTCGCGCTGTCGGCTGTGTGCTCGCCGCAGCGATCGTGGGCGTCGCCGCCTGGTTCTTCGGGATGGACGCCCCGCACGCCGTAGGACTCGGAGCCGTGGTCTTCGCGCTCGGCGCCGTGCTGTCGCTGCTCGGCGATCAAGCGGAGGTGACCTGGTGGGTGCCGCCCCCGCAGCCGCGCCCGGGTTCGCGCCGCGACGTCGTCCAGCTGGGCTGGTCGCTGGGCGCGCGCGGCGGCCGCGTGTCGCCGGAGGCGGTCCGCCGGCTGCGCGGACTCGCGACCGAAGTCCTCGACCGTCACGGCGTTCAGCTGGACGATCCCGCCTCCGCACGGGAGGTCGCCCGGCTCCTGGGGGACGAGACCACGGCAATGCTGCGCAAAGGCAGCGCCGCCGCGCCGCGTCCCCGTGATTTCGCGGCGTCGCTGACCCGGTTGGAGGCTCTTTCCGGCTCCGCCTGGCGCGCCGTCGAGCCTCAGACCGATCCGCTCGCCGCCGACCCGCTCACCTCCGACACGACAGGAGCTTCATGATTTCCGATCCGGCCGACGCGGTCGCCTCCACGTCCACCACCGAGACCGTCGCTCCGCTCCCCGTCGAGGAGGTCGCCCGCCTGGGCATGGCGGTCCTTTCGCGCGTCGAGAGCGTCGTCGTCGGGATGCGCGAGCCGCTGCAGATCGCGCTGGCCACCGTGCTCGCCGGTGGCCACGTGCTGTTCGAGGATGTCCCCGGCCTCGGCAAGACCCTCGCTGCTCGCAGCATCGCGAGCGCCGTCGGGCTCGACTTCCGTCGTCTGCAGTGCACGCCCGACCTCCTCCCGTCCGACATAACCGGCTCGTTCGTCTACGTGCCCTCCACAGCGGAGTTCGAGTTCCGTCCGGGGCCGGTGTTCACGGGGCTGTTCCTCGCGGACGAGATCAACCGCACGTCGCCCAAGACGCAATCGGCGCTCCTGGAGGCCATGGCCGAGGGGCAGGTGTCGGTGGAGGGGCGCAGTTTCGCCCTTCCCCGTCCCTTCCACGTCGTCGCGACCGCGAACCCGATCGAGTCCGAAGGCACCTACGCCCTCCCGGAGGCGCAGCTCGACCGCTTCATGGTGCGCCTCGGCGTTGGCTACCCCGACGCGGCCGGCGAGACGCAGGTGCTGCTCGCGCGCATCGCCCGCCGGCACGAGGTCGCGACGGTCGAACCCGTCACGGACGCACGGACGCTCCTGGCGATGCAGGCCGGTGTCGAGCGGGTGGACGTCGACCCGGACATCGCCGCCTACTGCGTCGCCCTCGCCGCGGCGACCCGCCGGCACCGCTCGGTCGAGGTAGGCGCGTCTCCGCGCGGCTCGCAGGGACTGCTGCTGGTCGCGCGGGCGCTGGCGGTGCTCGCCGGCCGCGATTTCGTCATCCCGGACGACGTCAAGCGTGTCGCCGTCCCAGTCCTCGCGCACCGGTTGACGCTGACGGTGCAGGCATGGACGAGCGGGGTGAGCGCCTCCCAGGTCGTGCTGGAGGTCGTCTCCGGGGTGCCAGGGCCGCCGGCTGTCGGCGCGCGGGAGCGGGAGGCCGCGCCCTGATGTCGCTGTGGTCGCGGGCGCGTATGCCCGGTCCGCGCGAGCGGCCGGAGGTGGCGGAGGGCGGCGCCCGTTGGTCGCTGAGCCCGGCGATCACGGCCGCGGCGATCGTCGCAATCGTCTGCCTGGTCGCGGCGTTCGTCATGTCCCGGCTCGAGCTTGTCCTCGTCGCGGCGCCGCTGCTGCTCACGGCGGTGACCGGCTGGTCGTCGCGGCCGGACACCGCGGCGGCACGCACGAGCGTCGCTATCGGCGGAGACGATCCCGACGGCCGTGTCCGTGTCGACGCCGTGGCCGAGACCGAGGGCCGTGTCGACGGCGTCCACCTGCGGATCCGGCGCGCCGACCGGCAGCCGGAGGACGCGATCGTGACCCCGGCATCTGGTCGCCGGCTCCGCTTCCGGGTCGCCGTCTCGCACTCCGGGCCGCAGCGCATCCTGTCGATCGCCGCGCGCGGCGTCGGCCCGGACGCCGCCTGGGTCGGCGATCCCGGGTTCCCCGCCGCCGCCGAGCGGGTGGTGCGTCCGAAGGCGCAGCGGGTGCGGAGCCTCCCGCTGCCGGCGCGATTGCTCGGGCTGACGGGCGGACACATCTCGGCGCGCCCCGGAGACGGCGGGGAGTTCCGCGACATCGACCGCTTCCGGCCGGGCGACCGGCTGCGCCGGATCGACTGGAAGGCCACGGCACGCCTGGCCCAGCGGCCGGGGGAGCTGTACGTGCGGCGGACCACGGCGACTTCGGACGCTGCGGTCCAGCTGGTCGTGGATGCGCGGGACGATGTGCCCGGCGCCGTCGCCGGTTGGGCGGCGCCGTATCCGCGCCCGGGGGCGACGTCGCTCGATTTGGCCAGGGAGGCCGCCGTCTCGCTGGCCGGCGCCTACGCCGACGCGTCGGACCGCGTCGGCTTCGACGACCTCTCCGACGCACGCCGCGCTCTCCCGCCGCGTGCGGGATCGCGTCACCTGAACCGGGTGCTGCGTGCGGTCGAGCTGACCACGGCGCACGGCGCCGCGACCGAGCGCGCGCGAGCGCCCCGGCTCGCGCAGGGCGCCGTCGTCTTCGTGATGTCGACGTTCCTCGACGACCAGGCGACCCGGTTGGCGCTCACCTGGCGGGCGGCGGGCCACCGGGTCGTCGTGGTCGACGTCCTCCCGCCGCGGAACGTCGACGAGCTCGCCGCCCGCGAACGGCTTGCGCTGCGCGTCGTGGACCTCGAGCGCGGCCTCCGGCTCGACCGCCTGCGGGCGGCAGGCGCCGAACTGCTGGTCTGGTCCTCGCCGGACCGCGACGCCGTGCTCCGCCGCCTGGCGATACCGCGGAGGCGGCCGTGAGTGCGGCGGGTCAGGACTCGCGCGCGGCTGCTCGGCCCCCCTCGGATCTCGGTCGTACCCTCCCGGCCTGGTCGCTGCGCGTGGCGTTCGCCGTCGTCGCGGTTCCGCTCGCGTTGACGACCGCGCCCAGCGGGCCGTGGCCGGCGCTGGCCGTCGTGCTGACCGGTGTCGCGCTCATCGTGCCGCGCTGGCGGGTGGCCTGGGTGCTGATCGCGGTGCTCGCATTCTCGACCCTGCTGGAGCCGGGGCGGCTGACCCTCCGGCTGCTCGCGCTGATCGCCGCCGTTCACGTGCTGCACCTGCTGGCCGCGTGGATGCTCGTCCTCGCGCCCTCCGCGCGGCTCCAGCCGGCCGTGCTGCTGCCGTCGCTGCGCCGCCTGGTCTTCATCCAGCTCCCGGTGCAGACCGCGGCCATCGTGCTGCTGCTGGTGGCCCGGCCGGCGGCAGCGCCCTGGCTCGCGCTGGTCTCCGGGGCGGCTATCGTGGGCCTCGTCGTGCTGTTGGCCGCGCTCCTCCTCGCCCGTCCGCGGGCCTGAGCGACGGCGTCGTCGCACCGATCGTGACGAATGTCGGTGGTCCGGCGTACGCTCGTGCGTGGTCGCGCTTCCTGTTGTCGAGGCGCTAGAATCGAACAAAACTTCGAACTATCCCGAGGGGGCATCGCGCGCGTGCGCGGTGGGCGAACACACGACCGGGGCGACGGCGGAATAGCGGAGAATGGAACGAGTGAGCAGTCTGGGAATGAGCAGTCCGGGACAGACCAATCCGGGCGCGGGCGGAGATCCGGCTTTCGACGGTTCGGGCTTCAGCGACGACATCGGTGGCAGTGCGTCGGCGTTCGCCAAGGCGAGCAAAGTCGTGGGGTCTCATCTGAGCGTCCGCGGCGCGCGCGTGCACAACCTGCACAACGTCGATCTCGAGATCCCGCGCGACTCGCTGGTGGTCTTCACGGGCCTGTCCGGGTCCGGCAAGTCGTCGCTCGCGTTCGACACGATCTTCGCCGAGGGCCAGCGCCGCTACGTCGAGTCGCTGTCCGCGTACGCTCGCCAGTTCCTCGGGCAGGTCGACCGTCCCGACGTCGACTTCATCGAGGGACTGAGCCCCGCGGTCTCCATCGACCAGAAGTCCACCAACCGCAACCCGCGGTCGACCGTCGGCACGATCACTGAGATCTACGACTACATGCGACTCCTGTGGGCGCGCATCGGCGTCCCGCACTGCCCGGTCTGCGGCGAGAAGATCCAGCGCCAGACCGTTCAGCAGATCGCCGACCAGCTCATGGAGCTTCAGCCGGGCACGCGCTACATGGTGGTGAGCCCGGTCATCTCGCAGAAGAAGGGCGAGTTCGTCGACCTCTTCAAGGAGCTGGCCGCGAGCGGATACTCCCGCGCCCTGGTCGACGGCCAGCAGGTCCAGCTGAGCGACCCGCCGACCCTCAAGAAGCAGTACAAGCACGACATCGCGGTCGTCGTCGACCGCCTCGTCGCCGGCCCCGACATCCTCGGCCGCCTCACCGACTCGCTCGAGACCGCGCTGCGGCTCACCGACGGTCTCGTGCAGGTCAATTTCGTCGACCGTGAGGGTCCGGAGGCCTGGCAGTCGTTCAGCGAGAAGCTGTCGTGCCCGAACAACCACCCCATCCAGCTCACCGAGATCGAGCCGCGCACCTTCTCGTTCAACGCGCCGTTCGGCGCCTGTCCCGAGTGCTCGGGCCTGGGCACGCGCATGTCGGTCGACGACGAACTGCTGCTCGGCGACGACGAGCTCAGTATCGCCGAGGGAGTCATCGTCCCGTGGACGACGCAGGGCAAGGGTCTCTTCAACTATTACGAGAAGCTGCTCGACGGCCTCGCACGCGACCTCGACTTCTCGCTGAAGACCCCGTGGAAGAAGCTCCCGCAGAACGTGAAAGACGCTGTGCTCCGCGGCGACAACTTCGAGGTCAAGGTGCGGTGGAAGAACCGCTACGGCCGCGAGATGTCGTACACCTCGGGCTTCGAGGGCGTCGTCCCCTACATCGAGCGCCAGTACATACAGGCCGAGACCGACACACAGCGCGCCCGGTGGGCGGAGTACCTGCGCGAGGTGCCGTGCCCGGTGTGCCAGGGCAAGCGGCTTAAACCGGAAGTGCTCGCCGTCCTCGTCCACGGCGCCTCGATCGCCGACGCCTCCGAGCTCAGCCTCTCCGACGCGCGGGCGTTCATGGAGAAGCTCCACCTCACCGAACGCGAGCAGAAGATCGGCGCCCAGGTATTGCGCGAGATCAAGATCCGGCTCGACTTCCTGATCCAGGTCGGCCTCAGCTACCTCGATCTGGCCAGGGCCGCGGCGACCTTGTCGGGCGGAGAGGCGCAGCGCATCCGCCTGGCAACGCAGATCGGCTCGGGGCTCACCGGCGTGCTGTACGTGCTCGACGAGCCGAGCATCGGCCTCCACCAGCGTGACAACCGCCGGCTGATCGATACGCTCGTCGCTCTGCGCGACCTCGGCAACACGCTGATCGTCGTCGAACACGATGAAGACACCATCCGCACAGCCGACTGGATCGTCGACATCGGTCCCGGCGCCGGTGTGAACGGCGGTCACGTCGTGCACTCGGGCTCCTACGACGAACTCATCGCGAACACCGACTCGCTCACCGGTGACTATCTCGCCGGTCGACGTGAGATCCCGCTCCCCGAGAAGCGCAGGAAGATCGACAAGAAGCGCGTGATCCGGGTGGTCGACGCCGAAGCGAACAACCTCCAGAAGGTCTCCGTCGATTTCCCGCTCGGTGCCTTCGTGGCGGTCACGGGTGTCTCCGGCTCCGGCAAGTCGTCGCTGGTCAACGACATCCTCTACCGCGTGCTCGCGAACAAGCTCAACGGGGCGCGCAAGCTGCCGGGCAAGCACCGCACGGTGACGGGGCTCGACAACCTCGACAAGGTCGTGCACGTCGATCAGGCTCCAATCGGCCGCACCCCGCGCTCCAACCCGGCGACCTACACCGGCGTCTTCGACCGCATCCGCACGCTGTTCGCCGAGACACCGGAGGCCAAGGCCCGCGGCTACCTCCCCGGTCGGTTCAGCTTCAACGTCAAGGGCGGGCGCTGCGAGGCGTGCGCGGGCGACGGCACCATCAAGATCGAGATGAACTTCCTGCCCGACGTGTACGTCGCGTGCGAGGTGTGCGGGGGAGCGCGCTACAACCGCGACACCCTGACGGTGCACTACAAGAGCAAGAACATCGCCGAGGTGCTCGACATGCCGATCAGCGAGGCCGCCGAGTTCTTCCGGCCGATCTCGGCGATCCACCGCTACTTGCAGACGCTCGTCGACGTGGGTCTCGGCTACGTCCGGCTCGGCCAGAGCGCGACGACGCTTTCGGGCGGCGAGGCGCAGCGCGTCAAGCTCGCGACCGAGCTGCAGCGCCGGTCGAACGGCCGCAGCGTGTATGTGCTCGACGAGCCGACCACCGGACTGCACTTCGAAGACGTGCGCAAGCTGCTGCTCGTGTTGAACGGCCTGCTCGACAAGGGCAACACGGTCATCGTCATCGAACACAACCTCGACGTCATCAAGTCGGCCGACTGGATCATCGACCTGGGGCCGGAGGGCGGCGCCGGCGGCGGAATGGTCATCGCGACGGGAACTCCGGAGCAGGTGGCCGAGACGCCGGGAAGCCACACGGGTTACTTCCTCAGGGAGGTCCTGCAGGGGGAGGGCGCCCTCGGCTCCGAGCGTGTCCGCGGCGCCGCGTAAGATGCCGCCTGTGAGTCCGACTCGCACAGACACGGTCAGCTACCGGCCCAAGGCGGGGGAGATCCCGACCCAGCCGGGTGTCTATCGGTTCCGCGACGCGAACCGGCGGGTGCTCTATGTCGGCAAGGCCAAGAACCTCCGCGCGAGGCTGAGCAACTACTTCCAGCCGCTGCGCAGCCTCCATGAGCGCACGCGTCGCATGGTGACCACGGCGAACAGCGTGGAGTGGACGGTCGTCGCCAGCGAGTTCGAGGCGCTTCAACTCGAATACACCTGGATCAAGGAGTTCAACCCGCCGTTCAACGTGCAGTTCCGCGACGACAAGTCGTACCCGTACCTCGCCGTGACGCTCGGCGACCGCATCCCGCGGGTCATGGTCACCCGCAACCGCAACCTCAAGGACGCCCGTTACTTCGGCCCGTACACGAAGGTGTGGGCGATCCGCGACACCGTCGACCTCATGCTCAAGGCCTTTCCGGTGCGCAGTTGCTCCGACGGCGTGTTCCGACGCGCGGAGCTGACCGGCCGGCCGTGCCTGCTCGGCGACATCGGCAAGTGCGCGGCGCCGTGCGTCGGACGCATCAGCCGGGAGGACCACCGCGGCCTCGCCGAAGACTTCGTCTCGTTCATGGCGGGCAACGACACCACGTACATCCGCGACCTCACCGAGCTGATGAAGCAGGCCGCGAACACGCTCGACTACGAGGCGGCGGCGCGGCACCGCGACGCCATTCAGGCTCTCGAGGCGGCGATGGGCAAGAGCGCCGTCGTGCTGCACGAGAACGTTGACCTCGACGCGTTCGGCATCGCGCACGACGAGCTGGCGGCCGCGGTGCAGCAGTTCATCGTCCGCGGCGGTCGCATTCGCGGTGTGCGCTCGTGGGTCGTCGACAAGGAGCTCGACATCGAGCTCGGGGAGCTGGTCGAGACCGTCCTGCAGAACGCTTACGAAGGCGCGGACGCCCCTCCGCGCGAGATCATCGTCCCTGAACTGCCGGAGGACGCGAGCGAGCTCGAGCAGTGGCTCATGGCGCGGCGCGTGGAGGCCGACGAAGCCGGACCGGTACGCCGCGGCCCCAAGTCGACGGGAAGGGTGGAGCTCCGCGTCGCCCACCGCGGCGACAAGGCCGCCCTCGCGCAGACCGCCGAGATGAACGCGAAGAATGCGCTCATCCTCTACAAGACCCGGCGCAGCTCCGACTTCGTCGCCCGATCGAAGGCTCTGGGCGACATCCAGGACGCGCTCGGCATGGCCGATGCCCCGCTGCGGATGGAGTGCTTCGACGTGTCGCATCTCAGCGGCACCAACATCGTGGCCTCCATGGTCGTGTTCGAAGACGGCCTGCCCCGCAAAGACCAGTACCGCCGGTTCAGCATCCCGGAGTCCACCGACGACACCGAGTCCATCTACCAGGTCATCTCCCGGCGGCTCGCGTACCTGAGAGAAGACGCCGAGGCCGTGGCGCCGGACGGCGACGTGACGGAGGCCGATGCCGTGGTGGAGGTCGATACCATAGTGGAGGTCGGCGACGATCCCGAGATCGACGTCGACGCCGAGCTGGCGGAGGCCGCGGAGCGCCGTCGCCGCAAGTTCTCGTACCCACCCAACCTGCTCATCGTCGACGGCGGTCAGCCGCAGGTCGCCGCCGCGCAGCGGGCGCTCGACGAGTCGGGCGTGACGGGCATCCAGCTCGCCGGAATCGCGAAGCGGCTCGAGGAGATCTGGCTGCCCGACTCCGACTTCCCGGTCATCCTGCCGCGCAACAGCGACGCCCTGTTCCTGGTGCAGCGCATCCGCGACGAGGCCCACCGCTTCGCCATCACGTACCAGCGCGCGCGGCGCAAGCGCGACATCACCTCCGTGCTCGGCGAGATCCCCGGTCTCGGCCCGGCCCGCGTGAAGGAACTGCTGAAGCATTTCGGTTCGGTGGCGCAGCTGAGGCAGGCCACGCCCGAGCAGATCGCCGAGGTTCGCGGTGTCGGCCCGACAACCGCGGCCGCGGTCGCGGAGCAGCTCAGAGACGGCTGACGAATCCCCTGCTCGCGGGCGCCGCGCTCGTTTTCGCGGCGCCGCGGATTCCTCGCGCCGGCCGCGTCCGGGCGGCGCTCAGTCGGTAGGCTTGACCCACGCAGTTCAGAGAAGGAGAGCCCGTGGCGAGCGACATCGACCCGAACGCCGAACAGCAGGAAGTGCTGATCGTCACCGGGATGTCGGGTGCGGGCCGCTCCACGGTCGCGAACGCCCTCGAAGACCTCGACTGGTACGTCGTCGACAACCTCCCCCCGCAGATGCTGCGGCCACTGATCGAGCTCGCCAACCGGGCCGAATCGGGGCTCCCTCGCATCGCCGCGGTCGTCGACGTGCGCGGGCGCAACTTCTTCGAAGACCTGCAGGAGATGATCCAGAGCCTTCGCGAGGGCACGAAAGTGCGCGTCCTATTCCTGGAGGCGTCCGACTCGGTGCTGGTGCGGCGCTTCGAGCAGGTGCGCCGCCCGCACCCGCTGCAAGGCAACGGCACCATCCTCGACGGCATCGACGCGGAGCGCACCCGGCTGCGCGAGATCCGCGAAGCGAGCGACATCATCGTCGATACGACCGACCTCAACATCCACCAGCTCGCCACCAACATCACCGAGACGTTCGCAGCGGAGAACACCGCAGGGGTGCACGTGACCGTCATGAGCTTCGGCTTCAAGTACGGCCTTCCGCCCGACGCCGATCTCGTGGCCGACGCGCGTTTTCTGCCCAACCCGTTCTGGAACCCCGAGCTGCGCCCGCACACCGGTCTCGACGAGGTCGTCAGAGACTATGTGCTGCAGCAAGACGGAGCGGAGGAGTTCACCGCCGCCTACGTCGCGGCGATGCGCCCGATCTTCGCCGGCTACCAGCGGGAGAACAAGCGGCACGCGATGATCGCGATAGGCTGCACGGGAGGGAAGCACCGGTCCGTCGCGATAGCCGAAGAGCTCGCGGCCCGGTTGAGAGGCTTCCCCGGCGTCGCGGTCAATACCAAGCACCGCGACCTGGGCCGTGAATGATGCCGGCCGCCCACTTCACGGCGTGACCCGCGCCGTCCGTCACAGTTAGGAATCCGATTGGCTCTCACCGCCGACGTCAAAGACGAACTCACGAAGGTCGAAGTCAGCAAGACGACCGTCCGCGCCGCCGAGTTGGCCACGATTCTGCGGTTCTCGGGCGGCCTCCACCTGATCGGTGGACGCATCGCGGTCGAGAGCGAGCTGGACACGCCCGAGCTCGCCCGTCGCGTGCGCAAAGACCTGGCCGAGCTCTACGGCGTGCGCAGCGAGGTCTCGGTGATCTCCGCCTCCGGCGTCCGGCGAACCGGCCAGTACCTCGTCCGGGTGCTGGAGGGCGGCGAGACCCTCGCGCGCCAGACAGGCCTCCTCGACGCCCGCCGCCGGCCGATCCGCGGCCTCCCTAACCGGTTGACCACAGGCTCGCGCGACGAGCTCGCCGCCGTCTGGCGCGGGGCCTTCCTCGCGCACGGCTCCCTCACCGACCCCGGGCGCTCCGCTGCTCTGGAGGTCACCTGCCCGGGCAACGAGGCGGCGATGGCCCTGGTGGGGGCCGCCGGCCGGCTCGGCGTCTCCGCCAAGGCGCGCGAGGTGCGCGGTGTGCACCGCGTCGTCATCCGCGACGGCGAGGCGATCAGTGCGATGCTCGTGCAGATGGGGGCGGCGGAGACCGTCGCCAACTGGGAGGAGCTGCGGCAGCGCCGTGAGGTGCGCGCCACCGCGAACCGGCTGGTCAACTTCGACGACGCCAACCTGCGCCGCTCGGCTCAGGCGGCCGTCGCAGCGTGCGCGCGCGTCGAGCGCGCTCTGGAGATCCTCGGCCCCGACGTCCCCGAGCACCTGCGCTACGCGGGGGCGCTGCGCCTCGCGCACCGCGATGCGAGCCTGGACGAGCTGGGCCACAACGCCGACCCGCCCATGACCAAGGACGCGGTCGCCGGCCGCATCCGCCGGCTGCTGGCGATGGCCGACAAGAAAGCCACGGAGCTCGACATCCCCGGAACGGACGCCAACCTCCCGGCCGACCTGGATGAGGTGTAGTTTCCGCAGTGGGTGGCCGGCCGGAACGAACCCGCGGCCGGCGGATCGCCCTCACTAGACTGAAGAAGTCGCCCGAATCGGGTCTCGAAGAAGAACAACTGTGGAGATGAGTAATGGCTGACTACACGCTCGCCGACCTTCCGTACGACTATTCGGCGCTCGAGCCGAACATCAGCGGCCGGATCATGGAGTTGCACCACGACAAGCACCACAAGGCCTACGTCGACGGTGCGAACACCGCTCTGGCGAAGCTGGCGGAGGCGCGCGACGCCGACGACCTCACGAATGTGAACAAGCTCCAGAAAGACCTGGCGTTCAACCTTGCCGGACACGTCAACCACACCGTGTTCTGGAACAACCTCTCGCCCGAGGGCGGCGACAAGCCGACCGGCGAGCTGGCCGCCGCGATCGACGAGTTCTTCGGCTCGTTCGACAAGTTCCGCGCCCACTTCACGGCCTCGGCGCTCGGCATCCAGGGCTCCGGCTGGTCGATCCTTGCGTGGGACTCGCTGGGTCAGAAGCTCATCATCGAGCAGCTCTACGATCACCAGGGCAACCTGGCGGCCGCCACGATCCCGCTGCTGCTCCTCGACATGTGGGAGCACGCCTTCTACCTCGACTACGTCAATGTGAAGGCCGATTACGTCAAGGCGTTCTGGAACATCACCAACTGGGGCGATGTGGCCGACCGCTTTGTCACGGCGCGCGAGAAGACCTCGGGTCTGCTGCTACTGTCGTAGCGGGTAGGCGTCCCGGGAGGGAGCCTCCCGGGACGCCGCCGTCCGCCTGAAAATACCCACACCGCGCCGTTCGGCGCACCCATCAAGCAACGGGAGACATCTGTGTCCGTAAAGATCGGAATCAACGGGTTCGGTCGCATTGGTCGCAACTACCTGCGCGCAGCCCTCGCCAAGGGCAGCGACCTGGAGATCGTCGCGGTGAACGACCTCACCGACAACAAGGCGCTCGCGCACCTGCTCAAGTACGACTCGATCACGGGCCGTCTGGACGCGACCGTCGAGCTCGAGGGCGACAGCATCGTCGTGAACGGCAAGCCGATCAAGGTGCTCGAGGAGCGCGACCCAGCCAATCTCCCGTGGGGAGACCTGGACGTCGACATCGTCATCGAGTCGACCGGCCGCTTCACCAAGGCCGTCGACGCCAGGAAGCACATCGAGGCGGGCGCCAAGAAGGTCATCATCTCTGCCCCGGCCACCGATGAGGACGCCACGTTCGTCATCGGCGTGAACGAGCACCTGTACGACCCGGAGAACCACAACATCATCTCCAACGCGTCGTGCACCACGAACTGCCTGGCGCCGCTCGCCAAGGTCTTCAACGACGAGTTCGGCATCGAGCGCGGTCTCATGACCACGGTCCACGCCTACACCGCCGACCAGAACCTGCAAGACGGCCCGCACAGCGACCTCCGCCGTGCCCGCGCCGCCGCGGTCAACATCGTCCCGACTTCCACCGGTGCCGCCAAGGCGATCGGCCTGGTCCTCCCGGAGCTCAAGGGCAAGCTCGACGGCTTCGCGCTGCGCGTGCCGGTCCCCACCGGCTCCATCACCGACCTGACCGTCACCTCTTCGCGCCCGGTCACCGTCGACGAGGTCAAGGCGGCGTACAAGAAGGCCGCCGAGGGTCCTCTCAAGGGCATCCTCAAGTACACCGAAGACGAGATCGTCTCCTCCGACATCGTGTCCGACCCGCACTCGTCGATCTTCGACGCCGGTCTGCTGCGCGTCATCGGCGACCAGGTCAAGCTCTCGAGCTGGTACGACAACGAGTGGGGCTACTCCAATCGTCTCGTCGACCTGACCGAGTACGTGGCCGAGCGCCTCTAACCTCCGCGACCGACGTGACGCTCCGCACCCTCGACTCACTCGGTTCGCTCGCGGCAAAACGCGTCGTCGTCCGCTGTGATCTCAACGTCCCTCTTCAGGACGGCGCGATCACGGACGACGGTCGTGTGCGAGCGTCGATTCCCACCCTCGACGCCCTGATCGATCAGGGCGCGAAGGTGGTCGTGATCTCCCACCTGGGCCGTCCGGAGGGCGCGCCCGATGCGAAGTACAGCTTGGCGCCGGTGGCCCAGCGGCTCTCTGAACTGCTGGGCAAGCCGGTGACCTTCGCGCAAGACACCGTCGGTGCCGGCGCGGAGGCCGTTGTGGCCGGCCTGCACGACGGCGACGTCGCCCTGCTGGAGAATCTGCGCTTCAACCCGGGCGAGACCGCCAAGGACGACGCCGAGCGCGAAGCCTTCGCGGCCAAGCTCGCGACGTTCGGCGACGCCTTCATCTCCGACGGCTTCGGTGTCGTGCACCGCAAGCAGGCCAGCGTGTACGAGCTCGCCAAGGCGCTTCCGAGCGCCGCGGGCACGCTCATCGCGACCGAGCTCGACGTGCTCGACCGCCTCACCGAGAACCCCGAGCGGCCGTACGCGGTCGTGCTCGGCGGCTCCAAGGTCTCCGACAAGCTCGGCGTCATCGGGCACCTGTTGCCGCGTGTGGACTCCTTGCTCATCGGCGGCGGGATGCTCTTCACCTTCCTCGCCGCCCTCGGCCACAAGGTGGGTTCGAGCCTGCTGGAGGCCAACCAGATCGACACCGTCAAGGGCTACCTGGCCACGGCCGAGGAGCTCGGTGTGACGATCGTGCTGCCGCGCGACGTCGTCGTGGCGTCGAAGTTCGGTGCCGACGCGGAGCACCTGGTGCGCCCGATCGATGGGATCGAGGACACCGAGTGGGGCTCCGCGGGGCTGGGTCTCGACATCGGACCGGAGACGGGCGAGCTGTTCTCGGAGTACATCCGCGCGGCACACACGGTGTTCTGGAACGGCCCGATGGGTGTCTTCGAGCTCGCGCCGTTCGCGGCAGGCACGAAGGCGATCGCCCAGGCGCTCACCGAGGTCGACGGCCTCGGCGTCGTCGGAGGAGGGGACTCGGCGGCCGCCGTGCACGCCCTCGGCTTCTCCGACGATCAGTTCGGTCATATTTCTACCGGTGGCGGTGCGAGCCTCGAATTCCTCGAGGGCAAGCACCTGCCGGGTCTGGAGGTCCTCGGATGGCAGCAGTGAACGGTTCCGTGCGGCGCGTGCCGCTGATCGCGGGCAACTGGAAGATGAACCTCGATCACCTGCAGGCGATCGCGGTCGTCCAGAAGCTGGCGTGGACCCTCAAGGACGCCGGGCACGACTACGCGGCCGTCGAGGTCGCCGTCTTCCCGCCGTTCACCGACCTGCGCAGTGTGCAGACGCTCGTCGTCGCGGACAAGCTCCCGATCGCGTTCGGCGGTCAGGACGTGTCCGAGCACGACTCGGGCGCATACACGGGCGAGATCGCGGCGTCGTTCCTCGCCGCCCTGGAGTCGCGCTACGTGATCATCGGCCACTCGGAGCGGCGCACGCTGCACAACGAGACCGACGAGCAGGTCGCGGCGAAGGTCGCCCAGGCCATCACGCGCAACATCGCCCCGATCATCTGCGTCGGAGAGACGGCGGAAGACCTCGAGACGCACGGTGCCAGCGCCGTGCCGGTCGCTCAGCTGCGCGCTGCGCTCGCCTCGGTCGACTCGGCGGCCGACTTCGTCGTCGCCTACGAACCGGTCTGGGCGATCGGGTCGGGCCAGGCGGCCACGCCCGAGCAGGCCGAGCAGGTCGCCGCTGCTCTGCGTGCCGTCATCGTCGAGTTGCTCGGCGACGACGTCGCGGCCAAGACGCGCATCCTCTACGGCGGTTCGGTCAAGTCGGGTAACATCGCCGGCTTCATGCGTGAGCCGAACGTCGACGGCGCCCTCGTCGGCGGCGCGAGTCTCGACGTGGCCGAGTTCTCGGCGATCATCCGCTACCAGAAGCACGTCGGACTCTGACGCTCCGCGGCGGCGCGAGCCGTAGCGGCGTGGGCCGGTTATACTGGTGGTTGATTTTGCCGGGCGCCGCCCGGTCGCATTGAAAGGTCTAGCGTGCAGATTCTCACGGTCGTCCTGCAGGTTCTGCTGGGCATCACCAGCCTCCTGCTGACGCTCCTCATCCTGTTGCACAAGGGACGCGGTGGCGGACTCTCCGACATGTTCGGCGGCGGGGTCACCTCCAATCTCGGCGCCTCGGGCGTCGCGGAGCGCAACCTGAACCGCATCACCGTCATCCTCGGGCTCATCTGGATCACGTGCATCGTGGTCCTCGGGCTCATCACCAAGTTCAGCGCCTGACCGGCGCGCCTTCACCAGAGGAGAAGCATGGCATCCGGAGGAAGCGCCATCCGCGGCTCGCGCGTTGGCGCGGGCCCCATGGGCGAACAGGACCGCGGATTCCACGCCGAGCGCGTGGCGATCTCGTACTGGGACGCCCTCGGCAACGAGACCGTGCGGTACTTCGCGGCGAACCTGCCCGAAGAGGAGATTCCGGATGTGATCGACTCCCCGTCGACCGGTCTCCCGGCGGGCCGCGACAAGGAGAACCCGCCGTCGGTCGCCAAGGCCGAGCCCTACAAGACGCACCTGGCCTACGTGAAGGAGCGTCGTTCGGAGGAGGAGGCTGAGCAGCTGCTCGAAGACGCCCTCAACCAGCTGCGCGCCCGCCGCGGAAAGCCCACGAGCAACTAACGCACACGACAGCGCAACGCACGCAGAAGCCCCGCCGGTCCGATGACCGGCGGGGCTTCTGGCGTCTGAATGCGCAGTTGGGCGTGTCAGTGTGAGATGGCATCTCCTGTCGCCCGACGTTCCCGGAGGAGAGCGATGCCGATGCGCCCGCTGAGAACGACGGAGGCGATGGCGGCGGCGATGCCGACTGCGCCCGCAATGATCGCGGGGACGATCAGGAACGAGTCGTCGACGCCGACTTGAACATTGCTCATGTGCGCCGCTATTGAGGCCAGTCCCGCGACCGCGACCCAGGCGCTGATCGTCACGGTCGCCCACAGCCACCAGGGCAGAGCCGGCGAGTGCAGCCGCCGCGCCGCGCGCACCGCGAGTCGGTGAAGAGCGACCTGGACGGCGATCACCGCGGCGATCCCTCCGACGGCCACTCCCGTGTTGCGGGTCGCTGCCGCGAGAACGACGAAGACGACGACCGCAAAGGGCAACGCCAAGGCGATGTCTGCCGACAGTCGTCGGATCGTGGTCGGGTTCATCCTGTTTCCTTTCGAAGAGCCAGTCTGACGATCACATCAGATATATCGCGACTCGTCGTCCGTCTGAGGGATGAGATTCCGTGTCAGTAGCTCGGGGCGATCAGGTTCTCTGGCACGTCGACGGCGGCCTCCTTGTCGACGAAGAACACCGTGCGCTTGCGGCCCTTGGCGCCGGCGACCGGCACCTCGGTATAGCTCGCGCCGGCGAGTGCCAGTCCGAGCGCGCTGGCCTTGTCGCTTCCCGACAGCACCAGCCAGATCCGGTCGGAGGCGTTGAGGACGGGCCGGGTGAGGCTCAGCCGCTCGGGCGGGGGCTTGGGCGAGTCGCGCACAGCGACCACCGTGGCCTCCGTCTCGCGGATGCCGGCTCGGTCGGGGAACAGCGAAGCGATGTGTCCGTCGGGGCCGACACCGAGGAACGTGATGTCGAAGCGGGGGAACTCCTGCCCGTCGGGGGCGAACGCCGCCAGCTCAGCGGCGTAGACGCTTGCGGCCTCGTCGAGGTCTGGGATCTCATCGGACGCGGGGAACGGGTGGATGTTCTCCGGCGGGACGGGGAGGTGATCGAGGAGCGCTTCGCGCGCCTGGCGCTCGTTGCGCTCCCCGCTCGACTTCTCGACGAACCGCTCGTCGCCCCACCAGAAGTGCACCTTCGACCAGTCGATGGTGTCGTGTGCGGGGGAGGAGTTGACCGCCTCCAGCACGGCGATGCCCATCGTGCCGCCCGTGAGCGCGATGTTCGCCGCTCCCAGGTCGTCGAGGATGTCGATCGTCTTGGTGAGGAAGCGTGCGGCCACTGACGCGGCGAGGGCTTCCTTGTCGGGGTGGACGAGCACCCGCCGTTCGTTCGTCATGCTGTCGTGCCCGCTCCTTCGTCGGAGGTCTCGAGCAGTGCGAGACCCTTCGTGATGACCTCACCGTAGAGGTCGTCAGGGTCTAGCCTACGCAGTTCCTCCGCCAGGCAGTCGCGGAGGCTGCGGCGCGGCAGCGACAGATCGTGCGTCGGCTGCCCCGGCTGGGAGAGCCGCGCCACGTTCGGGACCTCGCGCTCGAGCTCGATCGTGCCGGACGCGCGCTCCATCTTCACGCCGTGGATGCCGCCGGAGCCGATCGCGCGCGAGGCGAGATCGTAGTGCACCGGCACCTGGAGCTGCAGCCGCAGCCACGCGGCGAGCAGAAGGGTGGAGGGCGAGTCGGCCGCGCCGGCGACGTCGACCGACGTGATCGGCTCGTACGGCGGCTGGTCGAGCACCGCGGCGAGCTGCGCGCGCCACAGGGTCAGACGGGTCCAGGCGAAGTCGGTGTCACCCGGAGCGTACGTCTCGGCCAGGTGGAACAGCGCCTCCTGCGGGTTCGGCTGCGCCGACGCGTCGGTGATGCGGATCGTGGCGATGCGGCCCAGGGGGGAGTGCGACGCTCGCGCGGGCGCGATCCCCGGCCACCAGACCACCACGGGGGCGTCCGGCAAAAGGAGGCCGGTGACCAGTCCCTCCTCGTCGCTGGCCGTCTCGCCGTAGGCGCGGAGCACGATGACCTCGCTGGCGCCGGCGTCGCCGCCCACGCGGATCTGAGCGTCGAGACGCCCCGAGTCGGTCTGGCTGCGCTCTTCTTCGGTGGAGACCACGATGACGCGCATCGGGTGCTCGCGGGAGGCGTCGTTGGCGGCCTCGATGGCCTCCTCCTCCTGACCGAGGTGGGTGGCGATGATCAGCGTCAGCACCCGGCCGAGGGCGACAGCGCCGCCCTCCTCACGGATCTTGACGAGAGCCTTCGAGATGTTGCTCGTCGTGGTGTCGGGCAGATCGACGATCATGGGCGCCTCCAGACGCGGCCGTCGCGGGCGAGGAGCTCGTCGGCGGACTTCGGGCCCCAGGTTCCGGGGCGGTACTGTTCGGGCTGACCCTGCGTCGCCCAGAACTCCTCGATCGGGTCGAGGATCTTCCAGGAGAGTTCGACCTCCTCGTGCCGCGGGAACAGCGGTGGGTCGCCGAGCAGCACATCGAGAATGAGCCGCTCATACGCCTCGGGGCTCGCCTCGGTGAAGGCGTGGCCGTAGCCGAAGTCCATGCTGACGTCGCGCACCTGCATGCCGGCGCCCGGCACCTTCGAGCCGAAGCGGATCGTCACGCCCTCGTCGGGCTGCACGCGGATCACCAGCGCGTTCTGGCCGAGGGCGCTCGTCTGCGACTCGGCGAACAGCTGCTGCGGCGCACGCTTGAACACGACGGCGATCTCGGTGACGCGGCGGCCGAGGCGTTTGCCCGCGCGCAGGTAGAACGGGACGCCGGCCCAGCGGCGGGTTCCGATCTCCAGCTTGATGGCGGCGTAGGTCTCCGTGGTGGAGTCCGGGTTCATCCCGTCCTCCTCCAGGAAGCCGACGACCTTCTCGCCGCCTTGCCAGCCGTTCGAGTACTGACCGCGGGCGGTCGACGTGGCGAGGTCGGCGGGAAGCCGGACGGCCGCGAGGACCTTCTCTTTCTCGGCGCGCAGGTCGGCGGCGTCGAACGAGATCGGCTCCTCCATCGCGGTGAGGGCGAGGAGCTGAAGGAGATGGTTCTGGATGACGTCGCGCGCTGCGCCGATGCCGTCGTAGTAGCCGGCACGGCCGCCCACGCCGATGTCCTCGGCCATCGTGACCTGCACGTGGTCGACGTAGTTGGCGTTCCAGATCGGCTCGTACAGCTCGTTGGCGAAGCGCAGCGCCAGGATGTTCTGGACGGTCTCTTTGCCGAGGTAGTGGTCGATGCGGAACACCGAGTCGGGTGGGAAGACCGACTCGACGACGTGGTTGAGTTCGCGTGCCGTCTTGAGGTCGCTGCCGAACGGCTTCTCGATCACGACGCGCCGCCAGCCGGTGCCCGACTGGTCGGCGAGCCCCGACTTCTTCAGCTGCGCGGTGACGAGCGGGAACGCCTTCGGCGGGATCGACAGGTAGAACGCGTGGTTGCCCATCGTTCCGCGCTCGACGTCCAGCTTCTCCACCGTCTGCTTGAGCCGCTGGAAGGCCTCCGCGTCGTCGAACTCGCCCGACACGAAGCGGATGCCCTGAGCGAGCTGCTTCCACACGTCGTCGTCGAACGGTGTGCGAGCGTACTGCTTGACCGCGTCGTAGACGACCTTCTCGAAGTCCTGGTCCTCCCAGTCGCGCCGCGCGAACCCGACCAGCGAGAACCCGGGCGGCAGGAGGCCGCGGTTCGCGAGGTCGTAGACGGCCGGCATCAGCTTCTTGCGCGACAGGTCACCCGTCACTCCGAAGATGATGAGGCTGCTCGGACCCGCGATGCGGTTGAGGCGGCGGTCGGAGGGCAGCCGCAGCGGGTTGAACTCCGGAGTGATCTCCACCGGCGACATCGCCCCGATCGGCTTGGACAATACAGTCTCCTTGGACAACACAGCCTCCTTGGACAACACTGCCTCAGTTGACGGCTTCGAACAGCGAGACGACGTCCGCCTCGGGGGTCGAGAGGGTCAGGGTCAACACCGGACGGCCGTGCTCGCCGAGCACGCTCGCGTCGCCGGCGGCCTGGGCCTGGATGAGCTGGCCGAAGGTGAACGGACGGTCCGGGATCTCCAGATCCTCCGGGGCTGCGGCCGTGATCTGCAGGAACACGCCGACGGCGGGGCCGCCCTTGTGGAACTGACCGGTCGAGTGCAGGAAGCGCGGGCCCCAGCCGAACGTGACGGGGCGGCCTGCCTTCGCGGCGAGCAGGTCGCGGATGCCCGCGAGCTGCGGGAGCGCGAGCCGGTCGACGTAGGCCTGCACAGCGACGTAGCCGTCCGGCCCGAGCTGGGCGAGGAGGGCGTCCACGGCGCCGTCAAGGGTCGACGCGGCGCCCAGCCAGCTTCGATCGGGGGAGGTGGCTCCCGTGGCGCGCACCTCCACACCGCCGACGGTGAACGCCGGCGCGGCGGGCTCGGGGCGGTTGTCGAGCAGCGCGCGCGCGGCGACCTTGGCGGCCTCCACGTCCGGCTGGTCGAACGGGTTGATGCCGAGCAGGCGCCCCGCGACCGCGGTGGCGTACTCCCAGACGATCAGCTGCGCGCCCAGGCTGCCGGAGACGAGGACCTCGCCCGCGTGCCGGTCGGCGGGGAACAGGTGGTGGGCCTCCGCGTTGGCGACGAGACGGACGACCTGCAGGTCGTCCGGCTTCGACGTCAGCTCGGGCGCGAGCGTGTCGAGCACGACGGGGAGGAGCCCGGTGCCCTGCTTGCCGGTCGACTCTGCGATCAGCTGCTCGGCCCAATCGGCGAACCCGACGATGTGGGTGCCGTCGGCGACGATGCCCAGCTTGTCCTTGAGCGGGTTGGTGCCGGCGATCGCGGCGCCGAGCACGAGGCCCGGGTTCGCGGCATTGTCGACGGCGAGCTCGATGAGCGTCGCCTCCGCCTCGTCGAGGAGCTCGGAGATGTTCACACCGGCGAGACCGGACGGGACGAGCCCGAACGCGGTGAGCGCCGAGTAGCGGCCGCCCACGTTGGGGTCGGCGTTGAACACGCGGTATCCCGCCTCGCGCGCCGACTGGTCCAGCGGCGAACCCGGGTCGGTGACGACGACGATGCGCTCGGCCGGGTCGATCCCGGCATCGCGGAACCACTTCTCGTACACGCGGCGCTGGCTGTCGGTCTCCAGAGTCGAGCCCGACTTGGAGGAGATGACGACCGCGGTGGCCTGCAGGCGGTCGCGGAGCGCGGACAGGACCTGACCGGGGTCGGTCGAGTCGAGCACCGTGAGCTCGGCCTCCGCCGTGCGCGTGATGACCTCGGGGGCGAGCGAGGAGCCGCCCATGCCGCCGAGGACGATGTGGTTCACGCCCTTGGCGTGCAGCTTCTTGCGCAGCTCGACGATCTCGGCGACCAGCGGCCGGGAGATCGCGACGGCTTCGGTCCAGCCGAGCCGCTTGGAGGCCTCCGCCTCGGCGTCGGGGCCCCAGAGAGCGGGGTCCTGTCCCGTGATGCCGGAGGCGACGTGGTCGGCCACGAGCTGCGGCACGACCGTCGCGACGGCCTGGGCCGCCGCGCCGGTCACGTGGATGCGGAAGGTCACTTGGCGGCCTCCAGCGCGTTGGTGACGGTCTCGACGAGCTCGTCCCACGAGACGTTGAACTTGTCGACGCCCTCGCGCTCGAGGGTGGCGGTCACGTCGTCGTAGTCGATGCCGAGGCCGGCCAGTGCGTCGAGCACGCCCTTCGCGTCGGCGTAGTTGCCGGTGACCGTGTCGCCGGCGATCTCGCCGTGGTTGAAGGTCGCCTCGAGGGTCTTCTCGGGCATCGTGTTGACGGTGTTCGGGGCGACGAGCTCGGTCACGTACAGCGTGTCGGGCAGGCTCGGGTCCTTGACGCCCGTGGAGGCCCAGAGCGGGCGCTGCTCGTTCGCGCCGGCGGCGACGAGGGCCTTGGCGCGGTCGGTGGCGAACTCCTGCTCGTAGAGCTCGTAGGCGAGGCGGGCGTTCGCGACGCCGGCCTTGCTCTTGAGCGCGAGCGCCTCATCGGTGCCGACGGCGGTCAGTCGCTTGTCGACCTCGGTGTCCACGCGGGACACGAAGAACGAGGCGACCGACTGGATGCCGGACAGGTCGATGCCAGCGGCCTTGGCCTTCTCGAGGCCGGTCAGGTACGCGTCGATGACCTGGCGGTAGCGCTCGAGGCTGAAGATCAGCGTCACGTTGACGCTGATGCCCGCGGCGATGGTCTCGGTGATGGCCTCCAGGCCCTCGACCGTCGCGGGGATCTTGATGAGCACGTTGGGCTTGTCCACCTTGGCGGCGAGCTTCTTGGCCTGCTCGATCGTGCCGTGCGCGTCGTGCGCGAGGCCGGGCTCGACCTCGATCGAGACACGGCCGTCGACGCCGTTGCTGGCCTCGAAGACCGCGTGGAAGATGTCGCTCGCGTCGGCGACGTCATCGGTCGTGATCTCGAAGATCGCCTCGTCGACCGGAGTGCCGGCCGCGGCGAGGGCCTTCACCTGGTCGGCGTAGGCCTCGCCCTTCGAGAGCGCTGTGGCGAAGATCGTCGGGTTGGTGGTCACGCCCACGACGTTGCGCTCGGCGATCAGCGCCTGGAGGCCGCCCGTCGCGATGCGCTCGCGCGAGAGGTCGTCCAGCCAGATGCTGACGCCGGCGGCCGAGAGGGCGGCCGTGGGGGAGGCGGTGGTGGAAGTGGTGTCGGTCATCGTGTTCTCTTCTTCTCTTCTTCCGTGCCCGCGCTCAGAGCGACGCGAGCGATTCCTTGGCTGCGGCGACGGCGTGCTCGGTGGTCATGCCGAACTCGCGGAACAGCGTCTTGTAGTCGGCCGACGCACCGAAGTGCTCGATCGAGACGCTGCGGCCGTGGTCGCCGACGATCTTGTCCCAGGCGAGCGCCAGGCCGGCCTCGATGGAGACGCGGGCCTTGAGGTCCGCCGGGAGCACCTTCTCCTGGTATGCGGCGTCCTGCTCGTGGAACCACTCGAGGCAGGGAGCCGAGACGACGCGCGCGTTGATGCCCTCGCCGCGGAGCACCTCGCGGGCCTCCAGCGCGATCTGCACCTCGGAGCCCGTGGCGATGAACAGCACGTCGGGTGTGCCGCCGGGGGCCTCGGCCAGGATGTACGCGCCCTTGGCGACGTTGGCGGCGGAAGCCAGCGTGTCGCCGGTGGCCTCGCCGTCGCCGCGCTCGAACACCGGGATGTTCTGGCGCGTCAGCGCGATGCCGGCCGGGCCGCCGCGGCGCTCGAGGATGGTCTTCCACGCGTGGGCGACCTCGTTGGCGTCGCCCGGGCGGACGACGTCGAGGTGCGGGATGGCGCGCAGCGTCGAGAGCTGCTCGATCGGCTGGTGCGTCGGGCCGTCCTCGCCGAGCGCGACAGAGTCGTGCGTCCACACGAAGATCGACGGCACCTGCATGAGAGCGGCCAGACGGATCGCCGGGCGCTGGTAGTCGCTGAAGATCAGGAACGTGCCGCCGAAGGCACGTGTCGGGCCGTGCAGCACGATGCCGTTCAGGATGGCGGCCATCGCGTGCTCGCGGATGCCGAAGTGCAGCACACGGCCGTACGGGTTGCCGGTCCACTCGTGCGTCGAGTGCTCGGTGGGAACGAACGAGGCGGCGCCGTCGATGGTGGTGTTGTTCGACTCGGCCAGGTCGGCCGAGCCTCCCCACAGCTCGGGCATGACACCGGCGATCGCGTTGATCACCTTGCCGCTGGCGGCGCGGGTCGAGACGTCCTTGCCGGGCTCGAAGACCGGAAGCGCGTCCGCGAGGCCCTCGGGGACCTCACCGGAGAGCAGGCGGTCGAGCAGCTGCTTGCGCTCGGGGTTGGCCGCGGCCCAGGCGTCGAAGCCCTTCTGCCACTCGGCATGCTCCTGCGCGCCGCGCTCGACGGCCTTGCGGGTGTGCTCGATGACGTCCTCGGCGACCTCGAAGGTCTGGTCGGGGTCGAAGTCGAGCACCTCCTTGACGGCGCGCAGCTCGTCGGCGCCCAGCGCCGAGCCGTGGATCTTGCCGGTGTTCTGCTTCTTCGGGGCCGGCCAGCCGATGATCGTCTTGAGGACGATGAGCGACGGCTTGTCGGTGACCTCCTGGGCGTTGACGATGGCCTGGTGCAGCTCCTGCACGTCCTCCTCGTAGACGCCGGTCTTCTTCCAGTCGACGACCTGCACGTGCCAGTGGTAGGCCTCGTAGCGCGCCTTGACGTCCTCGGTGAAGGCGATGTTGGTGTCGTCCTCGATGGAGATCTGGTTGGCGTCGTAGATCGCGATCAGGTTGCCGAGCTGCTGATGCCCGGCGAGGCTGGAGGCCTCGGAGCTGATGCCCTCCTGCAGGTCGCCGTCGCTGGCGATGACGTAGACGAAGTGGTCGAAGGGGCTGGTGCCCGGCGCGGCGTCCGGGTCGAACAGGCCGCGCTCGAAACGCTGGGCGTAGGCGAAGCCGACGGACGAGGAGATGCCCTGGCCAAGCGGGCCGGTCGTGATCTCGACGCCGTCGGTGTGGCGGTACTCCGGGTGACCCGGCGTGAGCGAGCCCCAGGTGCGCAGCGCTTTGAGATCGTCGAGCTCGAGGCCGTAGCCGCCGAGGTAGAGCTGGATGTACTGGGTCAGCGAGCTGTGGCCGGCCGACAGGACGAAGCGGTCGCGTCCGAGCCAGTGCTGGTCGTGCGGGTCGCGGCGCATCACCTTCTGGAACAGCAGGTATGCGGCGGGGGCGAGGCTCATCGCGGTGCCGGGATGCCCGTTGCCCACTTTCTCCACCGCATCGGCCGCGAGGACGCGCACCGTGTCTACTGCCTTGTTGTCAATGGGATCCCACTGCAGAGCTGCCACGTGAAAACTGACCCTTCGTAGAAAGTGGTGAGGGCCGTCTCTGGAACCCGCACCGGTTGAGGTAGTGCGCGCCGCGGACGTCATCGGCGCCGGTCGCGTTCTCCGTCACAGTCCTAACAAATGGAGGTCGGACGGAAGGGGCTCCGGCTGGCGAGCACCTCCAAGTATAGGTAACACGCACGAAACACGGGGTGTTCCTGCAGGTCGGTGCGCTACCAGGCGGCGCACAGGCGCGAAAGACAGGGGAACCGCGCCGGTGCCGTAGACTTGGCGTGGTCTGTAACAATCCGCACAGTCGCCGGGGACACCGTGTGACGCGGGTCAGGACACCCCGATTTCGAGCACTACGTTTTCGATCAACACCGAGGAGCAATGGACGTCGCCGTAGAGAGCCGTGTCGAGCCGGCGAGCCGCATCGGCGTCGCGCGCAAGGTCAAGGCGTACATCGCCCTCACCAAGCCCCGGGTCGTCGAGTTGCTCCTGGTGACGACCGTCCCGACGATGATCCTCGCCGCGAACGGCGTCCCGAATCTCTGGCTCGTGCTGGCCACCGTCGTGGGCGGCTACATGTCCGCGGGCTCGGCCGGCGCGTTCAACTGCTACATCGACCGCGACATCGACCGCGTGATGCGGCGCACCAAGAACCGCCCGCTGGTCACCGGCGAGCTGAGCGACCGCGAGGCGCTCGTCTTCGCGTGGGCGCTCGGCGCGGCCTCCGTTCTGGTGCTCGGCTTCTTCACGAACTGGTTGGCCGGCGCGCTGTCCGTCGGCGCCATCCTGCTCTACGTGGTCTTCTACACGCTGATCCTGAAGCGCCGTACCGCCCAGAACATCGTCTGGGGCGGCGTCGCCGGCTGCATGCCGGTGCTGATCGGCTGGGCCGCCGTCACCGGCTCGCTCGCCTGGCCGCCCGTCATCCTCTTCGGCATCATCTTCCTCTGGACGCCGCCGCACTACTGGCCGCTCTCGATGAAGTACCGCGAAGACTACAAGGAGGCCGGGGTGCCCATGCTGGCCGTGGTGCGCGGGCGCACGGTCGTCGGCCTGCAGGTCATCCTTTACGCGTGGGCGATGGTCGCCTGCTCGCTGCTGCTCATCCCGATCGGCCACATGGGCCTGGTCTACGCGGCGGTCGCGATCGGGGCGGGCGGCTGGTTCCTGTACGAGTCGCACCGGCTCTACAACCTCGCGATCCGGCACGAGCGCGTCTCGCCGATGCGCGTCTTCCACGGCTCCATCGCCTACCTGACCCTCATCTTCCTCGCCGTCGCGATCGATCCGCTGCTTCCGTTCTAAGCCCCACGCCAGGGTCCGCTGCTACCGTTCTGAGCGTGCAGGCGCTGAGGACGGCGCGGCTCGTGCTCGACACGCCGCGGGAGACCGACATCCCCGCCGTCTTCGCAGCCTGCAGCGATCCCGAGATCCTGCGCTGGATTCCTCTTCCGGAGCCGTACACGCGCGAGAGCGCGGAATTCTTCGTGCGCTCGTACGTCCCGCACGGATTGGCCAGCGGACGCTTCACGGTGTGGGGAATCCGCGAGAGTGAGACGAGTCCGCTGATCGGCGTCGTCGAGGTCCGGCGCGATGACGCTCCCGGGGCGGCCTCCCTGGGCTGCTGGCTCACACCGGCCGCTCGGAGAGGGGGGGTGATGACGGAGGCGCTGACCGCAGTGTGTGCGCATGCGCTCGACCCTGAGGGGCTCGGTTTCGAACGGCTGCACTGGGAGTACCTGCCGGGCAATGAGGTGAGCAGGAGGTTGGCCGAGGCAGTCGGCTTCGACTTCTCGGGCGTCGAACCGCATACGATCGACTTCCGCGGAGAGCAGCGGCAGTCGCTGAGGGGGGAACTAAGCCGCGACGGACTCCGCGGCTGAGCCCGCTGCGACCTCGTTGCGTGGGGCCGGGGCCTTCAACGACAGGATGACCGCGGTCATGGATGCGGCCAGCGTGGCCGCCAGCATCATGTGGATGCCGACGAGGATGCCGGGCAGTCCGGTGTTCGACTGGATGAGGCCGACTGCGATCTGCACCAGCTCGACCGCGAGCAGGAGCAGCGTGAAGCGGTGCACCGGTGTGGTGCGGATGCGCCAGCCTCCGATCACCAGCACGAGGGTCAGCGCGAACGTCACGTAGGCCGGGATCGCGTGCACGTGCTCGAGGATCTCCGGGTTGAGCCCGTTGCGCGGCGCATTCGCGTCTCCTGCGTGCGGACCCGACCCTGTGGTGAGGATCCCGAACACGATGGTGAGCGCCACGAAGAAGCTGGTGAGGTGCGCGACGCCGGCGTACCAGCCGGGCACGGCGCGGACGCGTGGTCCGGGCACCGCGTAGACCCGGACGACGAAGGCGGTGCACAGGGCGACCAGCACGATCGACACGATGAAGTGGAGGCCGACGACGTAGGGGTTCAGTCCGCTCCAGACGGAGATGCCGCCGATGACGGCCTGGGCCGGGATGGCGAGGCCCGCGAGCAGCGTCAGCCAGAAGAGGTCCTTGCGTTCTGTGCGAAGTCGCAGGATCGCGATGAACGCGATGATCGCCACCACGCCCAAGCCGGCACTGAGGACACGGTTGCCGAACTCGATGAAGCCGTGGATGCCCATCTCGGGTGTGTTCACGACCGAGTCGGCCGTGCACTTCGGCCAGGTCGGGCAGCCGAGCCCCGAGGAGGTCAGCCGGACGAGGCCTCCGGTGCCGACCAGGACGATCTGGCCCACGAGATAGACCCAGGCGATGACCTTCAGCCGCACGTCGACACGGTCGGGCAGCCACGCGATGATGCGCTTCATAGTTCCTGAATTCCTCAGTTTTCGTTCGATACTCGGCCAACCTGCAGGCGCGCCTCTACTATTACCGCTCCGCACCTGTAGAATTGGTGGGTTCGAGAAACGCGCGACTGTGCGCGTGTCCGCCGGTGTTTCCTCGCCGGCGGCCGGGGCACTGTCGCCCATGTTCCCGATCATTTTAGGTACGCACTGTGTTTGTACGCAGCAAAGCCACCCGCACAATCAGGACGCTCTCGGCGCCGGGCAGCCGCACGCCGCGAGGGGAATGAGCCGGACTGATATCCGGTTGAGAGTGGTAAGAAACGAGGTAGATATGTCAGACATCCTGATCGACCGGCCAGAACTCGCGAGCCTCGGGCAGTACGAGTTCGGTTGGGCGGACTCCGACGCGGCGGGAGCGTCCGCGCGTCGTGGACTCGGACCCGAGGTGGTGAAAGACATCTCCGCGCTCAAGAACGAGCCAGAGTGGATGCTGCAGCGTCGTCTCAAGGCGCTCCAGCTCTTCGAGCGCAAGCCCATGCCCACCTGGGGCGCCGATCTCTCCGAGATCGACTTCGACAACATCAAGTACTTCGTCCGCTCCACCGAGAAGCAGGCCCAGAGCTGGGAGGACCTGCCGGAGGACATCCGCAACACATACGAGAAGCTCGGCATCCCCGAGGCGGAGCGTCAGCGTCTCGTCGCAGGCGTGGCAGCCCAGTACGAGTCCGAGGTGGTCTATCACCAGATCCGTGAAGACCTCGAGCAGCAGGGCGTGATCTTCCTCGACACCGACACCGCGCTGCGCGAGCACCCAGAGGTCTTCGAGGAGTACTTCGGCACGGTCATCCCGGCCGGCGACAACAAGTTCGCCGCGCTGAACACCGCCGTGTGGTCCGGAGGCTCGTTCGTGTACGTGCCCAAGGGTGTGCACGTCGAGATCCCGCTCCAGGCCTACTTCCGCATCAACACGGAGAACATGGGCCAGTTCGAGCGCACGCTCATCATCGCCGACGAGGACAGCTACGTGCACTACATCGAGGGCTGCACGGCGCCGATCTACAAGTCCGACTCGCTGCACTCCGCGGTCGTCGAGATCATCGTCAAGAAGAACGCCCGCGTGCGTTACACGACCATCCAGAACTGGTCGAACAACGTCTACAACCTCGTGACCAAGCGCGCGACCGCCGCCGAGGGCGCGACCATGGAGTGGATCGACGGCAACATCGGCTCCAAGGTGACGATGAAGTACCCGTCGATCTACCTGATGGGGGAGCACGCCAAGGGCGAGACCCTCTCGGTCGCCTTCGCCGGGCCCGGTCAGCATCAGGACGCCGGCGCGAAGATGATTCACATGGCGCCGTACACGCAGTCGTCGATCGTCTCGAAGTCGATCGCGCGCGGCGGAGGCCGTGCCGGCTACCGCGGTGAGGTGCGGGTGGACGCGAACGCGCATCACGCCGCCAACACGGTCCGCTGCGACGCCCTCCTGGTCGACACCATCTCACGGTCCGACACCTACCCGTCGATCGACATCCGCGTCGACGACGTGCAGCTCGGCCACGAGGCGACCGTCTCGCGCGTGAGCGAGGAGCAGCTCTTCTACCTGATGTCCCGGGGGCTCCCGGAGGACGAGGCCATGGCGATGATCGTCCGCGGCTTCATCGAGCCGATCGCTCGCGAGCTCCCGATGGAATACGCACTCGAACTCAACAAGCTCATCGAGATGGGCATGGAAGGCTCTGTCGGCTGATATGACGACCCCCAGTACCCCGACGCCCTCTGCCACCCTGCCGCAGAACCCGCAGAAGACAGAGGCCGCGCCGGCTCCTACGCACCTGCGCGCGCCCGTGCCCATCCAGACCCGCTCCGAACGGTTCACCTCCACTGAGGTCACCGACTTCCCCGAGGTCACCGGCCGCGAGGTCATGTGGAAGCACACGCCCGTCGCTCGGCTCGCCGAGCTGATCTCCGGCGAGCTGGACGGCTCCCCGTACGTGTTCGACCTGACCGCCGCTCCCGGCGTGACCGCCTCGTGGGTCGGCCGTGACGACGCCCGCGTCGGCGCCGCCGGCATCCCGGAGGACCGCGCGTCCGCCAACGCCTGGACGAACTTCGAGCAGGCCTTGCTCGTGTCCGTCACGGGCGACGACGTCAAGGAGGCCACGCTGACCCGCGCCGCCCTCGGTGGCCCAGCCCGCGCGGCGCACACGGTCGTGGAGGTCGCCGCCGACGCCCGCGCGACGCTCATCCTGCAGAACAGCGGCGCGGCCCACCTTTCCGAGAACGTCGAGTTCCTGCTCGGCGCCGGGGCGGACCTCACGGTCGTTTCGGTGCAGGAGTGGGACGACGACGCGCTGCACGTGTCCGCCCACTTCGCCGAGCTGGCCGAGGGCGCACGCCTCAAGCACGTCGTCGTCACGCTCGGCGGCGGTGTCGTGCGGCTCAACCCGTCGGCGCACCTCGCCGGCGCCCGTGCCGACGCCCAGCTGCTGGGCGCCTACTTCGCCGACGCCTCGCAGCACCTCGAGCAGCAGGTGTACGTGCACCACGAGGGCCCCGAGACCCGCAGCCGTGTCACCTACAAGGGCGCGCTGCAGGGCGAGGGCGCGCGCACGGTGTGGATCGGCGACGTGCTCATCGGCCCGAAGGCTGTCGGGACCGACACCTACGAGCAGAACCGCAACCTCGTGCTCACCGACGGCGCCCGCGCCGACTCGGTGCCGAACCTCGAGATCGAGACCGGCGACATCGTCGGAGCCGGCCACGCGAGTGCGACCGGACGCTTCGACGACGAGCAGCTGTTCTACCTGCAGTCGCGCGGCATCCCCGAAGAGGAGGCGCGCCGCCTGGTCGTGCGCGGATTCCTCTTCGAGATCGTGCAGCAGATCGGCTCGCCCGCTCTGCAGGAGCGCCTACAGACGGCCATCGAGGCCGAGCTCGCGGTGTCCGTCACGGCGGCGAGCTGATGGCGGGAACCCGCGTCGCGTCCGTGGCCGAGCTCATCGAGAACCAGGCGACCCGTGTGGTCGTCGACGGCGTCCCGATCGCCGTCGTGAAGGACTCGGCGGGCGACATCCACGCGATCGGCGACACCTGCACGCACGGCGAGATCTCGCTGTCCGAAGGCTTCATCGAGGGGGAGACGCTCGAGTGCTGGGCGCACGGCTCCCAGTTCTCCCTCATCACCGGCAAGCCGCTCAACCTCCCGGCCTACGAGCCGGTCCCCGTCTTCCAGGTCGAGGTCATCGACGAAGACGTGTACATCGACCCGACCGCCACGAAAGAGATTCAGTAAGCACATGTCAGTCCTCGAGATCCGCGACCTGCACGTCACCGTCGAGACGGACCAGGGCACCAAGCCCATCCTCAACGGTGTCGACCTGACCATCCACGAGGGTGAGATCCACGCCATCATGGGCCCCAACGGCTCGGGCAAGTCCACCCTCGCCTACACGATCGCCGGCCACCCGAAGTACACGGTCACCCGTGGCACCATCACGCTCGACGGCGAGGACGTCCTCGCGATGACCGTCGATGAGCGCGCCCGCGCCGGCCTCTTCCTCGCGATGCAGTACCCGGTGGAGATCCCCGGTGTCACCAACACCAACTTCCTCCGCACGGCGAAGACTGCGATCGACGGTCAGGCGCCCGCCATCCGCACCTGGGTGAAGGACGTTCGCGATTCCATGGGCCAGCTGCGCATGGACTCCTCGTTCGCCGAGCGCAACGTCAACGAGGGCTTCTCGGGTGGCGAGAAGAAGCGCAACGAGATCCTCCAGCTCGAACTGCTGAAGCCGAGGTTCGCGGTGCTCGACGAGACCGACTCCGGCCTCGACGTCGACGCGCTCAAGGTGGTCTCGGAGGGCGTCAATCGCGCCAAGGCGAACACCGGCCTCGGCATCCTCCTCATCACGCACTACACGCGCATCCTGCGCTACATCGAGCCGGACTTCGTGCACGTCTTCGTCGCGGGCCGGGTGGCCGAGGAGGGCGGGCCGGAGCTCGCCGAACGCCTGGAAGAGGAGGGCTACGACCGCTTCGTCGACGCCCCGGAGCCCGCCAAGGCCGACGCGGTCGACCTGGCCGAGGCATAAGGGCGCGGAGGTAGAATCTCGATATGCCCGCCACGCTGAGTCCGGCGCTCTTCGACGAGGTCGAAGAGGCGCTGAAGAACGTCATGGACCCCGAACTCGGGATCAATGTCGTCGACCTGGGCCTCATCTACGACCTGGCCTGGGATGAGGAGAACAACGCCCTCATCATCTCGATGACGCTCACGAGCGCCGGGTGCCCGCTCACCGACGTGCTCGAGGAGCAGACCGCCGAGAGTCTCGACGGCATCGTCGAAGCCTTCCGCATCAACTGGGTGTGGATGCCGCCGTGGGGTCCCGAGCGGATCACCGACGACGGCCGCGACATGATGCGCGCCCTCGGCTTCGCCATCTAGCGAACCCATCGATTGGTCCCGACACGCCGCCTCCGGCACTGGAGCGGCAGTGTGTCGGGACCACTCGTTTGCCATTCACGAACGTAAGGAACACCACTGTGCTCGCCGTGCACGATCTCGAACTCCGCGTGGGAGCGCGCCTGCTGATGGAGGATGTCAGCTTCCGCGTGGCCGACGGCGACAAGATCGGGCTCGTCGGCCGCAACGGCGCGGGCAAGACGACGCTCACCAAGGTGCTCGCCGGCGACCTCCTGCCGACGGCGGGCAAGGTGGACCGCTCTGGCGAGCTGGGTTACCTCCCGCAGGACCCCCGGTCGGGCAACCTCGACGACCTCGCGCGCACGCGCATCCTGGACGCCCGTGGGCTCGGCACGATCGTTCTCGGCATGCAGAAGGCCACGCACGACATGGCCAGCGACGACCCTGCCGTCTCGGCCGCCGCGATGAAGGCCTACGGCCGCCTGGAGGAGCGCTTCCACCTGCTCGGCGGGTACGCCGCCGAGGCGGAGGCCGCGTCGATCGCGTCCAACCTGAACCTCCCCGACCGCATCCTCGACCAGCCGCTGAAGACCCTGTCGGGCGGTCAGCGTCGTCGCATCGAGCTCGCGCGCATCCTGTTCTCGGACGCGCGCACGATGATCCTCGACGAGCCGACGAACCACCTCGACGCCGACTCCGTCGTCTGGCTGCGCGACTTTCTCAAGAGCTACTCCGGCGGCTTCATCGTGATCTCGCACGACGTGGAGCTCGTCGGCGAGACGGTCAACCGGGTCTTCTATCTCGACGCCAACCGCCAGGCGATCGACATCTACAACATGGGCTGGAAGAACTACCAGCGCCAGCGGGCGGCCGACGAGGAGCGGCGCAAGAAGGAGCGCGCGAACGCCGAGAAGAAGGCGACCGCCCTCCAGCTCCAGGCGGCCAGGTTCGGTGCCAAGGCGACCAAGGCGGCGGCCGCGCACCAGATGGTGGCGCGCGCCGAGAAGCTGCTCGCCGGCCTCGACGAGGTGCGTCAGGTCGACCGCGTTGCCAAGCTGCGGTTCCCGACGCCCGCCCCGTGCGGCAGGACCCCGCTGCAGGCGTCCGACCTGTCGAAGAGCTACGGCTCGCTCGAGATCTTCACGGCGGTCGACCTCGCCATCGACCGCGGATCGAAGGTCGTGGTGCTCGGGCTCAACGGCGCGGGCAAGACCACGCTGCTGCGGATGCTCGCGGGCGTCGATCAGCCCGACACCGGCGGGGTCGAGCCGGGCCACGGCCTCCGGATCGGCTACTACGCGCAGGAGCACGAGACCATCGACGTCGAGCGCTCGGTTCTGCAGAACATGGTGTCGTCCTCGCCGTCGCTGACCGAGACCGAGGCCCGCAAGGTGCTGGGCTCGTTCCTGTTCACGGGCGACGATGCGCACAAACCGGCCGGGGTGCTTTCGGGCGGCGAGAAGACGCGACTGGCGCTGGCGATGATCGTCGTGTCGGGCGCGAATGTGCTGCTGCTCGACGAGCCGACCAACAACCTCGACCCGGCGAGCCGTGAGGAGATCTTGGACGCGCTGGCGCACTACGAGGGCGCCGTCGTGCTGGTGAGCCACGACGAGGGCGCGGTGGAGGCGCTGAACCCCGAGCGTGTCCTCATCCTCCCCGACGGCGTCGAGGACCACTGGAACAGGGACTACCTCGAGCTGATCTCGCTCGCCTGACGGCCGACATTCTCGGCGAATGTCTCCTCCGACCGCGTCGAACGCGGCATTCGGCGCGAATGTGTCGTGAACTCAGCGACCGGCGTCGAGGAGTTCGTCCTCGACGTCGTCGTCGGTGCGCTTCGCGGCCCGGCGGCGCGCGCGCTCAGCGGCGCGGGCCTTCTCTGCGGGGTCGTGCTCGTTGCGCTTGCGGTACTCGGTGCGCAGCGCGTAGCCCAGGCCGAAGAAGCCGATGAGGGCGAAGATGATCCACTGGATCATGTACGACCAGTGCAGCCCTTCGTCCTGCGTGGGCGGGACCGTGACGGTCGGCGTCGGAGCGCTCGCCGGGCGCGGCTTCTGCGAGTCCAGAAGCCCGTAGGCGCCGGTGTAGACGTCGGCGCCGCCGAGCTTCTGCTGGACGACGGAGAGCTGGATGGTGCCCACCTGCATCCCGACCCCCGTGCGGCCCTGGATGGTGGGCTCGCTGGCCTTCAGGCGCGCGACGACGGTGACTGTTCCGGAGGGCGCCGGAGGCACGTGGTCGGGCGCGTCGGTGTTGTTGCCGGTCGGCACCCAGCCGCGGTCGACGATGAAGAGCGAGCCGTCGGCGGTGCGCAGGGGAGTGAGCACTTCGAAGCCTGGGCTCCCGTTGAAGGGGCGGTTGCGCGCCAGCAGCTCCTTGTCCTTCTCGTAGGTTCCGGTCACGGTCACGCGGGTCCACTCCTGCTTCGGCGAGTACGCCGTCAACGACGGCAGCTCATCGGCGAGCGGCACGGGGTGCGAGGAGAAGTTCTGGGAGACGAGGGCGTTGGCGGCCGCGGCCTCCTTGCTGCGAGCGAGCTGCCAGTTGGAGAGGAAGCCGCAGGCGATGGCGAAGACGATCGCGAACGCGAGGTAGCCCAGCCAGCGCCGGGAGAACGCGAAGCCCCACCCGCCGGCAGGTTGCGCGACGTTCTCGGTGCTGCCCGGCTGCCCCTCAGCGTCGGCGCCGGGCTGCCGCGTGCGCTCGGTCGCGGTCACGCGCTGGTCCTCTCGCCATGATCGTCCGCGAGGGCGACGACGGCCACCGGGAACTCGCGTGCCGTCAGGAACTCGCGCAGGAAGCCCACGTGCTCGTCGCACGCCAACCACACCTTGATGCGGTCGGCCGTGTGGATGCGCGGATTGCGCCACTCGATGCGCCATGAGGCTGTGTCGCGGCAGCCGGCACGCGAGCAGGTGAGCGGGTCGGGTTCGCCCAGTCCGATCACTCGTCCTCCCGTCGGTCGCCGTGCTCTCCGGACGGAGGACGTGTCACCGGAAGGATATTGCCCGGACGCTGTGCTTCAGCTTCATGCGGCTCGGCTCCGACGTTGGCGATCACCACCGCGAAGTACGGCAGGAAGATCGCTCCGACGAGCGGGATCGCCGCCCACGGCCACCCCACGATGAGAGCGACGATCAGACAGACGATGCGGACCCCCATGGCGACGGAGTACTTGATCATCCGGCGCTTTCGCTCCTCGTCCGGGGAGAGCGGGAGATTCGTGATGGACGGGCGTGTCTGCTTCATGTGCGTTGTCTCAAGAGTACGTCCATAAACTGGTACCCGGCCCGCTGGGGGTCGATTCGTCGAAAGGACCGCCTCTATGACCACGCCCCGCACCGTTCTCGTCACCGGAGGCAATCGCGGCATCGGCTTCGCAATCGCCGAGGAGTTCCTCGCACAAGGACACCGCGTGGCGGTCACCGCACGCTCCGGCGAGGGGCCGGCGGGCGCTCTCACCGTGCGCGCCGACGTCACGGACGCGGCGTCGGTCGACGCGGCGTTCAGTCAGGTGGAGGCCGAGCTCGGCCCGGTCGAGGTGGTCGTGGCGAACGCGGGCATCACCAGGGACACCCTGCTCATGCGCATGAGCGACGAGGAGTTCGACTCGGTCGTCGAGACGAACCTGGGC
The DNA here is from genome assembly GCF_049993355.1 of Leifsonia sp. McL0607. Lineage (GTDB taxonomy): Bacteria > Actinomycetota > Actinomycetes > Actinomycetales > Microbacteriaceae > Leifsonia. The sequence continues at coordinate 3,414,008 of NZ_CP188253.1, read as the reverse complement.
GGTGCGTTCCGCGTGGTGAAGCGTGCCTCCAAGGGCATGCTGAAGGCGCGCTGGGGCCGCATCGTGCTCATCTCGAGCGTGGCCGGCCTGTACGGCTCAGCCGGTCAGGTGAACTACGCGGCAAGCAAGTCCGGCCTCGTCGGCATGGCGCGCTCGATCACGCGCGAACTCGGCGCCCGCGGCATCACCGCCAACGTGGTCGCACCCGGCTTAATCGAGACCGACATGACGGCCGTGCTGCCCGAGGCGCAGCAGGCCGAGTACAAGAAGAGCATCCCCGCCGGTCGGTTCGCGTCGCCGAACGAGGTCGCGCGCGTCGTGACGTGGGTGGCGGGCGACGACGCGGGCTACGTGTCCGGTGCGGTGATCCCGGTCGACGGCGGTCTGGGGATGGGGCACTAGGCGTCTCGGCGGCCTTTCCGGTACTGACCCCGCCCAGCCGGAGTCCGCAACTCCGGGGATCCCGCCCCTCGCGGATTCAATCTCCGGAGCAACGGCGCGTTCCCGGCGAGTCGCAGACGAATGTCCGTTCGTACGGAACTCGTGGTCGGGCGAGCGGCGTGTCGTTCGTCCGTACGGAGATCGCGCGGGCGTCGGGCTCGATCTCCGAAAGTTGCTTACGGCCGGTCCTGTCGATGGCCCGTTTGGAGCACTGGCGCGCGGTCAGCGCGCTCAGCCGCGGAGGCCGAGCAGCGGCAGGATCTGCGCGAGGTCCTGCCGATCGATCACCAGGTCGGCCTCCGCGCGGACGCGCGGCTTGGCGTTGAAGGCCACCGCCAGGCCGGCCTCCGCCATCATCCGGAGGTCGTTGGCGCCGTCGCCGATCGCGATCGTCTGCCGCAGGTGCACGCCGCACTCCGCGGCCCAGAACAGCAGAGCCTGCGCTTTCGCGGCGGCGTCGACGACGGGGCCGTCGACCTCGCCGGTCAGCACGCCGTCGCTCACGACGAGCCGGTTGGCGCGCCAGTGATCGAGGCCGAGCCGTTCGCCGAGTGGGTCGAGCAGCTCGTGGAAGCCTCCCGACACGACGCCGACTTCGCCGCCTGCTGCCTGCACGCCCGCGATCAGTTCAGGGACGCCGTCGGTCACGCGGATGCGCTCGCCGACGCGCTCGAAGACCGCGATCGGCAAGCCGACGAGGGTGCGCACGCGCTCGCGGAGGCTCTCCTCGAAGTCCAGCTCGCCGCACATGGCGCGCTCCGTGATGTCGGCCACCTCGGTGCGGCTGCCGGCCTCCTCGGCCAGCAGCTCGATGACCTCGTCATGGATCAGGGTGGAGTCCGCGTCGAGGACGACGAGGAACCGGGCGGCCCGTTCGGAGGGACGGGAGCCGTCGTGGGGGTATCCGGCGCTCATGGGACGACGTGCACGCCCTTGCCGACGACCGTGATGCCGGACTCGGTGACCGTGAACCCGCGCGCGCGGTCGCGGTCGGGGTCGACGCCGATGCGGGCGCCCTCCGCCACGATGACGTCTTTGTCGAGGATCGCCCTGCCGACGAAGGCGTTGGGCTCGATGACCGCGCGCTCGAAGACGACGGAGTCGACGACCTTGGCTCCGGAGTTCACCGTGGCCCACGGGCCGAGCACGCTGCGCTCCAGGTGGGCGCCCGAGATCACGGAACCGAGCGAGACGATCGAGTCGATCGTCGTTCCGAGCGCTCCGCGTCCGTCGCGCACGATCTTCGCCGGAGGTGAGTTGAGCACCTGGCTGAAGATCGGCCACTTCCGGTTGTACAGGTTGAAGACGGGCAGAGTCGAGATGAGGTCCTGATGGGCCTCGAAGAAGGAGTCGATCGTTCCCACGTCACGCCAGTAGTAGCGGTCGCGGTCGGTCGATCCCGGCACATCGTTGTTGTTGAAGTCGTAGACGCCGGCCTCGCCGCGCGCCACGAAGTCGGGGATGATGTCGCCGCCCATGTCGTGGTTGGAGTCGGGCCGGTCGCCGTCGCGCACGACCGCGTCGATGAGCGCATCGGCGTCGAAGACGTAGTTGCCCATGGAGGCGAGCACCTCGACGGGGGAGTCGGGGAGCCCGATCGGATCCTTCGGCTTCTCGCGGAACGCCGCGATGCGCGAGGTGTCCTGCCTGTCGACCTCGATCACGCCGAACTGGTCGGCCAGCGAGATGGGCTGGCGGATCGCCGCGACGGTCGCCGCGGCGCCGGAGTCGATGTGCGCCTGCAGCATCTGGCCGAAGTCCATGCGGTAGACGTGGTCGGCGCCGACCACCACCACGATGTCGGGCCGTTCGTCGCGCAGCAGGTTGAGGCTCTGGAGGATGGCGTCGGCCGAGCCGCTGAACCAGCGCTTGCCGAGTCTCTGCTGCGCGGGCACCGACGCGATGTACGAGTTCAGCATGCCGTCGAGGCGCCAGGTCTGCGAGACGTGCCGGTCGAGGCTGTGCGACTTGTACTGGGTGAGGACGACGATCTGCCGCAGCTGCGAGTTGATCAGGTTCGACAGGGCGAAGTCGATGAGGCGGTACTGCCCGCCGAACGGCACCGCCGGCTTGGCGCGGTCCGCGGTCAACGGCATCAACCGCTTGCCCTCCCCACCCGCGAGGACGATGCCGAAGATCTTCTTGCCTGCTGCCATAGCCACCACAGTAGAGGCAACCGGAGGGCTGTACTAGCGTTCTCGACATGCGCGTTGATCTTCTGACCAAGGAGTACCCGCCGGACATCTACGGCGGCGCCGGGGTGCACGTCACCGAGCTGGTGAGAGCTCTCAGAACGGATACTGAAGTACGTGTGCGCTGCTTCGGCGAGCCGCGCGACGAGGCCGACACGTTCGCCTACCGGGTGCCGGCGGAGCTCGCCGCTGCGAACGGCTCGATCAGCACGCTCGGCGTCGACCTCCAGATGGCGCAGGACTGCGGCGGAGCGGATGTGGTGCACTCGCACACGTGGTACGGCAACGCCGGAGGCCATCTCGCGAAGCTCCTCCACGGCGTGCCGCACGTGGTCACCGCGCACAGTCTCGAGCCGCTGCGGCCGTGGAAGGCCGAGCAGCTCGGCGGCGGCTACCGCGTCTCCAGCTGGATCGAGAAGACCGCCTTCGAGGCGGCGGACACCGTGATCGCCGTGAGCGACGGGATGCGCCGCGACATCCTCGCCTCCTATCCGTCGCTCGACCCGCAGAAGGTCACCGTCGTCTACAACGGCATCGACCTGGAGCGCTGGACGCCGCTGCACGATGGCGACAAGGCGCGCGCTCTCGGCATCGACCCCGACCGGCCCTCCGTCATCTTCGTCGGCCGGATCACGCGCCAGAAGGGCCTGCCCTACCTGTTGCGCGCGGCGCGGCTGCTCCCTCCGGAGGTGCAGGTGATCCTGTGCGCCGGCGCGCCGGACACGCCGGAGATCCTCGCCGAGGTGACGGGGCTGGTGGCCGGGCTGAAGGCCGAGCGCGACGGCGTCGTGTGGATCGACCGGCTGCTGCCGAACGACGAGCTGCGGGCCGCGCTGACGGCCTCCACCGTGTTCGTGTGCCCGTCGGTCTACGAGCCGCTCGGCATCGTGAACCTGGAGGCGATGGCGTGCGGGCTCCCCGTCGTCGGAACGGCGACGGGCGGCATCCCCGAGGTCATCGTCGACGGCGTCACCGGTCGGTTGGTGCCGATCGAGCAACTGCAGGACGGCACGGGCACGCCCACCGACCCCGACGCGTTCGTCCGTGACCTGGCGGCGGCACTGACGGAGGTCGTGAGCGATCCCGAACGTGCGGCGCGCATGGGCGCGGCCGGTCGCGACCGTGCTGAGAGCGAGTTCAGCTGGACGGCCATCGCTGAGCAGACCCGCGCGATCTACCGGTCGTTGGCGTCCTCCTGACGCCGGTAGGCTAGGCAGCATGGCAGGCAGTGTTCTCCGACTTCACGACGTGTCCGTTGTCCGGGACGGCAACCCCGTCCTCCAAGGCGTCGACTGGACGGTGGAGCCGGACGAGCGCTGGGTGATCCTCGGCGCCAACGGCGCGGGCAAGACGACGATGCTGCAGATCGCTGCGGCGGCCCTTCACCCGTCGTCGGGGGAGGCCGTGGTGCTCGGCGAGACCGTCGGCCACAGCGACCTGGCCGAGCTGCGCCCGCTGCTCGGCTTCGCCTCCACGGCGCTCGCCCGCCGCATCCCGCGCACCGAGCGTGTGCTCGACGTCGTGATGACCGCGGCGTACGCCGTGACCGGCCGCTGGAACGAGCTTTACGAGGAGATCGACGAGCGCCGCGCCCGCCGCGTGCTCGCGGAGTGGCGCCTCAAGCACCTCGCGGAGCGCACGTTCGGCAGTCTGAGCGACGGCGAGCAGAAACGCGTCCAGATCGCCCGCTCGGTCATGACCGACCCGGAGATCCTACTGCTCGACGAGCCGGCGGCCAGCCTCGATCTCGGCGGTCGCGAGGAGCTCGTACAGCTCCTCGGCGGCTACGCGAGCGACCCTAAGTCCCCGGCGATCGTGATGGTCACCCATCACGTCGAGGAGATCCCGGTCGGTTTCAACCGCGCGCTGCTGCTGAAAGGCGGCCGGATCACCGCGCAGGGCGCGATCGAGGAGGTCCTGACGAGCGAGTCGCTCAGCGAGACGTTCGGAATCGATGTCGAGCTCGCGGAGACCGAGGGGCGGTATACCGCCCGGGCGCGTCAGGCATCAGGGGACTGACACATCTGCTAAACTCGATAGCTGGTTCTCCCTCAGTGAGTCCGTTCTGCGGCAGGTGCGAACCGAAAAGCTTCCCCGTCATCGCGCTATCGCGCGCAGACACGACCGACCGAACACTACGCAACAAGGAAGTCCTCATGAAGACTGGCATCCACCCCGACTACGCCCCCGTGGTTTTCCGCGACCTGGCCTCGGGTGCGACGTTCCTGACCCGCTCCACTGTGACCAGCGAGAAGACGATCGAGTGGGAGGACGGCAAGACGTACCCCGTCATCGACGTCGAGATCTCGTCCGAGTCGCACCCGTTCTACACGGGCAAGCAGCGCATCCTCGACTCCGCTGGTCGCGTCGAGAAGTTCAACACACGCTACAAGAACTTCGGCAAGTAAGCCGCAACGAAGAAGACCCCGCCCCGAATGAACTGGTCCCCAGAAGTTGGACTGGCCAAGTGAGAGTTTAAGGGGCTAAGCCGCGAGGGCCTGGGTCCGGTATTGCACCGGGCTCAGGCCCTTCAGCGTTGAGTGGCCTCGCTCGGTGTTGAACCAGACGATGTAGTCGTCGATCGCCGCGGTGAGGGCCTCGACGGTGAGGAACGTGGTGTTGCAGTAGAGCTCGTCCTTCAGATGTCCGAAGAAGCTCTCCATCACGGCGTTGTCGAGGCAGTTGCCCTTGCGGGACATGGACTGGTGTGCCCGGTCCCCCAGGAGCTTCTGCCAGGAGACGTGCTGATACTGGAAGCCTTGATCGGAGTGGACGATCGGCTTCTCGCCCGTCTTCGACCGCGTCAGCGCCTGCCGCAGTGAGCTGTTGGTCAGCTCGAGGTTCGGGGAGGTCCCGACGGTGTGGCCGATGATCTCCCGCCCGAACAGGTCCATCACCGTCGAGAGGTAGACCTTGCGGTCCCCGACACGGAACTCGGTCACGTCGGTGACCCACTTCTGGTTCGGCCCGGTGGTAGTGAAGTCCCGTTTGAGCAGGTTCGGGGCGATCTTGCCGACCTTGCCCTTGAACGAGTCGTAGCGCTTGCGTCGGCGGATCTCGCAACGCAGCCCGAGCTGGCGCATCAGCTTCAGCACCGTCTTCTTCGCGACGTCCCAGCCGTGCTTGCGCAGCTCATCGCGGATGCGGCGATGACCGTAACGGCCTGCGAACCGATCGAAGATCCGCCGGATCTCCGCTTTCAGCTTCGCATGCCCGTCCTCGGTGTCGCGCCTGGCCTGGTGGTAGAAGAACGTCGACCGCGGCAGGTTGGCGATCTTCAGCAGCGTGGTGAGGGAGTGCTCGGCCTTGAGGGCGACAACGGTGTTCACCTTGTCCGTCGTTTCTGATCCATCAAGGCCCGCAATTATCCCAGATACGCGTTCTCCGCCCGCAGATACGCGACCTCACGCCGCAGCCGCTCCACCTCGGATTCGTCCTCCGGAGGAGGCGCATCGGGCTTGCGTGGCCTTCCCTTCGGCTTCGGACGCAACGCGTCGGCCCCCTCACGGCGATACGCGCGAGCCCACGTCTTCAACAGCGCGGGCGAGGACAAACCCGCCTCCGCCGCGAGGTCGGGAGCTGGCTCGCCAGCGAGGAACCGCTCCACCAGTGCCAGCATGAACTCGAACGAGTACGACGGTTTCGCAGACTTTGCCACCAGCGCTCCTCGGCCGCGCAGCTTCCAACGTTGATAGAGACGCCTGACCGGCCAACGCGGCACACCCAGCAGGCTTGAGACCGCCCGATCGGCGAGTCCCTCCTCGAACCACGCTACCGCCGAGGCACGCTGCGCCTCGGACAGCGAACTTCTCGCATCCAACGAACTAACCCCCAGGAGTCGGAACTGAATTACTCAGTCCAACTTCTGGGGACCAGTTCAATGAGGGCGGGGTCTTCTTCGTTGTGCGCTCAGGCTTTCGGCTCAGTACGCCCTGTTCCCGTGCGACGCAGCGATGGCGATCGCGATCAGCACGAAGATGAAGATGAGGATGCCGATGACGACCTCGACAAAGCCGATGATGACGGCGGCCAGGGCGAGACCGCGGCCCTGCTCGCCGGTGCGTTTGATCTGCGAGAGGGCGACGAAGCCCAAGATGATGCCGACGATGCTGACGAAGAACGCCAGGATGAACGCGACGATCGACATCGTGTTGTAGCCGGCCGCTTGCGGCTGCTGGTAGACACCATATTGCGGCGGCTGGGGCTGCGGATTCAGATTCGGATCGCTCATGCCACTGAGGTTAGCGGCCCAGGAGACGCGCAACTAGGGTGTGTCTCCCAACTCTGTGGCTACTGCGCTGGTGCTGGTGGCCGTCTCGCGGCGTTCTCGTCGGTCATCGATGAAACCCGCATCGACTCCCTCCTCGGCCTTGCGAGACGGCCACCAGCACCATGCTCGCTACGCCACAGAGTTGGGAGACACACCCTGGGCCCCAGGGTCGCCAGGAGGCGGCAGTGCCTCAGCGGATCGGCCAGAGCCCTGACGCGGTGAACTCCGGGTCCCTGGCGCGGCGCATGTACTCCTGGAAGTCGGCGGCCTGCTCGCGGCACCAGTCGATCTGCTTGCTGTGCAGCTCGGTGGCCGCGATGGACAGCGTCTCGCCGTGCTCGCGCGCCAGCGCCTGCGCCAGTCGGCCGGCGGCGATCGCGTCGGCGCCCGCGTCGTGCGCCGCGATGAGCTCGACCCCGTAGTGGGTCGCCGTGACGGTCAGCGTGCGCTTGCCGGGCCGGAAGCGATCCACCGCCCGGTCGATGACGAGCGGGTCGATGATGGGGCCGGGGGAGACGAGCGGCTCGACCCCGTGCCGGCGCGCCTCGCGATCGAGCAGTGTGAAGTCGTAGGGGGCGTTGTAGGCCACGACGGGGATGCCTCGGTCGAACAACCGGCGCAGCTGGTCGACGATCGCCCCGACACCCGTTCCGGCGTCCATCCCCTTCTCGCGTGCGAGCTCGGTGGTGATGCCGTGCACCGCTGTGGCCTCCGCGGGGATCTCGACCTCGGGATCGAGCAGCCAGTAGCGGCCGTGCTTCACCTCGCCGTCCGCCCCGAGCAGACCGACGTGTGCGGTCACGATCCGCGCCGATTCGACATCCACACCCGTGGTCTCAAGATCGAAGACGCCGAGTTCGTGATGCCAGTTGCTCATGCAGCCAGCGTAGGAACGACCTCTCTCGCCGCCCCGTAACCCGTGCGGCGCGGCGCGAACCGACGCCGAGGGGCACGTTGACGCCCCTAAAAACGTGATTTAGGGGCATTTGCGTGCCCTTCGGCCGTGAGGGTCATGCCCGGCGCGGCTCGATGTGCAGCCAGTAGAAGTTCTGCGTACCCAGCGTCAGCGTGAAGCGGCCATCGTCGGCGACTGTCGGGAACTCCGCGCCGCCGAAGAGGTCGTAGAGCGTGCTGCCCGCGAACTCCGGAGCCTCCAACGACACGGAGACGGGGTTGTGCGCGAACGAGAACACGCAGAGCACGTCTTCGGGCTGGTCGCCGAAGTGCGTGCCGGTGCCCTCATAGCTGCGCACGAACGCCAACACCGACTCGTGGTCAGTCGGGAGGACCCGTATATCGCCGAGCCCGAACACGGGGTGCGCCTTGCGCACGTGGATCACGTTGCGGATCCAGTGCAGGAGCGACCGGGACTGCGCGAGTTGAGCCTCCACGTTCACCTGGTTGTAGTGGTACACCAGCGACTGGACGATCGGGAGGAACAGCTTGCCCGGGTCGGCCGTGGAGAAGCCCGCGTTGCGGTCGGGGGTCCACTGCATCGGCGTGCGCGAGCTGTCGCGGTCGGGCAGCCAGATGTTGTCGCCCATCCCGATCTCGTCGCCGTAATAGAGGAACGGAGCGCCGGCGAGCGAGAACAGCAGCGCGTGGGCGAGCTCGAGCTCGGCCCGAGAGTTGTCGAGCAGCGGGGCGAGCCTCCGCCGGATGCCGATGTTCGCGCGCATCCGCGGGTCGTAGGCGTACCACCCGTACATCGCCTGCCGGTACTCCTCGCTGACCATCTCGAGTGTCAGCTCGTCGTGGTTGCGCAGGAACACGCCCCACGCCGAGCCGTCGGGGACGTCGGTCGTCTCGGACAGCACCCGGATGAGCTCGTTCGCCTGCTGACTGCGCAACGCGTAGAAGATGCGCGGCATGACCGGGAAGTCGAAGGCCATGTGGCACTCGGGCTCGTCCTCGGTGCCGAAGAACGCGGCGACCTCGCGGGGCCACTGGTTGGCCTCCGCGATCATCATTCGGCCCGGGTATTCGCGGTCGACCATGATCCGCATCTTCTTGATGAACTCGTGCGTGGGCGGCTCGCCCTCGCCGTTGCCCTCGTCCGACTCGTACAGGTACGGGATCGCGTCGAGCCGGAAGCCGTCGATGCCGAGGTCGAGCCAGAACCGCACGACATCGAACATCGCGTCGTGCACGGCGGGGTTCTCGAAGTTGAGGTCGGGCTGGTGCGAGAAGAACCGGTGGAAGAAGAACTGCCGCCGGGCTTCGTCGAACGCCCAGTTGGAGTCTTCGGTGTCGACGAAGATGATGCGGATGTCCGGCCACTTGTCGTCGGTGTCGTTCCAGACGTAGAAGTCGCCGTACGGTCCCTCCGCGTCGTTGCGGGACTGCTGGAACCACTCGTGCTGGTCGGAAGTGTGGTTCATCGGCAGGTCGATAATGATGCGCATGTTGCGCTCGTGCGCCTTGGTGACCAGATCGCGGAACTCGTCGATGGTCCCGAACTCAGGCAGGATCGCCTTGAAATCCGAGACGTCGTAGCCGCCGTCGCGCAGCGGGGACTGGAAGAACGGCGGCAGCCAGAGGGCGTCGATGCCCAGCCACTGCAGGTAGTCGAGCTTGGAGGTGAGCCCGGCGATGTCGCCGGAGCCGTCGCCGTTGCTGTCGACGAAGGAGCGGACCATGACCTCATAGAACACCGCGCGGCGGTACCACTGGGGATCGAGTGTCAGCCCGGGCAGCGTGATGGGAGCGGTGAAGCTCACGGTTCTCCTTCTCGAGCGCGGTGGCCCGGGGGTCGTGCACGTGGGGCATGCAAGCGATTACATCCAGAGAAGTCTAGGACCTCCGCGCCCGGGAGTGTCCAGTCCCCGGCGCACATTCACTGTGCGAGGAAGGCGCCGCCTAGACTGGACGGCGATGACCTCCACGACACGGTACGCCGCCTCTCCGTACGGGGAGGCGCTGGGCCGCGTCCCCGTCCGCCACGCCGAGCTCCCGCTGCTCGGCGGGATGACGCGGTACTGGGACTACGGCCACGCAGACGCGGGTACGACGGTCGTGCTGGTACACGGCTTCCGCGGCGACCACCACGGGCTTGAGCCGGTCGTGGCGCAGCTGAGCGATCTGCGGCTGATCTCGCCGGACCTCCCGGGCTTCGGCGAGTCCACTCCGATGACAGAGCGCGACCACGACATCGACGGCTACTCGCAGTGGCTGCGCGCGTTCGTGGCGGCCCTCGGTCTCGAGGGGCGCGTCGTGCTCCTCGGCCACTCGTTCGGCTCGATCGTCGTCTCGGCGGCCCTGGCGGAGGCGGGAGGAAGCCGCCCGGACTCCGTCGTGCTCGTCAATCCGATCGGCCAACCCGCGCTCGCGGGCCCGCGCGGCCTGCTGACGCGACTCGCGATCTTCTACTACTGGCTGGCCGCCGTGCTGCCCGAGCGTCTCGGCTTCGCGCTGCTGCGCAACCGCCTGATCGTGCGGGTCATGAGCGAGGCGATGGCCAAGACGCGCAACCGCGGCCTGCGCTCCTGGATCCACGGCCAGCACGAAAGCTACTTCTCGGCGTTCAGCGACCGGAGGGTCGTGCTGCAGGCCTTCCGCGCCTCCGTCGCACACGATGTCAGCGAGTACGCGGCGCGCATCCCCGAGCCGACGCTGCTCGTCGCGGCGATCGACGACGACATCACGCCGATCGAGGCGGAACGCCGGCTCCGCGGGCTCTTCCCCGACGCCCGGCTGGTCGAGGTCCCGGACGTCGGGCACCTCATCCACTACGAGAAGCCGGCGGAGGCCGCGCACGCCATCGAAGCCTTCCTCTCCGAGCAGGGGCGCGCCCCGCGCACGCACGCAGAGGGCACCGCGTGAGGATACTCTTCGACTGCCGGTACACCCGCATCGGGCGCCACGACGGGATCAGCCGGTTCACGGCCGGCCTGGTGAGGGCGCTGGCCGAGCGGCACGCCGTGACCATGCTGATCAGCGACCACCGTCAGCTCGAACTGCTGCCCGACCTCCCGTGGGAGCTGATCGCGTCGCCGACATCGGTCGGCGAGCCGTGGATCGCCCGCCGGGTCAACAAACTGAAGCCCGACATCGTGTTCACGCCCATGCAGACGATGGGCGGGTTCGGACGACGTTACCGGCTCGTGCTCACGGTGCACGATCTCATCTACTATCGCCATCGGACACCGCCGCGCGATCTGTCGGCGTTCGTGCGCGAGCTCTGGAGGCTGTACCACCTGGCGTGGTGGCCGCAGCGGCTGCTGCTCAACCGGGCGGACGCGGTCGTCACCGTATCGGAGACCACCAAGGCACTGATCGCAGAGCACAAGCTGACGACTCGCCCGGTCTCCGTGGTCCCGAACGCGGCCGACATGCCACCGATCCCGGAGGAGCGCGCCGCGCGCACCCAGCCCGCATCGAAGAGCCTCGTCTACATGGGGTCGTTCATGCCCTACAAGAACGTGGACACACTCGTCCGCGCGGCCGCGCAGCTCCCCGACTACCGCCTCCACCTGCTGAGCCGGGTGACCCCCGCCGAGCGCGACCGGCTCTCGGCGCTCGCGCCCGGCGCGCAGCTGGTGTTCCACGACGGGGCCACCGACAAGGACTACGCCGAGACCCTGGCCCACGCGACCGCCCTCGTCACGGCCTCCCGTGACGAGGGGTTCGGCATCCCGCTCGTCGAAGCGATGACGCTGGGCACCCCGGTCGTGGTGAGCGATATCCCGATCTTCCGCGAGATCGGCGGCTCCTCGGCGTTGTACTTCCCGGCCGACGACGTCGATGCCGTGGTCGCGCGCATCCGGCACCTGGAGGAGCCCGGAGTCTGGGCAGAGCGATCGGCGAGCGCACGGCGGGAGGCCGCCCGGTTCACCTGGGAGGCGTCCGCCGAACACCTCCTCACCGTTCTCACCGCGACCGCGGCGCGCCCGACCCGACGCAGCAGGCGCTGAAGGAGCTCGCGGCAGCCGGAGCGCGGCCGTCAGAGAACCGCTGTCAGAGCACAGAGGCCGTGAACAGGTCGCGGTCCTCCGGGCCGAGGTTGAACCGGTCGAGGGTCAGCCGGCCGTCGTCGTAGCGGAACCGGTGCACCGAGCCGTTGGGGATCACCTCGCCGGGACCGGGAAGGGCGTGGTCGGTCACGTGACGCACGAGCGAGCCGATGACGCCGCCGTGGCTGACGACGATGAGGCTCTCGCCGGGATGCGCGTCGCCGAGCTCGAGCAGTGCGGGCAGAGCCCGCTCCACGACCTGCTCCCGGGTCTCGCGGCCCGGCACGGGCGTGCCCTCCGGCCAGCGCTCCAGGATCTCCGCGCCGGTCAGCCCCTCCGCCTCCCCGTAGCGACGCTCGGCGATCGCAGGCAGGCGCTGCGGCTCGCCGAGGCCGAGATGCGTCGCGATGATCCGCGCCGTGTCGACCGCCCGGCTGAGCGGGCTGGCGAACACCGCGTCGAAACGGCCGCCGGCGAGCGCCCGGCCGGTCGCGTCGGCCTGCTCGCGGCCGGTGCCGTTGAGGGGGATGTCGCTAGAGCCTTGGATGCGCTTGGCCAGGTTCCAGTCGGTCTGGCCGTGCCGCACGAGCGAGATGATGGTCACGCACGTCCTTTCGTCGAAGGACGCGCGTCGCGCTAAGCGAGTCGGCGTGCGAGCTCGACCAGCGTCTCGGTGGTCCCGCCATCCAGCTTAATAGTGGCCCGGCTGTCGCCCTTGGTCTTCCCCCGGTTGACGATGACGATCGGGAGGCGCTTGCGCCTGGCCTCTTCGAGGAGGCGGATGCCGGAGTTGACGACCAGTGACGAGCCCGCGATGAGGAGAGCGTCGGCTCCGCGTACGAGCGCGCTGGCCTCCCGGTACTTCTCGGCGGGGATGTATTCGCCGAAGAAGACGACGTCGGGTTTCAGCCGACCGCCGCACACCGTGCAGTCGGGCACGACGAAAGCGTCCACGTCTGTGACGATGGCGTCGCCGTCCGGAGCGATCTCCACGGCCCCCTCCACGTCGAGCCACGGGTTCGCAGCGTCGATGCGCGCCGTGACCGCCTCCCGCGCGAAAATCTGCCCGCACAACAGGCAGAGCACGCGATCCATCGCCCCGTGCAGGTCGACGACGCGACGGCTGCCCGCCTGCTTGTGGAGGCCGTCGACATTCTGCGTGATGACGCCGTTCGCCGCGCCTTCAGCCTCCAGTGCGGCGAGCGCGCGGTGGCCGGCGTTGGGGTGGGCCGCGGCGAACCGCCGGTAACCGAGGTGGCTGCCGGCCCAGTACCGCCTGCGGTACCGGTCGTCGGCCAGGAACTGCTGGAACGTCATCGGGGAGCGCTTGGGCGCGCCCTCGCCGCGGTAGTCCGGGATGCCGGAGTCGGTGGACACACCGGCGCCCGTGAGCACGGCGAACGTGCGACCGGCGAGCAGCGACTCGGCCTCGTCGATGCCGTTGGACAGCTCGGTGGAGAACTCCGTCGCCAGCGTGGCCCCAGACGACGTCATGGACACAGTCGGTTCCGTGGTCACAGTCACCTCCCGGTCGATCCTCATTGGAGTCTAAACCGGCTGCTTTTCGGATTTGTTTCCGGCGACTGGCAATCTGGACGGGTGCAGATCCATCGTGTGACCGACCTGACCGCCGACGGCCTCGCCGACTACTCCCGCCTCACCGACGTCGCGCTGCGGCGGGTGAGCGAGCCGGAGGGCGGCCTCTACATCGCGGAGTCGACCAAGGTGATCACGCGCGCGGTCGCGGCGGGTCACCGCCCGCGTTCGGTGCTGCTGCAGGAGCAGTGGCTCGACGACGTGGCACCGCTGCTCGCGCCGTTCCCCGACGTGCCGGTGTTCGTGGGGGAGCCCGCGCTGCTCGAGCAGCTGACCGGCTACCACCTGCACCGGGGCGCTCTCGCCGCGATGCACCGGCCTCAGCTGCCCGACCCGCGCGAGCTGCTGGCCGGCGCCCGGCGCGTCGTCGTGCTCGAAGACATCGTCGACCACACCAACGTCGGGGCGATCTTCCGCAGCGTCGCCGGCCTCGGCGCCGAGGCGGTGCTCGTCAGCCCGCGCTGCGCCGATCCGCTGTACCGGCGAAGTGTGCGGGTGAGCATGGGCACCGTGCTGCAGGTTCCCTGGACCCGGTTGCCGGAATGGGACGAGGCGGCGCCGCTCCTCCACGACGCGGGATTCGAGATCGCGGCGCTCGCCCTCGCCGACGACGCGGTCTCGCTCGACGCGTACGCCGCAGCTGCGCCGGAGCGCGTCGCCCTGGTGTTCGGCGCGGAGGGCGATGGGCTCAGCCGGCGGGCGCTCGCCGTTGCCGACGTCGTCGTCACCATACCGATGCTGAACGGGGTCGACTCGCTCAATGTGGCGTCCGCGAGCGCCGTCGTGCTCTGGGCGACGCGCGTCCCGGCCGAGTCCGGCGGAGCGGGCGCGTTCTCAGGGGATGCCTGAGCATCTTCCGTAGACTCCGAGGGTGCCCCAGCAAGTCCTCGCCGATCCGCCGCGCCGTCTGAACCGCAAGCAGGTCTACCGTCGCCGTCGGATCGTCGTCTTCGGCGTGGGGGGAGCGCTGCTCATCGCGCTGCTGTACCTCGCCGCGTCGATCATCACGCCGGTGCCCGCCACCGCCGCGGTGACGCAGCACGAAAAGGCGCTCACCCAGGCGGCGGCGCAGCTCGCGTGGCCGGGGTACGGGTCCGCGGCGATCACCGCGCCCGACTATGAGGGTGCCACCGAATACCACGGCAGCGACGCGAGCATGCCGATCGCGAGCATGACCAAGACGATCACCGCCCTCGTCGTGCTGAACGCCAAGCCGCTCGACGGGTCCTCCGAGGGGCCGACGATCTCGTTCACCCAGAAGGACGTGGACATCTGGAAAGAGGTCATCTCCGACGGGGGATCGTGGGCTCCCGTGAAGGCGGGAACCTCGATGACCGAGAAGCAGGCGCTCACGGCGATGATGCTGCCGTCGGCGAACAACTACGCGATCTCGCTCGCGAACTGGGCCTTCGGGTCGACCTCCGCGTACACCTCGGCCGCGAACTCGTGGCTGAAGGACAAAGGCTTCACCGGCACGAAGGTGGTCACGCCAGACGGTCTCGACGCCGGCAACGTCAGCACCACGAAAGACCTGATCGGGCTCGGCAAGCTCGTCCTCGCCTCGCCGGTACTGTCCTCGATCGTGTCGCAGAAGTCGGCGACACTGCCCGGTGCGGGCGCACAGGACAACACCAACGCTCTGCTCGGGGTGGACGGAGTCGACGGGATCAAGACCGGCAACACGGACGAGGCCGGGTTCTGCCTGCTGTTCTCGGCCGAAGTGCCCGTCGGCAAGGTCAAGGTGCGTGTGCTCGGCGTCGTGCTCGGAGCCTCCGACCACGACACGCTGTGGGCCGGAGTGACCGGACTGCTGACCAGCATGCAGGAAGGTTTCCATGAGGTGGATGCCGCCACGAGTGGACAGGTGTTCGGCTCGTACACGACTGCGTGGAATGCCTCGTCGAACCTGGTGGCCACCGACGGTCT
Organism: Leifsonia sp. McL0607; assembly: GCF_049993355.1. GTDB lineage: Bacteria > Actinomycetota > Actinomycetes > Actinomycetales > Microbacteriaceae > Leifsonia. The sequence goes on along the minus strand of NZ_CP188253.1, from coordinate 3,398,631 downwards.
GACGCTCGTGGTGTGGTCGGACACGCCGATCCAGGTCGACCTCACGACGCGCCCGATCCAGTCGGGCTTCAAGGGCGACGTGGTCGGCCGCATCACGTTCACGGTGAACGGGGCGACGAAGACGGTCGAGCTCGCTCTGGCGAAGGACGTCCCCGATCCGGGCTTCGGCTGGCGCCTCGCGCACCCGGGTGGCCTCGGGGCCTGACACGCCCGGACGGCCCTCCCTCGCAGATGATTGCGCGGGTGAGGGCCGGGGTGACCGTCTCGGCGGAACGCCGGACGGGGGCCGGGGAGGGACTCGGGAACGCGCTCGCACGTCGAGATCGCCGCGCTAATGTCGGTGCTTTATCGCACTCGACGAGGCCCGAATACATGACGTCAGAAACCCAGCCCCGCACCCGCGCAGAATCGGGCGCGCGCCGAAGAGCGGCTTCGCTCCCAAACGGCACGACTGCGTCCGTACGCACGAAGAAACGGATGGATCTGCAGGGCCTTCGTGCCCTCGCCGTCGGGCTAGTCATCCTCAACCACGCATTCGAGTGGCCGGCGGGCGGGTTCGTCGGCGTCGACATCTTCTTCGTCATCTCCGGGTTCCTCATGACCTCGCTTCTCTACCGCGAGTACGAACGCACCGGCACCATCAAGTTCTTCGCGTTCTATCGTCGCCGCATCCGGCGGTTGATCCCGGCGTCCGCGACCGTCATCCTCGCCACCCTGATCGGCGCGTGGGCCCTCTTCAGCACCGGCCGATTCATGTCGACGGTCTGGGACGGCATCGCGTCGCTGTTCTTCGTCTCCAACTGGCGATACGCGGCCGAGGCGACGGACTATTTCGCTCAGGGCGCGCAGACGTCCCCTCTCCAGCACTACTGGTCTCTCAGCCTGGAGGAGCAGTACTACCTGGTCTGGCCGCTCGCCGTCCTGGTGATCGCGCTGCTGGTAGCCCGGGACCGCGCTCCGCGTGTCACCGCCGCCTTCGTCAGCCTCGTCATCACGGCAGGGCTCTTCCTCGTCTCCCTTCAGCTCACCCAGGCCGACAGCGCCACGGCGTACTTCATCACCCCGGCGCGACTCTGGGAGCTCTCGGTGGGGGCGACGATCGCGTTCTGCATGCCGCTCTTCGACCGCCTCCCGCAGATCTGGCGGCCGATGATCATGCTCGGCGCGCTGGCGGGGATGATCACGGCTTCGGTCATCACCCCATCGAGTCAGGGCTTCCCGGCGCCGTGGGCGCTTGTGGCCGTGCTCAGCACCGCCTTGTTCATCGCGTTCCCCTGGCACCCGGAAAGAAGCTCGTGGCTGAACCCGCTCGACAACCCGGTGCTCACGCACCTCGGTGACATCTCGTACTCGCTCTACCTCTGGCATTTCCCCGCGCTGATCCTGATCACAGAGGCCTTCCGCGGTCTGCCCGGCGACAAGACGCCCGTCCCGGCGGTTGTGTCGATCGTGGTGACGCTGGTCGTCGCGGAGCTCTCGTTCCGATTCGTAGAGGAAACCGTTCGGCGTTCGCGGTGGCTTGAGCCGAGCACGAAGCGCCGCCGCGGAGTCCAGCTTACGAAGCTCCAGTCCTATGGTCTCACTGCCGGCGCGATGGTCGCGGTCGTCGCGGTCGTCCTGACCTTCGTCGTCGACAGTCAGATGCGGGGAGGCAGTGGCGGAGACGGGAGCGGATCCTCACAGGCGGCGCCGACCCCGGGCGGCACGTCCGAGCCCGGCGGGGGCGCCGGCGACGCGCTGAAGACCATCCAGAGCGAGCTCACGACCGCCCTCAGCGCCACGTCATGGCCGGAGACCAACCCGTCGTTCGACAGCATCGTCGCCAAGTACACTCGCGACGAGGGGACAAACGCCTGCTCCAACCAGGTCTATCCGGGTGTCGAACAGTGCACCTGGGGAGCCGCGGACGCACCGATTTCAGCGGCGATCGTCGGAGACTCGACATCCGTCGCGTATGTTCCGCTGCTCCGTGCGCTGGCCGATGCGTCGAACGGCCAGCTGAAGGTCACCGCGTTGGGCATGTACAGCTGCCCGTTCGTCGATGTTTCGACGCTTATGGCGATCCCGTCCTTCTTGGAAGCCTGCCCGAAGCGCAAGGAACAGGCTGTGGAGAACATCATCGCGATGAAGCCGTCGGTCCTGATCATCACCAACACCTACCTCACGGTCGACCACCATCCCGAGGGCGGTCCCGTAACGCTCGAGGAGTTCGGGAAGGGATTGGACAACTACCTCCAGAGGATCTCACCGTCCGTCGGCAAGATCGCATTGGTCGCGCCCCCGATGGCCGACAAGGACATCCGGGAGTGCTACTCGCCTCGCGCGAACCCGAAAGACTGTGTATCGCGCATCGACGAGACCTGGAAGCGCCGAGCCGCAGCCGAGGTCAAGTGGGCTAAGGCCGTTCCGAATGCAGTGTGGGTCGACACGCGCCAGCTCTTCTGCGTGGACAACTCCTGCCCGGCCTTCGCCGCGGGAATCCCGACGAAGTTCGACAAGGTCCACCTCACCGAGGAGTATTCGCGCTACGTCGCGGCCGGCATGGCCGAGCTCCTGGCCGAGAACGGCGTCAGTCTCACGGGCGACTCCGGATCAGACACCCCGTCGACCCCAGGACAGACGGATGAAGACCAACCACCATCCGACGATCCGTCGGCAAAGGATGACTCACGGCAGGAGAAGAGCTGATGGCCGTTGTGGACACCTCGACGCCGCCGCCGGAGCGACCGCGGGGCGAGGGGCGCCGTGGTCGCGGCGCGTCCAACGGTGCTCCCACCGCCGCGCGGGGTCAGCGGTCCTCGATGCGTCTCGACCTGCAAGGGCTTCGGGCACTGGCCGTCGGTCTGGTGGTGCTGAATCACGCGTTCGAATGGCCGGCGGGCGGGTTCGTCGGCGTCGACATTTTCTTCGTCATCTCCGGGTTCCTGATGACGTCGGTCCTGCACCGGGAGTTCGAACGCAACGGGCGCATCCGCTTCCTCGCGTTCTACCGACGTCGCATCCGTCGCCTGATCCCGGCCTCCGTCGCTGTTCTGGCCGCGACGGTGATCGGCGCGTGGGCCGTGTTCAGTTCCGGCCGCTTCGTGTCGACAGTATGGGACGCGATCGCGTCGCTGTTCTTCGTTTCGAACTGGCGGTACGCGGCCGAGGCGACGGACTATTTCGCTCAGGGCGCGCAGACGTCCCCTCTCCAGCACTACTGGTCTCTCAGCCTGGAGGAGCAGTACTACCTGGTCTGGCCGCTCGCGATCCTTCTCATCGCGCTCCTCGTCGGTCGCACGCAGCGACCGCGCGTCTTCGCGGCTCTCATCACCCTGGCGATCACGGTGGCGTTGTTCTTCGTGTCGTTGCACCTCACACAGAGCGATATCGGGACCGCTTACTTCATCACGCCGGCGCGTCTCTGGGAGCTGTCGGTCGGTGCGACCGTGGCCCTGTGCATGCCCTGGTTCTCGAAGCTTCCGATGGCGCTTCGTCCCTTCATCGCGCTGGTCGCCCTGGCGGGCATGATCACTGCCAGCGTCATCACGCCGGCCGATCAGGGCTTCCCCGCGCCGTGGGCAGCGCTCGCCGTGCTCAGCACTGCTGCGTTCATCGCCTTCCCCTGGCAGCCGAAGCGGACGTGGCTCAACCCGCTCGACAATCCGTTTCTCAGCTATGTCGGTGACATCTCATACTCGCTCTATCTGTGGCATTTCCCCGCGCTCATCCTGGTGACCGAGCTGGCACGCGGGACGCCGAGCCACGATACGCCGATTCCGGCGCTCGAATCCATCGCGCTGTCGCTTGTTCTCGCGGCCCTCTCGTACCGCTTCATCGAAGAGCCGGTTCGTCACTCGTCGTGGCTCGAGCCCTCGAAGAAGGCACGCCGTAAGCCGAGGTCATCCGTCAGTCGCTCTCGGTCTATCGCGGTGATGGCCGTATCGGCTACTGCGATCGTGGCCGTGGTCGCCGCCGTGATCGTGGACAGCGGAGCACGCAACACCGGTACCGAAGCCGCGCCGACCGCCACGGGCGGTGCGCAAGCGCAGGACGGGGCACTGACGGCCATCAAGGCGGAGCTCACCAAGGCCGTCGGCGCGAAGGAGTGGCCGGAGCTCTCTCCCACGATGGACAGCGTGGTCAGCCACTACTCCCACGACCAGTCTGCGATCGACTGTTCCGGGCCCGAGTATCCGGGGGTGGACAAGTGCACCTGGGGGTCGCCTGACGCCAAACTATCGATGGCGATCGTCGGCGACTCGACGTCCGTGGCGTACATCGCAATGGTTCGGGCGATGGCGGAGAACTCCAACGGTCAGCTGAAGGTGACGTCACTCGGGATGTTCGGCTGTCCGTTCGTCGATATCGCCACCGCGACGGGCGCGAAGAACCTCGAGAGAGCCTGCCCCGGCCACAAGATCCAGGCGATCGAGACCATCGCCGCTCTCAAACCGGACATCTTGTTCATCACGAACACGTATTTCCCATTCAGTGCCGTCGGCGGCGGAGTGATCACGCCCGAGGAGTACGAGACAGGAATGAAGCCGTACCTCGACCAAGTCGCCCCGAACGTCGGCAAGGTGGTCTTCCTCCCGCCGCCGCCGGTCGAGAAGGAGATCAAGGAGTGCTATTCTCCGCGTGTCGCGCCCGCTGACTGCATGACGACCGTTCCGGCGCTCTGGGTGGAGCGCGGCAAGGTCGAAGAGCGGTTGGCGAGGAGCGTCGACGGCTCGTGGATCGACACCCGCGTCCTGTTCTGTGTCAAGTCGAGTTGCCCGGCGTTCTCGGGTGGAATGCCGATCAAGTTCGATCTCGTGCACATGACCGATGAGTACTCGCGGCATATCGCTCCGGCCGTACGCGAGATCCTCGTGACGAGAGGTATGCTCCCGGCTGGCGAGTCGACCTCCACAGACGCGCCGACCGCGGATGATGCCGCACCCGCCGCCCTGAAGGCCGAACTCACCGAGGCGCTAGGCGCGAAGTCGTGGCCGGAGACGACTCCCGCGATCGACTCGCCGGAGAATTCCGTCCGGAGCGCCGAGTTCGATGCATGCGCCTCTCCGATCTACCCCGGCATCGACAAGTGCTCCTGGGGGTCCGCCGACGCGCCGGTCACCATAGCGGTCGTCGGTGACTCGACCTCCGTCGGATACCTGCCGCTGCTGCGTTCGCTCGTCGACGCGTCGAATGGCCGGCTCAGGATCACCGCGTTCGGAATGTACGGCTGTCCGTTCATCCCCATTTCGCTCGACGTCGGCAATGCGGCCTACAAGGCCGCCTGCCCCACCCGCAAAGACATGGCGATCGAAGAGATCGGCCGGATGAAACCGAGCTTCGTCTTCGTGTCCAACCTCACCGGACCGATCAACACGCTCGACGGTGGCTTGCTAACGGTCGCCCAGTATCGCGCGGGCCTCGACGAGTACCTCAAGAAGCTGGCGCCGAACACGGGCAAGGTGGTCGTGTTCGCTGCGCCTCCGGAGGACAAGGACATCCGCGAGTGCTACACGCCGCGAAGCGAGCCGTCGGCGTGCGTCACACGAGTGCCGTCCAGGTGGAAGGAGCTCAGTGCGGCGGACAAAGCGGTGGCGACGTCGGTCGGAGGGGTGTGGGTCGACACGCGTCCGTTGTTCTGCGTCGGCGACAACTGCCCTGCCTTCGCCGCGGGCATCCCGATGAAGTTCGACCAGACCCATATCACCGAGAACTGGTCGCGCCACATCGCCCCCGCCGCGGCCGCCCTGCTGGCGGCCGCAGGAGTCGACTTGAACGGCTGAGCCGGTACTCTGAAGGCGGCGATCGCGAACCACTCGCCGACGGCACTACCGGCCGTAGGCGAGTTCATCAGGCAGAGGAGACCTGACAGGACGGACAGGTTCGTGGCACGTGGTGCCTATTCGCCGAGTCTCACTCCGAGTCGACGAGGAACGGCCCTGCTTCCGGCCGCTTGGGCAGGACATGGTCGCCCGACGACTGGTGCCGGATACGGCGAACGACCCACGGCACCAGGTACTCGCGCGCCCACGACAGATCCTCCGCGCGGGCCTGGCGCCAGGTTCGCGGCGGAAGGGGCTCCGGCTCGAGAGGCTGGAGGTCGTTCTCGACGTTCAGGGCCGCCAGCACCATCCGGGCGACGGTGTGGTGGCCGAGCGGTGCGAGATGGAGGCGGTCCGGCGACCACATGCGATGGTCCTGGATCTCGGTGAGCGACCAGAGGTCGGCCACAATCGCGTCGTAGCGTGCCGCCACCGCGCGGATGTTCTCGTTGTAGATCGCGACCTTGCCGCGGATGCCGCGGAACACGGGAGAGAAGCCGACATCCACGCCCGTGAAGACCACCACGGTCGCGCCGTCCGCGCTGAGCCGCCTGACCGCCTCGTCGAAGAGCGCCGCGATCTGGTCGGGGTCCGTCCCCGGTCGGATGACGTCGTTGCCGCCCGCGGAGATCGTGATGAGATCGGGCCGGAGTGCGAGCGCAGGCTCGACCTGCTCGTCGCAGATCTGTTTGATGAGCTTGCCGCGCACGGCGAGGTTCGCATAAGCGAAATCCTCTGTCTGCGAGCTGAGGACCTCCGCGACCCGATCGGCCCAGCCGCGGTGACCGCCGGGACTCAACGGCTCGGGGTCACCAATGCCTTCGGTGAACGAATCGCCGAGGGCGACATAACGGGACCACGGATGCTGGGCTTCGACCATTCCTCCATTCTGCATCGTGCTGCCGTCGAGTCATGCTGTCAGACGCTTCGGGTAGATTTGATCCAAGTGGAGACGACAGCAGCAGCACACCCGCCCGGCGAGCACTCGTCGGGCGTCGCCGTACCCGCAAAGCCGATCGACACCGCGCTGTTCGGTTCCGCTGCGGCCTCGGCCGAACCGAGCGCGGGGGCGCGCGCGGGCAGTTTCGCCGCCGAGCATCTGTCGCCGTCGTTCCCCGAGCGGGCCGCGTGGGGAACGGCCGGCAAGCTCCGCGCGTGGCAGGCCGAGGCCCTCGACGCCTATTTCGTCAACGAGCCACGCGACTTCCTGGCCGCAGCAACCCCCGGCGCGGGCAAGACCACCTTCGCGTTGCGGCTCGCCACCGAGCTGCTCTCGCGCCGCATCATCGAGCGTGTCACCGTCGTCGCTCCGACCGAGCACCTCAAGCGGCAGTGGGCGGAGGCCGCCGCACGGGTCGGTCTGCCAATCGACCCCGACTTCCGCAACGCCGAGGGGCGCTACGCACGCCATTACAAGGGCGTCGCGGTCACCTACGCGCAGGTGGCGATGCGGCCCAGCCTCCACAAAGACATCACCGAGTCGTACCGCACGCTCGTCATCCTCGATGAGGTGCACCACGGCGGCGACGCGCTGAGTTGGGGCGACGGCATCCGCGACGCCTTCGAGCGCGCGACCCGGCGGCTCTCCCTGACGGGCACGCCCTTCCGCTCCGACACGGCGCCGATCCCGTTCGTCACCTACCTGCCCGACAGGCAGGGCATCCGCACGTCGATCACCGACTACAACTACGGCTACGGCCGCGCGCTGAGCGACGGTGTCGTGCGGCCCGTGATCTTCATGATCTACGCCGGTCAGATGCGCTGGCGCACGAAGACCGGTGACGAGATGGAGGCCCGGCTCGGCGAGGGCAACACCAAGGACATCACGTCGCAGGCGTGGCGCACAGCGCTCGACCCGCGCGGCGAGTGGATCCCGGCCGTGCTCAGCGCGGCCGACCGTCGGCTGACTGAGGTGCGCAACTCGATCCCGGACGCCGGCGGCCTGGTGATCGCCACCGACCACTACGCGGCGCGGGCCTACGCCGACCTCCTGCAGCAGATCACTGGGGAGTCGGTGACGGTGGTGTTGTCCGACGAGAAGGAGGCGAGCGATCGGATCGCCGAGTTCTCGGCCGGGGAGTCGCGCTGGATGGTCGCCGTGCGCATGGTGTCGGAGGGCGTGGACGTGCCGCGACTGGCGGTCGGCGTCTACGCGACCAGCGCGTCCACCCCGCTGTTCTTCGCGCAGGCGATCGGGCGGTTCGTGCGCGCCAGGCGCAGGGGCGAGACAGCGTCGGTGTTCCTGCCGAATGTGCCGACGCTGATGGCGCTCGCCAACGCGCTGGAGCTCGAACGCGATCATGCGCTCGATCGGCCGTCGTCGGAGGGCGGCGAGGGCGATCTGTGGAACCCCGAGGACGCGCTGGTCGCCGAGGCGAACCGCGAAGGCAGGGCGTCCGAGGCGCTGACCGAGCAGTTCGCGTTCGAGGCGCTCGGCTCCGAGGCAACCTTCGACCGGGTCCTCTACGACGGGCGCGAGTTCGGCGGGTTCGCCGTGCCCGGCTCCGACGAAGAGCTCGACTTCATCGGCCTGCCCGGGATCCTCGAGCCGGACCAGGTGCACGACCTCCTCCTGCAGCGGCAGCAGCGGCAGTCGCGCAGACACAGCTCCCGACCGGCTGCGGCGGACCGGCATCCACCCGCCCCATTGCATCGCACGCTGAAGGAGCAGCGCCAGCTGCTGAACAGCCTCGTCGGCCTGTACTCGAAGAACTCCGGGGAGCCGCACGGGTTGATCCACGCCGAGCTGCGGCGCGTGTGCGGCGGCCCGGCCGTCGCGCAGGCCAGCGTCTCGCAGCTGCAGGCGCGGATCGAGTGGCTGCGCAAGCGCATCGGCCGCAGCTGACAAGCAGCCGCACCACGGCTGTCCCCGACGGGAGGCATCCACGCCGAACCCGGTAGGGCGTCCGTACGTCCGGACATCCCGTGCGATGGTGCCGCGTGTCGACGACAGGCCCGGAGATCGGCTCCGACGCGGAGGGATCTCCGGAGTTGCCAAGAGAGTGGCGCGTTGGAGGACCTCCAGCGGGTCGACTTCCTCTGTGACGGGAGGCCCGGACCGCCACACGGTGAGGTTCGGCTGGCCTTGCTGGTCCTGCGGTCCGCGCGTTCCTAAGCTGGGGCCATGAGTTCGGAGATCACGAACGGACGGCATCCCGATGAGCCGCACCGGGAGGGCCTCGCCCAGAGACTGAACTGGCTGCGCGCGGGAGTGCTCGGCGCGAACGACGGGATCGTGTCCGTCGCGGCCGTGGTCGTCGGTGTCGCGAGCGCGACGTCCTCCGTACCGGCCATCGTGACCGCGGGACTCGCTGCTCTGGTCGGGGGCGCCATCTCGATGGCGCTCGGCGAGTACGTGTCGGTCAGCAGCCAGCGCGACAGCGAGCACGCTCTCATCGCGAAGGAACGACGCGAGCTCGCGGAGATGCCGGAAGAGGAGCTCGCCGAGCTGACCGGTCTCTACGAGGCGAAGGGGCTGAAGCCGGAAACTGCCCGGCAGGTGGCGATCGAGCTCACCGAGCACGACGCCCTCGCCGCGCATCTCTCCGCGGAGCTCGGCATCGACCAGGAGGACGTCGTGAGCCCGTGGCACGCCGCATTCGCGTCGGCCATCGCCTTCACTATCGGCGGCATCCTGCCGATGCTGACCATCCTGACGCCGGCCTCCATCCGCATCCCGCTGACCTTCGTGATCGTGCTGATCGCCCTGGCGGTCACCGGCTACGTGGCCGCGTGGATCGGCGGCTCGTCGCCCGGGCGTGCGATGGTGAGGGTCGTGATCGGCGGGGCGCTGGCGCTCGCGGCGACCTTCGCGATCGGCGCGCTGCTCGGGACAACGGTGGGGTGAGCGCGGTCCTCTACGCTGAGCATCAACCGGACGAGGGGGAGCGATGAAGGAGCCGGGCCGATGAAGGAGAAGAGCGAGATCGTCCGGGACTGGCTGCCCCGCTACACGGGCACGCCTCTGGAGGAGTTCGGCGAGCACATCCTGCTCACGAACTTCGGCGACTACGTGTACCGCTTCGCCGAATGGTACGGCGCCGACGTGCGCGGCATCGACCGGTCGATGCCGAACGCCACGGCCGACGGCATCACCATGATCAACTTCGGAATGGGCAGCCCGAACGCGGCGACCATCATGGACCTGCTGAGCGCCGTGAGCCCGAAGGCGGCGCTCTTCCTCGGCAAGTGCGGCGGGGTCAAGAAGAAGAACCAGCTCGGCGATCTGGTGCTGCCGATCGCGGCCATCCGTGGGGAGGGCACGTCGAACGACTATCTTCCCCCGGAGGTGCCCGCACTGCCGGCGTTCCAGCTCCAGCGTGGTGTCTCGACCACGATCCGCGATTTCGGCCACGACTACTGGACCGGCACGGTGTTCACCACCAACCGCCGGGTCTGGGAGCACGACGACACATTCAAGACCTACCTGCGGCAGACGCGTTGCATGGCGGTGGACATGGAGACGGCGACCGTCTTCGCGGCCGGTTTCGCCAACCACATCCCCAGCGGTGCGCTACTGCTGGTGTCGGATCAGCCGATGATCCCGGAGGGTGTCAAGACCGCCGAAAGCGACCGCGGGGTCTCAGCGCAGTTCGTCGAGCGCCACATCCGGATCGGCGTCGAGTCCCTCCGGCTGGTCCGCCGCAACGGCCGCAGCGTACGCCACCTCCGCTTCGAGGACGACTAGTTGTAGTTCCCCGTGAGGTTGTGAACGCGGGCTGAGGGGACGAGGCCGCCGATTCCGGTGTGGGGTCTGTGGTGATTGTAGTGATGGAGCCAGGTGTCGTAGGTTGCGGCTCTGGCTTCGTCGCTGAGGTAGGCGTGCGCGTAGGCCCACTCGGTGGCCAGGGTGCGGTTGAATCGTTCGACTTTCCCGTTGGTCTGCGGCCGGTAGGGGCGCGTGCGCCGGTGCTTGACTCTCGTGCCGAGAGCGTCGGCGAACAGTTTCGACCGGTAGCACGCACCGTTGTCGGTCATGACCGCGGTGACGGTGATCCCAGCGGCGGTGAAGAACGCGTTGGCGCGCAGCCAGAATCCGGCGGCGGTCTCTTTGCGCTCATCGTTCAGGATCTCCGAGTAGGCCAGCCTGGAGTGGTCATCGATAGCGTGATGCAGGAACGCATAGCCGCGGCCGCGGTGCCGGGACGGTGCTGCTGCCCGCCCCAGGACTCGGTGGCCACCACCATCGGGGATGCGGCCGAGCTTCTTGATATCGACATGGACCAGCTGGCCGGGGCGAGCGTGCTCATAACGGACAGCCCTCGGTTTGCGGATAGGGAGCCCGGTCGCTTGATCGAGGTGGTGCAGTAGCGGCATCCGATACCGGGCCAGCACCCTGCCCACGGTGGAACGGGGAACACCGAGGTGGTAGCTGATCCGATGCGGACCCCACCGCCACCTGAACCGCAACGCCACGATCCGGCGCTCCAACCGGGCCGGACACCGATTCGGGGACGAGTGCGGGCGGGAGGGTCGGTCGGTCATCGGCAAGCCTGCGCGTGCCCGATCGACCCACCGTTTCGCCGTCGCGGGCGAGCACTGGAACCGTTCCGCCACCCGCCGCAATGACCACCCGCGCTCCAGAACCAGCTCGACCAGCCGTCGACGCCCTTCCGGCGTCAACGGTGCATTAGCGTGAGTCACGAAGACCTCCGTTGGCTAGATGTGAGTGTGGTAACCCACATCCTCCACGGAGGTCTTCGCTCACCTCAACCGTTCACAACGTGTCGGGGAACTACGACTAGACACCGAGACGTGAGTATTCGCGGAAATCCGGTCGGGTATTTCCGCGAATACTCACGTCTCGAGGTCAGTGGCCGGTAAGGGGGCCGGTGGCTCGGGCGATGAGGGAGGAGCGGCCGGTGGCGCGCTCCTCCAGGTCGGCGGCCTCCATGGCCAGCACGCCTGCGTTCGCGCCGAGGAAGCGCAGCGGCTCCGGCTCCCAGCGCGGGGAGCGGTGCCCCACCCAGGGCAGTTCGGTGAGGTCGGTGCGGCGGCCGCCGATGAGGTCGGCAAGGGTGCGCCCTGCGAGGTTCGTGGTGCTGAGCCCGTCGCCGACGTAGCCGCCCGCCCAGGCCTCCCGCGTGTCGCGGTCGTGGCCCACGGCGGCGTGCCAGTCACGCGGCGCGCCCAGCGGGCCGCCCCAGTGGTGCGTGATGCGCACGCCCGCGACCGCCGGGAACAGCTCGCCCAGCGTGCGGACGAGGTGGTCGCGCACGCGCGGAGAGCGGTCGTAGGAGGTATGGATGGCGCTGCCGAGGTGATAACGCGCCCCGCGCCCTCCGAACGCGATCCGGTTGTCGGCGGTGCGCTGCCCGTAGACGATCAGGTGGCGGAAATCGGCGAAGGTCTGACCGTGCTCGATCCCGATGCGCTCCCAGACCGCGTCGGTCAGCGGCTCGGTGGCGACCATCAGTGAGTAGAGCGGGAGGACGCGCCGCCCGACCTGGGGCAGCTGCGACCCATACCCCTCCGTGGCGTTGACGACCGTCCCCGCGGTGACCGTGCGCTCGACACCGCCGGCACGCACCCGGACGACGCCGTCGCGCCAGTCGACGACCTCCGTCTGCTCGGCGATCACGGCGCCACGTCGCTCGACAGCCCGGGCGATGCCGCGCACGAGCTTGCCGGGGTGGACGCGGGCGCACGCCGGGGTGATCGTCGCCGCCACGGCGTCCGGTACGCCGTAGCGCGCGCGGACCGTCTCGGTGCCGGCCAGCGCCACCCGGTCGACGCCGAACTCTTCGGACTCGGCGAACTCGGAGCGCGCGGCCGCCAGCTGCACCCGGTCGCGGGCGAACGTCACCGTCCCACCGCGGAAGAAGTCGCAGTCCACCCCCTCCGCCTCGGTCGCCCGGCCGACCTCCTCGACGGTGTCGACCATCGCCTGCCGCTGGGCCACGGCGGCGTCGCGTCCGTAGCGGGCGGCCAGCGCGGAGGCCGACCACGGGAACAGCGCGGAGCACCAGCCACCGTTGCGACCTGACGCGCCGAAGCCCGCCACCTCCCTTTCGAGCAGCAGGATGCGCAGGCTCGGATCGGCCTCCTGCAGGTAATAGGCGGTCCAGAGCCCGGTGAGGCCGGCGCCGACGATCGCGACGTCGACCGTCGCGTCGTAGGCCAGGGCGGGCCGCGGGCGAAAGTCGTCCTCGGCCTCCGCGATCGAGTCGAACCAGAAGCCGACGCTGCGGTAGTCCATGTCTCTCCTCGCCGACGCTCGCACCGAGCACCGAGCACCGAGCACAGAGCACCGAGTCCACACGTCGCGCAGTGCTGCGGCGCGCGGACTCGGGCTGTGAGGTCCCTTACAGGTGGTTGGTCGCCTCGGTGAGCACCGACTCCAGGATCTGCCGGATCTCGACGAACTCGTCCGGGCCGATCGTGAGCGGCGGGGCCAGCTGCACGACGGGGTCGCCGCGGTCGTCGGCGCGGCAGTACAGGCCGGCGTCGAAGAGCGCCTTGGAGAGGAAGCCGCGCAGGAGGCGCTCCGACTCGTCGTCGTCGAAGGTCTCCTTGGTCGACTTGTCCTTCACCAGCTCGATGCCGAAGAAGTAGCCGTCGCCGCGGACATCGCCGACGATCGGGAGGGCGAGGAGCTTCTCGAGTTCGGCCCGGAACAGCGGCGAGTTCTCGCGGACGCGCTCGTTGAGTCTCTCCTCCTCGAAGATGTCGAGGTTCTCCAGGGCGACAGCCGCGGACACCGGGTGACCGCCGAACGTGTAGCCGTGGTAGAAGGATGTGTTGCCGTGTTTGAAGGGCTCGTAGATCTTGTCGCTGATGATCGTCGCGCCGATGGGGGAGTACCCGGAGGTCATCGCCTTGGCGCAGGTGATCATGTCGGGCACGTAGCCGTACTGGTCGCAGGCGAACATGTGGCCGATGCGGCCGAAGGCGCAGATGACCTCGTCGCTGACCAGTAGCACGTCGTACTTGTCGCAGATCTCGCGCACGCGCTGGAAGTAGCCGGGAGGCGGCGGGAAGCAGCCGCCCGAGTTCTGCACCGGCTCGAGGAAGATCGCGGCGACGGTCTCCGGACCTTCGAACTGGATCATCTCCTCGATGCGGTTGGCCGCCCAGACACCGAACGCCTCGATGTCGTCGGTGGGCGCGCCCATCTCGCCCGCCCGGTAGAAGTTCGTGTTCGGCACGCGGAAGCCTCCGGGCGTCAGCGGCTCGAACATCTCCTTCATGGCCGGGATGCCCGTGATCGCGAGCGCGCCCTGCGGGGTGCCGTGGTAGGCCACCGAGCGCGAGAGCACCTTGTGCTTGGTCGGGCGGCCCTGCAGCTTCCAGTAGTACTTGGCCAGCTTGAACGCCGTCTCGACGGCCTCGCCGCCGCCGGTGGAGAAGAAGACGCGGTTGAGGTCGCCCGGCGCGTAGTGGGCGAGGCGGTCGGCGAGCTCGATCGCATTGGGGTGGGCGTACGACCAGATCGGGAAGAACGCGAGCTGCTCGGCCTGCTTCGCCGCGACCTCGGCGAGACGCTTGCGACCGTGGCCGGCGTTCACCACGAACAGACCGGAGAGGCCGTCGATGTACCGCTTGCCGTGGTCGTCCCAGATGTGATGGCCCTCGCCGCGCGTGATGATGGGCACACCGAGGCCCTCCTCCATCACCGACTGGCGTGCGAAGTGCATCCAAAGGTGATCGCGCGCTTTGGCCTGCAGGTCCGCCTCATCGGGTGTGATGGGCTCGCCGAACGTTTCAACGGTTGTCGTCATGGTTATCGCGTTCCCCAGTTGTAGAACTGTTTGTGGAGTTTGAGGTACACGAACGTCTCGGTGGAGAGCACTCCTTCGAGAGTCCGGATCTCGGAGTTGAGCATCGTGATGAGGTCGAGGTCGTTCTCGCACACGACTTCGGCGAGGATGTCGTACGTCCCCGCCGTGAGGACGACGTAGTCGACGGCGGGCATCGCTGCGAGCTTGTCCGCGATCACCAGGGTGTCCCCGGTGACGCGCACGCCGATCATCGCTTGGCGGTAGAAGCCCAGCTGCATCGGGTCGGTCACGGCCACGATCTGCATCACACCCGACTCGGTCAGCTTCTGCACGCGCTGGCGCACCGCTGCCTCACTGAGACCGACGGCCTTGCCGATCTCCGCGTATGACTTGCGGCCGTCCACCTGCAGCTGCTCGATGATCGCCTTGGAGACGTCGTCGATGACCGCAGCCTTCGTGCCGTTCGTTGCCCGAGGGGTACTCATGGAGCGATTCTGTCAGTGGCAAAGCTGTCTAGCAAGCGAATCCGCACATTCCTGCCCGATTCACCGACGAAATCAGTAGACTCCCCGGCATGAGTTCACCGACGAGCACAACGCCTCCTGACGCAACGACGACCCCCGGACTGAAGAACTTCGTGAACGGCGCGCGCACCGACGCGCGTGGCGGCGGGAGCATCGCCCTGATCGACCCTGCGACCGAGGATGTGTACGCGACAGCGCCGCTGTCCACATCGGAGGACGTCGCAGACGCGTACCGCGCGGCGCAGGCGGCGTTCGAGGTCTGGGGCAACACGACGCCGGCCGAACGCCAGCTCGCGCTGTTCCGCATCGCCGACGCGATGGAGGAGCGCCGAGGAGTTCGCGGACGCCGAGTCGAAGGACACCGGCAAGCCGCGCGCCACGCTCGTGGAGGATGAGATCCTGCTGTCGGTCGACCAGATCCGCTTCTTCGCCGGCTCCGCCCGCAACCTGGAGGGCCGGTCGGCCGCCGAGTACCTGCCCGACCACACCTCCTTCATCCGTCGCGAGCCGATCGGCGTGGTCGGCCAGGTGACGCCGTGGAACTACCCGCTGAACATGGCGGTGTGGAAGTTCGCACCGGCGCTGGCCGCAGGCAACACGACGGTGCTGAAGCCGTCGGAGACCACCCCGCTCTCGACGCTCCTGCTGGCCGAGGTCGCCAGCGAGTTCCTCCCGGACGGCGTGCTGAACGTGGTACTCGGCGACCGGACCACGGGCGCGGCGATGATCGATCACCCGACCCCGCAGCTGGTGTCGATCACCGGGTCGGTGCGGGCCGGCATGGAGGTCGCCAGGGCGGCCTCCATCGACCTCAGGCGCGTGCACCTCGAGCTCGGTGGCAAAGCCCCCGTCATCGTCTTCGACGACGCCGACATCCAGAAGGCGGTCGAGGGCATCGTGGCCGCCGGCTACTTCAACGCCGGTCAGGACTGCACCGCCGCCACCCGCCTCCTGGTGCAGGAGGGCGTGCACGACGAGTTCGTCGCGGCGCTGGCGCAGTACGCGCGCGCCAACGCCCGCACGGGTGCCCCGCGCGAGGACGGCGTCCCCTACGGTCCGCTCAACAACGCCAACCAGCTGGCCCAGGTGAGCGGTTTCGTGGACCGGCTGCCCGACCATGCCAACGTCGAGCTGGGCGGTCGGCGCCAGGGGGACCGCGGCTACTTCTGGGAGGCGACGATCGTCTCGGGCCTCCGCCAGGGCGACGAGGCGGTGCAGAACGAGATCTTCGGGCTGGTGCAGACGGTGCAGAAGTTCACTGACGAGGCGGAGGCCCTCCGCTGGGCCAACGGCGTGCAATACGGCCTCGCGTCGTCGGTCTGGACGAGGGATCACGGCAGGGCGATGCGCTTCGCCAAGGGTCTGGACTTCGGCTGCGTGTGGATCAACACGCACATCCCGATCGTGGCCGAGATGCCGCACGGCGGATTCAAGCACTCCGGCTATGGCAAGGATCTGTCGATGTACGGGTTCGAGGACTACACGCGCATCAAGCACGTGATGTCGTACATCGGGGAGTGAACGAGTTGGCAGGACACGCTGTGCGGCCCTCCGGTCGCACGGCGTGTCCTGCCAGTTCGATGCAGCTGGTCAGGACTCGCGGCGTGCGCTCATCAGAACGCCGCCATCCCGGTCAGGGCGCGCCCGAGCACGAGCGTGTGGATCTCGTCCGTGCCCTCGTAGGTGCGCACCGACTCCAGGTTGGCCATGTGCCGCATCACCGGGAAGGCGTCCGTGATGCCGTCGCCGCCGAGGATGGTGCGGGCCTCCCGGGCGATCGCGAGCGCCTCCCGCACGTTGTTGAGCTTGCCCACGCTGATCTGGGTGGGGGTGAGCCGGCCGGCCTCCTTGAGCCGGCCGAGGTGCACAGCGAGCAGCATGCCCTTCTCGTACTCCACCAGCATGTCCGCCAGCTTCTGCTGGATCAGCTGCGTCGCACCGATCGGACGGCCGAGGACCTCCCGGGTGGTCGCACGCTCGATGGACACCTCCAGGCACGACCGGGCGGCGCCCATCGCACCCCAGACGATGCCGTAGCGCGCTTCGTCGAGGCACGAGAACGGACCGGACAGACCACGGGCGCCCGGCAGCATCGCCGTGGCGGGGACCCGCACATCGTCGAGGAGGATGTCGCACTGCACCGACGCGCGCATCGACAGCTTGCCGTCGATCGGCGTCGCGATGAACCCCGGAGTCGTCGTCGGGACCACGAAGCCACGCACCCCTTCGTCGGCCGCCGCCCAGACCACGGCGACGTCGGCGAGCGACGCGAGGCCGATCCAGCGCTTGACGCCGGTGATCACCCAGTCGTCGCCCTCGCGTCGGGCATGGGTCGTCATCGCGGCCGGGTCGCTGCCGCCCTGCGGCTCGGTGAGCGCGAAGCAGCCGATGCGCTCGCCGCGGGCCATCGGCGCGAGCCACTCGGACTTCTGCTCGTCGGAGCCGAACTTGGAGATCGCGCTCATGGCGAGCGAGCCCTGCACGGAGACGAAGGTGCGCCAGCCGCTGTCCACGGCCTCCAGCTCATGGCAGACCAGGCCGTAGGCGACCGCGCCGGCGCCCGCGCAGCCGGGGTCATTCAGGTGCATGCCGAGGACGCCGAGGGCGCCCAGCTCGCCGACGAGCTCCGCCCGGAAGTGCTTGTCCTCGAAGTCCTGGGCGATGACCGGTGCGATGCGCTCGACGGCGAAGTGCCGGGCCTCGTCGCGCCAGCGCAGCTCCTCGGCGGTGAGGAGGTGATCGATGCTGAACGCGTCGTCGAGGGCGGAGGAGGCGGTGGTCATGGAGCGGTCCTTTCGGTGCGGGCGGAGACGGCGTCCGCCCACGTGGGATGGTGCTCGCCGAGGAGGGGCGGCGGCGAGCGGTGCACGGCGGGCGCCGTGTCGAGGTGGATGGGGGTCGCGGGCTGGTGCGAGGTGCGTCCGGTCGCCGGGTCGACGGTCGTCACGACCGGGTCGAGGCCGAGGGAGGTCGCGAACTCGAAGGCCTCCGCGACGCTGTTGACCAGGCCGGAAGGAACGCGCGCCGCCCCGAGGTCTGCGACCCAGTCGGCCGCATCGCGCCGGCCGAGAGCCGGCTCCACGATCGCGCGGAGCTCGTGACGGTTGCGCACCCGCTCCTCGTTGGTCGCGAACCGGGGGTCCGCTGAAAGCTCGTGGAGGCCGAGCGCGCCGGCGAAGGCCGCGAACTGACGGTCGTTGCCGACGGCCACGACCAGCTCGCGGTCGGCCGCGCGGAAGAGCTCGTACGGCGCGATGCTCGGGTGCGCGTTGCCGAGGCGACAGGGTGAGTCGCCCGTGGCGAGTGTGCTCGACGCCTGGTTGGTCAGGGCGGCGAGCAGGGAGCCCAGGAGGTCGACGTCGACCCGCGATCCCCGCCCGGTACGGTCGCGCTCGCGCAGCGCGAGCAGGATGCCGGCGAGCGCGTTCTGACCGGTGAGCACGTCGACGAGTGCGACGCCTACCTTGCTGGGCTCGCCGTCGGCGGGTCCGGTGATGCTCATGAGGCCGCCGACGGCCTGGACGAGGAGGTCGTAGCCGGGGAGGGGCGCGCCGGCCGCGCGCCCGAAGCCGGTGATCGAGCAGTAGATCAGTCCGGGAGCGGCCGCACGAAGGCTCTGTTCGTCGAGACCGAACCGCTCCATGACACCCGGTCGGAAGTTCTCGACGACGACGTCGGCCGTCTCGGCGAGCGCGCGGGCGGCAGCGAGGCCCTCCGCAGTGGTCAGATCGCACACGACCGAGCGCTTGTTGCGGTTGACCGCCCCGAAGTAGGTGGACTCGCCCGCCTCGTTGACCGGAGGCCGCCACGCTCGGGTGTCGTCGCCGGTGGGGCTCTCGATCTTGATGACGTCGGCGCCGAAGTCGGCGAGCATCATCGTGGCGTAGGGTCCGGCCAGCACGCGCGAGAAGTCGGCGACGCGCACTCCGGACAGGACACCGTCGGTCATGGTTCGCTCGCTCCTTCGCTCGGACGGCTGTCACTGCGCCGCGTCGAATTCATCCTATAGCGAATGATTAGGGCGGGATATCGTGGTGGGGTGACCACCTCCACCCGCGATGCTGCCCCAACAGTGCGGCCGGCGCCAGGGGCGCGCGACGCCGTGTTCGCTCAGCTCTCCGACGCGGGACGCGCGGAGCAGGTCGCACGCCGGCTCGCCGACGCGATCCTGCTGGGCCTGCTCGCACCGGGTGAGCGCCTGCCCAGCGAAGCCGACCTGGCGAAGCGGTTCGGCGTCGCTCTCGTCACCGCGCGGGAGGGCCTCGGGATGCTGCGCGAGGCCGGTCTCGTCGAGACGCGCCGCGGCCGCGATGGCGGCAGCTTCGTCGTCCACCCCGGCGATGCCGACGAGACGATGCTGGCGACGCGGCTCCGCGGCTTCTCGCAGGTCGAGCTCAGCGACCTCACCGTCTACGTGACCGCGATCGCGGCGGGATGCGCCGACCGGGCTGCCGAGCGCTCGACGCCGGCCGACGACGCACGGCTGGCGGCCTGGCTCGCCGCTACGGACTTCACCGAGCCGGCGGAGGCGCGGCGGAGCGCGGGAGGTTTCCTGCTCGAAGTGGCGGTGCTGAGCCAGTCGACGCGCCTGGTGCGCGAGCAGATCCGGCTGCAGGCCGAGTTCGGCCCGTTGCTGTGGCTCGGCATGCGCGAGGCCGCCCTGCGGGAGGGAACGGCCGAATCGGTGCAGACCATCGCGAGCGCCGTCGCCGCGAGCGATGCGGCAGGCGCACGGGCCGAGGTCACCGCGCTGCTGGGTCGCGTTGCGCGTTGGCTGCTGTCCGCGAAAGCGCGGATCGAGACGGGAGGGACGATCGGTGGCTGAGACCGTCGTCACGACGCCGGGGGCCGACACCACATGCGTCGACGCCGCGGCCGAACGCGTGAGCGCCCTGTTCGGACGCCTGCACGAGCGGCTCGCCGGCTGGCGGGACGCGATCCTGGCCGACCAGGGTGCCGACGGAATGCCCGCTGCCGCCCTGGACGACCGCGTCGAGCGGTTGGTGGTCCCCGCGCTCGGCGAAGACGACCCCGTGCTCGTCGGCGCCGGGTTCGTCGCCGCTCCGGAGTTCACGGGAGGCGACGACCTCCACTTCGCCTGGTGGCTCGGGCGGCTGGAGGAGAACCCGCTCACGGGCGCGACGACCGAGCCGAGCAGGCTCGATCTGGCCTCCCGGTCGTACTCGGACTATCTGCGCGACTTCCGGTCGCTGGAGTGGTACAGCATCCCGCGGTCGACCCACCGCACTCACATCACCGGGCCGTACGTCGACCACCTCTGCGCGTGCGACTACATCGTCACCGTGACCTCGCCGGTCGAGGGCGACGGGCGGATGCTCGGAGTCGTCGGCGTGGACGTGTACGTCCGGCGTCTCGAGCGCGAACTGCTGCCCGCGATGCTGGCCATCGGCCGACCGGTCATCCTGGTCAACGAATGGGGGCGGGTGATGGTGTCGACCGACCCGTCGGTCCTCGTTGGCTCTCTGGCGGAGGCCGGCACAGGGGCACGGGAGGACTCGGTCCGCTGCGTCGGCACTCCCTTCCGGCTGGTCGCGACGGAGCAGGCCAGCTGAGTCGGCGGCTACACTCGTCCCGTACGTCACGTCCTACATCGGGGAACAGCCCCCGGTCCGTCGCAGACCAGGAGGAACCCGAAGTGGCTCCCGGCTTCACGCGGTACGCCCCGACCGCAGGCCCCTCGCGCTGGCTGCTGATCGCCGGCCGGCGCTTCGTGGCGTGCGTCGAGAGCACGGCCGCCGACGGCATCGTCGACGCGGTGTGGTGGCTGGCCGACTCCGACCTGGCGACGATCGAGTCGGTGGTCGGTGCGTTCCCATTGGCCGGTCCGGACAGCGTGCGCTCGTTCGCCGTCGCAGAGCTCGGCGAGCCGAATGCGCAGGGCGAGATCGTCGTGACCGCGGTAGTCCGCGGGTCGGCGGCCCTCGACGTCTTCTCGGTCGGCGGCGCGAGGCGTTTCGGCTCGGGCGGAGTGCAGCCCTGGGTTCTCGCGGAGTTCCGCAACGTCACCGGTCTCGCGCTCGGGGGCGACGATCTGCCGACAGGTCCGGTCGCCCGGCTCGCCGTCGGCTCCCTGCCGATCGGCCTGGGCGTAGTGGACGGTGAGCTGCTGACCTGGTCGAGCACCCCCATCGAGCGGGTCGAGCGCGCCGCCGAGCCCGCCGAGCCGCTCCGCGCGGGAGGCTCGGCCGGGACCGGAGGAAGCGTCGACGAGACGATCATCCGCGACCGACCCCGCAGCTCCAGCCTGTTCTCCCGCGACGATGGCCCGGCGGAGCTCGCCGAGTCGCCCGAGGCGGAGCCGGTGGTCCAACGGGTTCCCGTCGCGCACGAGCTGGCCGGCGCCATCGACATCGAGGAACCGGGAACGGCGACCGAGCAGCCGGGCTGGGCTGCAACGCGCGACACGCCCGGTACGCGCACCGACGGCGTGGTGCCCGTCGCGAAGTGGGGCGTCGAGGTGCCGGAGGCCCTGCCGACCTCGCAACGCTTCGGGGTGCGGATCGGACCGGGGGACAGCATCGACCTCGACAGGCCGATCCTGGTGGGCCGCAGGCCCACGCAGCCCCGCGTGGACTCTGGGGCACTGCCACGCCTGGTCTCGGTGTCCTCGCCCGAGCAGGAGGTGTCGTCGACACACGTCCGCATCGAGCAGTCGGGGGACGCCGTGGTCGTGACCGACCTCCGTTCGACCAACGGGACGGTCGTCGTGCGACCCGGCGGCGCCTCGTACCGATTGCGGCCGGGCGAGTCCACAGTGGTGCTCCCGGGCAGCGTTGTGCAGATCGGCGACGGTAATATCATCGAGATCACCACCGTCTTGGCCGACGGCCCGCAGGGTGCACCCCAGCCGGCGTCGGGGGCGGACCGTCGAGAAGAAGGACGCGAGTGACCCAGATCGGTCGCACCAACCGTCGCCACACCGTGGTGGTCCCGGGCGGTGCCGATACGCGCATCAGCCTCGGCTGGGCGGCGCTCAGCGACACCGGCTACCGACGTAGCGTCAACGAGGACAGCCTGCTCGCCCGGTCGCCGATCTTCGCGGTCGCCGACGGTATGGGAGGCCACACGGCCGGAGACTTCGCCAGCACCGCCGTGGTGACGCGGCTGGCCGAGAAGGTCCGTACCGACTTCGTGACCGAGTCGTCGCTGACCGACGCGCTGCGCGATGCCGTCGGCGACATGACCCGCGGCGTCGGCCAGACCGATCTCGGCACGGGCACGACAGTGACGGGTATCGCCCTCACGCTGGTCGAGGGCGCGCCCTACTGGCTCGTGTTCAACATCGGGGACTCGCGCGTCTACAACTTCCGCGACGGCACGCTGGAGCAGCTGACCGTCGACCACTCGATCGTGCAGGAGTTGCTCGATGCCGGTGCGATCACGCCGGAGGAGGCGGAGGTCCACCCGCACAGCAACGTGATCACACGCGCCGTCGGGTTCAACGAGGACCCAGTGCCGGACTGCTTCCTCCTCCCGATCGTCGCGGGCTCCCGGCTGCTGGTCTGCTCCGACGGCCTAACGAAGGAGCTCACCGAGCACGGGATCCGCTACTTCCTCGGCGAAGGCCGCACGCCGCTTGACGCCGCGCAACAGCTGATGGATGCGGCCCTCGGCAACGGAGGCCGCGACAACGTCACCGTCGTCGTCGTCGATGTGCTGGCGACGCCGGAGAGCGGCGTGCACCGTGACGGTTTTCCGCGGCGGGCGGCGCGGCGGCACTGACCGGGCCTGCCTCGACACTCCTCCACCGACGCGACGGCGCGCCGTTGTGCCCCCCGAGTTGGGGGTAATCGAGTTGTCCCCAGTGCGGGTGCCGGCTCCCTGAGCGTGTCCGCCTGCTGCCTACAATTGGGAAACGCCTTCGCCGCCGCGATCGCGTACGGCCGACGACGGGAGGAGCTGTTTGGCTCGGCGCTTGCCTTCACAGCCGCCGAACCTGCCTGGCTTCTCCTACGTCAGGGTGCTCGGTTCGGGTGGCTTCGCCGACGTGTTCCTCTACGAGCAGAACATGCCGCGCCGTCAGGTCGCGGTCAAGGTCATGCTCGCCGAGGTCGTGACCAGCCAGGTCAAGCAGATGTTCCAGGCCGAGGCCAACCTCATGGCGCAGCTCAGCACGCACCCGTCGATCCTTACGGTCTATCAGGCGAGCGTCTCGGCCGACGGCCGTCCGTATCTCGTCATGGAGCTCTGCTCGTCGGCTATCGGGCAGCGCTACCGCTCCGACCCCCTGCCGGTGCCCGAGGTGCTGAGCATCGCCGTCCGCATCGCGAGCGCGGTCGAGACGGCCCACCGCGCGGGTGTGCTCCATCGCGACATCAAACCGTCGAACATCCTCACCACCGCGTACGGCCATCCCGTGCTGAGCGACTTCGGCATCGCCGCGACGCTGAGCGAGGCCGATGCGACCGAGACGATCGGGCTGTCGATCCCGTGGTCGGCCCCCGAGGTCCTGCTCAACGAGACGAGCGGAACCATCGCGAGCGAGGTCTGGTCGATCGGCGCGACGATCTACTCGCTGCTGGCCGGCCGTTCGCCGTTCGAGCAGCCGGGCAAAGAGAACACGTCCGCCGAACTCATCCAGCGCATCACCAAGGGCCGTCCACAGCCCATCGGGCGTGCGGACGCGCCGCCCCGGCTAGAGCAGATCGTGATGCGCTCGATGTCGCGAAAGCCATCGGCGCGTCAGCGCAGCGTGCTCGAACTGATCCGCGAACTGCAGTCGGTAGAGGCCGAGCTGGGTCTGCCGCAGACGCCCATCGAGGTCGCGATGGACGACTGGGCGCTCGCCACGGCCGACGATCCGGAGGAGCGCACCCGGGTCAAGGGAGTGGTCGCCGTCGATCCCGGTTCGCTGCGCCGGCGTCGCCGGGCTCCCTCCACCGCGGCCACGACCACCCGCGCGCCGACGCGCACGATGGTGCGGGAGAGCATCGGCAGCACGCCGCCATCGCCGCAGGCGCCGCCGTCCCGGATCTCGAGGGCACTGATCGTCTCGCTGGTCGTGTGCGCGCTGCTGGTGGTCGTGCTCGCGGTGACCGCGACGGTGGTGCTGGTGCGTGCCGGCGCGTCGAACGACATCCCGACCGTGCGCGACCTCAGCGGCCGTGTGTCGGAGGGCACCATCGTCTTCACCTGGAGCGATCCGGGCATCGCGAGCAGTGACAGCTATCAGGTCACCGTCGACGATCAGCCGCCGAGCAGCCAGCGTGCGACCGAGTTCCGCGTCGACGCCAAGCCCGGCCAGACGGTGTGCGTCACCGTCACGGTGAACCGCGACGGCAAGACGGGATCGCCGAGCGGGCAGAAGTGCGTGCAAAGGACCGCCTCGCCATGATCCGGTCGTGGCTGCTCGCCCACAAGTCGATCGCCGCGACGGCGCTCAGCGGAACAGTTGTCGCCGCCCTGGTGACGACGCTCGCCGTGGTCTCGGGCGGCTACAGCGCGCAGCACCTCCAGCTCAACGACGCCGCGGTGTGGGTGGCCAGCGACGCGAAGAAGGCGCTGGGCCGCGCGAACACCCAGATCGACTCCCTGAACTCGATCGTCACCGGCACCGGAGAAGCGCTCGATGTCGTGCAGGACGGCGAGAACGTGCTGCTGCTCGACAAGGAGGCCAACACCGCGGCGGTGGTCGACCCGGCGACGGCCGAGGCGGGCAAGTCGGTGGCGCTCCCGCCGCGCTCGCCGCAGGTGGCGGTCTCAGGCAACCATGTCGCGATGCTGTCCCAGACGACCGGCCAGCTGTGGTTGACATCGATCGACCAGCTCGAGCAGTTCAACTCCGGGTCGGCCGCGACGATGGACCTGGGCGGGCGCTCCGTCGCGGCGATGGACCCGTCCGGCGTGCTGTTCGTCTACCAGCCGGTCGCGCGCAACATGGTGCGCATCGACCTCGGCGGCGAGCAGCCGGCGAGCTCGACAGAGAAGGTGGCCTCCCGCGGCGATGGCACGCACGTCCAGGTCACCTCGGCGGGCGGGCGGTGGGTGCTCTTCGACCCGGACCAGAAGACGCTGTGGACCTCCGACGGCGCCGTGAGCCTGTCCGGGGTCCTCGGTGACGACACGGACGCGATGCTGCAGGCGCCGTCCTCCGACGGCTCGGCGGTCTGGATCGCGACATCGTCCGGACTCGTCCGCGTCCCGCTCGACGGCACTGCTCCGGTGCGGTTGCTCGGCGCCGTGTCGGGCGCGCCGGCCGCCCCGGTCGCGGTCGCGGGCTGCGTCTACGCGGCGTGGGACTCGGGCGCGGCCTGGCGCAGCTGCACCTCGTCCGCGGTGGGAACCCGGAGCACGCTGAGTCAGGTGCCGGCGAATGCGGTGCTGTCGTTCCGCGTGAACCGCGACCGCGTCGTGCTGAACGACACGCGCTCCGGTATCTCGTGGGCCGTGCAGTCGGGCAACGCGCGGATCGACAACTGGGACGAGCTGGTCTCCAAGAAGACGACTCAGGAGCTCGTGGACCAGTCCAAGCAGGACACGACTCCGCAATATGAGAAGCAGGAGCTGCCACCGGTCGCTGTCGACGAGCAGTTCGGCGCGCGGCCGGGACGCGTTTCGCCGCTCCCCGTGCTGCTCAACGACTACGATCCGAACGGCGACGTCCTGACGATCGACTCGTTCACCGCCATCCCCGCCGATCAGGGGACGATCCAGCTGACGAACTCGGACCAACAGCTGCAGATCGCGCTTCCAGCGACCGCCAGCGGGTCCATCGAATTCGACTACACGATCTCCGATGGCCGGGGCGGAACGGCGACGGCGCACGTGAACGTGACGGTGCGCACTCCGTCCGAGAACACGCCGCCCGTGTGCGTGCGCACAGCCAAAGCGGTCGTCCAGGCGGGAGGGCGAGTCACCACCTCGGTGCTCGGCGACTGCTACGACCCCGACGGCGACTCCTTCTACCTCTCCGGTGCCACGGTTCCTGCCCCCAACACCGTGACGTTCACGCCGCAGGGCCAGGTCGCCTACTCCGACCACGGTACGGGAAGCGGCCTCAACGACGTCGCACTGGTGCTCTCCGACGGCCTCGCCGAGGGAACGGGACAGCTGGCCGTCACCGTCCAGCCACCAGGCCAGGTGCCGATCATCGCCGACCCCTTCGCCGTGGTGACCAACCAGGGTCAGGAGACGACGGTCCGTCCGCTCGACCACGTGCGCGGCGGCAACGCCGTCGTCCGACTCAGCACGGTTCCGACCAAAGCCGACGCCACGATCACCCCTGACTACCAGGGCGGCACATTCCGGTTCGAATCCGACCAGGCCGGCACGCACAACATCGAGTACTCGGTCACCGACGGCGTCATCACGACGACCGGGACCGTCCGCGTCGAGGTGAAGGCGCCTCCCGGTGCGAAGACGGTGCCGATCGCCGTTCCGCACACGGCGTTCGTCCGCGAGCAGTCGACTCAAGACGTCGACGTGCTGTCGACCGACATCGACCCGTCAGGAGGTGTCCTCCTCGTGACCGGCGTCACCGATCCGCCGACGTCGTCGGGGATCAAGGTGCAGGTCCTCCAGCAGCGCACCCTGCGCGTCTCGCTGACGCGGCCCCTCACCGAGCCTGTCGACTTCCATTACCGGCTGAGCAACGGTCTCGCCGACACCGAGGGAACGGTCACCGTCGTCCAGCTCCCGTCGCTCACCGTGCACCAGCCGCCGATCGCCGCGCCCGACGCGGTCGCGGTGCGCGTGAACGACGTCGTCGACATCCCCGTGTTGGCCAACGACGTGCAGCCCGACGGCGACAAGCTGACCCTCGACCCGACGCTCGCGACGCCCCTGCCCGTCGGCGCTGGTCTGCTCTTCGCCAGCGGAGACCACCTGCGTTACCTCGCGCCGTCCAAGCCGGGCAACTACACCGCTGCGTACCGCGTCTACGGGGCCGACGGGCAGTGGGCGACCGCCGAGGTGAGCATCGCCGTGCGCGAACGCGATGTCGCGACCAACAACCCGCCGGTTCCCAAGACCATCACGGCTCGCGTACTCGCCGGCGACACGGTGCGGATCACCGTCCCGCTGTCCGGCATCGACCCCGATGGCGACTCCGTGCAATTCATCGGCCAGGAGACCAACCCGCAGAAGGGCGCCGTCGTCGCCTCCGGCAGCGACTGGATGGACTTCCAGGCGGGGGAGTACTCGGCGGGAACGGACACGTTCACCTACGCGGTGGTGGATGCGCTCGGCGCGAGGGCAACCGGGACCGTCCGCGTCGGGATCGCGCCGCGCGTCGACGGTGCGCGCAACCCCGTCGCCGTCGAGGACGACGTCACGACGCGCCCGGGGCGGACCCTCAGCGTCCAGGTGCTCGCGAACGACTCCGACCCGGACGGCGGGCCGCTCAGCCTGACCGCGGTGGCCTCGCTCGACGGCAAGGCGAAGGCGAAGATCCAGGGCGACATCGTCGTGGTGACGGCTCCGCAGCATGAGGGCGACTACGGTTTCCTCTACACGATCCAGAACCAGCGTGGAGGCACCAATCAGTCGTTCCTCCGGGTGACTGTCGACAAGAATGCGCCACCGGCACGTCCGGTGGTGACCGACACGGTGCTCGGGCTGTCCGACATTCTGGATCGCGACACCGTCGACGTGAACGCCCTGTCCAACGTGTTCTTCGCCGACGGTCCGGTCTCGTCGTTGAAGCTGTCGATCGTGCCCGGTTACGGGAACACCGCCCACGTGACCTCGGACAAGCGCATCCGCGTCACGATCACGGCGAAGAGCCAGATCATCCCGTTCAAGGTCGTCAACCCGGAGGACGAGTCGTACACCGCCTACGGCTTCGTGCGGTTGCCGGGATACGACGACGCCCTCCCGCAGCTCAAGCGCGGCGCCCCGAAGCTCACGACGGTCAGCGAGAAGACACTGACGATCCACCTGAACGACTACATCGTGGCCGTCGGCGGCCGCAAGGTCAAGCTGACCGATGCGGCCACCGTGCGCGCGACCCACGCCAACGGCGACGACCTGGTGGTCAGCTCCGACACCCTGCAGTTCACGTCGTCGAGCCGCTACTTCGGACCGGCGAGCATCTCGTTCCAGGTGACGGACGGCAGCAGCGCCAACGACCCGACTGGCAACGTCGCCACGATCGTCCTCCCGATCGAGGTGACGCCGCGCGAGAACCAGCCGCCGGTCTTCACGGGGGCCCTGATCGACTTCGAGCCGGGGCAGTCGAAGACCGTCGACCTCACCAAGCTCACGAGCTACCCCTACGCGAAGGACCAGTCCGAGCTCCAGTACTCCATCCAGAACCCCCGGCCGGACGGCGTCTCGCTCTCACTGTCAGGTCAGAAGCTCGCCATCTCGGTCGGAGCCGGTATGCAGAAGGGAAGCACGCCGTCGATCTCCATCGGGGTCAAGGACGCCGTGAACGCGGGCCAGGCCGGCCGGATCGACCTGAACATCGTGCCGTCGAACCGCCCGCTGGCGAGCCCCCAACCGGATCGGGTCATCGCGCCGCGCGGGCAGACGACGACCGTCGACGTTCTCGCCAACGACGCGGCGACCAACCCGTTCCCGAACAAGCCGTTGCGCGTCCTCGCCGTCCGCGGCCTCGGCGGAGCGCTGCCCGACGGCGTCTCGATCACGCCGAGCTCCGACAACTCGGTCCTGCAGATCTCGGTCTCGAGCACAGCCGCCGCGGTCGACACCACGCTGCAGTACGAGGTCGCCGACGCGACGAACGACCCCGCTCGGTACACCTGGGGCACGGTGACCGTGTCGGTGCAGGACCGTCCGGCTCCCGTCTCGAACGTGCAGATCTCGGCGATCGGCGACCGCAGCCTGACGCTCAGCTGGACGCCTGGGTCGTTCAACAACTCACCGATCACGGGCTTCGAGGTCACGATGAGCAGCGCGGCCTCCGGCGCGGTGCTGAGCACGACGCAGTGCACCACGACGGTATGTCCGATCACGACGCCGGGCAACGGACGCGACAACGCCGTCCTGTTCGCGGTGCGGGCGCGCAACGCCCTCGGCCTGTCCGATGCGACGAGTTATGCGGAGGCCGCCTGGTCGGACGTCGTGCCGAACGCGCCGACGAACCTCCGTTCCACGCCGCTGGACAACGGTCTGCGGATCACCTGGAACCGGCCCGCGGACGCCCCGGGAGCGAGCCCGATCACCTCCTACCTGGTGACAGTCGGCGGTATCATCAACTCCCTGCAGGTGGTACCCGGCGACGGCGGGACCTATGCGCTCAACGTGACCGACCCCGGCATCGCCAACGGCGCGGCCATCGGGTTCACCGTGGCGAGCCACAACGACTTCTACCAGGGCCGCACGACCTGGAACCAGGCGTCCGGCAGCGGAGTGCCGGCCGGAGCGCCCGTGCTGACCGGCGTCGCACCGGTCGCGACCCCGGATGACACAGACGGGTCCAGTGCCACGCTGACCTGGTCGAACGTGTTCGGCCCGAACGGCAAGGCGATCACCGACTACTACGTCGGCGTCTTCCAGGGGACAGCCCAGCCGGGCTGCAGCGTCACCGGTGTGGAGACGGGCAACCCCGTCCTCCATGTGGACCCGACGTCGTCGACGTTCCTGCACGTGCAGGGCGGCAGCGCGACCTTCACCGGGCTCCGCGCCAACCAGAGCTACAACTTCGTGGTCTATGCCTACAACGGCCAGGGCTGCACGCCGAGCGCCGTCGTCTCGGCGACGCAGCGGCTGGAGCCGGGGCCGGTGCGGAGCGTGACGATCTCCGGGCCGACGCAGAATCTGTCGAACACGTGGGACTTCCAGGCCTCGGTCACGTACCAGAACGGCAGCGGCTCCAGCCCGCTCATCGATTACCAGCTTCTCGACGGCAACGGTGGCGTCGTCGACAGCGGCCAGCTCACCGGCACGAGCGGAATTGTCGCGGGCGCCAACGGCCCGCATTACGGCATGGGCCTCACCCTCAGCATCACTCGGATCTGCGAAACCTATCCCGACGGCTCCCCGCTCTGCACGCCGCAGAACTCCAAGACGCCGATGGGGGTAGCCGTCAGTACGGCCATAGGGGGCGCCCGCTACGACGCGACGACGAGCACGTTCAGCTGGACGAGCTGGCCTACCGGCTCGGGCTACACCCTCGTCACGTACAGCTGCGGCAACGGGCCGGAGGCTCCCATGCCATCGGCCGGTCAGACCGCGACCTGCCAGGCGCCGACCGGCGCCGCGAACCCCACGCTCACAATCACAGTGCTCGTCGGGAGCGACACGTACTCCACGCCGTATCCGGCCTCAGGCATGCAATGAGCGAGGAACGGCATACTGAGGACGGCGCGCGCACGAGCGCGGCGCTGCTCACGCACCCCGAGAGAGGCCACAGCATGACGATGACCCCCGAGCAGGCCGGCTGGTTCTCGGGCGTGTTCGACCGCCTCGTGCAGAACATCGACCGTGTCCTCCTGGGTAAATCGCACGTCATCCGGCTCGCTCTCACCGCCCTCCTGAGCGAGGGGCATCTGCTGCTGGAGGACTTCCCCGGCACCGGCAAGACGTCGCTGGCGCGGGCCATGGCAGAGAGCGTGAGGGGCACGACCAACCGGGTCCAGTTCACCCCCGACCTGCTTCCGGGCGACATCACCGGCGTGAACATCTACGACCAGCGCACCGGAGCGTTCGAGTTCCACCGCGGGCCGGTGTTCGCCAACATCGTCCTCGCCGACGAGATCAACCGCGCCTCGCCCAAGACCCAGTCCGCCCTGCTGGAGGTCATGGAGGAGCAGCAGGTCACCGTCGACGGCGTCCGTCACCCCGTCGGCGTGCCGTTCATGGTGATCGCCACCCAGAACCCCATCGAGCAGGCGGGAACCTACCGGCTGCCGGAGGCGCAGCTCGACCGCTTCCTGATGAAGGCGTCGATCGGCTACCCGGACCACGAGGCGACGCTGCGCATCCTCGAAGGCGCGGGGCGCCGCGCGCACGAGATCGTCGTGCCCGAGGTGATCTCGGCCGAGACGGTCGTCGAGATGGCGGACCTGGCGCGCGGTGTCCACGTGGACCCCTCGATCAACGACTACGTCTCGCGGCTGGTCGACGCGAGCCGCTCTGCCGACGAGATCCGCCTGGGTGTCAGCGTGCGCGGTGCGCTCGCGCTCGTCCGCGCGGCCAAGACGCTCGCCGCGTCCCTGGGGCGTTACTACGTGACCCCGGACGACGTGAAGGCGCTGGCCGAGCCGGTGCTCGCGCACCGTCTGGTGCTCGACCCCGAGGCGGAGTTCGAGGGCGTCACCGCCTCCAGCGTGGTCGGCCAGTTGCTGATCGAGGTGCCCCCGCCGAGGGATCGGGCCGCCGTGTGACCAGCACCGTCACCCGCACCCAGGTCGAGCTCACCAACGCGCGCGCCCGCATCGTCGGCGAGCGCGACGGGCTGCTCGCCGACCTGATCGTCTGGGTCGTCCGGACGAGCGCTGCCTTCGGCCGGGCCGTGGCATCCGCCGCGCGTGTGCTCGCGGCGGTGATCACGCCGCTCGGCTGGTCGATGATCGCGGTGACCACGCTCGCGCTCGTGGCTGGCTATGTGCTGGGCTGGGCGGAGGCCGTCGTCGCGGGCTGGGCGGCGGCGGCGTTGCTCCTGATCGCGTCGTTCTACCTGGTCGGCCGCATCGCCTACGACGTCGGGCTGACGTTGCCCAGCAACCGCGTCGTGGTCGGAGACCGTGCCCCGGGTGAGGTCACGATCCGCAACCCCACTCGACGGCGTCTGCCCGGCGTGCGGGTGGAGGTGCCGGTCGGCGCCGGCCTCGCCGAGTTCGCTGCGCCTTCGCTGCTGAGCGGCGACGAGCATTCCGACGTCTTCGTCGTGCCCACCAGCCGGCGGGGCATCCTCCCGATCGGTCCGGTGCGAACGGTCCGGGCCGATCCGATCGGCCTGCTGCGCCGGGAGATGGTGTGGGCCGATTCGCTCGACCTGTTCGTGCACCCGCGCATCATCGCGATCCCGAGCATGAGCACCGGGTTCGTCCGCGACCTGGAGGGTGCGCCGACGCGCGACCTGACCGCGAGCGACGTCGCGTTCCACGCTCTCCGCGAGTACATGCCGGGCGACGAGCGCCGCAACATCCACTGGAAGAGCACGGCGAAGACCGGCAGCTACATGGTGCGCCAGTTCGAGGAGACGCGCCGCAGCCATTTGCTGGTCGCGCTCAGCCTCTCGGAGGCCGACTACGCCACCGAGGAGGAGTTCGAGCTCGCCGTGAGTGCGACGGGCTCGCTGGGCGTCCGGGCCATGCTCGACTCCCGCACAGTCTCGGTCGTGGCGAGCGCAGAGACCCCCGACTTCGCCAAGCGCGTGGTCTTCAGCGCGCGCAGGCTGAGCACATTCGGCCGGGGCCGGCTGCTCGACGATCTGGCCGGAGTGGAGACTGCGGAGGCGGCGCTGCGGCTGCCCGAGCTCGCCCAGGTCGCGAGCGAGGACGCCGCTGGTACATCGATCGCCTTCCTGGTCTGCGGGTCGACCGTCTCGGCGACGCAGCTGCGCTCCGCCGCGGTGCACTTCCCGCTCGGTGTGGACGTGGTGGCCATCGTGTGCGACGAGGGCGCGGTGCCGACGCTGCGGCGGGTGGCGGACCTCAGCGTCCTGACCATCGGCTACCTGGAGGACCTCCAGCGCAGCCTCGCGAAACGGCTCGCGACATGATCGGGCGACTGCCCTGGCGTTCCGCCGCCGCGGATACCGGGTTCGCGGTGGCGGCGGTGGCGCTGGCGGCGTGGTCGTACTGGCCCGTCTACCATTCTGCGGCGTTCGTCACGATGCTCGTAGTGACGATCGTGCTCGGTTCGGCGGAGGCCCTGTTGGGAGCGGTTTTCCGCTGGCCCAGCATCGTGGTCGGCGGTCTGATCGTCGTCGTCTACCTGGGGACGGGCGTGCAGCTGGCGGTCCCGGGGGAGGCGACGGCGGGCGGGCTGCTGCCGACGCAGCAGGGCTTCGTCGATCTCGTCCAGGGCACCTGGCTGTCGTGGAAGCAGCTGGTGACGATCTCGGTGCCGGTGGGCTCGTACCAGGCGCTTCTCGTGCCCGCCTTCATCCTGGTGCTCCTGGCCAGCGTGATCACCACGACCATCGCTCTGCGCTCCTCCGTGCCGGAGCTGGCGGGCATCCCGCCCGTGGTGGTGCTCGTCGCCGGGATCGCGTTCGGCTCCGCGATCGAGCCCGCGCCGTTGTGGCTGGTGCTCGGACTGTTCGCGCTGCTGCTGGTCTGGAACATCCGCCTGCGGCTGCGTCGCCGGACGGCCGCGGTGCGCGCACTGCGCGAGCAGAGCGGCCTGACCGTCGAGACGCGCAGGGAGCGCCGCTCGACCGCCGTGCTCACGGCGACCGGCGCTGCGGTGATGCTCGCGGGCGCCGCGGTCGTCGGGATCGGGGCCACCGTGCTGGTGCCGCCGACCACCGACCGGCACGTGGTGCGGACCGCGGTCGAGCAGCCCTTCGACCCGCGCGCGTACCCGAGCCCGCTCAGCGGCTTCCGGTCCTACTTCGAGCCGAAGTCCTCGTCGGACCCGATGCTCAGCGTCAGCGGGCTGCCTGCCGACGGACGCATCCGGATCGCGTCGCTGGACACCTACGACGGAGTGACCTACTCGGTGGGGAGCGCCGCCGTCACGAGCGCCTCCGGGGCCTTCACCCGCCTGCCCTACCGGCTCGACCAGTCCGGCACGAAAGGCACGCAGGCGCAGCTGACGGTGACCGTGCGCGGATACCGCGGTCCGTGGGTTCCGGGAACAGGGCAGCTCGAGCAGATCCAGTTCCTCGGGAGCCGCGGTTCGACGCTCTCCGGCTCGTACTTCTACAACGACGTCACCGGCACCGGCGCGGTGATGTCCGGGCTCCGCGACGGCGACTCCTACGTGGCGGACTCGGTCGCACTCCCGAAGCTCTCGGCAGCACAGCTGACGAACGTCGAGCCTGGCTCCGACACGGTGCCCCGCCCGACCATGATCCCCGACGAGCTGCAGTCGACTCTGCAGAAGTTCACTGCGGGTGTCACCGGTGCCGGTGCGAAGCTGACGGCGGCGCTCCAGGGGCTCGCGACCGACGGCTACATCAGCCATGGCGTCGGCAACGACGAGCCGGCGAGCCGCTCGGGTCACGGCGCCGACCGGATCACGGAGCTGCTGACGAACGTGCCGATGCTGGGCGACCAGGAGCAGTACGCCGTGACGGCCGCTCTGATGGCGCGGCAGCTCGGGTTCCCGTCGCGCGTGGTCATGGGCTTCGTCGCCCCCGAGGGCGCCGGGCACGGCTCGGTCACCTTCCTCGGCTCCGACGTCTCGGCGTGGATCGAGGTGCAGACCACCGCCGGTTGGGTGACGGTCGACCCGACTCCGCCCGTCCGCGCGGTACCGCCCAAGCAGCCGGAGCAGCCCACCGAGATCTCCCGGCCGCAGACGAACGTGCAACCACCCGTCGACGAAAGCCCGCAGCAGAACGAGGAGCCGCCGCAGGCGCAGGTCGACACCACGCCGCAGCGGGCACCGGACCCCGTCCTCGAGACGATCCTGGCGGTCCTCATCGTCCTCGGGTGGACGCTGCTGGTGCTCGCTGTACTGTCCGCTCCGTTCCTGGCGGTCATTGCGGCCAAATGGAGGCGGCGCTCGCTCCGGCGCTCGGCGGCGACGGCCGCGGACAGGATCGTCGGCGGTTGGCGCGAGTTCGCCGACGCTGCCGTCGACCACGGCTACGATCCGCCTCCCGCCGCGACCCGCGTGGAGTTCGCGACGACCATCGGCGGAACGCGCCCCGCGGCGCTCGCCACCGTGGCCGACCGGGCGGTCTTCAGCCCGCTTGCGCCGACCGCGGCGGAAGCGGACACAGTGTGGAAGGCGGTCGACGACCTCCGCGCGCAGCTGGATCGCCGCGACACGCGATGGAAGCGGCTGCTTGCGGCTGTCTCGCTGCGATCCCTCGGCTACCGTGGAAGGACGCGAGAGAGGACGAACAGACGATGAGATGCCGGGTGTGCGGAGCGGCGCTCTCTCAGGGGACGCTGTTCTGCGGAAACTGCGGGAGCTCGGTGACGGCGTCGCGGGTGCGGCTGCCGGAGGTCGCCGACTCGCGACCGTCGGACACGTCGATCGTGCCGCCGCTCGCGAAGCCAGCCGTCGCTGGCCGTTTCCCTGGCGCTGTCGAGGTCGACGACGACGGACTCCCGGCGACAGAGGCCATCGACGTCGTCCCCATCGAGAGCGCTCCACCGGCGGCATCCGTGCGCATCTACCGGCTGAGCTTCTCGACCGGCGAGTCGGTGGAGGTGCGCGGCAGCGGGCTCGTCGGCCGGCGGCCGATCACACAGCCGGGGGAGCACGTCGACCAGCTCGTCGCGATCTCCGATCCCGCACGCAGCGTGTCGAAGACCCACCTCGAATTCGGGCTCGAGGGCGACGACCTCTGGATCTGCGATCGCTACTCCGGCAATGGCACCGTCGCACGTCCCCTCGGAGGTCTCGCCCGGCAATGCGAGGCGGGCCGGCGCTATCGCGTCGGCCGCGGGACCAGGGTCGACATCGGCGACCAGTGGTTCGACGTCAGCTGACGACGCGCTGACTGTTGCGCCGCACCCGAACGACTCCTCCGCCGGCCGTGTGAACGGCTGGGGGAGGAGTTCGTTCGCCTGCGTTCTAGACGAGCGCGTCGGCGACGCCCGCGTCCACGATCCCGTGCGCCTCGGCGACACCGGGGTTGGTGACGTGCCCTGCGTGCACATTGAGACCCAGCGCGAGCGACGCGTCCGCACGCAGCGCGGCCTGCCAGCCGTTGTTGGCGATGGCGCGCGCGTACGGCAGCGTCGCGTTGGTCAATGCGTACGTCGAGGTGTGGGGGACCGCGCCCGGCATGTTCGCCACGCAGTAGAACAACGACTGGTGCACCGTGAACGTGGGGTCGGCGTGCGTGGTCGGGTGCGAGTCGGCGAAGCAGCCGCCCTGGTCGACGGCGATGTCGACGAGCACGCTGCCCGGCTTCATGCGCGAGACCAGCTCGTTGCTGACCAGCTTCGGCGCTTTGGCTCCGGGCACGAGCACCGAGCCGATCACGAGGTCGGACGCCACGACGGCCTTGTCGATCTCGAAGCTGTTCGAGGCGATGGTCTTGATGCGGCCGGCGTAGAGGGCATCGAGCTCGCGGAGGCGCGCGATGTTGGTGTCGAGCACGGTCACCTCGGCGCCGAGGCCGACCGCCACGGACGTGGCGTTGGTGCCGGCGACGCCTCCGCCGAGCACGGTGACGACGGCCGGATGTGTGCCGGGAACGCCCGGGACGAGCAGGCCGGGGCCGCCGTTCGGTTTGAGCATCGTGTTGGCGCCGACGATCGGGGCGAGCCGTCCGGCCACCTCGCTCATCGGTGCGAGCAGCGGAAGCGCGCGGTTGGGCAGCTGCACTGTCTCATAGGCGATCGCGGTGACGCCGGACTCGATCAAGGCCCTGGTGAGCGCCTCGTCGGCGGCGAGGTGGAGGTAGGTGAACAGCACCAGCCGCTCGCGGAAGTAGCCGTACTCGGACGCGATCGGCTCTTTCACCTTCAGGATGAGTTCGCCGGCGGCCCAGGTCGATGCGGCGTCCGGGAGGATCGTGGCGCCGGCTCCCGCGTAGAAGTCGTCCGGGATGGAGGACCCGGCACCGGCTCCGGTCTCGACGTAGACCTCGTGTCCGGCGCCGACCAGGTCGTGGACGCCCGCGGGCGTGATCGCCACGCGGAATTCGTTGTTCTTGATCTCGCGGGGGATCGCGACCTTCATGGGGCTCCTCAGCTCCTCACACTACGACGTGATGGTTCGAGAACACCCTAGCCCCCTTTACGGAGGATTTCGATAGTAATTCAGGAAGGATCATGCTGATTCCGTGAATTCCGCGCCGAACCATGGCGGATATCAGCAGTTCGCCTCGTCGGCGCGGACTCGTGCCCCGCCACCCGCCGAAGGGCACGCAAACGCCCCCAAAACCGCGGAATACGGGCGTTTGCGTGCCCCTCGGCGCGGGGCGGCGGGCACCCTGTCAGCGGGCGTAGGAGGCGCGG
This sequence comes from Leifsonia sp. McL0607, assembly GCF_049993355.1. Classification (GTDB taxonomy): domain Bacteria; phylum Actinomycetota; class Actinomycetes; order Actinomycetales; family Microbacteriaceae; genus Leifsonia. Next base: position 3,361,564 of record NZ_CP188253.1, on the reverse strand, counting down.
ATCGCACCAACGGGGGTGCCGCGGCCGAGGACGGCCAGGTGGAGTTTCGGCAGCACGGCGTCGATCGCGGCGCTCTCGACCGCACCCGCGTCGGCGAGCAGCGAGAGCGCGACGATCGTCGCTGCGCGCAGGCTGCCGTCGAGGATCTTCAGCGCCACGGTGGTGCCGTCGGGCGCGGCCATGACCATCACGCCCTCCGCGCCGAGCTTGGCGAAGATCCCGAGCTCGTCGATGACGACGGTATTGGCGCGCCCCGCTCCGTCGATCGCCCAGCCGTCGGCGAGCACCGCCGTGCGCAGCTGGGCGGCGTTGCGGAACAGCGCGAACGGCGATCCGTCGGAGGCGGTGCCGATCCGCTGGATTCCGCGTGCGAGCGCGACGAGCGACATCGCGTGCACGGGCGCGCCGCACCCGTCGACGCCGGTCGCCACGACCTTCTCGCCGGTCAGCCGCTCCGTCGTGTCGCGGATGTGCTGCTGCAGCGGGTGCTGGGGGTCGAGATAGCTGTCGAACGGCCAGTTGTTGATGCGGCAGGCGAGCAGCATCGCCGCGTGCTTGCCGGAGCAGTTCATGAACACCGGACTGCGCTGGGCGCCGTCGCGGATCGCCGCATCGTGCGCCGCCGCGTCGAGCGGCCAGTCCGCAGGGCAGAGGAGGGCGTCCTCCGTCAGCTGCGCCTGCACGAGCAGTCCGCGCACGACCGAAACGTGGGCGGGGGTGCCGGCGTGGCTCGCGGTCGCCAGGACGGCTGCGGCGCCCTCCAACGGCACGCCGGCGCCCATCACGGCGACGGCCTGGAACGGCTTGAGCGACGACCGGGGGAAGACAGGCTTCTCCGGAGCGCCGAGCGAGATCGCCACGCCGCCGTCGGGCCCGAGCACGATGGCCGAGCCGGAGTGTCGCGACTCGACGAAGCCGCTGCGCTCGACGATCGCGAGCTCGACCGCCTCGTCGGTACCGAAGACCGCGGGGGTCACAGCGCGGCGAAGGCGTCGTCGAGCACCGAGACGGCGTCGGCGATGAGCTCGTCGGACACCGCGAGGCTCGGCAGGAACCGCAGAACGTTGCCCCAGGTTCCCGCATTGAGGAACAGGATCCCCCGCTGAGCGGCGTAGGCGATGATCGCGTCCACCGCGTCCGGGTTCGGCGCCTTGGTGGTCTGACCCGTGCCCGGCTGCACCAGCTCGATGGCGACCATCGCACCGATCCCGCGCACGTCGCCAATGATGTCGTACTTCTGCTGCAGCTTCTCGAGCGCCGGCTTGAGCGACTTCTCGATCCGGGCGCCGCGGGCGAGGAGGCCACCCCTCTCGATCTGTTCGAAGACTGCGATGGCCGCGGCGGCCGCGACGGGGTTGCCCCCGAAGGTGCCGCCCAGCCCGCCTGGCTGTGCGGAGTCCATGATCTCGGCGCGGCCGGTCACTGCGGCGAGCGGGAGGCCGCCGGCGATGCCCTTGGCGCTGAGCACCAGGTCGGGAACGAGGCCGAAGTGCTCGCTCGCGAAGTACACGCCGGTGCGGGCCATGCCGGTCTGGATCTCGTCGGCGATGAACACGACGCCGTTGGCGGTGCACCACTCCTGGAGTGCGACGAGGTAGCCGTCGGCCGGCACGACGAAGCCGCCTTCGCCCTGGATGGGCTCGACGACGAGGCACGCAAGGTCGGACGCGCCGATGACCTTCTCGAGGTACGCGATCGTGCGGGCCGCGGCCTCCTCGCCGCTGAGGCCGTCGCGGTAGGGGTACGAGTTCGGCGCGTGGTAGACGTCGCCGGCGAACGGGCCGAACCCCGTGGCGTACGGCATCGCCTTGTAGTTCATCGCCATGGTCAGGTTGGTGCGGCCGTGGTACGCGTGGTCGAGCACCGCGACGGCGCGCCGACCGGTGTGCTTGCGTGCGATCTTCACGCCGTTCTCCACGGCCTCCGCGCCGGAGTTGACCAGCACGGTCTTCTTGGCGTGGTCACCGGGGGTGCGCTCAGCGAGCAGCTCGGCGACGCGCACGTACTCCTCGTACGGCGTGATCGTGAAGAGCGTGTGGATGACGTCGTGCAGCTGGTTCGCGGCCGCCTCGACGACGGCGGTCTCGGTATGGCCGACCGTCGTTACGCCGATGCCTGCGCCGAAGTCGACGAACTGGTTGCCGTCGACGTCGACGAGGATGGCGCCGTTGGCGCGCGCGATGTAGACAGGCAGCGCGGACGACACGCCGGTCGGGACGACCGCGAGGCGGCGCCGGTGCAGCTCCTGAGACTTGGGGCCGGGGACGGCGGTGACGATGCGGCGTTCTTGCTCCACGGTGAACGTGGGCGTGCTCAGGGTGTCAGTCATGATGCTGGCCAGTTTAGCCGGGGTGCGAGAATCGTCGCATGAAGCTCGAGCACCGCTATGAGATCGACGTCCAGTGGACCGGCAACCGGGGTGACGGAACCAGCGGCTACAAGTCGTACGGACGCGACCACACCGTGAGCACGGAGGGCAAGCATCCCATCGAGGGGTCGGCCGACCGCGCCTTCTTCGGCGACACCGACCGCTGGAACCCGGAGGAGCTGCTGCTCGCGGCGCTCAGCCAGTGCCATATGCTCAGCTATCTCGCCGAGGCGGCGCGGGCCGGCGTCGTCGTGGTGGGCTACACCGATCGCGCTACCGGGGTCATGGAGCAGACCAGCCACGGGGGAGGGCGCTTCACGAGCGCGGTCCTCCGGCCGAAAGTCACGATCGCCGATCCCGCGCAGGCGGAGCTCGCGGCATCGCTGCACGCGCCGGCGGCTGCAAAGTGCTTCATCGCGGCGAGCGTCAACTTTCCGGTCGGTCATGAGGCGGAGTTGCTGACGCTCGCGTAAGGGCGAGCGGCTGACCTCAGATCGCGCGGTCTGGTCTACAGACGCTCAGGCCGGAACGCGCGCTTGACCCGCTCGACCGTATTGGCGGGCGGCGACTCGTTGTAGGCGCCGGCCAGCTCCTGCCCGGTCAGGGCGTGGATGGCGGCCATGATCTCGTCGGTGGCCTGCCGGCGCGCGCGGCCCGACTCCGCTGAGCCGTAGTGCGCGACGTCGATGGGCTCGCCGAACGCGATGGTGATCGGGCGCACGCGCGGGAACTTCGCTCCGACCGGCTGCACCTCGGCCGTTCCGATAAGACCGACCGGCACCACCGTGGCACCCGTCGTCAGCGCGAGCCAGCCGATGCCGGTGCGGCCCTTGTAGAGTCGGCCGTCCAGCGAACGGGTGCCCTCCGGATACAACGCGAACGCGGCACCCTTATCGATGATGCGCCGGGACTGCTCGAGGGCCGCCTGCGCCGCCTGGCCCGCGCCGCGATTGACGCTGACGGCGCCGATCGCGGTGAAGAACGCCCGGGAGATGGCCCCCTTCACACCCGTGCCCTCGAAGTAGTGCGACTTGGCCAGGAACTGCACTCGCCGCGGTGCGATCATCGGGATGACCAGGGAGTCGATGAACGACAGGTGGTTGCTGGCGAGGATGACCTTGCCGTGGCGGGGCACGTTGCGGGTTCCGATCACCGTCGGCCGGTAGATGAGTCTGAGCAAGGGCGCGACCAGATGCCGCCCCACGAAATACAGGAGGCCGGGGCGCGGGACGACGTCGTCCTCGGTCGGCTGCCCGTCGTCTGGAGTGCTCTGGTTCACAGGACGAGGCTAGTTCCGGTCATATGCCTGCGCCGGCATGCGTCGGTCAGTCCTCGAACGGCCGGCTCGGCGTGCAGCCGAAGCCTCCGGTGTAGATCAGGCACGGGAGCTGGAATCCGGGATAGCGGACGGTGCGCGGATCGCCGAACCAGCGGTCGTAGAGCCGGGAGAAGTTGAGGTTGCCGTACGCGGAGCACGCGCCTGCCGGCCCGGTCGGATGCGCGAGGGTCTGCTTGTCCGGCTGGTACGGCGTGTAGTTGTAGAGGTTCGCGGTCGCCTGGTTCACGATCTCCACGCGGCCCGACCCGCAGCTGGTGTCGGGATGGTACTGGATGGCGTTCCCGCCGATCCGGTACCGCCAGTCGCCGGGGTGCGCGGTGTACTCGCGGAACTGCCACGCGGCGCGATAGACCTGATTGAAGAATCCGAAGTAGCGCGCGTCGCAGGCTGCGGTGTCGGGGCAGGCGTAGCCCGTCGCCTTCTGATAGCCGACCGCGCTGGGCGTCGTCAGCAGCGACTGCTCCTTCTGCAGCAGCACGAGCAGGACCCGCGGGCTGATCGTGCAGGCCTGGGCGATGCGCGCGATGATGCTGCTCGCTCGCTCGTTCTTCCTCGCCGGTATCACGGCGCAGCGCTCGGGGGAGGCCGGGGTGCGCGGGACGTCCATCCGGAAGTCGTCGAGACACGGCGAGGTGTCTTTCGGAGTGCAGTCGCGCTGCTCGAGGAAGCGCTGCACCTGCTCGGCGGTCATCGCGTACGGGTTGTAGAAGCTGTCGTCGCTGATGATGTCGCCCGGGTCGAAGACCGACGCGGAGGCCGCGGCGGCCGATACAGAGGCGGCGGCGGCCGATACGGAGGCGCGAGCGGGTTGCACGGCGCCGGCCGCCGGCGTCTCGAGCGCCGGGAGCACGGCCAGCGTCGCCGCGGTCGCGAGGACCACGGCGACGATGCGCCGGCGTGCCAGGTGCATGCTGCGTCGGTCAGCCGAGTCGGCCGAGCGCCTCTTCGATCACGGTCGCGGCGTCGTCGATCAGCTCCTCGCTGATCACGACCGACGGCAGGAGGCGGAGCACGCTGTCCCAGCTCCCGGCGTCGAGCGGGATGACGCCGTTTGCGGTGGCGTGCGCGAGCACGGCCTTCACCGCCTCCGGGTTGGGCTTCTTCGTGCCGGGGACGACGAGCTCGACGCCGAACATCGCGCCGATGCCGCGCACCTCGCCGACGACGGGGAAGCGCTCCGCCCAGTCGCCGATGCGCGCCCGCAGCGCCTTCTCGACCCGGCGGGCCTCCGCGAGCAGATCCTCCTGCTCGAAGGCCTCGAACACAGCGAGAGCAGCGGCCGTGGAGACCGGGTTGCCGCCGAAGGTGCCCCCGATTCCGCCGGGCTGCACGGCGTCCATGATCTCGGCGCGACCGGTCACCGCGGCGAGCGGGAAGCCGCCGGCGATGCCCTTGGCGCTCGTCACCAGATCGGGGACGACGCCGTGGTGCTCGATGGAGTACCACGTTCCGGTGCGGCCGATGCCCGCCTGGATCTCGTCAGCGACGAACACGATGCCGTTCTCGGTGCAGAACTCGGAGAGCCGCTTGAAGTAGCCCGGCGCCGGGATGACGATGCCGCCGTCGCCCTGCACCGGCTCGACGAAGAGCGCGGCGAGCTCGGTCGCGCCGATATGCGTGGCGATGTGGTCGATCGTGCGCTCCGCGGCCTCCTCGCCGGTCATCCCCTCGGGATCGCGGAACGGGTAGCTGATCGGGAGGCTGTAGATCTCTCCGGGGAACGGCCCCATGCCCGCGCGCTCCGGCCAGGGGCGGTAGGTCATCGCCATGGTCAGGTTCGTGCGGCCGTGGAACGCGTGATCGAGCGTCGCGATCGCGCGGCGGCCCGTGTGCTTGCGCGCGATCTTGACGGCGTTCTCCACAGCTTCCGCGCCGGAGTTGACCAGGATGCTGCGTTTCTCGAAGTCGCCCGGGGTGATCTCGGCGAGCTTCTCGGCGACACGAACGTAGTTCTCGTACGGCGTCACGGTGAAGAGCGTGTGGGTGAGCTTGGCGGCCTGCTCGGCGGCGGCCGCCGCGACCGCCGGGTGTGCGTGGCCGATGGTCGTGACGCCGATGCCGCAGCCGAGATCGATGAGACGGTTGCCGTCCACGTCGACCAGGATGGCGCCCGAGCCGGACTCCATGTAGATGTTCGCCAGCGTGCCCGCACCACGGCTGACCGCGGCGACCCGGCGCTGCTGAAGCTCGACCGATCGCGGGCCGGGCAACTCGGTGACGAGACGGCGGGACTGGGGAACGGAGAAATCACGGGTCATGACCTCCATCGTATGGGCGCTTCCGGAGCATCCGTTCAGCGGGAACCTAGGTGGATGAGGCAGACTGCCTGATCGTGCGCAGATCCCTTTCCGTCCTCACAGCAGCCCTCGTCGTCGCCGGCCTCGCCGCCTGCAGTTCGTCGTCGCCTGCTCCCTCGGCCTCCAGCACGGCGTCCGCCGCCAGCTGCCAGAACGTGAAATCGGGCAAGGCCTCCGACTCGGTCACGGTGTCCGGCGACTTCCTCAAGACGCCGACCGTGAAGGTCCCGTCGCCGCTGAAGACCAGTGACGTCGAGCGCACTGTCGTCATCAAGGGCACAGGCGCAGAGGCGAAGGCCGGCTCCAGCGTCGACATCGCCCTCGCCGCCTACAACGGGACGACGGGCAAGTCGCTGACCGACGCGGTCGGCTTCGACGGCTCGGCCGCCCAGACCATCACCGTGGACGACAAGGCTTTCGTTCCCGGCCTCGTGCGTGCGGTCGAGTGCCTCCCGGTCGGGTCGCGGGTCGTGCTGACCGCCCCCGCGAAGACCGCGTTCGGCAGCGCCGACACGTCGCAGCTCAAGCTGAGCGACACGGACACGGTGGTGTTCGTCGCCGACATCGCCGGCCTCGTGACGACGAAGGCGAATGGAAAGGCCGTCGCCCCGACCCCGGGCTTCCCGACCGTGAAGGACGACGCCAAGACCGGCGAGCCGACCATCACCATCCCGAAGGCCGACCCGCCGACCGAGACCAAGATCGCCGTGCTCAAGCAGGGCGACGGCGAGGTCGTGCAGTCCGGCGACACGGTGACCGTCCAGTACAAGGGCGTCCTGTGGCGCAACGGTCAGATGTTCGACTCCAGCTGGAGTCGCGGCGAGGTGGCGTCGTTCCAGACCACCGGTGTCGTCAAGGGCTTCCAGAAGGCTCTCGAGGGCCAGAAGGTGGGCTCGCAGGTGATCGCGATCGTCCCACCGGCCGACGGCTACGGCGACAAGGGCTCCGGCGAGATCAAGGCGACCGACACCATGGTGTTCGTAGTCGACATCCTGAAGACGACGCGCTGATGAGCGCGCGCCGCGTCGTCATCCTCGGGTCGACCGGTTCGATCGGCACTCAGGCGCTCGACGTCGTCGCGGCGAACCCCGGCCGCTTCGAGGTCGTCGGCCTGGCCGCGGGGCGCAACGCCGACCTCCTGGCCGAGCAGGCGGAGCGGTTCGGCGTGCGCGAGACGGCGCTGGGCGCCGAGGAGGCGGTGCGGCTGATCCGGTCGGTGGAGGCCGACGTGGTGCTCAACGGCATCACCGGCTCCGTCGGTCTCGGCCCGACGCTCGCGGCGCTGGAGACGGGTGCGATGCTCGCACTGGCGAACAAGGAGTCGCTGATCGTCGGGGGAGCGCTCGTCAAGCAGGCCGCGGCACCCGGCCAGCTGGTCCCGGTCGACTCGGAGCATTCGGCGATCGCGCAGGCGCTGCGCTCCGGCTCGGCCTCCGAGGTGCGCAGGCTCGTCCTCACAGCGTCGGGCGGGCCGTTCCGCGGCCGGTCGCGGGAGTCTCTGCGCGCGGTCACCCCGGCGGAGGCGCTGGCGCATCCGACGTGGGACATGGGACTGGTCGTCACGACCAACTCCGCGACGCTCGTGAACAAGGGGCTGGAGGTCATCGAGGCGCACCTGCTGTTCGACGTGCCCTACGAGCGCATCGACGTCACCGTGCATCCGCAGTCGGTCGTCCACTCGATGGTGGAGTTCGTCGACGGTTCCACGATCGCGCAGGCGTCGCCCCCCGACATGCGCCTGCCGATCTCGCTCGGCCTGGGCTGGCCCGACCGTGTGCCCGGCGTGGGCGAACCACTCGACTGGACCCGTGCGCACACCTGGACCTTCGAGCCGCTCGACGACGAGGCGTTCCCGGCGGTGGCACTCGCGAAGCGGGTCGGCGCAGCAGGCTCCACCTACCCGGCGGTCTTCAACGCCGCGAACGAGCAGGCGGTGGCCGCCTTCCACGCGGGCGCGATCGGATACCTCGACATCGTCGAGACGGTCGAGCGGGTGGTCGACGAGCACGAGCCAGTCGCCGAGCTCGACCTCGAGTCGCTCGCGGAGGCCGAGCGGTGGGCGCGCGCGACGGCGGACGCGCATCTCGCAGGCGCCTGAGCGCTCGCCCATAGCAACCATGCGGCTCACTCCAAGCGAGCGCCGCTAGCCTTGGCCCGTGGATTCCGTGCTCCTTTTCATCCTCGGCGTCGTCATCATCCTGATCGGCGTGGCGCTCTCGATCGCGCTGCACGAGATCGGGCACCTGGTGCCCGCCAAGCTGTTCGGCGTCAAGGTGACCCAGTACATGATCGGGTTCGGCCGCACGCTGTTCTCGGTCAAGAAGGGTGAGACCGAGTACGGAGTCAAGGCCATCCCGCTCGGCGGCTACATCTCCATGATCGGGATGTTCCCGCCCGGCAAAGAAGGCGGGGCCGGCCGCAACGCGACGACCGGCTTCATGCAGGCCATGGTGCAGGACGCCCGCACGGCGAGCTCGGAGACCGTGCTGGTCGGCGAGGAGGACCGCACCTTCTACCGGCTGGCGGTCTGGAAGCGCATCATCATCATGTTCGGCGGGCCGTTCATGAACCTGGTGATCGCGACCGTGCTCTTCGGAGTCCTGCTGATGGGCTTCGGCGCCCCGCAGAACTCGACCACCATCGGCACGGTGAGCCAGTGCGTGCTGCCCGCCACCAGCACGTCGCAGACCTGCGGCTCCGACACGCCGGCAGGCCCGGCCGCGGCCGCCGGACTGAAGCCGGGCGACACCATCGTGAGCATCGGCGGAAAGCCCATCACCTCGTGGGCGCAGTCGACCGCGATCATCCGCCAGTCGGCCGACCGCCCGCTGACCGTGGTGCTCCGCCGCGACGGACAGGAGCGCACGGTCGTCCTCACCCCCAAGACCAACACGGTGGTGAAGACCGACGCGAACGGGCAGACGGTCAAGGCGGCCGACGGCCGTGTCGAGACGCTCACCGTCGGCTTCGTCGGCATCGGACCGGTGCAGGAACTCGTGCGGCAGCCGATCACGTCGGTGCTGCCGGCGGTCGGGGCGCGGACCGGCGCCGTCGTCGGAGTCGTCATCCACCTCCCGCAGCGGATGGTCGACGTCTGGAACGCCGCGTTCGGCTCCGGAGAGCGCGACCCGAACGGACCGATCAGCCTGGTCGGGATCGGTCGGGCGGCGGGGGAGCTGACCGCGCTCGACGGCGTGCCGGTGATCGACAAGGTCTACACGATGCTCGGCATCCTCGCGTCGCTCAACATCGCGCTTTTCGTGTTCAACCTGATCCCGTTGCTCCCGCTCGACGGCGGCCACATCGCCGGCGCGCTGTGGGAGGGGTTCCGCCGTACGATCGCCAAGCTCTTCAAGCGGCGCGACCCGGGACCGGTCGACATGGCCAAGCTGATGCCGCTGACGATAGTCGTGGTGGTCGTGCTGGGGGGGATGAGCCTGCTGCTGATGTACGCGGACATCGTCAAACCGATCAACCTGTTCGGTTGAGCCGGCTCCCGAGTCACGCCCAGCCGCCTCCCACCCGCACGCGTAGGATTGTCGGGTGGTAGCTATCAACCTGGGGATGCCCAAGGTCCCCGAGACCCTCGCACCCCGTCGCACGTCTCGTCAGATCCGCGTCGGCAAGGTCCTGGTCGGGGGTGACGCCCCCATCAGCGTGCAGTCGATGACCACGACGCCGACGACGAACATCAACGCGACCCTCCAGCAGATCGCCGAGCTCACGGCCTCCGGCTGCGAAATCGTCCGGGTCGCCGTGCCGAGCCGCGACGACGCGGAGGCGCTGCCGATCATCGCCAAGAAGAGCCAGATCCCGGTGATCGCCGACATCCACTTCCAGCCCAACTACGTGTATGCGGCGATCGACGCCGGGTGCGCGGCCGTGCGGGTCAACCCCGGCAACATCCGCAAGTTCGACGACCAGGTCGGCAAGATCGCGGCCTACGCCAAGGCCGCGGGAGTGTCCCTGCGCATCGGCGTCAACGCCGGCTCGCTCGAGCCGAGCCTGCTGCAGAAGTACGGCAAGCCGACGGCGGAGGCGCTCGTCGAGAGCGCAGTGTGGGAGGCGAGCCTCTTCGAGGAGCACGACTTCCACGACTTCAAGATCTCGGTCAAGCACAACGACCCGATCGTCATGGTCAAGGCGTACCGTCAACTCGCCGAGCGCGGCGACTGGCCCCTCCACCTCGGCGTGACGGAGGCCGGTCCCGCCTTCCAGGGCACCATCAAGTCCGCGACCGCGTTCGGCATCCTGCTCGCCGAGGGCATCGGCGACACGATCCGGGTGTCGCTGTCGGCTCCGCCGGCCGAGGAGGTCAAGGTGGGCCTCCAAATCCTCCAGTCGCTCAACCTGCGCGAACGCAAGCTTGAGATCGTGTCATGCCCGAGCTGCGGGCGCGCCCAGGTCGATGTCTACACGCTCGCCGACAACGTGACGGAGGGCCTGCAGGGCATGAGCGTCCCGCTGCGTGTCGCGGTCATGGGCTGCGTCGTCAACGGGCCGGGGGAGGCCCGCGAGGCCGACCTCGGCGTCGCCAGCGGCAACGGCAAGGGCCAGATCTTCGTCAAGGGTGAGGTCATCAAGACCGTCCCGGAGGCCGAGATCGTCTCGACCCTGATCGCCGAGGCCAACCGCATCGCCGCCGAGATGGAGGCCGCGAAGGTCGCCTCCGGCGAACCAACGGTCACCGTCGGCCACTAGCCCCGCCGACCTCGCCACCATCCCGTCCGCAACTCCGGAATCCGGTGCCGTTCCGGCCGATTCTCCGTAGTTCCGGTCATCATGGCGGCGTGTCCGCCGCACCTTCCGGAGTTACGGACCATGTCGGCTAATCCGGAGGCCGGCGTCGACGCGCCGCCCGTGGGTCCCTTCGTACGGAGAGAGTCGTCGGACAGGGCCGATTCTCCGTAGTTCCGGTCATCATGGCGGCGTGTCCGCCGCACCTTCCGGAGTTACGGACCATGTCGGCTCATCCGGAGGCCGGGTCGACGCGCCGCCCGTGGGTCCGTTCGTACGGAGAGGGTCGTCGGACAGGGCCGATTCTCCGTAGTTCCGCTCATCATGGCGGCGTGTCCGCCGCACCTTCCGGAGTTACGGACCATGTCGGCTCATCCGGAGGGCGGCGTCGACGCGCCGCCCGTGGGTCCCTTCGTACGGAGAGAGTCGTCGGACAGGGCCGATTCTCCGTAGTTCCGGTCATCAGGGCGGCGTGTCCGCCGCACCTTCCGGAGTTACGGACCATGTCGGCTCATCCGGAGGGCCGGGTCGACGCGCCGCCCGTGGGTCCGTTCGTACGGAGAGAGTCGTCGGACAGGGCCGATTCTCCGGAGGGACCGTCACCGGCGGGTAGCCACCGGCAAGGGCCGCCTCCACTGCACTACTAACATGGAGCGGTGCCTACTCGCCTGACGAACTACTTCCTCCGCACCCTCCGTGAAGACCCCTCCGACGCGGAGGTGACCAGTCACAGGCTCCTCGTGCGCGCGGGCTACATCCGCCGTCAGGCGCCGGGCATCTTCGCGTGGTTGCCGCTGGGGCTGCGGGTCAAGGCGAAGATCGAGCAGATCATCCGCGAGGAGATGACGGCTGCGGGAGCGCACGAGGTGCACTTCCCCGCGCTGCTTCCTCGCGAACCCTACGAGGCGACCGGGCGCTGGGAGGAGTACGGCGACGGCATCTTCCGCTTGAAGGACCGCAAGGACGCCGACTACCTGCTCGCGCCCACGCACGAGGAGGTCTTCACCCTGCTGGTGAAAGACCTGTACTCGTCGTACAAAGACCTGCCGCTGTCGATCTACCAGATCCAGGACAAGTACCGCGACGAGGCACGTCCGCGCGCGGGCCTCCTCCGCGGCCGCGAGTTCACGATGAAGGACGCCTACTCGTTCGACTACACCGACGAGGGCCTCGACACCAGCTACATGGCCCAGCGCGACGCCTACGAGCGCATCTTCACGCGCCTCGGGCTCGACTACGTGATCGTCCAGGCCGACGCCGGTGCCATGGGCGGATCGCGAAGCGAGGAGTTCCTGCACCCCACCCCGGTCGGCGAGGACACTTTCGTGCGGTCGGCCGGAGGCTACGCGGCCAACGTGGAGGCCTTCACCACGACGGCGCCCGCCGCCCGCAGCTACGAGAAGCTCACGCCGCAGGAAGTGCTCGACACTCCCAATACTCCGACCATCCAGACGCTCGTGGAGGTGGCCAACGAGAAGCACCCGCGGCCGGACGGCCGTGCCTGGACGGCCGCGGACACGCTGAAGAACGTGGTCCTGGCGCTCACCCACCTCGACGGCGCCCGCGAGCTCGTCGTCATCGGCCTTCCCGGTGACCGGGAGGTCGACCTCAAGCGCGCGGAGGTGGCGTTCGCGCCTGCCGAAATCGACGCCGCGACCGAGGACGACTTCGCGAGGCACCCTGGTCTGGTCAAGGGCTACATCGGCCCGTGGTCGGCCGACGGCCCCGTGCTCGGCGAGGAGGCCTCCACCTGCATCCGCTACGTCGTCGACCCGCGCGTCGTCGACGGCTCGGGCTGGATCACGGGAGCGAACATCGCGGGCAAGCACGTCTTCGGCCTGGTCGCCGGTCGTGACTTCGGCTGGGACGGCATCGTGGAGGTCGCCGAGGTCAGGCCCGGCGACCCCGCTCCCGATGGCTCCGGCCCCGTCGAGCTCGCGCGCGGCATGGAGATCGGCCACGTATTCCAACTGGGCCGCAAGTACGCCGACGCCCTCGGCCTCAAGGTGCTCGACGAGAGCGGCAAGCTCGTCACCGTGACCATGGGCTCCTACGGCATCGGCGTCACGCGCATCCTGGCGATCATCGCCGAGGAGAACAACGACGACAAGGGGCTCGTCTGGCCGGCGTCGGTGTCCCCGTTCGACGTGCACGTGGTGGCCGCGGGCCGCGACGCGGTCGCGTTCGACGTGGCGGAGCAGGCGACCGCCGAGCTGGAGGCCGCCGGGCTCGACGTGCTGCTGGACGACCGGCCCAAGGTGTCGCCCGGCGTCAAGTTCGGCGACGCGGAGCTCATCGGCATCCCACGGGTGCTGGTGGCCGGTCGTGGCGCTGCCGCCGGCGAGGTCGAGCTGTGGGACCGCCGGACCGGCGAGCGCTCTACTCTCCCGCTCGCGGAGGCGATCGCGGCGTTGAGCGCCTGACGAGTCGACGCGGCCGAGGCCGCTCACGCCGCCCGACCGGGCGGAGCGCGCGGCTCAGGCGGCGTCGTCGTCCCCGGTGATCTCAGCGTGGATGCGGCGCAGATCCTCCATCAGCGAGCCGATGAGCACCCAGTGGCGAGGGTTCGGGGTCGTGATGACGAGGGGCGCCGTCAGCACGGGGAGTCCCGCCGTCTCGGTGGTGGGCTCGACGATCGGCGCGTCGGGGTCGCGTGAGAGCAGTCGGAGATCGTGGACGGAGCGTTCGAGCTCGTCTGCGATCGCGGCGATGGTGGGCTCGTCGGCGAGGCTGTCGTCGTAGTGGTCGTGGAACGCGCGGGTCATGCCGAGCGAGCGCGTGATCAGGGGCCGCAGCCGGGCGAAGAGCTGCTCGTCGTGTTCGAGCACCGCGCGGTGGCGGAGCTGCCGCGGGTTGAGCGTGAGGCTCTCGTCGGCTGCCGTGAGCGCCGCCTCGGCCTTCTTCTCCATGGGGCGCAGCAGTCGCGCCTCGATCAGGAGGGCATCCCTCTCGCCGGGCGTTGACCGGCTCGTGAGCGCGTGCGCGAGCCGGTCGAGCGTCGCGGCGATCTCAGTGCCGAGCGCGAGGACGGACGTGCGCGCTGGGCCGGTGAGCACCGGAGGGACGACCGCGATGTTGACGATCACGCCGACCGCCGCCCCGAGGACCGTCTCGACGATCCGGGCCACGGCGTAATCCGGGTTGGTCGCGCCGAGCGAGAGCACGAGCATGACGCTGATCGGGACCTGGTTCGCGGTGCCCGGCGTGAGCTTGAGCGCCCAGGCCAGCAGCAGGGAGGCCACGAGGGCGAGGAGGACGATCCAGGTGTTGCTGCCGAACGCCAGACCGACGACGTAGGCGATCACCACGCCGAAGATCACCCCGATCGACCGTTCGATGGCTCGTCCGACGGACTGATTGACGCTCGGCTGAACGACCAGAAGGGCAGCGATGGCCGCGAACACCGGGAGCTCGCCCGGGAAGAGCAGGGTGGCGATGCCCCACGAGATGACCATCGCGGCGGCGGTCTTGGCCACCTGGAGGAAGGGAATCCGAGAGGAGGCCCGGATGTTCCCGGGTAGTTGGATCTTGACCGGGAACTTCGGAGCCACGTGACCAGAGTAGCCCGCCGCGCGCGCCTGCCTCAGACCGCGAAACGGCGGTAGGCCTCCGCCGAGAGTGCTGCCGCGCGCTGCTGCGTCGCCGTCAGCAGCACGAACGACTGGAGATCGACCGCGCCGTCGCCCCCGGGCCGGCGCCAGGTGCCCACAACGCGCCCGCGGGCGACGACCGTCGGCTGGAAGACGCCGTTGCCTCCCGGGACGATCCGGTTGAAGTGCTCGTCGTCGAGCACGGCCCGGCGATCCTGGTAGCCGAGCAGGTACTCGTCGAAGGCGGGGAGCAGGTGGACGGACTCCCGCTCTCTGCGGGTCTCAGGGGCGGAGGCGGCACGATCGGCGAGTTCCGCCGTCACGAGGTACGCGACGCCGTCGACCTCCAATCTCGACACGGCGTCGCCCAACACCGCCAGCCCGGTCTTGGCGCCGGCGACCGTCCCCTTCGTCCACCAGACGAAGTCCTTGATCGTGGCCGGCCCGTGGCCCTGCAGATAGCGCAGCAGGAATTCGCCACAAGCCTCGTCGGGCTCGAGCCGCCTCGACGTCGGCGCCCACTCGTCGAGCAGGACGAGCGACTGCTGCGTCCGGAGCGTCGGCCCCCAGCAGAGGACGCCGGTCTGGGCGAGGAAGTAGATGAGGTGGTAGCCGCGCTGGCCTGTCGTCGCGATGCCTGCGCGCTCCCAGAGCTCCATGACCTCCGCACGGCCGATGCTGCGGCCACCGGAGAGTGCCTCGGTGACCAGGTCGCGGGCGCGGACGAAGTCGGGGGCGTCGAGTTCCAGCTGCCGGTGACGCGCCGCGAGACCTGCGACCATCCGGGTGGTGGTCACGCCGAGCATCCAGCGGAGGTCCTCCGGTGGCACGAAGTGGAGGGTGCCCCGCATCGGCCAGGAGCGCACGATCCTGCCCGCGTCGAGATCGGCGAGCACGTCGGCTCGCGTCGCTTCCGTCGTGCGCAGCGCGAGCGCCCAACACGCGGCGGCGAAGTCTTGAGCCTGCACGGCGAGCAGCCGGCGCGCGACGTCGGCGGGCGTGGCCTCCCGGTCTCCGTCGATGCCGTGCGCGAGGCGGCGCATGCGGAGCAGGTCGGCGCGGGACGTCATGAGCCTAGTCTGGTGGAAACGGCCGACAGCCGTCGCGAACCGTCAGCCCCCGGGCGTGGGAGAGTGGGGCATCGGAGTGCCAGGGCGACGAGTGCCAGGGGATCGGAGTGCCAAGGCGTCAGGGGAGTAGGTCGAGATCGCGCAACTGATCGAGGAGCCCGGCGCCGTCGGGGGCGTAGACCCACGGCACTCCGGAGAGCTCGCTATGCTTCTCGGCCTTAGAACGGCCGCCGGCGAGCACTGCCTCGCCGTTCGAGAGCTGTCGGATGGCCACAGCTGCGACGTTGTCCGGGTGGGCCGTCGTGAACTCGCCGTAGAGGGCTTCGTCGTGCTGGCCGTCGTCGCCGACCAGCAGCCAGCGCAGGTCCGGGAACTCGTCTGCCAGCCGCGCGAGGCTGGTGCGCTTGTGCTCGCGGCCGGAGCGGAAGAAGCGGTCGTGCGTCGGGCCCCAGTCAGTGAGCAGCAGCGGGCCGGCGGGGAACAGGTTGCGCGAGAGGAAGCGGGTGAGGGTGGGGGCGACGTTCCAGGCTCCGGTGGAGAGGTAGATCACCGGGGCGCCGGGGTGCGCTGCCGCGAGCCGCTCGAGAAGAACGGACATCCCCGGTGTGGGTACGCGCGCGTGCTCATCGAGCACGAACGTGTTCCACGCGGCCAGCAACGGTCGGGGGAGAGCTGTGACCATGACCGTGTCGTCGACGTCGGAGATGATACCGAAGGTGGCCTTCGGGTCGACGATGTAGACGGGCGACTCGAACACACGCGCCGACTCCGGGGTGGTCAGCTTCACCGTGTGCCATCCCGGGGTGAGCTGCACGGGGATCACGGTGTCGATCACGCCCCCGCGGTCCGGCATGACCACGTGGCTGTCGCCCTCGACCTCGATCATGACGGGCACGTCTGCCACGGGCACGCTGATGAACGACCGCCAGCCCCGGATGGACTCCTCGCGCTTGCGGTGCTTGTGCTCCGCGCGGCTGCCCGGCCTGGGTTCCTGGGCCAGTACGACGCGGGCCAGGATGCGCACCCACGACGGCGCGCCGTAGCCGGTGTACGGCACGACGGTCGCGAGGAATTCGTGCTTGCGGGCACGGCGGGCGCGGAACTCATGAAACGCGTCCTCGACGCGCGCGGCGCGGTGCATGATCGGCTCGACGCTCGCGCCGCGCTTGGCTGGGGTGGCGGTCATAGAGGTACCAGTTTCTCATGGAGTGACCGTTCGACAGCACCCAGCCCCCAGATCTGGGGGCGAATCTTCGGTGTGTCTGAGCCTTTCCGAAGCAAAGGTGAGGTTTCCACGAATATGATCCCCACGTGAGCGTCGGTGGAGAAACCGTCGCCGGGCTGGGGACCCGCACGCGTATCGTGGATCACAGACAGAAGGAGTCATCCTCGTGCCCATCAACGACCTGGTCGCCGCACAGAACACCGTCGGAGCGCCGCTCGTGCGCACGGAGCCGATCCAGGAGCGGAGCGCCGCTCGGATCGACGCCCTGCTCGACGCCGCTGCCGGGGTGGTCGACGAGATCGGATTCGACCGGCTGACCACCGCGATGGTGGCCGATCGTGCCGGCGCGTCCATCGGCACGGTCTATCGCTACTTCCCGGACCGCATCGTCCTCCTGCAGGCGTTGCGCGACCGCGCGCTCCTGCGCTACCGGCAGTCGGTCGTCGCGGCCATCCACACCGAGAGCCCCGAGCACTGGTGGAACGCGGTGGAGTGCGCTATCGACGCGTTCGTCGCCATGTTCCGCACCGAGCCGGGATTCCGCATCATCCGCTTCACCGACGCCGAGCGCTCGGGACTGCCCGACGAAGAGGAGGTCGGGCGCACCGCGTCGTTCGCCTCCCAGTTCGCGGCGATCCTCTCGGAGGAGTTCAGCCTCCCTGCGGGCGAAGACCTCGCGTTCCGCCTCGAGATCGTCGTGGAGATCATGGACGGCCTCATCAACCGGGCCTTCCTCGACGACCCGATGGGCGACCCCCGCTACATCGATGAGGCGCGCACCGTGGCGCGGGAGTACCTGGAGCGGCGGTACGACCCGAAGGGCTGACGCCCGACGGGAACGTGCGCTGCGGGAATGTCGGTGGTACCCGACAGGGTTGTCTCATGACGCCTGGGTTTCCCGCCACAAACCGACCCGATTCGTTGCGAAACGGTCTTTTTCGTTGCGCTGTGGTGAAAACGCTGTTTGGGTGGAAACGACGGCCTGAGTATCGTGACCATGATGCTGTACCGACCGAGAGCGCCGTACCTACCGAGAATTGAGGGTCGATGATCGAGTTCCGCTCGGTGACGAAGCGGTTCCCCGACGGGACTGTCGCGGTCGACGACTTCTCGCTCGTGGTCCCGTCGCGCAAGATCACTGTCCTGGTGGGGTCGTCGGGCAGCGGCAAGACGACGATCCTGCGCATGGTCAACCGGATGATCGATGCGACCAGCGGCACCGTGTCAATCGACGGCGAAGACGTGCAGAGTCTCAGACCTGTGCACCTGCGCCGCCGCATCGGCTACGTGATGCAGAACTCCGGGTTGCTGCCACACCGCAAGGTCGTTGACAACATCGCGACTGTGCCGCTGCTCACGGGGGTGAAGAAGAAGGCCGCTCACGAGCGTGCTTTCGAGTTGATGGACACGGTCGGGCTCGAGCGGTCACTGGCCGACAAGTACCCCAGCCAGCTCTCCGGAGGCCAGCAGCAGCGCGTGGGCGTGGCCCGCGGTCTCGCCGTCGACCCGAACATCCTGCTGATGGACGAGCCGTTCGGCGCGGTCGACCCGATCGTGCGCGACGACCTCCAGAACGAGCTGCTGCGGTTGCAGCGCGAACTCGACAAGACCGTGCTGTTCGTGACGCACGACATCGACGAGGCGTTCCGGCTCGGCGACCAGGTGGTCATCTTCCGCAAGGGCGGGATCGTGGCGCAGAAGGGCACGCCGGCGCAGATCCTCGCGTCGCCCGCCGACGACTTCGTCGCGTCGTTCGTCGGCGCCGACCGCGGCAAGCGCGCACTGCACTTCGAGGACACCCCGGCCGGGTCGGTGCTCGTCGACAGCGAGGGGCGCGCAGCAGGCGTCCTCAGCGTCGAGCGGCCTCTATCCGAAGAAACAAAGGCCGCGGCGGTGTCCGTCGCGGGTGGTGCGGACGCCGTAACGCAGGGTGGCGCCCCTCCACGGCAGGCGCAGTGAACTTCCTGTGGTCGAACTTCGGCCCGGTCTGGAATCTCACGCTCTCCCACGTGTGGTTGAGCGCCATCCCCATCGTGGTCGGCTTCCTGGTGTCGCTGCCGATCGGCTGGGTGGCAAATCGCTATCGGGTGAGCCGTCCGGTTCTGCTGACGATCGGCGGCATCCTCTATGCGATCCCGTCGCTGCCGTTGTTCTTCGCGATGCCGGCGCTGATCGGCACGAAGATCCTCGATCCGGCGAACGTGGTCGTCGCCCTGAGCATCTACGCGGTCGCGCTGATGGTTCGCACGACGGCGGACGCGCTCGCGTCGGTGCCCGGTGACGTCGTCCAGTCCGCGACCGCGATCGGATTCTCGGCCTGGCGGAGGTTCTGGGCTGTCGAATTGCCGCTCGCCGGACCGGTCCTGCTCGCGGGCGTGCGCGTGGTGTCGGTCTCGACGGTCAGCCTCGTGAGCGTCGGCGCCCTCCTCGGCGTGCCGAACCTCGGACAGCTCTTCACGGACGGCCTCAACCGCTACTACCCGGAGGAGGTCGCGGTCGGCATCATCCTCATCATGGTCGTCGCTCTGGTGTTCGACCTCGTGCTCGTGCTGCTCGGCCGCCTGGTCCTGCCCTGGTCGCGGCTCGACCGACGCACCGTGCGACTGCGACGGTCCGCGGCGATGAAGGCGGTGGCCGGCGCATGACCGATTTCGTCGCCGCCTTCCAGTGGCTCTTCGATCCCGTCAACTGGGCCGGGCCCGGCGGCATCCCCGCGCGCGCCGGCGAGCACATCGTGTACACGCTGCTGACATTGCTGATCGCGAGCATCATCGCCCTGCCTGTCGGCTTCCTGATCGGGCACACCGGGAGGCTACGCGGGCTCGCGGTCGGTGTCTCCGGTGCGCTGCGCGCTCTCCCGACGCTGGGTCTCGTCGTCTACCTCGCGCTGATCATGGCGAACATCTCGATCGTCCCTCCGCTGATCGCGCTCACGATTCTGGCCATCCCGCCACTGCTCGCGGGCGCGTACTCCGGCCTGGAGTCGGTGAACCGGAGCACGATCGACGCCGCCCGCGCGATCGGCATGACCGAGTGGCAGATCTTCGCCAAGGTCGAACTGCCGCTGTCGCTCCCGCTCGTGCTCGGCGGCCTGCGGTCTGGCGCGCTCCAGGTCATCGCGACGTGGACCGTCGCGGCGATCCTGCCCGTCGGCGGGCTCGGGCGCTTCCTGTTCGACGGGCTGGCCGTTCAGAACTATCCGGAGATGCTCGGCGGCTCGATCGTCGTGGTCGTTCTGGCGCTCGTCGTCGACGGCCTGTTCGCCCTCACTCAGAAGCTGGTCGTTCCACGCGGCGTCGCGGCCGGCACGGTCCGCGCCGAGCGGGCGAAAGACCCGTGGCGCGTGTTCGGGCTCAGCGTTCCCGGGCGGCAGCCCAGTCCCTGACCCACCCAGGCCCATCGCACACAGAAGAGAGAGAATCACATGTTCGGATCCACGAAGGGCCGCATCGCGGCCGGCGTGCTCGCGGCGGGGGCGCTTCTGGCCCTCAGTGCGTGCTCGTCCGGCGGAGGCGGCGCGTTCAGCACCAGCGGCAGTTCCTCGTCCAGCGACAGCGTGACCATCGGCTCCGCCGCGTTCGGCGAGTCCGAGATCCTGATGCAGGTCTACGGCCAGGCTCTGGCCGCCAACGGCGTCAAGGTCAGCTACAAGCCGAGCATCGGCCAGCGCGACGTCTACCTGAAGGCGCTTCAGGACGGCTCGATCGACCTCATCCCCGAGTACTCGGGCAACCTGCTGCAGTTCTACGACAAGAACAGCACAGCGAGTTCGAGCGACGACGTGTACGCCGCCCTCAACGACGCCCTGCCGAAGGGCTACGAGGTGCTCGACCAGGCCAAGGCGCAGGACGCCGACGCCTACAACGTCACCAAGGAGTTCTCCGACAAGTACGGTGTCAAGAGCCTCGAAGACCTCAAGAAGGTGACGATCCCGCTGACCGTGGGCGCGAACCCCGAGTTCGCCACTCGCCCCTACGGCATCCCCGGGCTCAAGTCGACGTACGGCGTGACGGCGACGCTCAAGCCGATCAGCGACTCGGGCGGCCCGCTCACCGTCACCGCTCTGAAGAACGGCGACGTGCAGCTGGCCGACATCTACACGACGACTCCGGCCATCAAAGACAACGGCTTCGTCGTGCTGAAGGACCCGAAGAACCTGATTGCCGCGCAGAACATCCTTCCGCTGATCAACAGCAAGAAGGCCTCCGACACGGTCAAGTCGGTGCTCAACAAGGTCTCGGCCGAGCTGACCACGGACGACCTCATCGCGATGAACAGCGAGAACCAGGGCGCCAGCAAGACCCAGCCCGACGCCGTGGCGAAGAAGTGGCTGCAGGAGCACCCGATCAAGGTCTAGGTGTCTCGGAGGCCGCGCCTCCTCACCGCTCCGCGTGCGGCGGCTCGGGTGACTGGGTCGCCGCATCGATGGGGATCAGATCTTTTCCCGCCGCCCGGCACGTTTGGCGAAGCGGTCGATGGCGCCGAGGACTTCGTCGCTGCGCCAGAATGGCCCCAGTTGGTGCTCGGCTTCCGATGTGAGGATTCCGGCGTCGACGAGTGCGCGCATCGGCGGATAGACGTTGGGCTGCTGCACGCCGAGCTCGCTGGCTGCAGTGGCGGAATCGAGGACCGGTCGGCGGGTGAGGATGTCGAGAACGCGCCACGCGTTGCTGTCCCGTCTGGCGGTCAGCCGGTTATTCCAGCTGGCGCGCGTCTGATCGATTTCCTCGATGAGCTGCCTGGCGTTGCCGACGGCGCGCAGGGAAGCGTCTGCGAATGCCGTCACGATCGGGTTCACGTCCCCGGCTCGGTACGCCGTGAGCGCCCCATGGTATCCCTCGATGTCGGCGAGCAGTCCTGCCGACACCGGGACTGCGACACTGCGCGTCACTTCGCGGTGTCGGAGTAGCGCCTGCGCGAGCGCCCTGCCCGTTCGGCCGTTGCCATCGGTGAAGGGGTGGATCGTCTCGAACTGGGCGTGCGCGACAGCCACAGACACCAAAGCTGGTACATCCACCCTGTCCGCGAAGGCGACCAGGTCCTCGACCAGCGCAGGCACACGCTCGAACCCCGGTGCGATGAATTCGGCGCCGACCGGGCTGTCAGAACGGGTGCCGATCCATACCGCCTCCTGGCGGAACTCGCCGGGAGTGTGGCGGGGCTGGTTTGCCAGGAGCACAGCGTGCATGTGGAGGATCGCGTCCGAGCCGATTTGCTCGCTCAGGCCGATCGCGGCCTGAAGCGACCGGGTGTTCGCAGCGATCTGCTCGGCGTTGCGTCCTGCCTTCGCGCCCAGCTCGGCGCTGAATATCGCGCGAGCCGATGCCGTGAGGTTCTCGATCTGGGATGAGGATGCGGCCTCTGAGCGCAGCAGTACCGGCGCGAACGAGTTGACTCGTGTCCCCAGCTCCGCGTCGAACCGGCTCAGTTCCCGTGCCGCGTCGTCTGCCGCTGCCAGCACCGCTGGGTCGGGGGCAGGAGAGAGATCCCTGATCATCGGCGGGATCGAGGCGTTGTAGACCGCACGCTGGGCGCTCGATTCGGCACGCGCACCCCATGCTGTGCTGGATACCCAAACCCGCTGCTCCCACTCGAGCGGCCAGTTCACCGACGTCATAATGCCCGACACCTCCATTATGAGCTACCTGCTTAGCTCATAAACCTAGCAGGGTGCGTTATGAGATCGTGCGCGAGGCCCGCCTCCTCACTTCTCCGCATCCATGTGCGCTGCCTCCCGCTTCTGCAGCACCTTCTTCACCACGAACACCACCCCGACGAACACCGCGATCACGGCGACGAACACGTAGCCTGCCCAGTGCAGCTCCTGCGAGAGCTCGCGGAAGCTTCCGGCGGCGAGCGCGCCGACGCTGACGTAGGCGAACGCCCAGATCACGCAGGCGGGCGCCGTCCATGCCATGAACGTCTTGTAGCGCATGGGGCTCATGCCGACCGTCAGTGGGATGAGTGAGTGCAGCACGGGGAGGAAGCGCGACAGAAAGACCGCGATGCCGCCGCGCTTGGCGAGGTACGCCTCAGCGCGGTCGAAGTTCTGCTGGCCGAGCCGCTGACCGAGGCGGCTGGCCCGGATGCGCGGCCCGAAGAAGCGGCCGAGCGAGAAGCCGATCGACTCGCCGCACAGCGCGCCGACGATGACGGCGATCACGAGTGCGGCGTATTCGACCGGGCCCGAGACGGCGGTCGCCGCGACGAGGACGATCGTGTCGCCGGGGATGATCAGCCCGATGAGGATCGAGGTCTCCAGCATGATCCCGACGCCCGCGAGGAGGGTGCGGAGGACCGGATCGACGGACTGGACGACGTCGAGAATCCAGGTGAGCGCTTCGTTCACGATGCGGGTGCCGACCGGATCAGCGACCAGTACGCCTCGATGGCGTCGGCCATGTCGGCGCTCGGGTCGAGCATCCATTGCACCTGCATGCCGTCGGCGACGGCGACCGCCAGGCGCGCGAGGGTGCGCGGGTCGGCGTCGGCGCGGACGCGTCCGGCGTCCTGCTCGGCGCGGAGGTACTGCTCGAGGCCTCCGACGATCTGCGCGTAGCGCGAGACGAAGTAGTCGTGTCCCGGGTGCTCCGGGTCCGCCGCCTCCGCGGAGATGGTGGCGTAGAGCTGCACCAGGCCGGGCACCTCGGCGTTGTGCCGCACGATCCCGACGAACCCGTCGAACGCTCCGGTCCAGTCGGAGTCGAGGTCGCTGGCGGCGGAGTCGACCTCGTCGCGCTTGCGGAGCACCTCGGAGAACAGCTCCCCTTTCGACGAGAAGTGGTGGAGGAGGCCGGCCTGGCTGAGGCCGACCGAGTCTGCGATCTCGCGTAGGGAGGCCTTGCGGTAGCCTTTGTCGGCGAACACCTCCAAGGCGCGCGCGAGGATTTCCTCGCGTTTCGCGATCCCCTTGGCATATCCCCGTTTCTCTGGCATGGTTCCAGGCTAGTGGCAGGTTCCTGAGCCGCCCGTGACCGGTCAGCTCGTGAGTACGAGCACCGGCGGCACGATCACGAGCAGCACGATCGCGATGACGACGAGCAGGCGCAGACCGGTGCCCACTGGGCGATACCCCGTCGTGAGCCGCTCCTCGCGCGCGAGCAGCGCGGTGCGGCGCTGCTCCGGAGTACGCGGGTCCTTCGGCGCGCCGAGGGCGGCGCCGGCCGATCCCGTCGAGTCGACGATGCGGATGGCGTCGGCCAGGACCGCGTCTCCGGACGTGTGCCGGGCGGCATCGTCGGCGAGCATCTCCACGAGAAGGGCGACCGCGTCCTGCGCCCGGGTGGCGATCGGGAACCAGGGGAGTGCGCGCTTCCACGACCGGAAGGCGTCGAGCAGCAAGTGGTGCTTCTGGCGCAGGTGGGCGCGCTCGTGGGCGATCACGGCCTCCAGCTCGTCGGGCCTGAGGAGCTCGATCATGCCCTCGGAGAGCACCGTGACGCTACGCGCGCCCGGGAGGCAGTACGCCGCAGGGGCCGGATGGTCGATGATGCGCGTGGCCGGCTCGTCGGGCAGTGGCGAGCTGAGAAGGCGCAGCAGCTCCATGTGCCGGTGGCGCTGGCGTCGGCTGCGCACGGAGGTCAGGGCGAGGTTCAGCAGGAGGTGCGCGGTCAGCAGCACCGCCGCGCTGAGGAAGAAGGTGTGCAGCAGCGAGACGTCCGGCGGCAGCGGGCCGGCGAACAGCGACTCCGCGGCGCTGGAGACGCGGCTCGCCAGATCGTCGCCGAACGGCTCGAGGCCCGCGAGCAGGAGGGAGCCGATCATCGAGATGCCTCCGGCGAACGCGATCGACTGCCAGAGCGCGAGGGCGAGCACGGGGGCTGCGGCCGGCCACTTCGCGCGGGCGAGCAGGAGCGGCACCGGCCAGGCGAGGGCGACGGCGAGCACGCCGAGTGCGACGGCGGTCGAGTCGACGGACATCCCGGTCAGCTGCGGGCGTCGAGCAACCGGCGCAGCACCTGGGCCTCCGACTCGTCGACCGAGCCCACGAAGTAGGCGAGCGCCTCTGTGCGATCGGAGGAGGTCTCGAGCACTTCGCGCATCAGGTCGGCCACATGGCCGGCGCGGGTGAGGGTGGCGAAGTAGACGTGCGGGCGGGTGTCGCGGTCGCGGTCGACGAAGCCCTTCTGCTCGAGGCGGGAGAGCACGGTGAGCACTGTGGTGAGCGCCGGGGTCTTGCCGTCGGTTCGGGAGGCGGCTAGTTTGTCGCGCAATTCGTTGGCCGTGATGGGGGAGTCGCCCGACCAGAGGGCATCCATCACCGCTCGTTCGAGTTCTCCGAGATTCGCCACGTCCCCAGGGTAGCGCGACGAGGCTGTGAATGTTCTACACTCTGTAGAAGTAGCCGTTCTACGGACCGTAGAACGCGACCGGAAGGGTGGGCTGCGTGAACGAGATCCTCGATCCGCTGCTGCTGGCGCGCTGGCAGTTCGGACTCACGACTATCTATCACTTCCTGTTCGTCCCACTCACCATCGGCCTCGTGACCGTCGTCGCGATCTTCCAGACGGCCTGGTACCGCAGCGGCAAGGTCCACTATCTCCAGCTCACCCACCTCTTCGGCAAGCTGTTCCTGATCAATTTCGCGATGGGCGTGGTCACCGGCATCGTGCAGGAGTTCCAGTTCGGCATGAACTGGTCGAACTACTCGCGATTCGTCGGAGACATCTTCGGGGCGCCGCTCGCGCTGGAGGGCCTGCTGGCGTTCTTCCTGGAGGCGACGTTCATCGGGCTCTGGATCTTCGGCTGGGACAAACTCCCACGCGGCGCGCACCTGGCCTGCATCTGGATCGTCGCCGTCGGCTCCATCCTCTCGGCCTACTTCATCCTCGCCGCCAACGCGTTCATGCAGAACCCGGTCGGCTACAAGCTCGACCCGGCACGCGGCCGCGCCGAGCTGACCGACCTCTGGGCGGTGCTGACCAACAAAGTGGCGCTCGCGGCCTTCCCGCACACGATCTTCGGCTGCTTCATGGTCTCTGCGGGCCTGATCATCGCGGTCGCCGCCTGGCACCTCTCACGCAACCGCAACCTGGAGACCATGCGCCCCGCGCTGAAGTTCGGCCTCTGGATGATGGTCGTCGCCGGAGTCGGCAGCGTCGTCAGCGGAGACCAGCTCGGGCTCGCCATGGTGCAGACGCAGCCTATGAAGATGGCAGCGGCCGAGGCGCTCTACAGGACCTCGACGGGAGCGAACGCGTCGTTCTCGATCTTCACCCTCGGCACACCGGACGGCGTGCACGAGCTGTTCTCGATCCGCGTGCCCTACCTGCTGTCCTTCCTGTCCACCCACACGCTCGACGGCACGGTCGAAGGCATCAACGACCTCAACGCGCACTACCAGGACATCTTCGGCCCCGGCGACTACACCCCGATCATCTGGGTGACCTACTGGGCGTTCCGCTGGATGATCGGCCTCGGCCTCCTGCACGTGCTCGTCGCCGTGGTCGGTCTCTGGTTCACCCGCACGGGCCGCACGCCACCGTGGGCGTGGATGTGGAAGGTCGCGATCTGGGCGATGCCGCTCTCGCTCGCGGCCATGATCGTCGGCTGGATCTTCACCGAGATGGGCAGGCAACCCTGGATCGTCTTCAGCCTCATGAAGACGCAGGACGGCGTCTCACCCGGCACCACCGGGCTCGACGTCCTGATCTCGCTGCTCGCCTTCACCGCGGTCTACGGCACCCTGGCGGTCGTCGAGTTCAAGCTCATCAAACGCGCGGCGCAGAAGGGACCGGCCCCTGCCGAGGATCACCTCGACGACGAGGGCAAGCACGTCCCGGTCGCGACGGTGTACTAGGAGGAGACGGCAATGGATCTCACAGTTCTCTGGTTCGGCATCATCGGCTTCTTCTTCATCGGCTACTTCGTGCTCGACGGCTTCGACTTCGGCGTCGGGATGTCGCTGCCGTTCCTCGGCAGGGACGACACGGACCGGCGCGTCCTCATCAACACCATCGGGCCGGTCTGGGACCTCAATGAGACGTGGCTCATCGTCGGTGGCGCCGCCCTGTTCGCCGCCTTCCCGGAGTGGTACGCCACTCTCTTCAGCGGCTTCTACCTGGCGCTCCTGCTCATCCTCATCGCGCTCATCCTGCGCGGCGTGTCGTTCGAGTACCGCCACCAGCGACCGGAATCGCAGTGGAAGCGCCGGTTCGACGCGATGATCGTGATCGGCTCGGCGGTTCCTGCGCTGCTCTGGGGCGTCGCCTTCGCCAACATCGTCCAGGGCGTCGCACTCGACGCGCACCACGACTACACGGGGACGTTGTTCGACCTCCTGAACGGCTACGCACTGCTGGGCGGGCTGACCACGCTGCTGCTGTTCTTCACGCACGGGGCCGTGTTCGTCTCCCTGAAGACCGACGGCGACATCCGCCAGCGGGCACGGAGGCTCGCGACTCGTTCCGGCGTGCTCACGATCGTCGTCGCCGCGATCTTCCTCACCTGGACCGTGATCGCGCACTTCTCGGTCGCGCTCCTGCTGCTCGCGCTGCTCGCGGCCCTCGCGCTGGTGGCCTCCTGGGTCCTGAACCTGCGCGGCGCCGAAGGCTGGTCGTTCGGCTTCATGGCGGCCACGATCGCGCTCGCCGTGGCGGCGCTGTTCACGGCTCTGTTCCCGAACGTGATGCCGTCGGTGCCCAACCCGGAGCACAGCCTCACCGTCACGAACGCCTCCAGCTCAGAGACGACGCTGACGATCATGACCTGGGTCGCCGTGATCTTCCTCCCGCTGATCCTGCTCTACCAGGGCTTCACCTACTGGGTTTTCCGCAAACGGGTGACTCGGGCGCACATCCCGGACGACCACCCCGAACCCGAACCGGCAGCCGCCTGAGATGCGACCGCTCGATCCCCGCCTCCTCCGCTACGCGTCGGCCACCCGACGGACGCTGGCGACGGGTGCGCTCGTCACCCTGGCGCAGACCGCGGCCGTCGTCGCGTTCGCCTGGCTCGTCACGCAGCTGGTGGTGCGCGCGATCGCGGGTGCGCCCTTCGCCGAGCTGAGCGCGCTCTTCGCCGGCCTCGTCATCGTGGTCGTCGCGCGCGGCGCGCTGCTATGGCTCGCGGAGGCGGTGTCGGCGCGCGGAGGAGCGACAGTCGTCGGGCAGCTGCGCTCGCAGCTCGTGGAGGCGTTCGGCCGGCTCGGCCCGAGCGGTCTCGCGGGACGCGGCAGCGCGGAACTCACGCTCCTGGCCGGTCGCGGGATGGACGCCCTCGACGGCTGCTTCGCGCGCTACCTCCCTCAGCTGATCGCCACCGCGGTGTCGATGCCTCTGCTGGTGCTCGTGATCGGCTGGCAGGACCTGACCAGCGGGATCATCCTCGTGCTGACGCTGCCGCTCATCCCGGTGTTCATGGTGCTCGTCGGCTGGGCGACGCAGGCCGCGCAGAAGCGGCAGTGGACGGCGCTTTCGGCGCTCTCGACAGGCTTCCTCGATGTCGTCGCCGGCCTGCCGACCCTCACGCTGTTCGGCCGGCAGCACCGTCAGGAGGCGCGCATCCGCCAGGTGAGCGAGGAGTACCGCTCACGCACTATGAAGGTGCTGCGGATGGCCTTCCTCTCGGGATTCGTGCTCGAGCTCGCCGCCAGCCTTTCGGTCGCGCTCATCGCCGTGGCGATCGGCCTGCGGCTGCTGGGCGGCTCGCTCGATCTGTCGGTGGGACTCTTCGTGCTGCTGCTGGCGCCCGAGGCGTTCCTGCCGCTGCGGAACGTGGGCGCCGCCTACCACGCCGCGACCGAGGGGATGGAGGCGGCGGCCAACGCGTTCGAGGTGCTCGATGCCGCGAGCGGTGTCTCTTCCGAGGCTGCGGTCGCCGCCGTGGACGCGCCCGGGTTGGTGTTCACCGACATCAGTGTCGCGTACGAGGGGCGGGAGGTCGTGTCCGGGTTCTTCGCGCAGATGCCTCCCGGCACGCTCGCCGTGCTGAGCGCGCCGAGCGGTGCGGGAAAGTCGAGCCTGGTGGACGCAGCGCTCGGGTTCGTGGCCCACGGCGGACGGATCGCGGCCGGCGGACGAGAGGACGGTGCAGGACGTCGCGACGCGATCGCCTGGGCGGGCCAGCGACCGGGCCTGCTTGCCGGGACCATCGGCGAGAACGTGGCGCTCGGCGATCCGGCCCCGTCTGCTCGCGGTGTCGCGGATGCTCTGAGGGCTGCGGCGGCCGCCGAGCTGTCGCCCGACCTCGTGGTGGGTGCCGGCGGTGCAGGGCTGTCCGGCGGGCAGGCACAACGGGTGGCTGTGGCTCGAGCTCTGTATCGTCTGGGATCGCGGTCGTGTCCGGTGCTGATCCTCGACGAGCCGACCTCCGCCCTCGACGCGTCGACCGAGGGCGAGCTCGTGGCCTCCCTGCGCCGGATCGCCGACAGCGGCGTCGCCGTACTCGTGATCAGTCACCGGGAGGCCGTGGTCGCCGCGGCCGACCTGATTCTGGAGACGGGGGTGCTGTCCGATGCCGCTCGCTGAACGCGCCCGACCGCAATCGGCGCAGACTCCGGAGGACCGGATGCAGACCCGGCGAATCCTCCGACTCGCCCTGCCGCCCGCTCGCACGCTGTGGGTGGCGATCGCTTTCGGCGCGCTGAGCGGCGCCTGTGCCGTGGCGCTGCTCGGCGTGTCCGCGTGGCTGATCACGCGCGCGGCGGAGCAGCCCGCCCTCATGTACATCTCGATGGCGGTGGTCGGGGTGCGCGCCTTCGCCCTCGGACGGGCGTTCTTCCGCTACCTGGAGCGACTGGCGGGCCACGATGCGGCGTTCGCGCGCCTCGGCGCCATCCGGACGGACCTGTTCGCGCGCCTGGTCCCGCTGGGGCCCGACGGCATCGGCGCGCGGCGCGATGCGGGTGGCCGGCGTGGCGAGAGCGCGCGCGGCGGCGAGCTGCTCGCGCGGCTGGCGGACGACGTCGACGAGCTGCCCGATTTCGCGCTGCGGGTCGTCCAGCCTCTGGTCTCTGGCGGCATCGTCGTGCTGGCCAGTGTCGTCGCGGCGTTCCTGTTCCTGCCCGCCGCCGGGATCGCTCTGCTGGTGACGTTGACGGCCGCGCTCGTCGTCGGCACGCTGGTGAACCGGTGGGCAGCGGGAGCCTCCGAGCGGCGGATCGCACCGCTGCGCGCCGCCGTGTCGGCGGCTGTGAACGACCTGGTGACGAATGTGGAGGTGCTCATCGCGTTCGACGGACTGGCAACGGCCGGCGAGCGCGTGCGTTCCGCGGGGGCGCGTTTGACCGCGGCGATGCGCACCCGTGCCACGGGTCTCGGCCTGACCGCCGGCGCCGTGTCGCTGCTCGCGGGTGCCGCGACGCTGCTCGCCCTTGCGGGCGGCATCCCCGCTCTGCAGGAAGGTCGTCTCGACGGCCCATCGCTGGCTGTGGTCGCCCTGCTCCCGCTCGCGGTCTTCGAGGTGTTCGGCTCGCTGCCGCTGGCGTTCGGTGCGTGGAGGCGCGTGCGCGCCAGTGCGGAACGGATCGCCGCCACAGCACCGGCGACGGTGCCGGACGGTGTCCCGGTGGACAGGGCCTCTGCGACCGCGCTCCACGTGACGAGCGTTCCCGACCTCCGGGTGCGTCTGAAGAGCGCGCACTGGCCGGGTTCATCGTCACCGGTCCTCCGGGATGTCGCCTTCGAGCTGCGCGCGGGCGAGCGGGTGGTCCTCACCGGTTCGACTGGAGCGGGCAAGACGGCGCTGGCGCATGTGCTGACCCGCTTCCTCGACCTCGACGGCTCCTACACGATCGACGGCGCCGACGTGCGGAGCGTCCGGCAGGACGATGTGCGTCGCGTCGTCGGGCTGGTGGAGCAGCAGCCGTACCTGTTCGACTCGGACCTGCGGCAGAACCTGCTCTTCGCGCGCGAGACCGCCACCGACGAGGAATTGCTGGCCGTGCTCGAGCGCGTGGGCCTGGGGGAGTGGACGCGCTCACGCGGTGGGCTGGACACGCCGGTCGGCGAGCGAGGCGCCCTCGTCTCGGGAGGCCAGGCCCAGCGCATCGCGCTCGCCCGCGCCCTGCTGGCCGACTTCCCGGTACTCGTCGTCGACGAGCCGACGGCCAACGTGGACGCAGCCGTCGCCGACCGGATCGTGCGCGACATCCTCCGCACGGCTGCGGACGACGGCCGCACGGTCCTCCTGATCTCGCACACCGACGTCCCCGACGACCTGCTCACGCGCCGCCTCCACCTGGAGGCCGGCACGCTGGTCGCGTGAGTCGGCAGCGCCATCCAGTTGGCAGGACACGCCGCCACCGCGGCCGCTCACGCGGCGTGTCCTGCCAACTCGTTTGTGCGCGCCGCGCTCAGCGGAGCGGCCGCGCGAGCGCGCCGAAACGCGCGCGCCATGCGGCGGTGCGCGCCGGGTCGTGGCCGAGCGCGGGCCCGTCGACCCACACGGTGACGTCGCGGATCCCGTGCAGCGCGTTGACCGCCCACAGGGTCGCGCCCTCGAGTTCGGAGGGCCGAACCGACTCCTCTTCGACGGGCACGCCGAGCGCCGCGGCGATGCCGCGCACCGTCCTCGCCGACACGCTGTCGACCCGCGCGAGCTCGAAGGGAGGCGCGCACAGCGTCTCGCCGCGCCACCAGAGGAGTGCCGTGGTCGTTCCGTCGCAGACGCGGCCATCGTCGAGCAAGACGGCCTCCTGCGCACCATCGCGTTGCGCACGCTGGCGGAGGACGTCGAGACGGTCGATGTCCGGTCCTTTGAGGTGCGGCATCCGCCGCGGGTCCGTCGTCGCCGTCGCGACGACCAGATCAGTGCCGAGCGGTGGAGCCGTCCGCAGCCGGAAGCGGAGCCGCAGCGCGTCGCGTGCGCGCACGAGCTCGAACCGCGGGAACCAGAGGCCGGAGTCGGGCAGAAGCGCGAGGCCGGCGTCCCAGAAGGCGTCCAGCGCGGCGCGGTCGGCGAGGCCCTGCAGCGACGCGGTCTCGACGAACCGCTCCCGGTGCAACCCGAGCGCGAGCGCTCGACCAGAGGCGACGAGGAACGAGTCAGCGGCGAGCAGTTCGGCCTCCACGACCTCGCAGTCGTCGCGCACGACGAGCACGCCCGCCGCCCAGTCGTAGATGGTGGCTGTCGCATCCATCCGCCCAGGCTAGTGCAGCGCGCGGAGGCGCCCGGAACCGGGCACGTTCGGCGCCGTCCCGCCCTGGTGCAGACTGGTGCAGTGCTCCTCCCGCCCCGCACGCACCGCCTCGACACCGTCGTCGACCCGGCCGACGCGTTCGTCGCGCTCCTCGGCGACGGCGGCCTCGACGCCGTCTGGCTCGACGCCGGGCCTGGCGCCGAGAGCGGCCGCAGCTTCCTCGGCACGGGGACGCGCATCATCACCGCCTCCGTCGCCGACGGCGCCGTCACGGACACCGACGCCGCCGTCACCGACCGCATTGTCAGCGACGGCACCCGCACCCAGGAGGCCGCGATCCTGGCGGTTCTTCACGCTCTCACCGCAGCGAAAGCCGACACCAGCGGCTTTCCGCTCGGCTGGGCGGGCTGGCTCGGCTACGAAGCCGGAGCCGCGGCGTTGGGCGTGCCGTACCACCCCGGCCCGGGCGCGGACGCGGCTTTCCTCCTCGTCGACCGGCTGATCGCGTTCGACCATGCCGACGGCTCGGTCACGGTCGTCGACGCCACGACCGACGACGACGGCTGGCTTGCACAGGCCACCGCAACGCTCGAGAAGGCCGCAGGAGCCGCCGACGCCTATCTGGATGCCCACCCCGTCGCCGATGCGGACGAAGCCGTGGAGGTCTCCTGGCGCCACGACGACCGCACCTATCTCGCCATGATCGCCGCCTGCCAGGAGGCCATCCGCGCCGGCGACGCCTACCAGCTCTGCCTGACCAACACAGCGACGGCCCGCACCGGCGCGGACCCGCTCGCCGTCCACCTCCGGCTGCGCCGCCGCAGCCCCTCCCATCACGCGGGCTTTCTGAGGATCGCCGGCGAGACCCTGGTGAGCTCGTCGCCCGAGCAGTTCCTGCTCGTGACGGCCGACGGTTCCATACGCACCAAACCCGTCAAGGGCACCCGGCCGCGCGGCACGACCCTCGCCGACGACCTCCGCCTCCGCGTCGAGCTGGAGGCCAGCGAGAAGGAGCGCGCCGAGAACGTCATGATCGTCGACCTCATGCGCAACGACCTCGGGCGGGTGAGTGCGACCGGCAGTGTGAGCGTTCGCCACCTGCTGGAGGTCGAGAGCTACGCGCAGGTCCATCAGCTCGTCAGCACGGTCGAGGGGAGGCTGCGGCCGGGGCTCACCGCGGTCGACGCGCTGGCCGCCGCGTTCCCGGCCGGATCGATGACGGGCGCCCCGAAACTCTCGGCGATGCGCATTCTCGCCGGCCTCGAAGGCGGCCCGCGCGGCGTCTATGCAGGCTGCTTCGGAGTTCTCGCCGCCGACGGCTCCGCCGACCTCGCCATGGTGATCCGCAGCCTGCGGTTCCGCGACGGCACCGTCACGGTCGGCGCGGGCGGCGGCATCACCGCGCTGTCGGTGCCGGAGGAGGAGCTGGACGAAGTGCGCGTGAAGGCCGACGCCCTCCTCCGAGCCGCCGGACTGCGAGCTCCCGGCCGCCTCCCAGGGAACGGATCGGAAGGCGCGAACGTTTAGTACCCTGGAAGCTCGGGCCGCGCGCCCGACGTCTTCTCGCCGCGAGGCCGGTCCGGCCGCGGCGACATCCGAGAGAGAGTCCAGTGGCACACGAGCACGATTCAGCGACAACACCGGTCCGAGAGGCCGGAGCGCACTACGACTTCGCCGAGATCCAGAACAAGTGGCTTCCGATCTGGGACGAGCTGAAGCCGTTCTCCACGGCCGACCCCGGCGACAAGCGGCCGCGCAAGTACGTGCTCGACATGTTCCCGTACCCCTCCGGCGACCTGCACATGGGCCACGCGGAGGCGTACGCTCTGGGCGATGTGATCGCCCGCTACTGGCGTCACCAGGGCTTCAACGTGCTGCACCCCATCGGCTGGGACTCGTTCGGGCTGCCCGCCGAGAACGCCGCGATCAAGCGTGGTCTCGACCCGGCCGGGTGGACCAACGACAATATCGCGCAGCAGAAGTCCTCGATGCGTCGTTATGCGCCGAGCTTCGACTGGGATCGCGTGCTGCAGACGAGCGACCCTGGCTACTACCGCTGGAACCAGTGGCTGTTCCTTCAGCTGCACGAGAAGGGCCTGGCCTACCGCAAGGCCTCCCAGGTCAACTGGTGCCCCTTCGACCAGACCGTACTGGCGAACGAGCAGGTCGTGAACGGCCGCTGCGAGCGCTGCGACAACCTGGTCACCAAGAAGAAGCTGACCCAGTGGTACTTCCGGATCACCGACTACGCCGACCGCCTGCTGGATGACCTGAACCAGCTGGAGGGCGCCTGGCCGTCCAAGGTGCTGTCGATGCAGCGCAACTGGATCGGCCGTTCCACCGGCGCCGACGTGCAGTTCACCATCGACGGTCGCGACGAGCCGGTCACCGTCTACACGACGCGACCCGACACGCTGTACGGCGCGACCTTCATGGTGGTCGCGCCCGACTCCGACCTGGCTGCCGAGCTGGTGGCCGACGTCCGCCCGGAGGTCCGGCCGCGCTTCGACCAGTACCTGGAGGCCGTGCGCGGCACGACCGAGATGGACCGGCTGAGCACCGACCGCGAGAAGACCGGAGTCTTCCTGGAGCGGCACGCGGTCAACGCGCTGACGGGCGAGCGCATTCCGATCTGGGCCGCCGACTACGTGCTGAGCGACTACGGCCACGGCGCGATCATGGCGGTGCCCGCCCACGACCAGCGCGATCTGGACTTCGCGCGCGCCTTCGACCTGCCGGTGCGCATCGTCGTCGACACCACGCAGCCGGTCACGGGCGCCATCCCGATCATCCACACCGACCCGGTCACGGGCGAGCCGATCCTGCCGGAGGACGCTCCGCTGGAGAACCCGTCCGAGACCGGCGTCGCGCTGACGGGCGAGGGCCGACTGATCAACTCGGGTCCGTTCGACGGCCTGAGCAAGTCGAACGCCATCCGTCGTGTCACCGAGGCGTTGCAGGGCTCCGGCCTGGGCGCGCCGGCGAAGAACTACCGCCTCCGCGACTGGCTGATCTCGCGCCAGCGGTACTGGGGCACGCCGATCCCGATCATCCACTGCGAGCAGTGCGGCGAGGTGCCGGTGCCCGAGTCCGAGCTGCCCGTACTGCTGCCTCCGGCGGAGGGCCTGGACCTGCGGCCGAAGGGCACCAGTCCGCTGGGCGGCGCGTCCGACTGGGTCAACGTCGCCTGCCCGAACTGCGGCGGCCCGGCCGAGCGCGACACCGACACGATGGACACGTTCGTCGACAGCTCGTGGTACTTCCTGCGCTTCCTGAACCCGAACGACCCCACGCAGGCGTTCGACCCCAAGGAGGCCGAGAAGTGGGCGCCGGTCGACCAGTACATCGGCGGCGTGACGCACGCGATCCTGCACCTGCTGTACGCGCGCTTCATCACCAAGGTGCTGTTCGACCTGGGCTCGATCAGCTTCACGGAGCCCTTCACGGCGCTGCTCAACCAGGGCATGGTCCAGATGGACGGCTCCGCCATGAGCAAGTCGCGCGGCAATCTGGTGAAGCTGTCCGAGCAGCTGGACGAGCACGGCGTCGACGCGGTGCGCCTGACCATGTCGTTCGCCGGCCCGCCGGAGGACGACATCGACTGGGCCGATGTGTCGCCGGCGGGAAGCGCGAAGTTCCTGGCGCGCGCCTGGCGCGTCGCGCACGACGTCACGAGCTCGCCCGACGTGGTCTGGAAGACCGGCGACCCGGCCCTGCGCCGTGTCACGCACCGGTTCCTGGCCGACGCGCCCGGTCTGGTCGAGGCGTTCAAGTTCAACGTCGTCGTCGCGCGCCTGATGGAGCTGGTGAACGCGACCCGCAAGGCCATCGACGGAGCGCCCGGAGCCGGGGATGCGGCCGTGCGCGAGGCCGCGGAGGTCACGGCTATGGCGCTGAACCTGTTCGCGCCGTACACAGCCGAAGACATGTGGCAGAAGCTGGGTTACGAGCCGTCTGTGGCCCTGGTGCCGTGGCGCAAGGCCGACCCGATCCTGCTCATCGAGGAGGCTGTGACGGCTGTGTTCCAGGTCGATGGCAAAGTCCGTGACCGGCTGGAGGTCTCGCCGAAGATCTCCACGGACGAGCTGGAGGCTCTGGCCCGCAGCTCGGAGGCTGTGGCCCGGTCGGTCGGTGACCGCGAGATCGTCAACGTGATCGTGCGTGCCCCACGACTGGTGAACATCGCCACGCGCGGCTGAGTCTGTACCCGCGTCGCGGCTGTCGCGTTGCCGAACGGCGGTCCTCCACAGGAGGGCCGCCGTTCGTGTTCTCCACGGATCCGGCGTACGCGGAGGTCGAGGGGGCGTCCGTCCCTAGCGTGGAGGGATGCGACATCGAGCGGGCGAGACGGAACGGGCGCCGTCGCGCCGTCTGAGGGTCGGCGTCGGAGCGGCGACCGTGCTGCTCATCGGCGCGTTCGTCATCGCCGCACTGGTGTCGGGGATGACCGGTGGACGGAAGGTGCCGCTTCAGTCCGCGGCGGCGGCGCCGACGTCGTCTTCGCCTTCGGCGCCCGCCGCGTCGTCCGGTGCCCCGCAGGCGGCGGCGGGGGACGAGCTCTATGTGCACGTCTCGGGGGCGGTCAATCGGCCGGGACTGATCCGCGTCCCCTCAGGCTCACGCGTTGTCGATGCGATCGAGGCCGCGGGAGGTTTCACCGAGACAGCGGACCACGCGGGCGTCAATCTCGCACGGCCCGTGCAAGACGGGGAGCAGCTCCGTGTGCCGGTCGTCGGGGAGTCGCCGCTCCCGACCGACGGCGTGCCGGAGGCCGCCGCGGAAGGAACGGGCGGCGGCCTGGTCGACCTCAACCGCGCGACGACCGCGCAGCTCGAGACCCTGCCGCGGATCGGCCCGGCGCTCGCGCAGCGCATCATCGAGTGGCGCGAGGCGAACGGACGGTTCGCCGCGGTGACCGACCTGCGCAATGTGACGGGCGTCGGCGAGAAGATCTTCGAGGCGCTCAAAGACCGGGTGACGGTCTGATGCCCGACGTCCGTCTGGTCATCCCTGCCGCCGCGCTGTGGCTCTGCTGCGGTCTCGGGGTCGGAGCGAGCGCGGCTATGCCGGTCGTCGCGGTGTGCGCGTGGGTGCTGGCTGCGGTGGCTCTGGCCACTGCCGTGTGCGCTGGCCGACGGTCGCCAGCGCGGGAGTCGAGACGCTCGTCGGTTCGGGGTCTCGCGACGATCGCCGTCGCAGTCGCGGCATCCGCGCTCGGTGCGACGGTGATCGGCACGCAGGCGCCACAGCGAACCGACACCGTGCTCGCGGCCGCGGCCGCGGCCGCAGCCGCTGACCAGCGTCACGTGGAGGTCGCGGTCCGGGTCGAGAGCGCTCCGCGCCGATCCGCCTCCGGATTCGACGGGGTCGAGCACTGGCGTCTGCGCGGCACCACCGTGGAGGTCGATGCCGAGGGCGATCGGCCGCCCTCGTCGGCTCCCGGCGATCGAAACGTCGCGGCCGGCGGGGTGCCGGTCTCCCTGATCGTGCCCGGCGACGCACGCTCCGTGCGTGCCTACGCGCTCGGCTCGGTCATCACGGCCGGCGTGTCCGTGCGACCGAACGAGCCGGGCGAGGCGACCACCTTCACCCTTCGCGCCTCGGCCGCTCCTGCCGTGCGCGACCGGCCGCCGGTCTGGCTGGCCTGGGCGGCGCCCGTACGAGACGCCTTCGCGCGCGCCGCGGCCACTACACCGGGCGACGGCGGCGACTTGCTGCCGGGCCTCGCGATCGGCGACGAAACGGCCGTCACCGCCGACCTCGACGACGCGATGAAGACCTCCGCCCTGAGTCATTTGACCGCGGTATCCGGAGCGAACTGCGCGCTCGTCACCGGTCTCGTGTTCCTGCTCGCGCGCGGCGTCGGCCTCGGGCGCCGCACCCGCATCGTGGCCGCTGCCGCTGCCCTCGCGGCGTTCGTCGCGCTCGTCGGTCCGGGTGCCAGCGTGCTGCGCGCCGCGGCGATGGCGACGGTCGTCCTCCTCGGACTCGCGCGCGGCAGGATCGCGGACGGCCTCCCCGCGCTCGCTCTCGCGGTGATCGTGCTGCTCGTTCACGATCCCTGGCTCGCCCGTGATTACGGCTTCGCGCTCTCAGCCCTCGCGACCGCCGGGCTGCTGCTGCTCGCCCGACCGCTGACGGCCGGCCTCACGCGGTTGCTTCCACGCGGGATCGCCCTGGCCCTCGCAGTGCCGTTGTCGGCGCAGCTCGCGTGTCAGCCTGTTCTCATCCTGCTGACGCCGACGCTCCCCCTCTTCGGTGTTCCCGCGAACCTCATCGCGGAGCCGGCCGCGCCGGTCGCCACGGTCCTCGGCTGCCTGGCCTGCCTCCTCCTGCCGTGGGCGCCCGGGGTCGGGCAGCTCATGGTCTGGATCGCGTGGTTGCCCTCGGCCTGGATCTCCCAGGTCGCCCGGTTCGCGGCCGGCCTCCCCGGCGCGGCTCTGCCGTGGCCGGACGGGATTCTCGGTGTCGGCCTGTGCGCGCTCGTGCTCGTCGCGGTCGCGCTCGTGGCGTCGCGGCGGAGGCTGCCGCGGGCGATCGCCTCGTCGGCGACGATCGCGCTCGTCGGTGGAGCCACCGTCTACGCAGGCTCGCTCGGCGGCAGGGAGCTCGGACTCGCGCTGAGCCGCCCAGGAGACTGGCTCATCGCGGCGTGCGACGTGGGTCAGGGCGACGCGCTCGTGTTGCGTGACGGCGATCGCAGCGCTCTCATCGATGTGGGACGACGCCCGCAGCCGCTCGCAGACTGTCTGGACTCCCTCGGGATCGACCGCCTCGACTGGGTGCTGCTCACGCACTTCGACGCCGACCACGCGGGCGGCGTGGACGCTGTGCTCGGACGTACCGATCACGTGATCGTCGGCGAGCCGGACCGCCCGGCCGACCGGGCGCTCCTGCAACGGCTGAGTACAGCGGGGATGAGCGTCGAAGCAGGTCGGGCGGGGATGTCGGGAGGGCTCGGGGGCATGTCGTGGCGGATCGTCTGGCCTCCCGCAGCCGAACCGGGCGGGTCGCAGCTGAGCGGGAACGCCGGCAGCCTGGTCGTGCGCACGGAGGGTCATGCGCTCAGTGCGCTCTTCCTCGGCGACCTCGGAGAGGCGGAGCAGGATGCGCTTCGCGCGTCGGGCACGATCGGCCCGGTCGATGTCGTCAAGGTCGCACATCACGGTTCCGCGGACCAGAGCGAGCAGCTCTACCGAGACCTGAGCGCACGGCTCGGGCTGGTCTCCGTCGGCGACGACAACCGGTACGGACACCCGACCAAGCGGGCGCTGTCGCTGCTGCAGGAGGCGGGCACGGCGGCGGCGCGCACCGACCGCTCGGGAACGCTGCTGGTGTCGTCGAGCGAGGCCGGCCCGGGGTTGTGGGTCGAGCGTCCGGAGGCCGAGGGCGCCGGGGCCGAGAGTGCCGGGGGTCGCCCCTATCCTGGATACGGACGAGGAGGAACGTGGCGACACGAAGCAACAGCAGGGGCGCCTCACGCGGGCGCGCCGGCGCGACCACTGCCAAGAGCGCGATACCTCAGCTGTCCTGGAACCAGATCCGACCGGCTCCGGTCGTTCTGGTGTCAGGACCAGAGGGCTTCCTCGCCGACCGCTCCACGCGGTTGCTGCGCGACCTCCTCAAGCAGCAAGACCCGAGCCTCGAGATCAGCGACATGTCCGCGGCGGACTACGCGTCAGGCGAGCTGCTCACACTCGCGAGCCCCTCCCTGTTCGGCGAGCCGCGTCTCATCCGCGTCGACGCGGTCGAGAAGACCGGAGACGGCTTCGTAGCCGACATGCTTAACTACCTCGCCGCTCCGGCTGACGGCGCCGTCGTGGTGCTGCGGCACGCGGGCGGGGTCCGCGGCAAGAAACTGCTCGACGCGATCCGTGCGGGCGCAGGAGGCGGCATCGAGGTCATCTGCGCGGAGCTCAAGAAGGACAGCGAGAAGTACGATTTTGCGCAGGCGGAGTTCGCGGCCGCGGGGCGTCGGATCACGCCCGGCGCGCTTCGATCGCTCACGTCCGCGTTCACAGACGACCTCGCCGAGCTCGCCGCGGCCTGTCAGCAGTTGCTCTCCGACTCCGCAGAGCAGATCACCGAGAGCACCGTCGACAAGTACTACGGAGGCCGGGTCGAGACGAACGCGTTCCAGGTCGCCGACGCGGCCATCGCCGGTCGCTACGGCGAAGCCCTGGTGACGATGCGCCACGCGCTCGCCTCCGGCGCCGACCCGGTGCCGATGGTGGCGGCGTTCGCCAGCAAGATCCGCACGATGGCCAAGCTCTCGGGCGCCCGAGGCGGTTCCGGTCAGCTCGCCCAGCAGTTCGGACTGGCGCCCTGGCAGGTCGACCGCGCCCGCCGCGATCTCGCCGGCTGGACGGAAGACGGGCTCGGCCGCTGCATCGAGGTGCTCGCCGAGACCGATGCCAACGTGAAAGGCGGCGGACGCGACCCCGTGTTCGCGCTCGAGCGCATGATCCGCATCGTCAGCGCGCTCGGCCGCGCCTGAGCTCGCTCGAGCGACGCGCTCGGCCGCGCGAGAAGCCGAGGGACACGTCGTTGTCGCTTGCAGCGCGTTCGGAAGCGACAACGACGTGCCCCTCGGCGGCTGCAGGCAGAGGCGCGCACCAGCCTCCCGCAGATGCAGCGAGCCCCCGCTCCCGTGGTTCACGGGGCGGGGGCTCGTCGCGGCGCGGGACAGGTCCCGCGGGTGGTCGCTGCTTAGAGCGCGGCGACCTGCTTGGCGATGGCCGACTTGCGGTTCGCCGCCTGGTTCTTGTGGATGACGCCCTTGCTGGCAGCCTTGTCGATCCGCTTGGCGGCGACACGCAGCGCCGCGGTCGCCTTCTCCTTGTCGCCGGCGACGACGGCCTCGCGCGTGGCGCGGATGGCCGTCTTCAGCTGGCTCTTGACCGCCTTGTTGCGCTCCTGCGCCTTCGTGTTGGTCTTGTTGCGCTTGATCTGCGACTTGATGTTTGCCACGAATGGTTACTTTCGTTAGAAGTGAGTATCGGATGTGCCGCTCAGCGAGAGAGGGCGCCTCGCGGCGTTCGTGCGGTTACACCCACACGCAAGCCAACAAACAACTTTAGCAGCGGGCGGCCTCCTCGCCAAAACGGCGAGCTCCGGAGCGCTGGGGCAGCGCGCCGAGACGCGTCGTCAGTTCCGCGCCGGCTGCGGCGCGTAGCTTCCCGTCGCGATCTCGTCCGCGAGCGTCGGGCCGTTCGGCTCCCAGCCCAGGTCGATGCGGGCCTTGACTCCACGGGCTCGCTGGTCGAGCAGCAGCGCCTCCGCGAGGCCGGAACCGAGCCGTTCCTCGGTCTGCGCGACAGTCTCGGCCTCCACGCCGCCCGCCGCGTCGACTGCACGCGCCGCGAGCTCCCGGACGGTCGGGTTGTTGCCTCCAGCCGCGATGTAGACCTCGCCGGCCTCACCGTTCTCGAGCGCCAGCATGTAGAGCGCTGCGACATCGTCGACGTGCACGGTCGCCCAGTGCTGCGAGCCGTCGCCGATGAGCTTCAGCGCCGGAGCGACGCCCGATCCGCGCGGCGCGTCCACGATCAGCCGGGCCAGGCCCTTGCCGTGGCCGTAGACGATCGACGGCACCACGACCGAGCCGCGCACTCCCTGCGCACCGAGGACGACGGCCTCGTTCGCCGCACGCCAGGCCGTCAGTGCGGGAGGCGCGGCGGGGGAGTCCTCGGTGATGTCGGAGTTCGAGCCGTACGTCCAGACGCCACCCGTGTGCACGAACGGCTTGCCGCTGCCGGAGAGACCGTCGAGCGCGGCCGCGACGAACACCGAATCCACGTCGCGGGCTGAGGCGAGGTGGATGACCCCGTCGCTCTCTCGCGCGAGCCGGGTGACGAGGGCGCTGTCCGTGGCGTCGCCCACCACGGCGGACGCGCCGGCGTCGCGCACGATCTGCGCCTTCGGCTCGTCGCGCACCAGCGCGGTCACAACGTCCCCTCGTCCAGGAGGCGGGGGAGGACGGAGGATCCGATGTAGCCGGTCGCGCCGGTCAGGAGAATGCTCATACCTCCACTCAACGCCGGACCGGCGTGCGCATTCCCGCCGAGCGTAGGCTCGGCACCATGACCGCATCGAGCATCGCCATCGTCAACGCCTACGTCGTCCCCGTCGCCGGAGACCCGATCGAGAAAGGCACGGTGGTCGTCGAGGACGGTCGGATCACCGCGGTCGGCCCATCGTCCGCGGTCACCGTGCCGTCCGGCGTCCGCATCGTCGACGCGAGCGGCAAGTGGGTGCTCCCGGGGTTCGTGGAGGCCCATGGCCACGTCGGCATTCACGAGGAGGCGAACGGCCCGGCCGGTGACGACACCAACGAGATGACCACGCCGAACACGGCGGCCGTGCGCGCCATCGACGCGATCAACATCGACGACGAAGGCTTCCGGGACGCCCTCGCCGGCGGCGTCACCGCGGTCGTGGTCAAGCCCGGATCCGGCAACCCGATCGGCGGCCAGACCGTCGCGATCAAGAGCTGGGGCGGCCGCACGATCGACGAGCAGGTGATCAAGGAGGCCGTGAGCGTGAAGTCGGCGCTCGGCGAGAATCCGAAGCGCGTCCACGGCGGCAAGGAGCAGACGCCGAGCACGCGCCTCGGGGTCGCCATGGTCATCCGCGAGGCGTTCGTCGACGCCCAGAACTATGCCGTAGCGCGGGCGGAGGCGGAGCGCGACGGCAAGGCGTTCGCCCGCGACCTGACCCGGGAGACCCTGGCCCGCGTGCTCGCCGGCGAGCTGGTCTGGGACCAGCACACGCACCGCCACGACGACATCGCGACGGCGATCCGCCTGGCCGACGAGTTCGGCTACAAGCTCGTCGTCAATCACGGAACGGAGGCGCACAAGATCGCCGATGTGCTCGCCGAGCGCGACATCCCGGTCATCTTCGGCCCGATGTTCACCTCGCGCTCCAAAGTGGAGCTGCGCGACCGCGCCATCGGCAACCTCGCGCTGATCGCCGCGGCGGGCGTCCGGGTCGCCATCACGACAGACCACCCGGTCGTCCCGATCAACTTCCTGGTGCACCAGGCGTCGCTCGCGGTGAAGGAGGGCCTCCCGCGCGAGACGGCGCTGGAGGCGCTCACGGTGAACCCGGCCGCCTTCCTCGGGCTCGACGACCGCGTCGGCGCGCTCGAGCCCGGACGCGACGGCGACATCGTGGTCTGGACCGGCGACCCTCTGGACGTCAACTCCCGCGCCGAGCATGTGTTCATCGAGGGCGCGGAGGTCTACCGCTGGGAGGACGGCGCCGGCCACGTCGTGGAGCGCGGCGAGCGCTTCGCCTAACGGCCCCGCAGCGAACCGTCGAGTGCACAGATCTTCCGCGTACTCGACGGTTTCGCGCTGAATTCGGACGTACTCGCGTGTTCGGGGCGGCGGGGGCGTTCGTGGGAGAATGAGGCCACAATGTCACCACGAGCCCTGAAGCCCCTCGAGCCCGCCGCGACCGACCCGGCCTCCATCCGCAACTTCTGCATCATCGCGCACATCGACCACGGCAAGTCGACGCTGGCCGACCGGATGCTGCAGATCACCGGGGTGGTCTCCGACCGCGACATGCGGGCGCAGTATCTCGACCGCATGGACATCGAGCGCGAGCGCGGCATCACGATCAAGAGCCAGGCCGTCCGGATGCCGTGGCAGCTCGACGGCGAGACCTTCGCACTCAACATGATCGACACGCCGGGGCACGTCGACTTCACGTACGAGGTGTCGCGCTCGCTGGCCGCGTGCGAGGGCGCGATCCTGCTCGTCGACGCCGCGCAGGGCATCGAGGCCCAGACGCTCGCGAACCTCTATCTGGCGCTGGAGAACGACCTCACGATCATCCCCGTGCTCAACAAGATCGACCTCCCGGCGGCCGACCCCGACAAGTACGCGCAGGAGCTCGCCAGCCTCATCGGCGGGCGCCCGGAGGACGTGCTGCGGGTCTCCGGCAAGACCGGTATGGGGGTGGAGGCGCTGCTCGACCGGGTCGTGCAGGAGATCCCCGCTCCGGTCGGCGTCGCCGACGCCCCCGCGCGGGCGATGATCTTCGACTCGGTGTACGACAGCTACCGCGGCGTGGTGACGTACGTGCGCATGGTGGACGGCAAGCTGGGCCCGCGCGAGCGCATCCAGATGATGTCGACGAGGGCCACCCACGAGATCCTCGAGATCGGCGTCTCCGCGCCGGAGCCGACCCCGTCGAAGGGTCTGGGCGTCGGCGAGGTCGGCTACCTGATCACCGGCGTGAAGGACGTGCGCCAGTCGAAGGTCGGCGATACCGTGACCACTGCGGCCAAGTCGGCCACGAAAGCCCTCGCCGGCTACACCGAGCCGAAGCCGATGGTGTTCTCCGGCCTGTACCCGATCGACGGCAGCGACTACCCCGAGCTGCGCGAGGCCCTCGACAAGCTCAAGCTCTCCGACGCCGCGCTCGTCTATGAGCCCGAGACGTCCGTGGCGCTGGGCTTCGGCTTCCGCTGCGGCTTCCTCGGCCTCCTGCACCTGGAGATCATCACCGAGCGGCTCTCGCGCGAGTTCGGCCTCGACTTGATCACCACGGCCCCGAGCGTGATCTACGAGGTCACGACGGAGGACAAGAAGGTTGTCACGGTCACCAACCCGAGCGAGTTCCCCAGCGGCAAGGTCGACAAGGTCGAGGAGCCGATCGTCAAAGCGGCCATCCTCGCCCCGAAGGACTACGTCGGCGTGATCATGGAGCTCTGCCAGGGTCGCCGCGGCACGCTGCTCGGCATGGAGTACCTG
The DNA here is from genome assembly GCF_049993355.1 of Leifsonia sp. McL0607. Taxonomy (GTDB): domain Bacteria; phylum Actinomycetota; class Actinomycetes; order Actinomycetales; family Microbacteriaceae; genus Leifsonia. The sequence continues at coordinate 3,317,092 of NZ_CP188253.1, read as the reverse complement.
GGCGAAGACCGCGTCGAGATCCGCTACACGATGCCGCTCGGCGAGATCGTCTTCGACTTCTTCGATCACTTGAAGAGCCGAACCGCGGGCTACGCCTCCCTCGACTACGAGCCGTTCGGCGAGCAGGAGGCCGACCTGGTGAAGGTCGACATCCTGCTGCAGGGCGAGACGGTCGACGCGTTCAGCGCGATCGTGCACCGCGACAAGGCCTACGCCTACGGCACCATGATGGCCGGCCGTCTGCGCGAGCTCATTCCGCGCCAGCAGTTCGAGGTCCCCATCCAGGCCGCGATCGGAGCCCGCATCATTGCGCGCGAGAACATCCGCGCAATGCGCAAGGACGTCCTGGCCAAGTGCTATGGCGGCGACATCACCCGCAAGCGCAAGCTCCTCGAGAAGCAGAAAGAGGGCAAGAAGCGCATGAAGATGGTCGGCCGCGTCGAGGTCCCCCAGGAGGCCTTCATCGCGGCGCTCTCCGGCGACACGGAAAAAAAGGACAAGAAGTAACCGCCGAAACGTGACTCGTTGCGGCAATCCGGCCGTGTATTCCCGCAACGACTCACGTCTCGGTGGCGGGGGTGGGCGGGCTCGGCGGCGGGGTGAGGCCCGGTTCGCGCTCCGCGGCCGATTGACGGAGGATAGTTTCATGCGCCGCAACAGCTTCACCGACCAGCCCGTCACGTACGGGTCCGTCGGCGGCACGCAGGCCGCCGACCTGCTGTACTACCCGCCGACGGGCTACCGGCCGTTGGAGCGCACGGTGCGGCTGGGCAGCGGCGAGGAGCGATTCGAGACCGCGACGGCCGCTCTGATGAGCTGGGGCGTGCAGCGCGCCAGCGGCATCCGCGTCACCCAGATCGAGGAGGGCACCGGCGTCCAGTACGAGGGCATCGAGTTCGACGACGACGGCACGCCGCGCGGGATGCGCGAGCACCGGGTCGAGGAGGACGTGTTCGCCGACGACGGAACCCCGTTCATCCGCAACGGGATGACCGCCGTGCTGAAGGTCCCGTTCGGGCCGTTCCGGGTGTCGGCGCCGTGCCGGGTCGTCTACGTCGTCGACGAGCCGCACCGTCGGGGCTTCGCGTACGGCACGCTCAAGGGACACCCGGAGAGCGGCGAGGAGGCATTCCTCGTCGAGCTGCGCGACGACGGGACCGTCTGGTTCGTCGTGCGCGCGTTCTCCCGTCCCGCCAACAGCTTCTACCGACTGGGGTACCCGGTGCTGCGTGCCACGCAGAACGCGTTCACCAAACGGTACCTGCGCTCGCTGCTGCCTGCGCGGTCGGCCTGATGCCCGGAGCCCTCCCGCTGGGCGACCCGGCGCCCGCCGACGGCGTCCTTCCCGCCAGCGCGGCCATCGGCGCCGACGAGCGCGACTTCGGGGTGTACCTGCACGTGCCGTTCTGCCGGGTGCGCTGCGGCTACTGCGACTTCAACACCTACACCGCCACCGAACTGCGCGGTGTCGCGCAGTCGGAGTACGCCGGCCACGCGGTCCGCGAGGTCGCGTTCGCCGCAGAGGCCCTCGAGCGCAGCGGCGTCCCGGCACGGGAGGTGTCGACCGTCTTCTTCGGTGGCGGCACGCCGACCCTGCTCCCGCCGGACGACCTGGGGTCGATGCTCGGCGGCGTGCGCGACGCGTGGGGCATCGCGGCCGGCGCCGAGGTGACGACGGAGGCCAACCCCGACTCGGTCGTCGCCGACGACCTGCGTCGGCTGGCCGAGGCCGGGTTCACGCGCGTGTCGTTCGGGATGCAGTCCGCCGTGCCGAGCGTGCTCGCGACGCTGGAGCGCACGCACGACCCCGAGCGGATCCCGCTCGTCGTGCGCTGGGCGCGGGAGGCCGGCCTCCAGGTGAGCCTCGATCTGATCTACGGCACGCCGGGCGAGACGCTCGACGACTGGTCGCGCTCGCTCGACGCCGCACTGGCGTGCGAGCCCGACCATGTCTCCGCCTACGCCCTCATCGTCGAGCCGGGCACGAAGCTCGCTCGCCAGATCCGTTCGGGCGCCGTGCAGGAGCCGGACGACGACCTGGAGGCCGACATGTACGAGCTGGCCGAGGCGCGGCTCGCCGCCGCGGGCTACGGCTGGTATGAGGTCAGCAACTGGGCGACCGACGACGCGCACCGGTCGCGCCACAACCTGGCGTACTGGCTCGGTCACGACTGGTGGGGAGTCGGCCCCGGCGCGCACAGCCATGTGGGCGGTGTGCGCTGGTGGAACGTGAAGCATCCCGCGGCCTACGCGCAACGCGTGCTGGCGGGGGAGTCGCCCGCGGCCGGCCGGGAGACCCTCGACCGGGAGACGCAGCGCGTCGAGCGTGTGCTGCTGCTCACCCGTATCCGCCAGGGCGTGGGCACCGACGACTTGGAGGCTCCCGGTCGTCGCGCGGTCGCGGGGCTGATCGCCGACGGGCTGGTGGACGCGAAAGCCGCCCTCGCCGGCTCGGTGGTGCTGACGCTGCGAGGGCGGCTGCTGGCGGACGCCGTCGTGCGACGGCTGCTCGCGGAGGAGTGAATAGGAGCTGGTCTCAGCTCACGAACTTGATGGCGATCGGGTAGGTGTAGAACTGCCCTTGGTTCGCCTTGATGGCCGCGATGATGCTGAACACGATGTTCAGCACCCAGACCGCGAGCAGGATGATCAGCCCGATGCCGACGATGCTGAGGATCCAGCCGACCACGTAGGCGATGAACAGCGTGATCTGGAAATTCAGCGCCGTCGCCGTGTGCGAGCGGATGAACGGGCCGCGGTCCTTCAGCACCAGGTAGCCGATCAGGGCCGGGATCCAGTTGAACAGGATGCCGCCGATGTGGATCAGGGTCGCCCACAGCTTCTCGTCGGCCGGGCTCAGCGACTGCGCCTGACCTCCGTACGGCTGCTGGGGCGGCGGCGGGGGTGGGGGTGGGGGTGGGGGTGGGGGTGGGGGTGGGGGTGTTGCAGACATGGTCTTCTCTCCTCCGGGATGGGTGAATGACGCGTCTCAGCCTAGGGGGCCGAAGCCGATCCTGAGAAGCAGCCGATACCCATCGGCCGAAACGGGTCGTCTATTTGATGAAGCGGAAGTTGACCGGGTACCGGTAACTGCCTCCGCTGTTCACCCGCACGAAGCCGAGGATCGAGAACACCAGGTTCACGATGTACAGGGCCCACGGGATGAGGAGGCTGAACAGCAGGAAGCCGATGCCGGTGAACGCGAGGATCAGGCCGATGATCTGCGATGCGACCCAGGCGATGATCCACGTGATCTGCCAGTTGAGGGCCTCTTTGGACTCCCGGTCAATGAGGGCTCCTCTGTCTTTGAAGACGAGCCAGATAATCAGGGAGGGCAGGAACCAGAGGATCCCGCCGAGGTGGGCGAACGACGCCCACTGCTTGTCCTGCGCGGGGTCGAGGGGAGCGGCCGGGCCGGGCGCATAGGCCTGCTGGGGCGGGACGGCGCCCGCGGGTTGACCGGTCGGCTGGCCGGCGGGCTGACCGGCCGGTGTGCCGTACGGCTGCTGGGGAGGGAGGCCGCTGTCGCCGTCGGGCGGGGGCTGGGTCGGCTCTGTCATCAGGAAACCCTTTCGTGGGCGGCTGCGGGCCTATCCGAGCCGGTGCGCATACCGTACAACTGCGGGAGTGCACGGTAAATCATCGGTGTCGCGCGTTGCCCGTTCTATGGCGGGGACGCGATATGATTAGCACTCAGGTTCTCCGAGTGCCAGCTCGCTCGGTGTCTTCACCGTGCTCGATCCGGTGCCCGATCCGCGGGTGCCCCCGCGACGACAGGAGGCGGTTCGCATGGTCTCGGAACGCAGTCTCGAAGTGCTCCGTGTCATCGTGCAGGACTACGTCGCCTCGCGTGAGCCCGTCGGCTCCAAGAGCATCGTGGAGCGGCACTCGTTCGGCGTTTCCGCCGCGACGATCCGCAACGACATGGCGCTCTTGGAGGAGGAGCAGCTGATCGCCGCACCGCACACCTCCTCCGGCAGGGTCCCCACCGACAAGGGCTACCGGCTGTTCGTCGATCATCTCGCGGAGGCGCGTCCGCTGTCCGCGGCGCAACGCACGGCGATCGAGACGTTCCTCGGCCAGTCCGTCGACGTGGACGACGTGCTGTCGCGCACGGTGCGGCTGCTGTCGCACCTCACGAACCAGGTCGCGCTCGTGCAGTTTCCGTCGGTCGCCCGTTCGAAGATCCGGCACATCGAACTGGTGGCGCTCGCGCCCCACCGGCTCCTGAGCGTGCTCATCACCGACTCCGGTGCGGTGGAGCAGCGCGTGATCGAGCTGCCGGAGGCGCTCGACGACACCGAGATCGCCGAGGTCCGCGGTGCGATCAACGGTGCGGCGGCGGGCCTGTCGATGGCCGACGCCGCCTCCCGCCTGCGGCAGCTTCCGGACCATCTGACCGATCGCACGCGTGCGCTGGTCTCCCCGGTCGCGGGTGCGCTGCTCGACCAGATCGCCGTCAATCGGCAGGACAAGCTGGTGATGGCGGGCGCTGCGAACCTGGCCCGCACCGAGACCGACTTCCCCGGCTCCATCACCCCGGTGCTTGAGGCGATCGAGGAGCAGGTGGTCCTGCTGCGGCTCTTCGACGAGATGGCGCTCGACCAGCACGGCGTCGCGGTGAGCATCGGGCGTGAGAACCCGGTCGAGGGGCTCACGGAGACCTCGGTCATGTCGAGCACCTACAATTCGGGTTCCGACTTGGCACGGCTCGGCCTCCTCGGCCCGCTCCGAATGGACTACTCGGGCAACATGGCCGCGGTTCGCGCCGTGGCCCGTTACCTCTCCCGCCTCCTCGGCGACTGACCGACCGCCAGCCGGAGCCGACACAGAACTCCGACGCAACGAACAGAAAGAAAAGCCTTACGTGGCCGACCACTACGAAGTACTCGGCGTTGACCGCAACGCCAGCCCTGACGAGATCAAGAAGGCGTACCGCCGGCTCGCGCGCGAGCTGCACCCCGACGTCAACCCGAGCAGCGAGGCGCAGGAGCGCTTCAAGCTCGTCACGCACGCGTACGACGTGCTGAGCGACCCGCAGCAGCGTCAGCAGTACGACCTGGGCGGTTCCACGGGCTTCGGCGGCGGAGGCCCTGGCGACTTCGCGGGCTTCGGCGACATCTTCGAGACGTTCTTCGGCGGGGGCGGTGGCGCGACGCGCGGCCCACGGTCGCGGCGAGAGCGCGGCCAGGACGCCCTGCTGCGCGTGGAGGTCGACCTCGACGAGGTCGTCTTCGGCACGCACCGCGAGTTGGAGGTCGACACCGCCGTGGTCTGCGAGACCTGCAACGGATCGTGCTGCCAGCCCGGCACCGCGCCGGTGACCTGCGACATCTGCCACGGCACGGGCAGCATCCAGCGCTCGGTGCGTTCGCTGCTCGGCAACGTAATGACCTCCAGCCCCTGCGGAAGCTGCCGCGGCTACGGAACGGTCATCGCCACGCCGTGCGTGACCTGCCAGGGTCAGGGCCGCGTGCGCGCCCGCCGCACGGTCCCCGTCGACATCCCGGCCGGTGTCGACACCGGCCTGCGGTTGCAGATGCCGGGCTCCGGCGAGGCCGGCCCCGCGGGCGGCCCGAACGGCGACCTCTACCTCGAGATCAAGGTGAAGCACCACGAGGTGTTCAGCCGCGACGGCGACGATCTGCTGTGCACGTTGGAGGTGTCGATGACGGACGCCATCCTCGGCACCACGGCGACCCTGAAGGCGCTCGACGGCGACATCCGCCTCGAACTGAAGCCCGGCACGCAGAGCGCGGACATCGTCTCGGTGAAAGACCGGGGGATCACGCACCTGCGCGGCAGCGGCCGCGGCGATCTGCGGGTCGGCATCCAGGTGGTCACGCCCACCAAGCTCGACCATAAGGAGAAGGACCTGATCAAGAAGTTCGCGGCGACCCATCGCGCCCCCGAGCCCTCGCTCGCGCGGTTCCAGCAGGGTCTGTTCGCGAAGCTCCGCGATCGGTTCCTCAACCTCTGACCATACGGCGCGACGGATGAGCTCCCTGTACCTGCGCGAAGACCTCGCCGACGTCGAGGTGGGCGCACGCCTGACCCTGACGGGTGCGGAGGCCAAGCACGCGTCGACCGTGAACCGCACGCGCCCGGGCGAGAGCGTCCTGATCGGCAACGGTCGCGGCCTCGTGGTGTCCGGGGAGGTGCTGGTCGCCACGAGCAGCGAGCTGACCATCGACGTGGAGGCCGTGGAGCGCGTGCCGCGCACCGAGCCCGCGATCACGCTCGTGCAGGCGCTCGCCAAGGGCGACCGCGACGAGCTCGCGGTGCAGGCGGCCACTGAGCTCGGAGTGGACGCGGTGGTGCCGTGGGCGGCCTCCCGCTCGGTGTCGCGGTGGGAGGGCCCGAAGGTCGCCAAGGGACGCGAGCGCTGGGCGGCGATCGTCCGCGAGGCGAGCAAGCAGTCCATCCGGGCGTGGACCCCGCAGGTCGGCGAGCTCTCATCGACGAAGCAGGTGGCTGCCCTGGGGGCGACGCACCGGCTGCTGGTGCTGGAGCCGGGAGCGACGGAAAGGCTGACATCGGTCCGCCAGGACGGTCGGCCGCTGGCGCTCGTGGTGGGTCCGGAGGGCGGGATCGCCCCGCACGAGCTGGAGGCCTTCCGCACAGCGGGCGGCGAGCTCGTGCGCCTCGGCGACACGGTGCTGCGGACCTCTACGGCGGGCCCGGCGGCGCTGGCGGTGCTGGGCGCGACGCTCGGTCGCTGGTAGCCCCGCGACGGCCGCCGACCTGACGAATAGGATGGTGACATGGAGACAGGGGAACGTTCGATCTTCTCGCGCATCATCGCGGGCGAGATCCCGGCCGACGTCGTCTTCGACAGCGAGCGGATCATCGCGTTCCGCGATATCGCACCGAAGGCGCCGATGCACCTGCTGGTCATGCCCAAGACCGAGCAGTACCGCGACGTCGTGGAGCTCGCCGCCGGCGACCCCGGCCTGCTCGCCGAGCTGGTGGCGACCGCCAAGCAGCTCGCCGACGAGCACGCGGACGGCGACTTCCGACTGATCTTCAACACCGGAGCGGGCGCGGGACAGACCGTCTTCCACGTCCACGCCCACATTCTGGGCTCGCCCGAGGGCGGGCTCGAGGAAGGAAGCCTTGGCGACGAGTGAACCGACGCCGACCCCGCCCGCGGACGCGACGGGGTCTTCCGAAGCGCGACTGAGCGTCGACGGGATCCAGATGGTCCGTCTGCTCGGACCGCAAGACCGCCTGCTGGCCACGCTGGAGCGCCAGTACCCGCTGGTCGACGTGCACGTGCGGGGCAACGAGATCAGCCTCACCGGCGACAGTTCCCAGGTCGCCGCGGCCCGTGCGCTGATCGAGGAGCTGCTGCAGATGGTGCGCAACGGACAAGACATCGGCCCGGCGGAGGTCGCGAGTTCAGCACGGATGATGCGCAGCGACCTGGGCCTCAGCCCGTCCGACGTGCTGAGCCAGGCCATCCTGACCGCGCGCGGCAAGAGCATCCGGCCGAAGACCCTCGGGCAGAGTCAGTACGTCGACGCCATCGACCACAACACGATCGTGTTCGGCATCGGCCCCGCCGGCACGGGCAAGACGTACCTCGCGATGGCGAAGGCCGTGCAGGCCCTCCAGCGCAAGGAGGTGAGCAGGATCATCCTGACCCGACCGGCGGTGGAGGCCGGCGAGCGGCTCGGCTACCTGCCCGGCACCCTGACCGACAAGATCGACCCCTACCTCCGTCCGCTCTACGACGCGCTGAACGAGATGCTCGACCCCGACCTCGTTCCCAAGCTGCTGGCCGCCGGGACCATCGAGGTCGCGCCGCTCGCCTACATGCGCGGCCGCACGCTCAACGACTCGTTCATCATCCTCGACGAGGCCCAGAACACCACCCCGGAGCAGATGAAGATGTTCCTGACGCGGCTGGGGTTCAACTCCAAGATGGTCGTCACCGGCGACATCACCCAGATCGACCTCCCCAACGCGGCGAGCGGCCTCCGGCTGATCACGCGCGTGCTGAAGGACATCGACGACATCCACTTCTCCCGACTGACCAGCGACGACGTCGTGCGTCACAGCCTGGTCGGCCGCATCGTCGACGCGTACACCGAGTACGACGCCCGACAGCAGGCCCGGCAGTACGAGCGCGATGAGGCACGCGAGTTCGCCAACCGCGCCGAGCGCCGAGCCGGCACGCCCCGTGACCACCTCCCGAAACGACAGGGTCCCGTTCGATGAGCATCGAGATCAACAACGAGTCGTCCGTCGAGGTGGACGAGTCCGGCCTGCAGCGCCTCGCCGGGTACGCGCTCGACATCATGCACGTGCACCCCGACGCCGAGCTCGCGATCGTCCTGGTGGACGAGGCGGCGATGGAACAGCTGCACGTGCAGTGGATGGACGAGCCGGGCCCGACCGATGTGCTCAGCTTCCCGATGGACGAGTTGCGCCCCGGTACCGAGGAGGAGCCGGCGCCCGCCGGGCTGCTCGGCGACGTCGTGCTGTGCCCGCAGGTGGCGCAGGTGCAGGCCGATACTGCCGGTCACTCGCTGATAGACGAGCTACTGCTGCTGACCACGCACGGCATCCTCCACCTGCTGGGCTTCGACCACGCCGAACCTGCCGAGGAGCGCGAGATGTTCGGCATCCAGCGCGACATCCTCGTGGGCTTCTCCCGCTACGACCGACAGCGCTAGGCGCCGATGCTCGCGACCCTGTTCTTCGTCGTCGCCTTCCTGCTGGTGGCGTTCGGCGGTCTGATGGCCGCAGTGGACTCGGCGCTTGCCGTGCAGTCGCGCGGCGACATCGCCGACCTCGCCGAGACCTCACGCGCGAAGAAGTCGCTGGCGGCGATCGCGGAGGACCCCGGGCCGTACTTCAACGCGATCAACTTCAGCCGGATCATCGCGGAGACGACGGCAGCGGTGCTCGTGACGCTCGCCTTCGAGCAGATCTTCGAGGAGTGGTGGATCTCGCTCATCCTGTCGGCGGCAATCATGACCGGCGTGTCGTTCGTGCTGGTCGGTGCGAGTCCGCGCAGCGTCGGGAGGGCGAACTCGACGCTGCTGCTGCGGCTGACGGCGCCGCTGGTGCGGGGCATCCGCGTGGTCCTCGGCCCGATCCCCGGAGGGCTGGTCGCGCTCGGCAACCGGGTCACGCCCTCCCGTGCCCGTTCGGCGCCGGTCACGAGCGAGGAGCAGCTGCTGAGCATCGTCGACGAGGCGACCGAGTTCGACGTCCTCGAAGAGGACGACCGCGAGCTCATCCACTCGATCTTCGAATTCAGCGACACCGTGGTGCGGGAGGTCATGGTGCCGCGCACCGACATGGTCACGGTGGACATCTCGGCGGGGCTCGGCACGGCGATGGGGCTGTTCTTCTCCACGGGCGTCTCGCGCATGCCCGTCATCGACGGCGATCCGGACGAGGTCGTCGGCGTGCTCTACCTGAAGGACGTCGCCAAGCTCAGCTTCGAGAGCGCGCTCGGCGCCGACACGCTGACCATGGGGGAGCTCACCCGGCCGGCGCTCTTCGTGCCGGAGTCGCAGAAGGCCGACGCGCTGCTGCGGCAGATGCAGCGCGAGAAGAACCATCTCGCGATGGTCGTCGACGAGTACGGCGGGATCGCCGGGCTGGTGACGCTCGAAGATCTCATTGAGGAGCTCATCGGTGACATCGCGGATGAATACGACCACGAGGTCGCTCTCGTGCAGGAGCTCGGCGACGGCCGCCGCCGGGTGGCGACCCGGCTGGGCATCGACGACCTGGGCGAGCTGTTCGACCTCGAGATCGAGGACGAGGACGTCGACAGTGTCGGCGGCCTGGTCGCCAAGGCGCTCGGGCGCCTCCCGGAGGTGGGGTCCACGGTCGCCGTGCACGGCCTCCGGTTCACCGTCGACAGGATCGACGGCCGCCACAAGCACGTGAGCACTGTGCTGGTGGAGCCGGACACGGCGCTCCTCCCGGAGCCCGACGCACTGCCGAGCAAGGCAGCGCAGATCAAACACAAGGAGGCCCGCAGGTGACCGACTACCGCGCCGGATTCGTCTCGTTCGTCGGCAGGCCCAACGTGGGCAAGTCGACGCTGACCAACGCCCTGGTCGGCGAGAAGGTGGCGATCACGAGCTCCAAGCCGCAGACGACGCGCCGCGCCATCCGCGGCATCGTGCACCAGCGCGGCGGCCAGCTGGTGCTGGTCGACACGCCGGGCATCCACCGGCCGCGCACGCTGCTCGGCGAGCGCCTGAACACGCTCGTCCAGTCGACGCTGGGCGACGTGGACGTGATCGGCTTCTGCGTGCCGGCCGACGAGAAGATCGGGCCGGGCGATCGGTTCATCAACGACCAGCTGAACGACTATCCGAACGCGAAGAAGGTCGCGATCGTGACCAAGATCGACGCGGCGGGCAAGACACAGGTCGCCGAGCAGTTGCTCGCGGTCTCGGCGCTGCGCGAGTGGGAGGCGATCATCCCGATCTCGGCCACGAGCAGCATCCAGCTCGACACGCTCACGAGCGAGCTGCTCAAGCTGCTGCCGGAGTCTCCCGGCCCGCTCTATCCCGAGGACGCGATCACCGACGAGGGGCTGGAGGAGCGGATCGCGGAGTACATCCGGGAGGCCGTGCTCGAGGGCGTCGAGGACGAGCTGCCGCACTCGCTCGCCGTGACGATCGACGACATCGTCGAGCGCGACGACAAAGACCTCGTGGAGGTCTACGCCAACCTCTTCGTGGAGCGCGACAGCCAGAAGGCGATCGTGATCGGCAAGGGCGGCTCGCGCATCCGCGACGTGGGTGCGGAGGCCAGAAAGCCGATCGAGAAGCTGCTCGGACGCAAGGTGTTCCTCTCGCTCCGGGTGAAGGTCGCGAAAGACTGGCAGCGCGACCCGAAGCAGCTCGGCAGGCTCGGGTTCTGACGTGCTTCGGGCGTCCTTCCCGGCCGGGACTGCGGTGCCGTGCATCCGCAGGATGCCGTACATCGGAAGGATGATTGGGCACGCCTGATGCGGGGCGAACCAGCACGTACCCGTACCGTAGAGACATGTCGGATCGCACGCGGCTGCTGAGCTCGCTCGCCCCGCACCGCTGGGTGCTCGAGCCTGCTCTCGCCGTCGTGCTCTTCGGTCTGTGGCTGTCGACCGGCCTGCCGTTCGACCTGTCGGCGGCCCTCGCCTGCGTGCTGTACTGCGCCGCCGTCGCACTGTCGCGGGTGCTGCCCGTCGTCGCCCTCGAGATCGCGTGGCTCGCGGTGATCACCGAGCTCACCGAGGGCAGCTCGCTTCCGCCGCCGCACCGGCTCATCGCGACGACCGCGGTCGCGATCGCCGTCTTCGGGATCTCGTCGCACGGCGGCCGGGTCTCGCGCTGGTTCGTCTTCGGCTCGGCGATCCTGTGGGCGCCCGCCGAGGCCTACCTCCTCACCGTGCGCGGCGACGTCAAGTTCCCGCAGTTCGGGCCGGTGATCGGCGGCTACTACACGAGCCAGGGCGTCGGCCTGCTGATGATGAGCCTGCTCCTGGCAGTGGTGTTCGTGAGCGCCTGGTTGCTCGGCTTCCTGGTGGCGCGGCAGCGCGTCGTGTCGGCGTCGGCGGTGCCCTCGACCGCGTCGCCTTCCGTGCTCGTCTGGCTGGCCTCCTCCGGTGGCGCCTCGGTGAAGGAGGGCGACGACGAGCCGGGGCTCGTGCGCCGGCTGTCCCGGCCGCAGCTCACGTTCGACATCGGCGGCGCCGCCGCCTACGTCTTCTTCTGCCTGGTCGCGGACTTCGCCTCCAGCGTGATGCCCAACGCCACCGGCCGGTCCACGTTCCTCGTGCTCATCGTGTTCACGGTCGCGATCGCGCTGCGCCGGATGTCTCCGGCCGCCTCGCTCGCCATCGCCTGGCTGGCCGCCGTGTTGCAGATGACGACCGGGCACAACATCCTGGTCAGCGACGTCGCCGTGCTGTTCGTGCTCTACGCGACGGCGCTCTACGGCGACAGAGTGGTGCGCTACGCCGGCCTCATCTCGGCCGGGCTCGGCGCGCTGGTCGCCTCTCTGTACCTGACCCTGACCTCCGCCCTGGGCCAGGGTTACTTCAATCTGCTGTCGACCCAGCTGAACGGCCTGGCGCTGCAGTTCGCGTTCCTCTTCGTCGTGAGCGCCACAGTCCTCGGACTGTCGTGGGTGCTCGGCCTGCTGGTGCGCACCTGGCGCAACGCGCGGGTCTCGCGGCACGCGCAGATCGCCGCCGAGCTCGACCGCAACCGGGCGGAGGAGGTCGTGGTCGTCGAGCAGGAGCGCACGCGCATCGCTCGCGACATGCACGATGTGGTCGCGCATTCGCTCGCCGTGGTCATCGCCCAGGCCGACGGGGCGCGATACGCACGCCACGCCGATCCCGACGCGGTCGACACGGCCCTGGACACCATCGCCGCGACGGCTCGGTCGGCCCTGGTCGACGTGCGAGTGCTGCTGGCGGAGCTGCGGCAGAGCCAGCCCGAGGGCCCGCAGCCGTCGCTCGCCGACGTCGACCACACCGTCGAGCAGGTGCGCGCCGCCGGCCTGCCGGTGACCATGGAACGACGCGGGCAGCTCGACGGGCTGGGCTCTGCGCAGCAGATCGCGGCCTACCGTATCGTGCAGGAGGCGCTCACCAACGCGCTCCGACACGGCGACACCAGCAGACCGGTCAGCGTCGTACTCGCTCAGGCGGGTCGCCACGACGGCGCCCCGGGCATCGCCATCACTGTGAGGAACAGCATGAAGACTGCATCACCGGAACCGATCACCGGAGCGGTGCCCCGCATCGGGCACGGCCTCCCTGGCATGCGCGAGCGCGCCGTTCTGGCGGGAGGCACGCTCACGGCGGGTCCCGCCGCCGGCGGTTTCGTCGTCGAGGCGTTCCTGCCCGTGGTCTCGGGAGCACGCGCGTGAGCGCGCCGATCCGCGTCGCGCTCGTCGACGACCAGGCCCTCTTCCGGGCGGGGATCCGCATGCTGGTCGGGTCGCAGCCCGATCTCGAGTTCGCGGGCGAGGCGTCCGACGGCCGGGAGGGCGTAGCGCTCGTGCGCGAGGCGCGTCCCGACGTCGTGCTCATGGACATCCGGATGCCGGTCATGGACGGCATCGCCGCCACGACCCGCATCGTCGAGGAGGCCGCGCGCGAGGGTCGGACGCCCGCCCGCATCATCGTGCTGACCACGTTCGACCTCGATGAGGCGGCCGCGCGCGCCATCCGCGGCGGCGCCAGCGGTTTCGTCCTCAAGGACGCGGAGCCGGAGTTCCTGCTCGCCGCCATCCGCACGGTGCACGCCGGGAGTGCTGTCATCGCCGCGGGCGCGACCCGCGAGCTGTTCGAGTACTTCTCCGACAGCCAACGGGTCACGCAGGAGCCCGCCGAGTTCGCCTCCCTCACCAGTCGGGAGCGCGAGATCTTCGCCCTGGCCGCGCGCGGTCTCAGCAACTCCGAGATCGCCGGCTCGGAGTATCTGAGCGAGGCGACGGTGAAGACGCACATCAGCAGGATCTTGTCGAAGCTCGGCCTGCGCGACCGCGTGCAGATGGTCGTCTACGCTTTCGAGCACGGCCTCGCGACCCGCGCGGACGACGACGCCGACTGATCCGCAGCGCGGATCACGCGCGGATCATCCTCTGGTCGGACGGCGGGTGACCCCGTAGCCGGATCCGTTCGGATGGCCTGACCGTCGGGGTGCTCGGGGCGGCCTCCGGCGGTGTGGTGGCAGTCGTCCTCGCCTTCGTCGCGGTGCGTGTCTTCGAGTGGACGGGCGTCCTCCCCGACAGGCTGTACCCGGTGCTCACGCCGTCCCTGCTAGCGCCCCCGGTCGTCGTGGTGCTCACGACCTGGCTGGCGTCGTGGATCGGCAGCAGGCGGGTGCTCGGCGTCGCACCGGTGGAGGCCCTCGGCGCGGCGGAGGAGCGCCCGTCGAGCGGTCTTCGCAGCGGCGGCCGGATCGCGGCCTCCCTGTTGCTGATCGTGCCGGGCGCGGCTCTGCTCGGTGTCGGGCTGCTGCTCGGGGCTCGGCCTGTTCTCTCGATCCGAGAACACCGCCCTGGCCGACTTCGACCGTTAAGGGGTGTTGATCGCGATGCTCGGCGGTCTGGTTTCGTTCACGGGCGTGATCGTGGCGGCGCCGCTGTTCCTCCCGACCGTGCTGCGCTGCGTCGGGATGCTGCTCGGCCGCGGCGCCGCCGCACGGCTGGCCGCGGCGAACGCGCTGCGCAGCCCCGAGCGGAGCTCACGGACCGCGATCGGCCTCGTCATCGGCGTCACCCTGATCACCATGTTCGTCGTCGCCACCCAGACCTGGCTCGTCATCATCCGCGCCGCTGCTGCGAAAGAACCGGATCTCTACCAGGGCGCTGAGAGTTTGCTCACGGTCACGATGCTGGTCTTCAGCGCACTCGTCGGGTTCTCTGCGGTGATCGCGGCGGTCGGCGTGGTCAACAGCCTGTCGCTGGCCGTGCTGCAGCGGCGCAGGGAGCTCGGACTGCTGCGCGCGCTCGGACTCAGCGCGGCTCAGGTGCGCAGGATGGTCCTCGCCGAGAGCGCGCAGCTCGTCGTCGCGGCGGTCCTCTGCGGGCTGGCCCTCGGTACGCTCTACGGCTGGATCGGCGCCCAGACGCTGCTCGGTCAGCTGCCGGGAGCCGGACTGATCGCACTCGCCATACCGTGGCCGTTCATCGGGGCGATCGTGCTCGCCACGGCCGTGCTGGCCGTCGGAGCCCCGGTCGCACCTACCAGACGCGCGACGCGTGTCTCTCCCGTGGAGGCGCTGGCTGTCGACTGACGCCTCCAAGTTTTCTGAACGCTCATCAAGCCTCAGCTATCCGCAGGCTGAGTGCCCGAAAATTGATGAGCGGCGCGCGACGGACCGCGTCGCCCACCTGTTCCGCCGAGAGGAATCGCCCTGAACTGGCTCATGACACTGAGGATCGACAAGCCGCCGTTCCTCATCACCGTCGACATCGTCGCAGCGCTCCTCGCCCTCTACCTGCTCGTTCGCCCGACGTGGCGCCGGGTGCTCGCGGGTGCGCTGGCGTTCGTCGTCGGCGCGCTCCTCGGCTGGTTCCTGGTCTGGCTGACCGACGACGTCATCAACCTCTACGGCGTCGGCCTCACTCCGGTGACGACGATGTGGGTGGCGCTCGGCTTCGGCGGGATCGCGCTCGCGATCGCCAACTTCTTCCGGTCGCGCTGGTGGCGCGTGGTCATCGCCGCGGTGAGCATCCCGATGTTCCTGCTCACCGCTTTCGCCGGAGTGAATGTCGACTTCGGCGAGTACCGCAATCTCAACGACGCCCTCGGCATCGTGCCGTACAAGGCGCTCGACCTCCACGCCGAGCGCGGGGAGGTCGTCGCCGGCACCGGGTGGGCGACCTCCACGACGCAGGCCGACCCACCGGCGAAGGGTGAGATCGGGACGGTGCGGATCCCGGCGACGATCAGCGGATTCCCCGCTCGCAAGGCCGTGGTCTACCTCCCGCCGGTCGCGCTCGCACCGAATCCGCCCGCGCTGCCGGTGCTCTTCGCGCTGTCGGGCCAGCCGGGGGCGCCTGCCGACATGTTCACCGCCGGCCGCATCGGCGCCTATCTCGACGCCTTCGCCGCCACGCACAACGGGTACGCGCCCATCGTCGTCGCACCCGATCAGCTCGGCGGCCCCGGCCGCAACCCGATGTGCGTCGACTCACGCGCCTACGGCAACTCCGCGACCTACCTGCTGAAGGACGTCCGCGACTGGGTCACCTCGCACCTGCGGGTGAGCAGCGATCCGGCCGCGTGGGGCATCTTCGGCTACTCCCAGGGCGCGACCTGCGCCGTCCAGTTCGCCACGGCGCGGCCCGACCTGTTCGGGTCGGCGCTCGCGTCTTCCAGCGAGCTCGGGCCGACGCTCGGCAACGAGACGTTCACGATCTCGACCGGCTTCGACGGCTCTGCCTCGGCTTTCGCGGCCGCGCAACCCGCCGCCGCGATGAAGGCGCACGCGCCCTACGCCGACTCGCTGATCGTGTTCGGCGCCGGCCAGAACGATGCCAACTACACTGCTTTCGCGAAGACACTGCACACCGAGGCCCTCGCAGCGGGCATCCGCAGCGAGCTCCTGATCTCGCCTGGAACGGCACACGATTGGAACACGGTGCGCTACACGCTCACGAACGGCTTCCCCGTGGTGGCCGACCACTTGGGGCTGGCGCCGTGAACGATGCCATGACCGCGGGAGCGACGCCGACAGGGGGAGCGCCCATGGACGCATCGGCGGGCGGAAACGCCGCGTCGGAGCCGGACATCGTGCCGCCGCAGCCGCCCGCGCCCGCGTCGGCATCCGGCGTCCGAGGTGTGCTGCAGCCCCTGGGCCGGCTCGTCGCCGGCCACCCGTTCACAACCGGTCTCACGGCGGCCATCCTCGTGCTGGCTCTGGTGACCGGGCCGATCCACGGCCCGCACCGGCCGCTGCGGGTCTGGCTCGGGGCCGGGCCCGACCAACTGCTCGACGGGCACTGGTGGTCCCCGGTCACAGCCGTGCTCTTCACCGACAACCTCGCCGAGCTGATCGTCGTGCTCGTGCTCACCATCGTGCTGGTCGGCGCCGCCGAGCGGCTGATGGGCACCTGGCGCACGGCCCTGGCGTTCGTCGCCACCTCCGTCATCGGTATCGCGGCGGGGATCGGCGTCGAGCTGCTCGGCTCGCAGACCGGTGAGATGTGGTCGCGCAACGTGCACCATCTGGTCGCGCTGGACGTGTTCACCGGAATCGCCGGGACGATCATGACGGCCAGCGCGTTCGCCGGCACGCTCTGGCGCCGGCGCGTCCGCGTGATCACCTTGCTCGTGGCGATCATGCTATTGCTCTACTCGGGTCTGCCGTCCGACCTGTACCGCCTGCTCGCCGTGCTCGCCGGTCTCGCTCTCGGGGTGCTGCTGCGACGACACGTCCGACGGGCCCGCTGGCGCCGCAGCTCTCATCACGAGGTCCGGGTGCTGCTCGCCTCGGCCGTGACGATCACGGCCCTCGGCCCGGTGATCGGCCTCCTGGCCCAGTCGCGGTTCGGGATGCTGTCGCCGATCGGCCTGCTGTTCTCCAACGACGTGCCCGAGACCGGGAGCGTGCTGGAGCGCTGCCAAGCGTTCGCCGTCACCCGCAGCTGCGTGCACGACCTCACTCTGGAGCGGATCAACGGGATCGGGCCGGTGCTGATCTCCGTCCTGCCGCTGCTGACCCTCCTGGTCGCGGCGTACGGCCTGCTGCGCGGGCGCCGGTTCGCGGTGTGGCTCGCCGTCGCGGTCAACGCGCTGCTCGCGGTGCTGTCCGCTCTCTACTTCGGCATCCTGCCGTTCGCCGATCCGCGCCCGACCGTCTCTCCGCGGTATTGGGAGGTCACACTCGTCCTCGCGCTGTCGGCGCTCGTTCCCGCCGTGCTGGCCGTTCTACTCGTCGTCTACCGACGCCACTTCACCGTGCTCGCGACCGCGCGCTCCGTGCGGCGGTACGCGCTCATCGTGGTGCTGACGGGCGTCGGCCTGATCGCCTTCTACGTGCTCGTCGGCTGGCTGCAGAAGGACACCGGCTTCACGCGGCCGATCGACGTCAGCGACCTCCTGAACGACGTGCTCGAGCGGTTCATCCCCGTGAGCTTCCTGCGCCGCGAGCCCGTGCAATACCTGCCGACGACGCCGCTGGCGACCGTCGTGTATCACAACATCGGAACGGTGTTCTGGCTGGTCGTGATCCTCGCGGCCGTCCCCTTCATGCTCGGTCGCGGCGCGTGGCGACGCTCGAGCGGCGACGCCAGCCGGGTGCGCAGCCTCCTCCAGCGCGGAGGCGGCGATGCGATCTCGTTCATGGCGACGTGGCCGGGCAACAGCTATTGGTTCGACGCCGCGAGCGGGGGAGCGGTGGCCTACCGGGTGCTCGGGCGCGTCGCGCTGACGACGGGGGCGCCGTTCGGGACGCCGCAGGAGCAGCACGACGGCATCATCGAGCGCTTCGCCCGGTTCTGCGACGACAGCGGGTGGATCCCTGTCTTCTACAGCGTCGACGCCGAGTATCAGCCGCTCTTCGACCGCATGGGCTGGTCGACGATGACCGTGGCGGAGGAGACGGTGATCCGGCCTCAGCAGTGGGCGACCACCGGCAAGAAGTGGCAGGATGTCCGCAGCTCGATCAATCGTGCACAGCGCGCGGGCATCCGCTCGGAATGGACGACGTTCTCCGCCCTCCCGCTGAGCACCGCCGTGCAGCTGTCCGACATCTCGGAGCAGTGGGTCGCCGAGAAGGACCTCCCCGAGATGGGCTTCACGCTCGGTGGACTGGACGAGCTCCACGACCCGGCCGTCCGGCTGATGCTCGCGATCGACGAGGTGGGCCGTGTGGAGGGCGTGACCTCCTGGCTGCCGAGCTACCGCGACGGCCACGTCGTCGGCTGGACGCTCGACTTCATGCGGCGCAGGCCCGGGAGCATCAACGGCGTCATGGAGTTCCTGATCGCGGAGGCCGCGACGCGCATGAAAGAGGACGGCATCGAGTTCATGAGCCTCTCCGCGGCGCCGCTGGCGCACACCGCAGACACGACCGACGACACGAAGAACGGCATGGACCGGGTGCTCGGATACCTCAGCACTTCGCTGGAGCCCGTGTACGGGTTCCGGTCGCTGCTGAAGTTCAAGCAGAAGTTCCAGCCGGAGCTTCACCCGCTGATCATGGCCTACCCCGATCCGGTAGCGCTGCCCGCCATCGGTGTCGGGCTCGTGCGCGCCTATCTGCCCGACCTGTCGGTGCGGCAGGCCGCGGCGCTGGCGGTGGGGCGCGGGTGAGCGCCGCGCGTGGTACCGTGGTTTCTGTGTACGGTCTGCTCCTCCTTAGCTGCCGCGACGAGTCCTAGTTCCGGGCCTCCCTCGTCGCGGAGTTCGTCGTTGGCTCTCCACACCACACCGCGAAGAGAAGACAGACCATGAAGAACAATCAGGCGCCGAGCGCCATGCCGATCCACAAGTACCGGCCCTTCCATGAGCAGATCACCGTCGACCTGCCCGACCGCACGTGGCCATCCAATCGCATCACGGTCGCGCCGCGCTGGTGCGCCGTCGACCTGCGCGACGGCAACCAGGCCCTCATCGATCCGATGAGCCCCGAGCGCAAGCGCATCATGTTCGACCTGCTGGTGCGCATGGGCTACAAGGAGATCGAGGTCGGCTTCCCGTCCGCCAGCCAAACCGACTTCGACTTCGTCCGCAGCCTGATCGAAGAGGGCGCCATCCCGGACGACGTGACCATCCAGGTGCTGACCCAGTCGCGCGAGCACCTGATCAAGCGCACCTACGAGTCGCTGCTCGGCGCCAAGCAGGCCATCGTGCACCTCTACAACTCGACGAGCATCCTGCAGCGCGACGTCGTGTTCCGCACCGATCAGCAGGGCATCGTCGACATCGCCCTGTCCGGCGCGCGGCTCTGCAAGCAGTTCGAGTCGCTGGTGCCCGGCACCGAGATCTACTACGAATACTCGCCCGAGAGCTACACCGGCACCGAGCTCGAGTTCGCCGCCGACATCTGCAACCAGGTGCTGGAGGTCTTCGAGCCGACCGAGGAGCGCAAGGTCATCATCAACCTCCCGGCGACCGTCGAGATGGCGACCCCGAACGTCTACGCCGACTCGATCGAGTGGATGTCGCGCCACCTGAACCACCGCGAGAACGTCATCCTGTCGTTGCACCCGCACAACGACCGCGGCACGGCCGTCGCCGCTGCCGAGCTCGGCTACATGGCCGGGGCCGACCGCATTGAGGGCTGCCTGTTCGGCAATGGCGAGCGCACCGGCAACGTCGACCTGGTCACACTGGGCGTCAATCTGTTCACGCAGGGCATCGACCCGCAGATCGACTTCAGCGACATCGACCAGATCAAGCGGACCGTCGAGCACTGCAACCAGCTGCCGGTCGGCGAGCGCAGCCCGTGGGGCGGCGACCTGGTCTTCACCGCGTTCAGCGGCTCCCACCAGGACGCCATCAAGAAGGGCTTCGAGGCGATGGCCGCGCAGGCCGAGCGCGAGGGCGTCTTGGTCGACGACCTGGTGTGGGCGGTGCCGTACCTGCCGGTCGACCCGAAAGATCTGGGCCGCAGCTACGAGGCCGTCATCCGGGTGAACTCGCAGTCCGGCAAGGGCGGCGTGGCGTACCTGCTGAAGTCCGACCACGCTCTCGACCTGCCGCGCAAGCTGCAGATCGAGTTCTCCGGTGTCGTGCAGGCCAAGACCGACGCCGAAGGCGGCGAGGTGACGAGCGGCGAGATCTGGTCGATCTTCCAGGACGAGTACCTGCCGGCTCCGGATTCCGACCCCGACGCCAAGTGGGGCCGCTTCGAGCTGGGCAGCACGAGCACGACCAACGAGACCGGCGAGCACGTCACCCTCACGGTCGCCCTGCGCGACGGCGACACCGTCTCGAAGGCGACGGGGGAGGGCAACGGCCCGATCGCCGCGTTCTTCGACATCTTGAACGCCCGCGGCATCAACGCCCACCTCTACGACTACTCGCAGCACACGCTCTCGGCGAGCGAGTCGGCGCAGGCAGCGGCCTACGTCGAGCTCGATGTCGATGGCGTGCGACTGTGGGGTGTCGGCATCGACGGCGACACGACGACCGCGTCGTTCAAAGCGGTCGTCTCGGCGGTCAACCGCGCGGTGCGCGCGTCGGCCGGCCACGCAACGCAGGCGGAGCTCGTCGGGGCCTGAGCGCCGCTTCACCCACGTTCCGAAACTCCGGAGATCTCGGCCCAGGCGGCCCGGGTCTCCGGAGTTCCTGCGTTCCGGGCGGCGTGTCGCTCCGATCCTCCGGAGTTACTCCGAGTCGTCCGGCCGGTCGATGCGGTACCGCGGGATCGCACCCGTGTCGGTGCGCTCGATGGTGTGTTCGGCGCTCGGCCGCCTCCCGAACCCGAACGCCATCCACCTGGGCGCGCGCAGCCGACCGAGCTCGCGCTGCTCCGGGAGGCTCCACCCGAACCGTACGGCCAGCAGCCGGATGATCAGCGTGACGAGAACGCACACGAGCACCGCAACGGTGAACGGCGTGCCGAAGTCGACCAGCAACACCAGGACGATCGTGCCGGCGCCCGCCGCGACCGCGTACAGCGAGCCGACGTGCATGAGAGCAATGGGGAGGTTCAGCAGCATGTCGCGCAGGATCGACCCGCCGACGGCCGAGACCACGCCGACGAACACGGCGGGCACCTCCGGGAGTCCGAGCGCCAGCGCCTTCGTCGCGCCGATGGCGCCGAACAACCCGATCGTCAGGGCATCGAGGAAGGTGATGATCGGGTCGAGCCGGCGGAACAGTCGCACCAGCAGCATCCCGAGCAGCGCGGCGACGACCGTCGCCGGCAGGTACCAGTTGGACTGGAGCGCGACCGGAGTGACGTTGAGCAGCAGATCGCGGAGGAGGCCGCCGCCCACGCCGGTCGCCACGCCGATGATCGCAACGCCGAGCAGGTCGAGCCGACGGTCGCGGAACCCGGAGGCGAACATCGCGCCCTGGAGGCTGCCGACGCCGACGGCCACCAGGTCGCCCCAGAGGGGGATCGAGAAGGCGGCGGTCGTCACCCGTCACTTCTATCACGAGCGGCCGTCCGCCCTGAGCATGGCGGGGCGGATCAGGCGCGATACTGGAGGGGTGCCTGTCTACCGTGATGAAGTGGTCGTGCTGCGAACCCACAAGCTGGGCGAGGCCGACCGGATCGTC
Organism: Leifsonia sp. McL0607; assembly: GCF_049993355.1. GTDB lineage: Bacteria > Actinomycetota > Actinomycetes > Actinomycetales > Microbacteriaceae > Leifsonia. Next base: position 3,295,377 of record NZ_CP188253.1, on the reverse strand, counting down.
ACGATGCTGAGCAGACAGCACGGCAAGATCCGCGGCGTCGCCAAGGGCGTGCGGCGCACGGCGTCGAAGTTCGGGTCGCGGCTGGAGCCGTTCATGGTCGCCGACGTGCAGCTGTACGAGGGCCGATCGCTCGATGTCGTCACGCAGGCGGAGACGATCGGGGCGTACGGAGCGCTCATCGCCGAAGACTATGCGAGCTACACCGCCGCGAACGCGATGGTGGAAGCGGCCGACCGGCTCACGGACGCCGAGGCGTCGCTGCAGCAGTACCTCCTCCTGGTCGGGGCGCTGCGGTCGCTCTCGCGTCACGAGCACGGCCCGCAGCTCACCCTCGACTCGTACCTGTTGCGAGCGCTGTCGCTCGCGGGCTGGGCGCCGAGCTTCCTCGACTGCTCGCGCTGCGGCGCCACCGGACCGCACGAGCACGTCGTCGTGCAGCTGGGAGGCGTGGTCTGCGACGACTGCGCTCCGCAGGGCGCTCCCCGGATCGACGCCGCGACGATCGCGCTCCTCGGCGCGCTGCTCAGCGGCGACTGGCCGACGGCCGACGCGTCGGACGACAGCACCCGCTCGAAGGCGAACGGCCTCGTCGCCGCGTATACCCAGTGGCATCTGGAGCGCGGGCTGCGCTCCCTGCAACACGTTCAGCACGACCAGCATGACCAGAAAGCGAGCGGATGAGCCCCAAGCCCTACACGCACCCGGATGCGGTCGCGTACCGACCGCTCGACTGGACCGGTGTCCACCCGCAGGCGTTTCCTGCCGGAGCCGTGCCGGAGCACGTCGCCATCGTGATGGACGGCAACGGCCGCTGGGCCAACCGCCGAGGCCTCACCCGCATCGAGGGCCACCGGGCAGGGGAGGCCTCCCTGCTCGACGTGGTCGCCGGTGCGATCCAGGTCGGCGTCAAGCACCTGAGCGTGTACGCGTTCTCCACCGAGAACTGGAAGCGTTCGCCCGACGAGGTCCGCTTCCTGATGGGGTTCAACCGGGAAGTGCTGCACCGCAGGCGCGACCAGCTCAACGAGTGGGGTGTGCGGGTGCGCTGGGCGGGCCGGAGACCCCGGCTGTGGTCGTCCGTGATCAAGGAGCTGCAGTTCGCGGAGCGGATGACGGCGGGCAACGACGTCCTGACGCTGACGATGTGCGTCAACTACGGCGGCCGGAATGAGATCGCCGACGCCGTTCGCTCGATCGCCGAGGAGGTCGCGGCCGGGCGGCTGAAGCCGTCGGCCGTGGGGGAGAAGACCATCCAGCGCCACCTGTACATCCCCGACCTGCCCGATGTCGACCTCTTCGTACGCAGCTCGGGCGAGAAGCGAACCAGCAACTTCCTGCTCTGGCAGAGCGCGTACGCCGAGATGGTGTTCCTCGACACACTGTGGCCGGACTTCTCGCGGACCGACCTGTGGAATGCGATCGACATCTTCGCGCGGCGCAACCGACGCTTCGGCGGGGCGGTAGACACTCCCGCATAACTGCAGCACTGCAGGATGTTGACCTCGGTGTGAGGGAACCCATCAAGATCGACATCTGGTCCGACATCGCGTGCCCCTGGTGCTACATCGGAAAACGCAAGAATCGATAGGCCGGGCCGCGTCTCAATCGACTCTGGTGCTTCGCGGAATCGCAAAGGGCCTATTCGGCGGGTTCGCTGGCACGCGGCAATCGCCCGCAGCACCGAGGGAGCGGACGTCGCTGGCCGGTAGGTATGGGGTCAGGGAGCCTGCTGCCGCTGGGCCGAGGTCGGCGCATGAGCGCCGACGCCGCCGCGCCGGCGCCTGCCGCGCCGCGGCCGCCCCTCGCCCTCCTCGGCGATCCGGCCCGCCGCCGCGTGCGACGGCGACTCCTGCGCGCTCCCGTCCTGACGACGGGACGCAACACGCCGCTCAGCTCACGTCAATTCGGCGTGTTGCGTCCCCACTCGACAAGGGCGGCGCGCACGCGCGCCACGGCGAGTGCTGCTCGGTTGTCGAGGTGCGAACGGTTGACGCGGATGACGCGCCAGCCGGCGGCTTCGAGTGCCCAGATCCGGTCGATGTCGCGGTTGTACTGGCGAGCCTCGGTGCGATGATGGTCGCCGTCATACTCAACGACGACCCGCCGCTCGACGTAGACGAGATCGCCGTGGAGCTCGATTCCGGATCCGATGCGGATGGGACGATTCACGACAGGCTCCGGTAGGCCCGCGTCGACCAGTGCCAGTCGAAGCACCGTCTCCATGGGCGAGTCTGTGTCCGCGCGTACTCGCGCGAGCGCGGAGCGAAGGGCGCCCACGCCCGGCCGATTCCGGGCGGCTTGCGCTGCGGCGGTGAGGCGTGAGTGGGTCGAGAGCGGATTTTTGCGCCGCACACACGAGTCGCCGAGCACGACGAGTTCCTCGATGGTCAGGACCGATGCGAGTTGGCACATCACCTGTTCGACTCCGGGCACGCGCATGCCGCCGTGAACGTGGATCTCCTCTGCACGAAGGTTCGACTTGTGGCCTCTCACCCCTGTGCCCCGTGGCGCTCGGCCACCGTCCAAAGCTGAAACGTGGAGGTCGGTGCTCTCGTGCATCCAGTGGGGTACGGACAGTCCGTAGATGATCGCCGCCGTATCGTGGCTGTAGCAGTGGGTCGGTTGCATGACCGCACGATAAGCGACGCAGCGCGAGCGGAAGCCGCCGTCGAAGGCGGCTGCGGACACGCGCGCGCCATGAAACGGCGCAACGAGGTCGGACCGGCGTAGCCGTGCGGACGAGACGCCCGCCGCGGCGGCCGCCGAGACGGAGAACGCCGGCGAGCGCTGTATCGGCGGAAGCGGTTCAGGGGGACGCATGCCCACAGCATCACATCCGGATTCCCGCACATTCTCGTTCTCCACAAGCGACGATTTGGAGAGGGGTCGCAACACGCCGCTGACGCGGCGCGTCAGCGGCGTGTTGCGACCCCTCTGCGGGTGGGTGAGGGAGGGCGGGCGGCTACTCGGGGTCGGTGATGTCGGCGACGGTGGCGGCGAAGCCGGTCAGGAGGGCGCCGGCGTCGACGAAGAGGGAGTAGCCGTGCTCGCCCGCGCCCATCGAGACGGTGCGTCCGGTGACGGTCTCGTCGGCGATCACGGGCCACGCGGTGGTGCTTCCGAACGGAGTGATGGTGCCGCGCTCGTATCCGGTCGCGGCGAGCGCCAGCGAGGCATCGGGCAGCTGCAGCTTGTTGACGTGCAGGAGGGCGCGCAGCTTGGGCCAGGAGATCTTGCGCCCGCCCGGCACGAGCGCGAACACGAAGGTGTCGTCGCTGCGCTTGACCACGAGCGTCTTCACGATGTCGGCCGGCTGGATGCCGAGAAGCTCCGCCGCCTCCTCGAGGCTGCGCGCGGCAGGCCGCTCCACGATCCGCACCGGGATGCCGCGGACACGGGCATCGTCCTCCACACGCCGGCGTCCGGAGCGAGGTTCCACATCTTCCGGGTTCTCGGCCATGTATCAGCACGCTTTCTGGGAGAATCGACACAGATGTCTACTACTTCAACCCTAGCCTCCCGCACGGAGACGAGCCCCGGCCTGACCATCGGCCCGCTGGCGCTCGACGTGCCGGTCGTCCTCGCGCCCATGGCGGGGATAACGAACACCGCCTTCCGCAGGCTCTGCCGCGAGTTCGGAGCGGGCCTGTATGTGAGCGAGATGATCACCTCACGCGCGCTCGTCGAGCGCACCCCGGAGTCGCTCCGCCTCATCACGCACCACGCCTCGGAGACCCCGCGCAGCATCCAGCTGTACGGCGTCGACCCCACGACCGTCCGTGAGGCGGTCACGATGCTCGTCGCTGAAGACCGCGCCGACCACATCGACCTCAACTTCGGCTGCCCGGTGCCCAAGGTGACCCGCAAGGGCGGCGGAGCGGCCCTGCCCTGGAAGCTGACCCACTTCCGCGAGATCGTCGAGGGCGCCGTCGCGGCGGCCGGCGACATCCCGCTGACGGTCAAGATGCGCAAGGGCATCGACGGCGATCACCTGACCTACCTCGAGGCAGGCAAAGCGGCGGCGGGCGCCGGGGTGGCGTCGATCGCTCTCCACGCCCGCACCGCCGCCGAGTTCTACTCGGGTCACGCTGACTGGTCGGCTATCGCGAAGCTCAAAGAGACGATCACCGGCACGCCCGTCCTCGGCAACGGCGACATCTGGTCGGCGGCCGACGCGATCCGAATGGTCGACGAGACCGGGTGCGACGGCGTCGTGGTCGGCCGCGGCTGCCTCGGCCGGCCCTGGCTGTTCGGCGACCTGGCCGCCGCGTTCCGTGCACGTGCCGGCGAGCTCACCGCCGAGGAGGCCGCGCTGGCGCAGGCCCACCCGACGCTCGGCCAGGTGGCGGCGACGTTCCGCCGTCACGCGGAACTGCTGGTCGAGTTCTTCGGGAGCGAGGAGCGCGGCTGCCGCGACATCCGCAAGCATGTCGCTTGGTACTTCAAGGGCTATCCGGTCGGTGGCGACCTCCGGGCGAGCCTGGCGACCGTCGACACGCTCGCCCACCTCGACGACCTGCTCGCGACGCTCGACTGGAGCCAGGAGTACCCGGGCGAGGCGGCCGAGGGCCAGCGCGGTCGCGCCGGCTCTCCCAAGCGGCCGGCACTGCCCGAGGGCTGGCTCGACAGCCGGGAGCTCGCGGGCAGCGCACGGGCCGAGGTCGCCGAGGCGGAGGTGCACAACAGTGGTGGATAGTGCAGCGCGGTCGACGGTGGCGCCGACCGGGGGCGGCGACGTCCCGGCCGACAGCTACAGCGAACGGGACCGCGAACGCTGGCTTCCCGAGCACCACTCCAGCCGCCGCAGCGACTTCGCGCGCGATCGGGCGCGGTTGCTGCACTCGAGCGCTCTGCGCCGGCTGGCGGCCAAGACCCAGGTCCTCAGTCCGACCGCCGGGCTCGACTTCGCCCGCAACCGGCTGACCCACTCGCTCGAAGTCGCCCAGGTCGGCCGCGAGCTCGCCACGAGCCTCGGCCTCGACCCCGACATCGTCGACACGGCGTGCCTCGCGCACGACATCGGCCACCCGCCGTTCGGTCACAACGGCGAGCGCGCGCTCAACGCCTGGGCGGAGGACATCGGCGGCTTCGAGGGCAACGCGCAGACGCTCCGGCTGCTGACCCGCCTCGAGCCCAAGGTCTTCGGACGCGACGGTCGCCCATACGGCCTCAACCTGACGCGCGCGAGCCTCGACGCCAGCTGCAAGTACCCGTGGCCCGAGACGCACGCGGTCGCCGACCCCAGCGGGCGCGCCAAGTTCGGCTTCTACGCCGACGACCACGCCGTCTTCGAGTGGATGCGCGCGGGTTCGCCCGAGCGGACGCGCTGCATCGAAGCCCAGGTGATGGACCTTTCCGACGACATCGCCTACTCGGTGCACGACTTCGAGGACGCTGTGGTCAACGGCTACATCGACGTCGCAGCCCTGAGCAGCCGCGTGGACCACGACGACCTCGTCCGCTCGATGTACGAGTGGGTGGGCGGCGAGTTCAGCCACGACGAGCTCATCGCGGCGTTCGACCGGCTCGACAGCCTCGATATCTGGCTGGAGGGCTGGAACGGCAGCAGGAGAGCGCAGGCGCACCTCAAGAACCTCACCAGCCAGCTCATCGGCCGGTTCGCCCACGCCGCGGTGCACGAGACGAAGTCGACAGCTGGTGGCGTGGAGCTGCGCAGATTCGGCGCCGACGTCGTCGTGCCCGACGCGATCCGCGCCGAGATTGCCGTGCTGAAGGGGATCGTCGCGACGTTCGTGATGTCGCGAAACACCCGCCAGCCCATCTACGCGCAGCAGCGCCAAATCCTGACCACGCTCGCCGACATCCTGCTCGCGCGCGGCCCGCACGAGCTCGACCCGGGTTTCCAGGAGGACTGGCATCAGGCCGCGGGCGACCGCGAGCGCAAGCGGGTGGTGGTCGACCAGGTCGCGAGCCTGACCGACCAGTCCGCTCTCAGCTGGTACGAACGACTCGTGCAACACTGATCCGGCACGGCCGCACGCGGGCTTGAAACGGCGGCCCGGGTGCAGAATGCTTGAAGGACGGCATCGGAGGGAAACGAATGACCAGCGCACAGCCACCGTCGAACGGCGACAGGCCCGCAGCGGGCCAGGAGGCCGCTCCTCAGGCGGCCGCTTCCCCGGAGGCCGGGACCCCGGAGGCCGCGACCCCGGAGGCCGCGACTCAGGCGGCTTCGGAGTCTACGGCGTCTCAGGAGAGACCGACCGCCCCGTCTCCGGCGCCGAAACGCACGACCAGCCGCCGCGCCCCTGCGGCCAGGAAGCCCGATAACGCAGACACGCCGGTCAAGCGCACGCCATCGACGCGTAAGCGCTCCACGGCCACACCGCCGATCTCGCCGAACGGCGAGGCCCCCGAGATCCTCGACGCCATGCTCGGCAAGCCGGCGCAGCCGTCGGCCGCCGCTCCCGACACGTCGTCGTCGCCCGTCGAGCCCGTGGAGCGCGCGGAAGAGCCCGTCGAGAACACGCCAGAGCCACCCGAGACCGAGACCGCCGTTCTCCCATCGGCCGCCGACTTCTATCGGGAGTCGACGGCGGAGACGGAGGTACTCGCTCCCGCCGAGGTCGCGGTCGCCGAACAGCTTCGGGCCGAGCGGGAGGCCGTTCCGGCGCAAGAGGTGCCGGTCCGGGCCGCTGCTGAGACTGCTCGCACCCCGGCACCGGCTGCGCCGAGCGGAGGCACCTCGCCGGCCGGAGGCACCTCGCCGAGCGGAGGATCTGCGCCGACAGAAGGCTCCGCCGAGGCACAGGACACCGCCGGCGGCACCCGGCACGCGCGCAGCGTGAACGAGCTCGCCGACCGGCTGGACGAATCCCGCTTCTTCTCGTCACTGTTCGACTTCACGTTCACGAGCTACGTGACCCGCAAGCTCGCCGGCCCGGTGTACGTCGTCGGCCTGGTGCTGATCGGGCTGGCCATCATCGTCGGCTTCGCCAACAGCCTCGGCATCGCGATCGCCGCAGACTCCCCGGGCGGCGCGTTCGTCTTCCTGCTGGGCGTCCTGGTGACCCTCGTGGCCGCCATCCTCGCCGTGCTGCTGCTGCGCGTCACGATCGAGGTCTTCTGCGCGGTCATCGAGATCGCGCAGAACACGCGGCGCAGGAGGCCGCCTCGAGACTGAAGATCGGCCCCGGCCCCGGGGCGTGTCTGCCGTTCTGCGCCTCCTGCGCTGGCGCTGGTGGCACCCCTAGAATCGGATAATGGCCGGCCGGATACGACAGAATGACATCGACGAGGTCAAGGCCCGCACCAACATCGCCGACATCATCGGCGACTACGTCAGTCTGAAGCCGGGCGGCGTCGGCTCGCTCAAGGGGCTCTGCCCGTTCCACGACGAGAAGAGCCCGAGTTTCAACGTGCGCCCGGGCGTCGGCCGGTACCACTGCTTCGGCTGCGAAGAGGGCGGCGACGTCTACGCCTTCCTGGTGAAGCTCGACCACGTGTCCTTCACCGAGGCCGTCGAGCGGCTCGCCGGCCGCATCGGCTACCAGCTGCATTACGAGGAGGGCGGGGGAGGCCCGAGCGAGTCGAGCGGCAACCGCGCCCGCATCCTCGCCGCCAACAACGCGGCCGAGGAATTCTTTCGGGACCGTCTGGCGGCGCCCGACGCCGATCCGGGCCGACGCTTCCTGGGGGAGCGCGGCTTCGACGCCGCAGCAGCCGCCCACTTCGGTGTGGGCTTCGCGCCGAAAAGCTGGGACGAGCTCACCAAGCACCTGCGCACCAAGGGTTTCACACCAGACGAGCTGCTGGCCGCCGGGCTGGTCTCGCAGCGCGATCGTGGTGTGTACGACCGGTTCCGCGGACGCCTGGTCTGGCCGATCCGCGATGTGACAGGCCAGACCATCGGGTTCGGCGCGCGCCGACTGCTCGACGACGACAACGGTCCGAAGTACCTCAACACCCCCGAGACGGCGGTCTACAAGAAGACCCAGGTGTTGTATGGTCTCGACCTCGCCAAGCGCGACATCTCACGGCGCGACGAAGTGGTCGTGGTCGAGGGCTACACGGACGTGATGGCGTGTCATCTCGCCGGGATCACGACGGCCGTCGCGACCTGCGGCACCGCGTTCGGCGTCGATCACATCAAGGTGATCCGACGGGTGATGGGCGACGACAGCAGCACCGGCTCCGTCATCTTCACGTTCGACCCGGACTCCGCCGGCCAGAAGGCCGCAGCGCGCGCCTTCGGGGAGGAGCAGCGCTTCTCGGCGCAGACCTACGTCGCCGTCGGCCCCGACGGTCTCGACCCGTGCGATCTGCGGCTGGCTGGTGGCGACGACGCAGTCCGCCGGATGATCGACAACCGCAAGCCGATGTTCGAGTTCATGATCCGGCAGGTCGTGGAGCGTTTCGACCTCGACTCGGTGGAGGGTCGCACGTCCGCACTGCGCGCCGGTGCGCCGATTGTGGCGACGATCCGCGACCCGGCTTCGCAGAACGGGTACACCCGTGAGCTCGCACGGCTTTCCGGCGCCGACCTCGACGATGCGCTGCGCGCCGTGCGCTCGGCACAGCGCGGCAGCCGGAGCCAGTCCGGAGACCGGACAGGCGGCAGACCCTCGCAGCAGTCGCCGCAGCAATCCCCGTCCGATCCGTACGCCGAGCAGGGCCAGTCCACGTCGGCGCCGGCGCCGATCCGGGAGGCCGACCCGACCGACCCGACTCAGCGCACCGAGCGCGAGAGCCTGATGGTGCTCCTCCAGTTGCCGGAGGAGGTCGGCGCCGACCGGGCGTCGCGCGCCGTGCAGGTGCCGTTCAGCAATCCGACGCACGCGGTCGTGCGCGACGCCATCGCCAGCCAGCTGCCCTCGATCGCCGATCCCGGCTGGGTGGACCGTATCCTCGCCGAGGTGCCGCAGGCGTACGAGCCGACCGTGAACGCCCTTGCCGTGGCCGCTCTGCCTCAGGCAGGCACCGATGTCGGTCGGTACGCCCGGTCGATCCTGGACGGCCTGATCGACCGCGACCTCCTGCGCGAGAAGGCCGAGCTGACGTCCCGCCTGGCGCGCACAGACCCGCAGAACGCCGAGCTGCGGCGGTCGCTGCAGGTGGCGCTGTCGTCGATCGACCAGGAGCGGATGCGCCTCCGCGGGGAATGAGGCGGCACGCGCGCACGATAGAATATCAGCGCACTGCGACAACGGATTCCGTGTCACCGTGCTCGAATGCGCGCGATTTTGCTGCGTCGATGTAAAGATTGCGCCGCGATCCACGGCGGGATGAGTATTCCACGCGGCATTCATGCTAGGACTGTGGCTACGCGATTCGGCGACGAGGCACCCGCATGCGTTCGGCCGTCTCAGTGACCCCACCAAGGAAGAGGTAATCGGATATGAGATCCGTTCACATCGGCGGACGGCGCCTGCTCGCCGTCTCAGCGGCCTTCGCGGCCGCGGCGCTGGTGCTCGCGGGCTGCTCGGGGAGCAACAACTCCAGCGGTTCCAGCGGCGGCACGTTGACCATCGGCACGACGGACAAGATCACGTCGATCGACCCGGCAGGGTCGTACGACAACGGCTCGTTCGCCGTGATGAATCAGGTCTACCCGTTCCTGATGAACTCGCCCTACGGCAGCCCGGATGTCAAGCCGGACATCGCCGAGAGCGCCACGTTCACGTCGCCGACCGACTACACCGTGAAGCTGAAGCCGAACCTGAAGTTCGCGAACGGTCACTCGCTGACCTCCGAGGACGTCAAGTTCACCTTCGACCGCCAGCTGAAGATCAACGACCCGAACGGCCCCGCGTCGCTCCTGGGCAACCTCGACAGCGTGAGCACCCCGGACAAGACCACCGCGGTCTTCAAGCTGAAGGTGCCGAACGACCAGACCTTCGCGCAGGTGCTCTCGAGCCCGGCCGGCCCGATCGTCGACCACCAGGTCTTCTCGGCCGACAAGGTCACCCCGGACAACACCATCGTCAAGGGTCACCCGTTCGCCGGTCAGTATGACATCACGAGCTACGACTTCAACAACCTCATCGCGTACAAGGCGAACCCGAACTACGACGGTCTGCTGGGCAAGCCGGCCACCGACAAGGTCAACGTCAAGTACTACGCGGAGTCGTCGAACCTCAAGCTCGACATCCAGAAGGGCGCCATCGACGTGGCGTTCCGCAGCCTGTCGGCGACCGACATCGACAGCCTCGGCTCCGACAAGAACGTCAAGGTCGTCAAGGGCCCGGGTGGTGAGCTCCGCTACATCGTGTGGAACTTCAACACCCAGCCGTACGGCGCCACCACTCCGGAGGCCGACGCCAAGAAGGCCCTCGCTGTGCGCCAGGCCGCTGCCGACCTCGTCGACCGCGCCACCATCGCCAAGCAGGTCTACAAGGACACCTACACCCCGGCTTACTCCTACGTCCCGCAGGGCCTGACCGGCGCCACCACGGTGCTCAAGGACCTCTACGGCGACGGCAACGGAGGCCCGAGCCTCGACAAGGCGAAGGCCGTTCTCCAGGCCGCGGGCGTGACCACGCCGATCGCGCTGAACCTGCAGTACAACCCGGACCACTACGGCCCGTCCTCCGGTGACGAGTACGCGCTCGTGAAGGAGCAGCTCGAGAACGGCGGCCTGTTCAAGGTCAACCTGCAGTCGACCGAGTGGGTGCAGTACTCCAAGGACCGCGTGAAGGACCTCTACCCGGCCTACCAGCTGGGCTGGTTCCCGGACTACTCCGACGCGGACAACTATCTGTCGCCGTTCTTCAGCAAGGACAACTTCCTCGCGAACCACTACGACAACCCCGAGGTTCAGCAGCTGATCACCCAGCAGCTGGGCACGACCGACCCGACCGAGCGCACCAAGCTCATCGAGGAAATCCAGGCGAAGGTGGGGGCGGACCTGTCCACTCTGCCGCTGCTGCAGGGCTCCCAGGTCGCCGTGGTGGGCAAGAACGTCTCGGGCACCGACAAGACGCTCGACCCGTCGTTCAAGTTCCGCTACGCGGCTCTCTCGAAGAGCTAGGCCGCACCTCACGGCCGAACGGGGGCGGCTCGCATCTGCGGGCCGCCCCCACCCACGAACCACCCACGATTGGCTTCCATGACAGCGACGGTCAGCGGCCAGGCGGCGCCCACAGCGTCTGGCCCCGAACGAACCAAGGCGCGTCGACGCTCGGGAGGCGGCCTCGGCCGCTACATCCTCATCCGCGCCCTCCTCATCATCCCGACGATCTTCATCCTCGTCACAGTCGTCTTCTTCCTGATGCGGTCCACCGGTGACCCCATCACGGCGGCGCTCGGCGGCAAGCTGCCTCCCGCGCAGCTGCAGCAGCGCATCCACGAGGCCGGGTACGACCGACCGCTGCTCGTGCAGTACTTCGAGTACCTCGGGCAGATCCTGCGCGGCGATTTCGGAACGACCTTCACCGACCACCAGCCGGTGACGCAGGTGCTGATCACGTACGGAGCGGCGACCCTCGAGCTGGCGTTCTACGCGCTCATCGTCGCGTTCATCGTCGGCATCCCGCTCGGTCTCCTCGCCGCGTACTTCCGCGATCGGTGGGGCGACGCCTCGTTGCGCATCTTCGCGATCCTCTGCTACGCCACCCCGGTGTTCTTCGTCGGTATGGTGCTCAAGCTCATCTTCTCGATCTGGCTGGACTGGCTCCCCGTCGCGGGCCGCGCCTCCACCAGCTCGGAGATCGAGATGCAGACGCTGCCCAACAAGACGGGCATCTACCTCATCGACGCGTTCCAGACCGGCGATCCGGCGGTCGTCGGCGACGTGCTGCTGCACGCCGTGCTGCCGGCCGTGACCCTGGGCCTGCTGACCGCCGGCATCTTCCTGCGGCTGGTGCGCACGAACGTGATCGGCACACTGTCCACCGACTACGTCGACGCCGCCCGCTCGCGCGGTGTGAGCGAGAGCCGCCTGGTACGTAAGCACGCGTACCGCCCGGCGCTCATCCCGATCATCACGGTCATGGGCCTCCAGATCGCCCTGCTCCTCGGAGGAGCGATCCTGACCGAGACGACCTTCGAGTGGAAGGGCCTCGGCTTCCAGCTGTCGCACTATCTGCAGGCGCGCGACTTCGTCGCCGTGCAGGGCATGGTCGTCCTCCTCGCCGTCATCGTCGCGGTCACGAACTTCATCGTCGACATCATCGCGGCGCTCATCGACCCGAGAGTGAGGTACTGACATGGCCTCGGGCAAGCGGTCCATCTGGAACAGACTTCCCGTCGTGCATCAGCTGCGCCAGTCCGTCGGACTGCAGCGCGGAATGCTCGTCGTGGGTCTCGCGCTCACCGGTCTCTTCATCCTGGTCGCGGTCTTCGCGCCCCTCATCGCGCCGTACGGCTTCTCACAGCTGAAGGACGCGCACGGCCAGTTCGGCTCGCAGCAGCCGCCGAGCCCGGCGCACATCTGGGGCACGACGGTCGGCGGCTACGACGTCTTCTCCCGCGTGATCTGGGGCACGCAGACCGCGATCCTGGTGATCGTCGTCGCGGTCATCCTGTCGATCTTCGCCGGCGTCGTGCTCGGTCTGGTCTCGGGATACTTCGGCGGCTGGATCGACCGGGTCCTCGTGGTGATCGCCGACGCGATCTACGCGTTCCCGTCGCTGCTGCTCGCAATCGTGATGGCGATCGTCATCTCGGGCGGACAGTCCAGCCTCTGGGGCGGCATCCTGGCGGCGGCGATCTCGATCACCGTGGTGTACATCCCGCAGTACTTCCGGGTCATCCGCTCGGAGGTCGTCCGGATCAAGGCGGAGGCCTACGTCGAGTCGGCCAAGGTCGTCGGAGCGAGCAACGGCCGGATCATGTTCCGCCACGTGCTGCGAAACTCGACCCGCACGCTCCCGCTGATCTTCACGCTGAATTCGTCGGACGCCATCCTGACGCTCGCCGCGCTGGGCTTCCTCGGCTTCGGCATCGAACCGACCGCAGCCGCGGAGTGGGGCTACGACCTCAACAAAGCGCTGTCGGACGTCACGAGCGGCATCTGGTGGACCTCCATCTACCCGGGTCTCGCGATCGTGCTGGTGGTGCTCGGCATCACCCTGGTCGGCGAGAGCCTCAACGACCTGGCCGACCCGCGCCTGCGCGGCCGTCGCCGCGCGGCCGTGGCGTCGGGCGAGGTCGCGGAGACGTCGGTGGTTCCCGGAGGACCCCTCGAGGCGGGTCCCGGCGGGATCGACGGCCTGGAAGGCGGAGAGTCGTTCGACGAGCACGGAATCGAGGTCAGACCATGAGTGACGTCGTCACCATCGACAACCTGTCGGTGACCTTCGCCACCGACGCCGGCGCCGTGAAGGCGGTCGACGATGTGAGCCTCCGGGTCGCACCGGGCGAGGTGCTCGCGATCGTCGGAGAGTCCGGATCGGGCAAGACGGTCACCGCGAAGACCATCCTCGGCCTGCTGCCGGAGACCGCGACCGCCTCGGGAGCCGTGGTGCTGCGCAGCAAAGACGGCAGCACCGAGGCCGACATCGTGACGCTGAGCAAGCGTGAACTCCGCGAGGTCCGCGGCACCGACGTGGCGATGGTCTTCCAGGAGCCGTCCACGGCGCTGAACCCGGTGTACCAGGTCGGGTGGCAGATCGCCGAGGGCCTGCGCGCGCACGCGAAGCTCACGAAGAAGCAGGCGCAGGAGAAGGCGGTCGACATCCTCCGGCGGGTCGGCATCCCCGAACCGGAGAAGCGGGTCAAGTACTACCCGCACCAGTTCTCGGGAGGCCAGAAGCAGCGCATCGTCATCGCCATGGCGCTGGTGTTGAACCCGGGCCTGATCGTCGCCGACGAGCCGACGACCGCGCTGGACGTGACCGTGCAGGCCGAGATCCTCGACCTGCTGCGGCGGTGCCGCGACGAGTTCGGCGCGGCCATCGTGCTGATCACGCACAACATGGGCGTGGTCGCCGACCTCGCCGACCGGGTCGCGGTCATGTACCAGGGCAAGGTCGTCGAGGAGGCCGACGCGCGCACGCTGTTCGCCGCGCCGAAGGCCGAGTACACTCGCAAGCTGCTGGCGTCGGTCCCGCGGATCGGGCAGGGCGCCATCGCCACCCAGGACCGCGCGATCGCGCGGGCCGAGCGCCCGCAGGAGGCTCCCGTGGTCGCCGCGCGCGACCTGCGGATCCAGTACCCCGGCCGCCTCGGCCGCCCCGGCTTCGTCGCCGTCGACGGCGTGAGCTTCGACATCCGGCCGGGCGAAGTGCTCGGCCTGGTGGGCGAGTCCGGCTCGGGCAAGACGACGATCGGTCGCGCCATCGCCGGCCTCGGCAAGGTCACCGACGGCTCGCTGAAGGTGCTCGGGATCGAGATGAACGGCGTCCGGGAGCGGCAGTTCCGCAAGGTGCGCAGCGACATCGGCTTCGTGTTCCAGGACCCGGCGTCGAGCTTCAACCCACTGCTGACGATCGCCGACTGCGTCGCGGAGCCGCTGGTCGTGCACGGCAGGGCGTCGTCACCCTCGGCGGCGCGAGCACGAGTCGATGAGCTGCTGGAGGCCGTGCAGCTGCCGCGCAGCTACGGCGACCGGTTCCCGCACGAGCTGTCGGGCGGCCAGCGCCAGCGGGCGAGTCTCGCGCGTGCGCTCGCGCTCGAGCCGTCGCTGCTGATCGCCGACGAGCCGACTTCCGCGCTGGATGTGTCGGTGCAGGCGCGCGTGCTCGAGCTCTTCTCGGACCTGCAGCGGGAGTTCGGCTTCGCCGCGCTGTTCATCAGCCACGACTTGGCCGTCGTCGACCTCCTCGCGGATAGGATCGCGGTGCTCCACCGCGGCCGGCTCGTGGAGGAGGGCACGGGAGCCGAGGTGCTCGGGAACCCGAAGGAGACCTACACGCAGCGGCTGCTCGCGTCCCTCCCTGTACCGGATCCGATCCAACAGGCCGCCCGGCGGGAGGCGTTGCGAGCCTTGGACGCCGAGAGCGCTTAAAGGCTCCGGGGGCGGATGGCGACGATGCGGTGTGCTGGCCGGCCGATCGGCTGCCGGACCCTCTAGGCTCGAATCTGTGAGTCCCGAACCCGCGATCGTCGTCAGCGACCTGTCCGTCGAGTACCCCGCGCGCGGGGCGAGCCCGTCGTGCGTCGCCCTCAGCGGGGTGAGCTTCCGGCTGGAGGCCGGTCAGTCGATCGGCGTGCTGGGCGAGACGGGTTCGGGCAAGAGCACGCTGGCGTCGGTGCTCGCCGGGCGGGGGCTTCCCCTCCGTTCCGGCGAGCCCGGGCCGCGGATCAGCGGAGGCGACGCGACCGTCCTCGGACATTCGCTGCGGCACGCGCGCAAGCGCGATCTGGCCGAGGTGACCTTCCACGTCGGCTACCTCCCGCAAGAGGCCTCCGCAACGCTGGAACCGACGCTGTCGGTACAGGACAACATCTCGCTGCCGATCTTCGAGCGGGACAACCACTACAACCGTCGGGCGGCGGGGGAGCGGGCGGCCCTGATGCTCGACACGGTCCACCTGCCGCTGAGCGTGCTCAGCAAGTACCCCTACGAGTTGAGCGCGGGGCAACGGCA
This sequence comes from Leifsonia sp. McL0607, assembly GCF_049993355.1. Taxonomy (GTDB): domain Bacteria; phylum Actinomycetota; class Actinomycetes; order Actinomycetales; family Microbacteriaceae; genus Leifsonia. Next base: position 3,279,887 of record NZ_CP188253.1, on the reverse strand, counting down.
GCGCGTCGCGCTGGCGAAGGCGCTGGTGCTCGGGCCCCAGGTGCTGGTGGTCGACGAGCCGACCGCGGGCATCGACGCCACCGTGCGCGACGCCGTCATCGCCCTCCTGGCCCAGCTGCGTGCGCACGCGGGCTTCACCGCGGTGATCGTGAGCCACGACCTCGCGGTGCTGCGTCGCGCGACCGACGTCTCGATCGTGCTGCAGAGTGGACGCCCCGTCGGCTTCGGGCCGATCGAGGAGGTGCTCGCCGATCCGACCCATCCGTTCGTCCGCGGGCTGGCGGACGCGCTCAAGCCGCCGCAGCGCCGCACGGAGCGCCGTCCGCAGCGCGCGCGCTGACCTCCACCCACCCCCGACCGACCGCATCAGGAGGACCGCTATGGCCGACCGCATCCCTCAGCACCGCGCGGTGCTCGCCCCGGGCGACACCCCGCTCGCTCCGGAGGACCGACCGGAGCCCGGCCCCGTCGCCGTGCTGCCGACCGCGGAGCCGTCGTTCGTCGCCGCGGTGGAGGCGGCCGGGGGGACGGTCGAGCCGCTCTCCGATCGCACGCGCGGGGTGGTGTGGCTCTCCAACAAGGACGCGGCGGCGTTCCCGCCGATCCTGGAGGCGCATCCCGGGATCGGCTGGGTGCAGCTGCCGTTCGCCGGCGTCGACGCGTTCTCCGGCATCATCGCGTCGGAGGCGCGCCCCGGGCTGGTGTGGACGAGCGCGAAGGGTGCGTACGCGCAGCCGGTCGCCGAGCACGCACTCGTGCTGACGCTCGCGTTGATGCGGGTGATCCCGAAGCGCGTGCGTGCGAGGTCCTGGTCGACCGTCGAGGAGGGCCGTTCGCTCTACGGGCGGGAGGTCGTGATCGTCGGCGCGGGCGGGATCGCACTCGAGCTGATGGTGCTGCTGGCGCCGTTCGGCGTGCGGGTGACGATCGTCCGGCGCTCCTCCGATCCGGTCGCGGGCGCCGAACGCACGGTAACGACCGACCGGCTGTCGGACGTCCTCCCCGACGCCGACGTGGTCGTGATCGCGGCGGCCCTGACCGGAGGCACTCGTCACCTGTTCTCGGACGACGAGTTCGCCGCGATGAAGTCGACCGCCTACCTGGTGAACATCGCGCGCGGCGGCCTGGTCGACACCGACGCCCTGCTGCGCGCACTGCGCAGCGGGGCGATCGCCGGAGCGGGCATCGACGTCACCGATCCGGAGCCCCTTCCGGACGGGCATCCGCTCTGGGACGAGGAGGCCTGCCTGATCACACCGCATCAGGCGGACACGTCCGAGATGGTCGCCCCGCTGCTCGCCGAGCGTATCGGCGCGAACGTCCGCGCGTTCCTCGGCACGGGCGATTTCGTCGGCCAGGTCGACCCCGCGGCGGGCTACTGAGGGCGACGCGCGCGGGACGCCGAGCCGATTTCTCTCGATGGTCGAAGTCTTGCTAGAGTAGCTTCGCTGATCAAGCATTCCTCGATAGCTCAATTGGCAGAGCAGCCGGCTGTTAACCGGCAGGTTCTTGGTTCGAGTCCAAGTCGGGGAGCATCTGAGGCCCGGGCGCGAAAGCGTCCGGGCCTTTTTGTTGCCCGGGATGTGTTGGACGCGAGCCCGCGGCAGAGATGAGCCGGCCGACGCGGCGCGACAGCCGACGACCTGTCGCGGGCCCGCATCGACTGGTGGTCGGCAACTCCGGAGGATCGCGGCGTGAGCCGCGTGTCGGGGGCGGAACCCCGGAGACCGCGCCGCATCGTGCCGTGTTCTCCGGAGTTGCGGACCGCCGCGCGTGTTCGTAAGTCCGGACATTCGGGCGGGATGCGGGCGGTTTTCCGGAGTTACGGATGGTGTGGCGGCGTGTCGCGGCGGCAATCCGGAGTTACGCCAGGCGGCCGATGCGACATCTCCGTCCACGTGAACCTGAGTATCATTCGGCCATGAGTGACAGGAAGCCGACTGGCGGCGAGCCCGTAGAGGCTGACGGACCGCTGCAGGACTACGAGAACGACGACGACGAGGTTCGCGAATCGCTCGAGCGCGAGGCCGGCCTGACCAACTTCGGCGGCCCGGCGTTCGGAACGCTGTTCAGACGACAGGGCGGCGACGACGGCGAGATCTTCGACGCGCAGCACAATCCGTGAGATCCGCACTGCCGCGTTAGCGATCCCCAGGAGATGGTGTCTTCTCCGGTAGCACGCTCTGCAAACGTCAGGGCGGTCGACTACCGGAGGTCGCGATGCCGTCTGTCGAAGTGGAATCGGACATCGACCTGCTCGCTGAGCTGGTCGGACTGGACGATTTTCAATGCTGCGATGCGAACCATCCTCGTGGCATCTCCTTTCACGATCCCTCGGCCCCGGCCGAATTCCTGATCGTCAGTCCCTGCTGCGGCGATCGCGGCCTGCTCTGTCGACGGCGAGCGGCGTATCTGCGGAACGTCGCGGCCACGATCCACTGCATGCGGTGCGACCGGCGCTGGCCTCCCGAGCGCTATCGGTTCATCCCGCTCCCCGGGGCCGGACCGCTGTGAGCCGGGCCGCTGTGACGCCCGCGCCCGGCCGGCGCGTCGACTACTCGGGCATGACCACCCGGCGGTGGCTGTGGCCCGCCTTCGACCTGGGCGTCGCCGTCCTCGACGCTGCCGCCCGGCTCGTGCGCTGGCACCTGGCCAACCGGGAGGCTCGCGCCGGCCACCACACCGGCCACACCGTCTGCCGCCACGGCCGTGCCGTCGTCCTCGATCAGCGTGACGGCCTCTCTCCGTGAGGGCCGAGGGCAGGCTGGGTACTCCCGGGGGAGTAGCCGACAGACTCCCGCGGGGGCACGGCGCCAGCGCATGCGCTGATTAGCATTGTGGAATGCCCTGGAACCCGCCCGTCGCCTCCCGCCCGCACGGGCCGGGCGACGGTCAGGGTACCGGTTGGGGCGGGCGTCGTCGGCCGGCCGGGGCGATCTGGTTCCCGGTGGTGTTGTCGGTGCTGGTGCAGTTGCCCGGTGTCTTCATCGCCGCGCATTTCGGCGCAGGCGACCCGTGGACGCTCGCCGCGGTGCTCATCGCCCTGGCCTCGTCGTTCCTGCTGCTCGCCGGGCGCGCTCACCCCGGGGCCGTCGTCGTCGCCACGGCGGCACTCTGCATCCCGGCGATCGCCCTGACGACCGGGCCGCCGCTCGCGGCCGTTCCGTTGGCTTTCGCCGTCGTCGGCGCGGTGGTGCGCTCGGCGCGTGTCTGGGCCTGGTGGACGGTGGCGGGCATCGCCGTCGTCGGGCCGCTCGGCGCCTATGTACTGGTCGGCCGCCCGGAGGCGGTCATCCGCCCGCTCATCATCGCGCTCGTCCTGACGCTGCTCGTCGGCGTCGGCGAGGCCATCCGGGGTCGCCGCGAGCGTTACCGCGAGGTGTCGCGGCAGGTCGCGGCGCGCCGTGAGGCGGCGGCGGAGGCCGAGCGCCTCCGCATCGCGCGCGAGCTGCACGACGTGCTCGCCCACTCTCTCTCGCAGATCAGCGTGCAGGCCGGAGTCGGCCTGCACCTGTTCGACAGCCGCCCGGAGAAGGCGCGCGAGAGCTTGGAGGCGATCAAGTCGGTGAGCAGCCAAGCGCTCGAAGAGGTGCGCGGCGTGCTCGGCTTCCTGCGCACCGAGGGCTATCCGGCCGCACGCGCGCCGGAGCCCGACCTGGCGCGCGTCCCCGTGCTGGTCGACACCTATCGGCGGGCGGGTCTCGACGTGCGGTACGACGATCGCCTCACCTCGGTGCCATCGGCCGCGACCCAGCTCGCGCTCTATCGGATCGTGCAGGAGTCGCTCACCAACATCGGCCGGCACGCCCAGGCCTCCACGGTGTCGATCGCACTGCACGAGGTCGGTGACGACTACGTGCTCACCGTCGCCGACGACGGCCGCGGCATTCCGGGCGCCGCCAGCGCTCGAACACCGGTCGACGAAGGCAAGGGGATGATCGGGATGCGCGAGCGCGCCGAACTGCTCGGCGGACGGCTCTCCACACGCGAGACCGAGGGCGGCGGGCTCACGGTGGAGGCGCGGATCCCGCACCTGCGAACGGAGCACGCATGATCCGCGTGCTGCTCGCCGACGACCAGCACCTGGTCCGGGCGGGTTTCCGTGCGCTGCTGGAGGCCGAGGACGACCTGGAGGTCGTCGGAGAGGCTGCCACCGGCCGCGAGGCGGTCGACCTCGCCCGGCGCACCAGGCCCGACGTCGTGCTGATGGACATCCGGATGCCGGACGGCGACGGACTGTGGGCGACAGGCGAGCTCGCGTCGGACCCGGAGCTGTCGGGGACGCGCATCGTGATGGTCACGACGTTCGAGCTCGACGAGTACGTCGCGCAGGCGATCGTGTCCGGCGCGAGCGGCTTCCTCGTCAAGGACACCGAGCCGGTCGAGCTGCTGCGTGCGGTGCGTGTCGTCGCGGCCGGGGACGCGCTGCTGTCGCCGGGTGCCACCCGTCGGCTCATCGAACGGGTCGCGGGCGGCCTCCGACCGGCACCCGACCCGGAGGCGCTGCGCGACCTCACCGACCGCGAGCGCGAGGTGCTGGCTCTCGTCGGCCACGGCCTCACCAACGCCGAGATCGGCGAACGGCTGTTCCTCAGCCCGCTGACCGCGAAGACGCACGTCTCCCGGATCATGACGAAGCTGGCGGCGCGGGACCGCGTGCACCTCGCGGTGGTGGCCTACGAGACCGGGCTGGTGCAGCCCGGTCGTCAGTGACGCCAGCGGCGGCCTCCCTACCCGGTGCCCTTGCTCCCCGGGGAGTAGCGCAGGTGTCTCCCGGCGACGGATTCGCGGAACGCTCGATCCGGCGAGGCTGAGAGTGGTTCCGCGAAGGCCGCGGACAGCTCACCGATTGGAATGCACCATGTTCAGTACGCTCGCCGCCGCCGCACCCTGCGCCGTCGTCGCCTGGGGAGGCGGCCCCTGGTTCGGCTGGTGGTGGTTCCTGATCCCGCTGTTCTGGATCGGGATCTTCTTCCTGATCTTCGGTCTCGCCGGTCGCCGCTGGCGCCGTGCCGCGGTCACGCGCGGAGGCTACGGCTGGGGACCGCAGTCCGGCACCCGCCCGGCCGAGCAGACGCTCGCCGAGCGGTACGCGAACGGCGACATCGACGAGAGGGAGTACCGCGCCCGGCTGGAGGTGCTGCGCGCCAACCGCGGCGACAGCGCCTGACCGCCCGCTCCGTCTGACCGGCCGTCAGACGGAGCGGTCGCGGCGCCGCGCGGCCCGGATATGATCGTCCGGGCCGCGCTCGTCGGTCTCGGAAGGACATGCATGACCCCGCTCGCGATCGCCCTCGCCGCCGTGTTCCTCGCGGTAGCCGTCGCGTTCGCGGCGCTCTGGTTCGTGGAGCGCGGCCGCCGCCGGCGCCTTCAGGAGGCGCGCGAGGAACGCGAGTGGGACCGGATCGACCGTGAGCTCGAAGTCGCCGAGCAGGCCGGTCGCTTCCGGATCATCGGCGAACTGGGCGATGTCGCCGTCGCATCGGTGTCCCGAGTGGTGTCGCAGGCGGAAGGGATGCGGTACGCGGCGGGCTCCGACCTGGAGGCCGCGACGCGTTCGGCTGCAGCGCTCGAGACGTCCGCGCGCGACGCCCTCGCCGATCTGCGCCGGCTGCAGAACGCCGCGGCGGACGGCGTGCGCGATTCCGCGCCGGCGCCCAGCCTCCATTCGGCAGCCGACCTGTTCCGGGTGATGCGGGAGGCGGGACTGGAGGTGACGTCGACCGAGACGGGGGAGCGTTACGATCTGCGCCAGGGCGCGGAGCTCGTGGTGTTCCGGATCCTGCAGACGAGCCTCGGCAACGCCCTCGATCACGGTGGCCCCGGCACCCGCGCGACCGTCGGGTTCGCCTGGACCGCCGACGGCCTCCACGTCACCGTCGAGGACGACGGGATCCGTGCTGCGGCCCGCCGGGCGGGGCTCGATCGCGACGGTGTGGACAAGGCGACCGCCTACAGCCCCGAAGACGACCTGCGCGCCGTCACCGAGTTCGTGGAAGGCCCCGATCTCAACGCGCTGCGCGATCGGGTCGCATTGTACGGCGGCGTGTTGAACGCGCGGAGCGTGCCGGGTGTCGGCTTCTCGCTGTCGGTGGTGTTCCCCGCGCTCCGCCATCACAACGGCGTGCACGGCGTGCCGCTGCGCTGACCTCGGACGGCCGGAGCGGGCCGACCTCCGTCCTCGTCAATCCTCCAGATGGTCGCGGCCGGGCAGCCAGCTGAGACCGGGGACGCCCCACGAGTTCTTGCGCTGCACCTTGAGCGCCTGCTTGCCGTACGGGTGGCCGAGGCGGTCGACGTAGAGCACGCCGTCGAGGTGGTCGTACTCGTGCTGGAAGATCCGGGCCAGCCAGCCGTCGGCGCGCACGGTGAACGCCGTGCCCTCCAGGTCGACCGCCTCGAGGATCACCTGCGCCGCCCGGCGCAGCGGGAACCGCTCACCCGGGAGCGACAGGCAGCCCTCCGACTCGGAGTCTTCGTCGGGCTCGCCGACCTCCAGCGGGCTGAGCCAGAGAACCGGGTTGACCGCCACCCCGCGGTGCTCCACGTCGTCGTCGCCCGTCCAGCCGTAGACGAACAGCCGCAGCGGCACACCGACCTGCGGACCGGCGAGTCCGACGCCCGGCGCCTCGTCCATCGTCTCGAACATGTCATCGACGAGGGTGCGCAGCTCGTCGTCGAACTCCGTCACCTCTGAAGCGCGGGTGTGCAGGACGGGGTCTCCAGTGATCCGGATCGGAAGGGCGGCCATTCGGCAAGACTATCGGGATCATGTTCGGTAGGGTCGTGGGGTGGGTACCGAACTGATGGATGCGCTCAACCTGGCCTATCAGCCCAGTCAGCTCCTGGGCATCCCGGTCGCACTCGTCGGAGCTGTGTTCCTGTCGATCGGCGCGCAGCTGCAGCATCACGGCGTCGTGAAGGTCGGAGCGCAGACCCAGGAAGCGAAGGCCGGACTGAATGTCCGCCAGCTCGGTCTGCTGCTCGCGCGGCCCTCCTGGGTCATCGGCACGCTGCTGCTCGGCCTGGCGGTCGTGTTCCAGCTCGTCAGTCTCAAACTGTCGCCGATCATCCTGGTGCAGCCGCTCGGCGTGGTCGGGCTGGTGATCACGAGCGTGCTCAACGCGCGGGTGAGCGGCGTCAAGCTCAACCGGCAGTCGGTGATCGCGGTCAGCCTGTGCGTGAGCGGCGTGGGGGCGTTCGTGGTGATCGCGGCCATCTTCGCCCGTTCCGAACCGGTGACGACACAGGCGCTCGTCGTCATCCTGATCATCCTCGCCGTCGTGCTCATCATCTTCGGGCTCGCGTTCTGGTTGCTGCGCCACCGGTTCAAGGCGATCATGTACATCGTCGGCGCGGGGGTGCTCTACGGTTTCGTCGCGACACTGGCCAAGGTGGTCATCGACCGCATCTCCAACCAGGAGTGGGACTGGCTGCTCGTACTGTGCATCATCGCGCTGCTCGCAGCCGCGGTGCTCGGGGCCGTGTTCGTGCAGAACGCCTACTCGTCCGGCCCGCCGGACCTCGTCATCGCCGGCCTCACCGTGATCGACCCGCTGGTCGCGGTGACCATCGGCATCGTGGTCCTGAACGAGGCAGCCGGCGCGCCGTGGTGGGTGATGGCGGGCTTCGCCATCACCGGAGCGGTGGCGATTCTCGGGGTCTTCCAGCTCGCCAAGCACCACCCCCAGTCGCAGGTCGAGTCGCCACTCACCGAGCAGCTTGCGGACTCCGTCCCGGAATCCGGCCTAGACTGAGGCGATGACTCGCCGGTTCGACCCGTCCGGCGCACTCAGCCCGCCGCCGGAGCGAACATCCCGGCCAACGACCGTGAGGGACTCACCACGTGCCTGATACGAGCGGAACGCACAACTTCCCGCCCGCCCCGGCCCAGCACAGGCCGATGACCATCCTCATGGGCTGCGACACGTTCCCGCCCGACGTGAACGGAGCGGCCCGGTTCGCCGAGCGACTCGCCGCCGGCCTCGTCGCGCGCGGCCACGACATGCACATCGTCGCGCCCGCCGCCAGCCGCAGCCACGGAACGTGGATCGAGGAGCACGAGGGCCAGAAGATGACGGCCCACCGCCTGCGCAGCTGGCGGTGGTACCCGCACGACTGGCTGCGGTTCGCATTGCCGTGGATGAGCAAGGCGAACGCGCGACGTGTGCTCGACGAAGTGCAGCCCGACGTGGTGCACTTCCAGTCGCACATCGTCATCGGACGAGGTCTCGCCTACGAGGCCCAGAAGCGGGGCATCCGCATCGTCGCGACCAACCACGTGATGCCGGACAACATCATCGAGTTCACGCGGCTGCCGAAGTTCCTGCATCACACCTTCGTCTCGCTGGCGTGGAAGGACGCCCGCAAGAGCTTCGACCGCGCCCATGCGATCACGACCCCGACCCGCCGAGCAGCCGAGTTCCTGGAGAAGGCCACCGGCCTCCGCGGTGTGCACGCGATCTCCTGCGGCATCGACGCCCATAACTACACGCCCGACTTCACACCGCGCACCGGCAACCGCATACTGTTCGTCGGGCGGGTCACTGGCGAGAAGCAGATCGATGTGCTGCTGGGCGCCATCAAGCTGCTGCCGCGGGCGCTGGACGCGCGTCTCGAGATCGTGGGCGGCGGCGACCAGTTCAAGAACCTCCAGACCCTGGCCGAGACCCTCGGCATCGCCGACCGGGTCTCGTTCCTCGGGTATGTGACCGACAAGGAGCTCCGTCAGGCCTACACCCGCGCGACCGTGTTCGCGATGCCGTCGAGCGCCGAGCTGCAGTCGATCGCGACGATGGAGGCGATGGCTTCCGCTCTCCCGATCGTCGCGGCCGACGCCATGGCGCTGCCGCACCTGGTGCACGACGGCGAGAACGGGCACCTGTTCCGCCCGGGCGACGCACACGATCTCGCGAACAAACTCGAGAGGGTGCTCACCCTCCCGCAGGACGAGTTCGACGTGCTCAAGAACGCGTCGCTGCACATCGTCGCGACGCACGACATCCAGACGACGATCAGCACCTTCGAAAGCCTGTATCGTGGAGAGCCGGTGGCCGACCCGGCGACGGAGGCGGCCCCCAGCGTGCCCACCCCGGTGATCAGGGGAAAGCGCATGGGGCGATAGCTCAGCCGGTTAGAGCAGCGGACTCATAATCCGTCGGTCGCGGGTTCAAGCCCCGCTCGCCCTACGAGTAGACATTGGGAAACAGGCCCACCCCCAGAAACGAGGCCCATCTCGTTGGTATGCGGACGAGTGCGCCAACCTGATCGACGGATCATCGCGCGGCCGGGCGGCTCTCAGAGCGGCAGGTGAGCTCCGAGAGCGAGGTTGTAGACGGTCGCGATCATCAGGTACATCAGCCACAGTCCTGTGACGATGTGAAACAACCCGAGTGCTCGCTCGCCGAGCCGCACCCCGATCGACGCGAAGAAGTCCGCCAGGTAGATCAGCGCCAATCCGATGAAGAGCAGCCCGACAGGCCAGTCGGAGGCCGTGAAGAAGACGCAGACGCCGAGCACCGAGATGATGAAGTACGCGACGGCCATTCCGGCGTTCGGACGCGGGTCATGCTGCCTGAAGCGGTTGAAGCCGATCGCGAACCAGTGGATGCCGTACGCCGTGAAGGCGAGAGCCGCCATGTACAGCGGCGGTTCCTTGAAGACCTGGAACCAGGTCAGACCGACGAAGAGGACGATGCCGGTGACGAACTGGCAGAACCCGGGGAGCCAGATGCCCCAGATGCCGGTCGCGGCGTCGACGAGGCCGTCGCGTTTCGGCCAGCCGAACAGCTCCTGGGGGCCGTAGATGAGGTAGCCGGTGCCGAGGCCGAAGAATCCGAGAGCCAGGGGAACGAAGGGCGATACTGCAAACGTCATGATGCTCGCCTCCACACAACTATTGCGATAGCGCAACGAATTGTATGCCGGTGTCTGCGCGCTCTCAAGGGTGGCTCTGGACGCGGCGCTCGCGCTTGATCACCGGGAGATCCGGTGTTAGACCAGACGTGTGGGAAGGATCACGGCGCGCCGTCGAGTCGCCCGCCTCACGGTGGGAGAGCGCACCTCTGTGCGCGAAGATGTCGTGGCGGTCGAGGAGCCTCTGGAGATCCGTGTGGGAGGTCGCTCGCTTGCGATCACCATGCGCACGCCCGGCCATGATGTCGAGCTCGCGCTCGGCTTCCTCGTGTCGGAGGGTGTGATCAGCTCCGCCGATCACGTGCTGTCGGCTCGCTATTGCGCCGGAGCCACCGCCGAGGAAGGCAACACCTACAATATCCTGGACATCGCGCTCGCTCCGGGCGTGGTTCCGCCCGACCCCGGACTTGCGCGCCAGTTCTACACCACGAGCTCGTGCGGCCTCTGCGGCAAGGCGAGCATCGATGCGGTGCGGACCCGGTCGGCGTTCGAGTTGCGTGATGGCCCTCCTCTGACGATCGATGCCCGCCTGCTGGCGACGTTCCCTGACACGCTGCGGGCGGGTCAGGAGGTCTTCGACAAGACCGGTGGCCTCCATGCGGCGGGACTCTTCGACGGCACGACTGGGGAGCTCCTGGTCCTCCGGGAGGACGTCGGCCGTCACAACGCCGTCGACAAGGTGGTCGGCTGGGCACTGGGCGCGGGCCGGCTGCCAGCGCGCGGGCTGGTGCTGATGGTGTCGGGCCGGGCGAGCTTCGAGCTCGTCCAGAAGGCGTCGATGGCGGGAATCCCCATGCTGGCCGCGGTCTCGGCGCCGTCGTCGCTCGCCGTGGAGCTCGCGACCGAGACCGGGATGATCCTCGTCGGCTTCCTGCGCGGCCCCTCGATGGTGGTCTACGCGGGCCACGATCGGGTCGAGAACTCGATAGACGAGATCGAGAAGGTGGGAGTGGCATGACCAAGAAGCCACCCGAAGGAGACGTCACAGCCGATGACCTCCATGTGAGCAAGCCGAAGGACTGGGCGGCCGGAGTGCCAGGGATCGAGCAGGCGATGGTGCCGTCCTTCCGCGACACCGGCGTCCGGCGCGGCATGAAGGGCCTGCTGGCGATGAACCAGAAGGACGGCTTCGACTGCATGAGTTGTGCCTGGGAGGACCCGCCGGAGCGCAAGACGTTCGAGTTCTGCGAGAACGGCGCCAAGGCGCTGAACTGGGAGGCGACGCCGCTGGTGGTGCCGCGCGAGTTCTGGGCCGAGCACTCGATAGACGACCTGCTGGAGAAGACCGACTACTGGCTGGGCCAGCAGGGACGGCTCACCGAGCCGGTCTACAAGCCGGTCGGAGCCGACCACTACGCGCCGATCAGCTGGGACCGGGCGTTCGAGATCCTCGGCGAGGAGCTGAACGCCCTCGACTCGCCCGACCGGGCGGCCTTCTACACGAGCGGCCGCACCGCGAACGAGACGGCGTTCGTGTACCAGCTCTTCGCGCGCGCCTTCGGCACCAACAACCTCCCCGACTGCTCCAACATGTGCCACGAGTCGACGGGAGCGGCGATGGGGGAGACCGTCGGGGTCGGCAAATCCACCGTGCGCTACCAGGACTTCGAGAAGGCCGACCTGATCATCGTCATGGGGCAGAACCCGGGCACGAACCACCCGCGCATGCTCACCGCCCTGGAGGACGCCAAGCGCAACGGCGCCACCATCGTCGCGGTCAACCCGATGCCGGAGGCCGGCCTCATCCGCTACAAGAACCCGCAGAAGGTACGTGGTCTCATCGGTCACGGAACGCCGCTCGCCGATCAGTACCTGCTCATCAAGATGGCCGGCGACATGGCGCTGCTGCAGGCGCTGTCGAAGCGCGTCCTCGACGCGGAGGCCGCACGCCCGGGTACCGTGCTGGACCACGAGTTCCTCGGTAACCACTGCGAGGGGCTGGAGGCGTTCAAGGAGCACCTCGCCGGCCTCGACGAGGACCGGGTGCTGCAGGCGACCGGTCTCCGGTCAGAGGAGATCGACGAGCTCGCCGAGCGGTACCTGTCGTCCGAGCGCGTGATCATCACCTGGGCCATGGGGCTGACCCAGCACGAATGGGCCGTGCCGACGATCAAGGAGATCATCAACCTGCTCCTGCTGCGCGGCAACATGGGCAGGCCGGGCGCGGGCGCCTCACCGATCCGCGGTCACAGCAACGTGCAGGGCGACCGTACGATGGGCATCTGGGAGAAGATGCCACCGAAGTTCCTGGATGCCATCCAGAGGGAGTTCGGCTTCGACCCGCCGCGGGAGGACGGCGTCGACGCTGTGGCGGCCATCCGCGCGATGCGCGAGGGGACGATCACGGTCTTCGTGGGCCTCGGCGGGAACCTCGTCAAGGCGATGTCCGACACGCCGGTCGCCGAGGCGGCCATGCAGAAGACCCACCTCAGCGTCCAGATCTCCACCAAGCTCAACCGCTCTCACGCGGTTGTGGGGGAGTCCGCGATGATCCTGCCGGTGCTGGGGCGCAGCGAGATCGATATGCAGCGCTCCGGAGAGCAGTTCGTGACGGTGGAAGACACCGTCGCCGCCATCCACGCCTCCAAGGGCAGCCTGAGCCCCGTCTCGCCGAACCTGCTGTCGGAGGTGTCGGTCGTCACCCGCCTCGCCCGGTCGGTGCTCGGCTCGAAGGTGCCGGTGGACTGGGGGCATTTCGAGCGCGACTACGACAGCATCCGCGAACGGATCGGCCACATCGTTCCCGGCTGCGACAACTTCAACGCGAAAGTGCGCGCGCCGGGCGGGTTCGATCTCCCTCACGGACCACGGGACTCGCGGACCTTCCCGACAGCGACCGGCAAGGCGATGATCACCGTGAACGAGCTGAAGACCATCGACGTGCCGCCCGGCCGCCTGCTGCTTCAGACGCTGCGCTCGCACGACCAGTTCAACACCACCATCTACAGCAACAACGACCGCTATCGCGGCGTGAAGAACGGGCGGCACGTGATCTTCGCCAATGCGGCGGACCTGGCGGAGCTCGGGATCGCGGACGGTTCGTATGTGGACATCCACAGCGAGTGGACAGACGGCGTCGATCGCGTCGCACCTCGGTTCCGGGTGATCGAGTATCCCGTCGCCCGCGGCTGCGTCGCCACCTACTACCCCGAGGGCAATGTGCTGGTGCCGCTGGACCACACGGCGAAGGTCAGCAACACCCCGGTCTCGAAGTCGATCGTCGTGCGGCTCGAGCCGGTGCCGGCCGATGTCAGGCCGGCGCCGACGACCCCAGAGTCGGCCAGAGTCCCAGCGGGCTGAGCGAGCAGGCTGCACCGAACGGAGTTCGGCGCAACGGGGTGACGGACACGGAAGTCGGGGGTACCTTTTCCGGGCATGAACACTACCGGATGGATCGTGCTGATCATCGTCATCGTCGTGATCGTGGTGGGGATCATCATCGTCGCCGCGACCGTCGGACGACGTCGCAAGCTGGAGGCCGATCGCCGCAAGGCGACCGAGCTGCGGGAGGACGCCGCCCGCGCCGATCTCGCGGTCCGCGAGCGCGAGGCGAAGTCGGCCCGTGCAGCGGCCGACGCCAAGCAGGCGGAGGTGGAGGCCGAACGGCTGCGCCGCGAGGCGGACGAACGCGATCAGGCAGCCGCAGCGGCGCGCGCCGAGCAGGAGCAGAAGTTGAGCCGCGCCGACGCCGTGGACCCCGACGTGCGAACGGACCGTAAGGGCAACCGGGTGGAGGACGATGTGACCGTCGACGACACCCGCACCTCCGATTCGTCGCCGCGCGGGGACGCGGGACCTGCGCACTCGGCGCCGCGCATCGACGGGATCACCGGCCAGGAGCGCCGCCCGGAGGATCGCCGCCCTGGGCGCTGACCGCCCCTCTCAGGCGCTGAGCGACGGCAGCCGTGTCTGACGGAGCCAGGCGTCGAAGAACTCGTCGAGCGGCTCGTCCGAGTACCCCGCAGCGAAGGCCTCGAAGTCGCCGGAGGAGGCCGTGCCGAAACGGCGTGCGGCCGACCAGCCGCGCAACAGCTCGAAGAAGGTGTCGTCGCCCAGCCGACGGCGCAGCGCGTGCAGCAGGCAGGCTCCGCGCTTGTACACGCGGTCATCGAACATGCGGTCGACACCCGGATCGGCGAGCACGAGGTCTTTGTGCTTGAGACGCAGTCCCGCGTGATGGGTGCGTGCGAGCGTGTTCGCCGACGGGCCGCCCGAGAACTCCGACCAGACCCATTCGGCGTAGCAGGCGAAGCCCTCGTTGAGCCAGATGTCGGTCCACGAGGCGACGCCGACACTGTTGCCGAACCACTGGTGCGCCAGCTCGTGCGCGATCAGGCGCTCGGAGCCTCCGTGACCATCGACGTGGGTGGAGCCGAATGTCGCCATGCCCTGCGACTCCAGCGGGATCTCCAGCGGATCCTCGGTGACGACGACGGTGTATGAGGGGAACGGGTACGGCCCGAAGCGCTCCTGGAAGCACTCGATCATCCGGCCGACCGGTGCGAGGTCCGCCAGCACCCGGCGAGCGAGCGCGGGCGGGTAGGCGATCACCCACTCGACCCCGTCGCTGCGCCGCGGCTCCAGGACGTAGCGGCCGATATGAACAGCAGCGAGATAGGTGGCGGTCGGCTCCGTACGCTCGAACGTCCAGGTGCCGCGGCCTCCGCTCACGGTGTGCTCGACGAGCTCACCCGTCGCGAGCACCGTGTACGGCAGCTCCGTGGTGAGCGTGATGCGGTAGGAGGCCTTGTCGGACGGCCGGTCGTTGCACGGGAACCAGGTCGGCGCCCCCGACGGCTGCGAGGCGACGATGACGCCGTCGCTGAGCTCCTCCCAGCCCAGCGTGCCCCAGCGCGTGCGGCGCGGCTCCGGCGAGCCATCGTAGACGATCTCGACCGTGAATTCACTCCCGGACGCGATCGGCTTGGCCGGCTTCACCCGCACATGCGTGGGGGACTGCGTGAACCGGGTGCGCTTGTCGCCGTCGAGCCGGACCCGCTTGGCCCGCAGATGCACCAGGTCGAGCCAGATCGCCGAGAGCGGGATGTTGGCGCGACCGCGGATCACGGCCGTGGCGTCCAGCCGATTGGTCGCGACCTTATAGACCAGGTCGAGGTCGTACGAGAGCACGGAGAACTCGTCGGTGCCGGAGCGCGGCAGATACGCGTGGGCCGCGGTGGTGGCAGCGTCAGTGCTGGTCGGAGCCGAGGTCATCGCACCGCACGGTACTCGCGTACCGTCACCTCACGCCACGGCCCGATCGGGTTGCCGCTCCACCGGCTGCGGTCGGGAACGGTCTCGCCGCGCATCACCAGGGAGGCGGGACCCACGGTCGCGTCGGAGCCGATCGCGGCGGCGGGGAGGATGACGCTGTGCGGACCCAACGTGCCGCCGCGCTCGATGATCACCTCGTCCATGCTCATGATTCGATCATGGAACAAGTGCGTCTGCACGACACAGCCGCGGTTCACCGTGGAGGCGTCGCCCAGTTCGACCAGGTCGGCCTCCGGAAGCCAGTAGCTGTCGATCCAGACGCCGCTGCCGATGCGGGCGCCGAGGCTGCGCAACCACCACACGAGCGCGGGAGTGCCGGCGGCCGACCACGCGAACCACGGCGCGGCCACCATCTCGGTGAACGTGTCGGAGACTTCGCTGCGCCAGATGAACGACGACCAGAGCGGATGCTCGCCGGGCTTCAGCCTCCCGAGCAGCACCCATTTGGCGGCGGTGCTCACGGCCGCGGCCACCACGCCGGCGGCCAGGAGCACGGGGCCGCTCAGCACGATCGCCCACACGGTCCCGAGGCTCTCGGAGAGCGCCGCCAGGGTCAGGAAGACCGCCAGGCCGATCGCGCACGTGACGAACACCGGCACGACGCGCAGCAGCTCCCAGGCCGCGCGGGCGACACGGAGGATGGCCGGCGGCGCGAACGTGCGGGAGCGGTCGGCGTCCTGGGCGCGCCTGCGCAGCTTGACCGGAGGCGAGCCGAGCCACGATGAACCGGCCTTCGCCTTGCGCGGCGCCGCCGACAGCACGGCGACCAGGCCGTCGCGCGGGACGCGGTTGCCGCCACCGGCCATGCCGGAGTTGCCGAGGAAGGCGCGGGCGCCGATCTCGGCCTCCGCCACTCGCACGTACCCGCCGCCGAGCTCATACGAGGCCACCAGCGTGTCGTCGGCGAGGAACGCGCCGTTGCGGATCTTCGCCATCGCAGGAAGCAGCAGCACAGTGGAGGCCTCGACGTCGTGACCGACGCGCGCGCCGAGCATCCGCAGCCAGATCGGCGTGAACAGACTCGAGTAGATCGGGAACAGCACCGTGCGCGCCATGTCGAGCAGGCGCTCGGTCGACCAGACCTGCCAGCCGACCCGGCTGCGCACCGGGTACACGCCCTCGTGGAGGTCGAGTCCGAGCAGTCGGACCAGGACCACGACGAGTCCGGCCAGCGCGACGCCTGCGGCGAGAGTGGCCGGCACGACGGCCGCGAGCGCTCCTGGCACCGCTTCGGGCAGGGAGGTCGCGCCGCGGGTGAACGCCGCCACGACCAGTCCGCCGACAGCAAGCGAGACCGCCGGCGCGAGCGAGACGACGAGCGATGCCGCGGCGTAGGCGGCGACCCACCTGGTGCGCCGCGGGGGCCGCTCGGCCGGCCACCATTCGCGTGCCTTGCCCACCGCGACGGCGGGGGAGCCGGCCCAGTTCTGCCCGGCCGGAACCCGGCCGAACACCGCGGAGCCGGGCGCGACCGTCGCATCGCGACCGATCTTGGCGCCGGGCATCAGTGAGCTGCGCGCGCCCACCGAGCTGCCCGCGCCGATCCGGATCTCGCCGATGCGAACCACGTCGCCGTCGATCCAGTAGCCGGCCAGGTCGACCTCCGGTTCGACAGAGGCGCCCGCGCCGAGCCGCAGCATGCCGGTCACCGGGGGCAACGTGTGCAGGTCGACCCCGCGGTCGACGGTCGCCCCGAGCGCGCGGGCGTAGTAGCTGATCCACGGTGCGCCCGCCAGGCTGGCGGCACCGATCTGGTGGGCGACCTGTTCGGCGAGCCACAGCCGCAGGTGCACGCTGCCGCCGCGCGGGTAGTCGCCGGCTGTGACGCCCCGGAGCAGGAGGCGCGCAGCGACGACGGCGATCGCCATGCGGCCCCACGGCGTGATGAACACCAGCAGCCCGACGATCAGCCAGACCAGATTCACCTTCGGCAGGAACACCCAACCGTCGAACGTGCGGAGCACCGCCGCCGTGGTCAGCAGATAAAGCAGCCAGCGGATCCCGTTGAGGATGAACAGCGGCACCCCGAGCACGCTCTGCAGCACCTGCATCCGCCGAGGAGTCGGCGGCACGACGTGGGTGGAGGCGGCGGACGCCGACGGCGAGCTCTCGGCGAGCGCGGCGGCGAGCGATCCGAAGCGGGGGTGGGCGTAGATGTCGGCGACGGTGACGTCCGGGTGACGCCTGCGCACCAGGGACACCAGCTGGGCCGCCGCGAGCGACCCTCCGCCGAGGTCGAAGAAGTTGTCGTCGAGCCCGCTCACCGGTAGGCCGAGGACGCTGCGCCAGTCGACGGCGAGCGCTTCGGAGATCGGGTCGAGGTCGGGGGCGTCGTCGTCGGAGTCCTCGAGCGGCCAGGGCAGTGCGGCCCTGTCGACTTTGCCGGAGGTCCGCACCGGGAGGTCCTCGATGACGGCCAGCAGCGGCACCAGAGCGGCCGGCAACACGGCGCGCAGTTCCTCCACGGCGGCGCGGCGGTCGAAGAGCGAGCGCTCCGGCACAGCGAGGTAGCCGACCAGCACATCGTTGCCCGCGGCGCTGCGGCGCACGGCCGCAGCCGCGCCGGAGACGCCGGGCAACTGCTGGAGGGCGGCCTCCACCTCGCCGAGTTCGATGCGGCGACCGCCGACCTTCACCTGGTCGTCGGCTCGGCCGAGATAGATGAGCCCCGCCGGGTCGAAGCGCACGAGATCGCCGCTGCGATAGGCGCGCTCCCAACCGAGCGAGGGGAGCGGCGCGTACTTCTCGGCGTCCTTCGCCGGATCGAGGTAGCGGGCGAGGCCGACGCCTCCGATGATGAGCTCGCCGCTGTCCCCGTCGGCGACGGGAGCGCCGTCGGTGCCCACCACGGCCAGATCACAGCCGTCGAGCGGGAGGCCGATGCGCACGGGCTCGCCCGCCGTGAGGAGGCTCCCGCACGCGACGACCGTCGCCTCGGTGGGTCCGTAGGTGTTCCAGACCTCCCTGCCCTCCACCGCGAGCCGGTTGACCAGTTCGGGCGGGCAGACCTCCCCGCCGAAGATGAGCAACCGGACGGTGTCGAGCGCGTCCGTCGGCCAGAGCGCGGCGAGCGTGGGAACCGTCGACACCACGGTGATCCTGCGCGCGGCGAGCCAGGGGCCGAGGTCCATGCCGGTGCGCACGAGCGAGCGAGGCGCAGGCACCAGGCACGCACCGTGAGCCCAGGCCAGCCACATCTCCTCGCACGAGGCGTCGAAGGCGACCGAAAGCCCTGCCAGGACCCGATCGCCCGGACCGATGGGCTCGTCCTGCACGAACAGCCGCGACTCCGCGTCCACGAAGGCGGCAGCCGACCGGTGTCGCACGGCGACACCCTTGGGGGTGCCCGTCGAACCGGAGGTGAAGATGATCCAGGCGTCGTCCGCCGGCGTCGGCGGCTCGAGCAGCGGGAGGCCGGGGGTGCTCGGGTGCGGTTCGCCGCCCTGCGCGGCCCGCGCGGCGACGGGAGCCATGTCAGCGACCACCGCATCGACCGGCACCGCGTCGAAAGCGGCGGTGGCGACGTAGCCGTCGTCCGTGATGACGCCCCGCACGTCGGCTTCGCCGAAGACCAGGTCGGCGCGCTCCTGCGGGTCGTCGGCGTCGACGGGCACGTAGGCTGCGCCCGCCGCCAGCACTCCGAGGATCGCGAGGTAAAGTTCGCGGCTGCCCGAGGTCATCCGCACCCCGACCCGATCACCCCGGCGCACACCGGCCTCGTGCAACCGCGCAGCGGTCGTGACGACGCGCGCCACGAGCTCCCGGTAGCTGAGCGCGCCTCTGCCGTCCTCGATCGCCGAGCCCTGAGGGTTCTGTGCGGCCTGCTCACGGAGGATGTCGACCAGGGTTCGCGGCGCGGGGGCCGCGGCCAGGGCGGACAGGATCGCCGACCGCGCGGAGGTGTCTGTCACGGTCGCAACCGTAGGAGCGGCCGGTTACCGGCCGGTGAACACGAGGTCGTCGGTGGCCACTCCCTACCCCTCGCCGAGGGCGTGGAGAAGCTGTGCCTTGTTCATCCGCGAGTAGCCCTGGATGCCCTGCGCCTTCGCCCGGTCGCGCAGGTCGCGGAACGTCGGGATGCCGGTGCTCGCCGCGGGGACGGAGGCTGCGGTGCGCGCCTTCTCCCTGGCTGTCTGCGCCTTCTGTTTGGCGTCCTTCGCCGCCTGCTCGGCGTTCTTGCGGGCGCGCTGGGCGGCCTTCTTGGCGTCTTTCGCAGCCTGTTCGAGCGCTGCGGCCAGTTCGTCCGCCTCCTTGCGGGACTTCTTGTCGAGCTTGTTGACCAGGCGCTGGGCCTCGTCGACCGCGGCCCGCGCGGTGATCAGGGCCCTCTCGGCCTCCTTCTCGGATTTCTTCTTCGCCACCTGCTCCTCCTTCGTCCCGGCACGTGCAGCCAACGATACGTCCGAGCGGGCTCGCTGCGCGCTACCGATCTTCGATTTCGTCGAGATGGCGCAGCAGTGCGTCCAGAATGGGCCGCTGCCCTTTCGCGAGTCTCGTGCGCGCCTCCTCGATCGGGAACCAGCCGGCGGCGTCGACCTCAGGGAACTCCCGCACGATCCCCGATCGCGGAGGCCACTCGAGCTCGAACGTGTTGCTGGCGAGCTCGATCGGCCCGAAGTCCGTGTCGGCGGCGAACACGACGAACGTCTTGGCCGACGCGCGGAACTCGCCGAGTGCGACGTAGTCGACTGCGGGGGAGGGCGTGCCCATCTCTTCGGCGAACTCGCGCCGGGCCGCAGCGAGCTCGTCGGTGTCGTCCGCCTCGAGGAGTCCCTTCGGGAATGTCCAGGCGCCCTCCATCTTGCGTGCCCAGAACGGTCCGCCCATGTGCGCGATCCACACCTCGCGGCCGTTTCCGCCGTCGCGGTGCAGGAGCACCGCAGCGCTGCGCTGCACCTCAGGCCGACTTCCGCTCGAGGAGCGCCTTGAGCTCTGCGACCTGCGCCGACAGCTCACGGATCTGGCCGCGCGTGGCCGACCGGGTGTCGATCTCGGTCTGCGCGACCCGGTCGACGATCCAGGAGGCGAGCGTCGCCGTCACGATGCCGAGGGTCCCGATCTCGCCGATCATCAGACCGACGGCCACGAGCCTGCCCACCTCGGTGACCGGCGTGTAATCGCCATAGCCGACGGTCGAGATCGTCTCGAAGGCCCACCACACCGCCTGCGGGAAGGTCTCGATGTGCGCGTGCCGTACACCCCGCTCCGCGTCGAGCGCGGCAAGGGCCGCGGTGAAGACGAGCAGGGTGCCCGCCCCGGCGACGTAGACGAGCACTCGGCCGCGGAACGCGGTGCCCGCGCTGCGCTGCAGGATGGCCAGGATGGTGACCAGGCGCAGCAGGCGCAGCGGCCGCAGCATGGGCAGCACGACGATCGCGAGGTCGAACAGGTGCGTGTAGAACCATCGCCACCGGTGCGGGGCCAGGGCGAGGCACACGCCGTAGTCGAGCAGGAACACGCACCAGGTCACCCAGATGATGGTCTCGGCGACGACGAGCGGCAGCCCGTGGAGGTCGCCGATGACCTCCCAGGCGTAGGCGAACAGGAACACCGCGGCAGCGGCGGTGAGCGGCCACTCGGTGAGGTGGCGCCAACGTTCGAGTGTCATTCCCACACCCTAGGACTGCTGTGCGATCGCAGCTCCCCTGCGGGGCGGCTAACGTGGAGACGTGAACTCCGGCGACGCATGGGTGGAAGGTCCGAACGGCGAACGGTTCTGGGGCCGTTTCGGCGCCGCCGGGCTGCTCGTGCACGACCTCCGGCGCGGCGTTTTGCTGCAGCACCGTGCGGATTGGAGCCACTTCGGGGGCACCTGGGGGCTCCCGGGAGGCGCCCGTCACGATGGCGAGACCGCCGTCGAGGGCGCTCTCCGCGAGGCGGCCGAGGAGGCCGCTGTGCCGTCGGACGCTGTCGAGGTGCTCTTCACGAGCGTGCTCGACCTCGGATTCTGGTCGTACACCACCGTAGTCGCCCAGGCGGTCAGGGCCTTCGAGCCGCAGATGGCCGACATCGAGAGCATCGAGCTGCGCTGGGTGGCGGTGCCGGAGGTCGCAGACCTCCCGCTGCACCCCGGGTTCGACGCGGCCTGGCCCGAGCTGCGTTCGCGGCTGACGGCGCTCGCGGGCTGACGCCGTACTCGGCTCGTCGTCAGGACGCGACGCGCGGCCAGAGGAGCGAGGGCGCTACGTCGTCTGAGCCGTCGGGAAGACCGACGTACGGCCCTGCGCCCGGGTAGGGAGCCGGCTCCTGGTGCGCAGGGGCGCTCGGATAGCCGGGGTTCCCGCGGTAGGGATGCTTCTCGTCCGTGAACAGGCGGTCGCCGTGCACGGTGCCGAGGTAGGAACCGCCCGGGGTGATGGCGACGTCGTCGCCCCACGGGAACCAGCCGATCCAGTCCCCGTCCGAGTTGAACAGGAATGGGGATCGGGGGTCTGGACGGAACGCGATCCAGACCCCCTGGGAGTCGTGAAGATATTCAGTCATCGCGGATCGCCTTTCGGGTCGCCATCGTCAGTAACTGATGATTGCTCACTATAGCGAATGCCGTTTGCGATCGACGATCGGGATTCACACTCGAAACGAGGCTGCGGCGACCGCCGAACGATCAGACCGGGTTCAGCGTGCCCGCCGAGACCATGAACCGCTGGATGGTCGATGTCGAGGCCGGCTGCTTTGTCCCTCGGTCCCAACGGAGCAAACGGCTGGGCTCCCGGTGTTCTACGGTGACGACGGTGCCGTCTTCGACGACCGTACCGTCCAAGGCGTACGCGAAGCCATCGGCGTTCTGGTCCCCGTTCGCCCAGGCGCGCGCGATCTCCGTTCCGTCCGGCGCGGAGACGGTCACGGCGAAGTACGGCACTCCGGGGAAGTACGGGTGGATCACTCCGAACGCACTGGTGCTCCCGGCGCGGAGGAGGCCCCCGGCCGAGTCGAGAGCCACCCAGGCCACCACCAGATCGCTGAGGCCCTGGAACTCGAACGACGTGCCGCGCTTGAGCTCGCACTGAACGACCAGCGCGTTCGGAATGCCCGCGCTGTTCCGCAGGAGAACGGCCGCGAGCGCGACAAGTGGAGACGAGGTGATGCCGACGGACGAACCCTCGTACGCGACGGTTCTGACCGGGAGGGAGTCGCGCAGTTCCCCGACGACGATTCCAGGGACATCCGACCAGCCGACGACCACGCTGGGCGACGCGAGCGACGCGGACCCCGTCGGTACTGAATAGGCGACGACGGTGTCCACGCGGGGATCGGTCGCCCTGTCGACCGACGTCCAGATGGAGGTTTCAACCGCCGGGTACCGGGCGAACACAGCCGCGGTGTCGGTGTCGGCCGCGAGGCCCCACTCGGCGAAGAATCGCGACAGATCGCGCGTGGCCACGCGCGCTGCCGTCCGCATGAATGTCTGGCGCCCGTCCCCGAACGGCACTCCGGTCGCACGGGCGACCCGGTACTCCTGGTGCAGCCGTGGGTAGAAGTCCACCCCGAACGCCCGGCGCAGCTGGTCGAACATCAGGACCTTGAGGAAGAGGTCGGAGATGCCGTCATAGCTGCGGCTTTCGGCCGGCGTGAGCCGGAACTGGGCGAGCATGGAGCGGTAGGTGTTCGTGTCCAGGCGCGAAGGCCACCCGCCGGCCTCCTGGCGTGCGAGCGAGGAGATATTGACGGTGACCTCGACCAGATCCTGCCAGGTGTACTGCGGGGACTGATACGTGTGGCCGACTTCGTGCCACAGTCCCCAGAGGGCGCTCGGATCGAGTCGGAAGAGGTCGCTCCCCGCTCCGGTGTCGTTCTGGAACGTGATGCGGAAATGCGTGGCGCTGGCGTACGCCGCTCCGGTGTCGGGGTTCGAGATGTGGATGCGATTCAGGTGCTTGTGGGCGACACCGCCGAAGTCGGATCGGAGGCCGTAGACGCGATCCGTCTCGGCGATCACCGCGTCCCAGTCTGCGACCGCGCGTGGAACCCGGTCGGCGAAGGGGGCCACGGTGGAACGCCGGAAGTCGCCGAACATGCGGTGGGAGATCAGCTCGACGAACGGTGCGCTTGAGCGCTCGGCCAGTTGCTGCTGGAAATCCGCGAGGGAGGTCCGTCCCCTGATGAAGGTGGGAACCGCCGATCCACCGGTGACCTGAGCCGACTGAGCGGTGTCGGCGGTGTGCACCACATAGACCATCCCGTCACGGGGCGCTATGACAGCCGCACCTGAGCCCGATCCCGGCACGACCGATACTCCGACGCTTGTCCCGCCGTTGTGACCGGCGTGGACTCCCCAGAGTCCGACGGCGAGCTCGCCGCCGCCGTGCTCGGTCGTCAGCCGGAGCTCCTCGCCGACGCGAGCATAGCGGCCCGTCGGCTGGAAGTCGCTGTGCGGATACGCGCGATTCTCCACGGCAGCGGCGTAGGACGCGGAGGGTTGCACGCGCAGCACGAGGTGCGAGACGGCGTCCGTCACGACGAGCGAGTCCGTGACCGCGATCGAGGCCGCGGCGGCGACCTCCGGGCGCGTCGCAACGCACGCGGCGATCGTGCCATCTGCCGCCCCCACGACGTCGAACACGATGCGTCCCGTGCGATCTGGAAGGAAGACGGCCACGGCGCCGCCTGCGACGAGGTCGAGCCCGCCGCCCACTCGGACTTCGACGGCGACGTCTCCGAGGGTTCCGGCGCCGGCCAGCTGAAGCGTGACTGTGGCGGGGACCCCCGCGACGATCGTGGTAGGGGCATCGATGACCAGCATCGCCGGGGCTTGCGACACCGCGAACGCCGGAGCGGAGGTGGTGGCGACGATCGCCGGGACGCTCCAGGCGCCCATGGCCACGGCGGTTCGGCGACTGAATCGCGGTGGTTCGGAGCTGCGGTCGATCGATGTCACGGGGAGAATCCTCTCGAATATGCAAGCATTCGTATTGGCATTCTACATATGTTCACGGGCGGGGACTCTGTGTCGCAGGTGACCGCGACAATGGAGCAATGCACATCGTCCTCGAACGCCCCGCGCCCGGTGTCGTCACCGCGACGCGGGTCGAGGATGCGGGGCAGGTCGGCGATTCGCTCACGCTCCTCGCGGGGGAGCTCGCTGCGTTCGTTAGCGCGGACGAGTCCGCGCCGGGTGCCCGGCCCCGCTGGGTCTGGAGAGACACCCGCTCCTGGTATCCGCCTCTTCTCGAGGTCGGGGTGACCGTGGAGCGCTGCCACGACCTGACGCTCAGCCACGCGATCCTGCGAACGTCGGCACTGTGCGCAGCGACAGCGTTGGCAAACGCTCCCGCCGGCCCGTGGGACCAGAGTCCGCCGGTCGACGATGCCGACACCGACGCCGACAGCGGGCACCTCGCGCTCTTCGACTTCGATCGTCCGGCCTCGCCGGCCGCGCCGTCCGCGCTGGCCGAGTTCGTGCTACAGCAGGATGCCGTGGCCGGGAGCGCGGAGCCGGGGCGACTCCGTCTCCTGCTGGCCGCCGAGTCCGCCGGCGCGCTGATCGCCGCCGAGATGCAGCACGCCGGCCTCCCGTACAGCGTCGAGCGGCACGACGAGCTCCTCACCGCACTGCTCGGACCGCGGCCGCGATACGGTCGCCCTGCGATCATGGAACAGCTGGCTGCGCAGCTCCGAAGCGCGCTCGAGGCCCCGGGGCTGAACCCCGACAGCCCGCCCGAGGTGCTGAAGGCGCTCCAGCGCGCCGGGCTCATGGTGACCTCGACGCGGTCGTGGGAGCTCCGCGAGCTCGAGCACCCCGCCATCGCCCCGCTTCTGCGCTACAAGAAGCTCTCCCGTCTCTACTCGGCGAACGGCTGGGCCTGGCTCGACACCTGGGTCGCCGATGGCCGGTTCCGGCCCGACTACATCCCGGGCGGGGTCGTCACGGGCCGCTGGGCCACACGCGGGGGCGGCGCGCTTCAGCTCCCCAAGGAGGTGCGCGGCGCGGTGGTCGCCGATCCCGGTTGGAAGCTCGTGGTCGCCGACGCCGCACAGCTGGAGCCGCGCATCTTGACCGGGCTCGCGGCCGACACCGCCATGGCCGCGGCCGGCCGCGGCAGAGACCTCTACGCGGGCATCGTGGCAACGGGCGCCGTCGCGGAGCGCGCGCAGGCCAAGGTGGCGATGCTCGGCGCCATGTACGGAGCGACGACAGGCGACAGCGGGCGCCTCATGCCGCGCCTGGCGCGTGCTTTTCCGCGTGCTGTCCGACTCGTGGAGGACGCCGCCCGTACGGGCGAGAACGGCGGCGTCGTAACCTCCCGCCTGGGCCGCAGCTCCCCACCGCCGGGCCAGGGCTGGCGCGGCGCGCAGGAGGCTGCCTCCGGGGCGGACTCGACGCCGGCCGATGAGCGCCGCGCACGCACCCTCGCGCGCGACTGGGGCCGCTTCACCCGCAACTTCATGGTGCAGGCGAGCGCAGCCGAGTGGGCACTGTGCTGGATGGCGGAGCTGCGGAATCGGCTCGCCGAACTCGCTCCGGCGGGAGCGCCGTTCACGGCCGGGCCACATCTGGTCTACTTCCTGCACGACGAGGTGATTGTGCACACCCCCGCGGAACATACGGAGGTCGTCGCCGAGGCGGTCACCGCCTCCGCGATCGCCGCCGGCCGCCTGCTGTTCGGCGGCTTCCCCGTGGACTTCCCGGTGACGGCGGCGATCGTCGACAGCTACGGCGAGGCGAAATGAGCCGACGACGTGAGGTGTCGGGGCGCCATGGGGAATGGGGGAGTGTCGCGCGTGGTTGTCGCTACCGATCTGACAGAGGATGGAGACCATGACCGACACTGCAGCCCCCGCCGATCCCGACGCGGTCCTCGCCCGCTACCACGCTCGTCGAGAGCAGGCCGTCACCGCACCGCAGGGCAACCTGGCGCTGGTCAACACGCAGTGGATCACCGGCGACCCGACCTCCGGGGAGCCCGTCTGGGGCGTTCCCGGCCTGTGGTCTGCGCTCCCCGAGGGCCAGTCGGGCCTCCGCGTGACGGCCGCTGCGACCGACGACATCGTCGTCGACGAGGTGCGGGTCGACGGCTCGGCGATCGTGCGCGGCAAGGACCACCCGAACCCGTCGGCGGTCCGCTTCAGCGACACCGTCACCGGCTTCGTCATCGCCAGCGAGCAGGGCGACTACGCACTGCGCGTGTGGGATGCCCAGTCCGACGACATCCAGCGCTTCGGCTCGATCGACGCGTACCCGTTCAACCCCGAGTGGATCATCACGGCGAAGTTCTCGCCCATCGAGGGCGGCAAGACGGTCGGCTTCGAGCACCTCAAAGACGACGGTGCCACGCGCGACATGGTCGTCCCGGGTGAGATCACCTTCACGAAGGACGGCGTCGACTACAACCTCGCCGCGTTCAAGGCCGGTCGGGCGCTCCAGCTGGTGTTCGCGGACTCCACGAACGGCGAGAGCACGTACTCCGTCGGTCGCTTCCTCTTCGTCGTTCCAAACGACGACGGCACGGTCACGCTGGACTTCAACCTCGCGGTGCTGCCGCCCTGCGCATTCAGCTACAACTTCAACTGCCCGCTGCCGCCGGCTCAGAACCGGTTCACGGTGCCGATCGAGGCGGGGGAGAAGAACGTGCTGGCCAAAGACGGCACACTGCTCCACTGAGCGCGCACACACACCGCCGAGGGGCACGCAAACGCCCCTAAATCCGAGTTTTAAGGGCGTTAGCGTGCCCCTCGGCGACTGTTACTCGGGGATGGCCGCCGGTTTGCGTCCGCGACGCGGGCGCTCGGGGCAGCGCGGCTGCACCAGGGCGCCTGGATGCGCGGAAAGCGCCGTGGACACCTCGTCGAGCCATTCGATGGCGGCGCGGGCTCCGAGCTCTGCGGCCCGGTTCGCAGCGAGCACCGCTCGTGAGTCGGCGTCGTGGGTGAGCTCGCGGATCCGCTCGGCGAACGCCGCGCGATAGTCGGCCACGACGGCTGCGGCGTCCGCGCCGTCGATCGACGCGGCGATGAGCACCTGGTCCTGCATCTCGTCCCAGTCAGGACGGGTCTCCCCGGGGCCGGCCGTCAGCCAGGTCGTCGCCTCCCGCGCGCCGGACTCGGTGAGGCGATACAGCGGCAGGCCGTCCTCGGTTTCGCCGGCCGACTCGATCAGGCCCTGATCGCTCATCCGATCGAGGGTCGAATACACTTGACCGGCGTTGAGCTGGCGACGGTTCGCCGCGCGCAGGAGGAATTCGTTCTGGAGCTGGGAGCCATAGGCGGGCCCCTGCGTCAACACCGCGAGAAAACCATACTGGACCGACATACTCGGTATGCTATTCCGCTCGACGCTCGACGGCACGGAGGAATCGCCGAATCACAATGTTGTGACTCGGGCGTGTTGTCCGGCATAATCGCGGTAGCCAACTTCACACGTGTCATGGATCACGTTCGCGGTCGTAGGGGAAGACGTACCGACGAACGGAGGAAACCATGACGGCTCACGCAGCCCGAGGAGTGCTCTACGTGCACTCCTCTCCTAGCGCGCTCTGCCCTCACATCGAGTGGGCGGCGGGACGCGCTCTCGGTCGCGCCGTCAACTTCACCTGGGAGATCCAGCCCGTGCTGAAGGGCGCACAGCGCACCGAGTTCTTCTGGAACGGACCGCAGGGCACCGGCGCACGTCTGGCGACCGCCCTCCGCGGCTGGGAGCATCTGCGCTACGAGGTCACCGAGGATGCCGGTCTCGGCACCGACGGCGGCAGGTGGATGCACACTCCCGATCTCGGCATCTTCTTCGTACAGACCGACACGGCCGGCAACACGGTGGTGGCGGAGGACCGCATCCGCTACGCGATGGAGGTCGCCGGCTCGAACCCGCTGGAACTGCAGCGCGAGCTGCGGCTTGCGCTCGGGCAGGCGTGGGACGACGAACTGGAACCGTTCCGGCATGCCCACGACGACACGTCCGTCATCTGGCTGCACAAGGTCGGCTGAGACACGAACTCCTGCGGCGGGCCCGGCACAGCCGCCCGCACGCGGTGAACGAAGGAGGCCCCGGTCAATCGACAGGGGCCTCCTTCTCGCCCTCTGGGTGATGGTTCGGCGGACGCGCCTCAGACGGAGCGGATCGCCAGGACGGCGTTGTGGCCGCCGAACCCGAACGAGTTGCTGATGGCGAGCTGCGGCCCGTCGCCGAGCGGCTGCAACTGGCTCGAGACCTTCAGCGGGATCGCCGGATCCATCTCGGTGATGTTGATCGTCGGAGGCGCAATGCGATCGCGCAGCGCGAAGATCGTGAACACGGCCTCCAGAGCACCCGTGCCACCGAGCAGGTGGCCCGTCGACGCCTTGGTGGCCGACACCGGGATGTCGTGCACGCGGTCGCCGAACACTTCGCGGAGGGCGACATACTCAGACGGGTCGCCCACTGGCGTGCTCGTGGCGTGCGCGTTGATGTGCGTCACCTCGTCCGGCGAGGCGCCGGCCTGCTCGAGTGCGAGCCGCACGGCACGGCCGGCACCACGACCCTCGGGGTCGTTGGCGGTGATGTGGTACGAGTCGGCCGTCACGCCGCCGCCGACGATCTCCGCGTAGATGCGGGCGCCGCGGGCGAGCGCGTGCTCCTCGGTCTCGAGGACGAGACTGGCCGCACCCTCACCCATCACAAAACCGTCACGGTCGACGCTGTACGGGCGGGAGGCGGTCGCCGGGTCGTCGTTTCGGCGCGAGAGCGCCTGCATGGAGGCGAAGGACGCGATCGTGATCGGGTGGATCGCCGACTCGGTGCCTCCGGCGATCACCACGTCGGCGAGGCCGGCCCGGAGGTGCTCGTAGGCGTTGACAAGCGACTCGGTGCTCGATGCGCAGGCCGAGGCGACGGTGCGCGCGAACGCGCGAGCCTCGAAATGCATGGACACTGCGGCGGAGGCCGCGTTGGGCATCAGCATCGGCACGGTCATCGGCAGGACCCGGCGGGGGCCGCGCTCACGCAGCGTGTCCCACGCGTCGAGGAGAGTCCAGACGCCGCCGATTCCGGTGGCATAGTCGACACCCAGGCGCTCGGGGGCGACCTCAGGCGAACCGGCGTCGGCCCAGGCCTCCATCGCGGAGACCAGCGCGAACTGGCTGGACGGGTCGAGGCGCTTGGCCGTCGGCCGGTCGAGGATGGTGTCGGGGCGGACGAGTGCTTCCGCGGCGAACGTGACCGGCAGCTCCAGCTCCGCAACCCAGTCGTGGGTGAGGCTCCGGGCGCCCGACTTTCCGGCCAGCAGGGCCGCCCAACTCTCCGGGGCGGTGCCACCGAGCGGGGAGGACGCGCCCACGCCGGTGACGACGATCTTCTTGGTCATAACGGCAACTCCGGGTAGTAGGAACAACGGTGCAGCGTGCACAGCACTGCCGCCCGCGCGGGCGGAACCTGGGAACCGCCCGCGCGTTGGAAGTTTCTTCGTGCGGTGCTTAGGAGTCCTGCGCCTTGACGATGAACTCGACGGCGTCGCCGACGGTCTTGAGGTTCTTGACCTCTTCGTCCGGGATCTTGACGTCGAACTTGTCCTCCGCGTTGACCACGATGGTCATCATCGAGATCGAGTCGATGTCGAGGTCGTCGGTGAACGACTTGTCCAGCTCGACCGTGTCGGTCGCGATGCCGGTCTCGTCATTGATGAGCTCGGCCAGGCCGGCAAGAACTTCTTCGGTGGACAATGCCATGGTGTTTTCTCCTTGAGGGGTGTCGTTTTGACCGTTGATCAGTCTAGGGCAGGCCCTAGGGGAGCACGACGACCTGCGCGCCGAACACCAGACCGGCGCCGAAGCCGATCTGGAGCGCGAGGCCGCCGGATAGTTCGGGGTGCTCCTGCAGGAGCCGGTGCGTCGCGAGCGGGATGGAGGCGGCGGACGTGTTGCCCGTGGTCTCGATGTCGCGGGCGATCGCGACGGTCTCCGGCAGCTTGAGCTGCTTCGCGAATTCGTCGACGATGCGCATGTTCGCCTGGTGCGGGATGAACGCCGCCAGCTGGTCCGGCGTGACGCCGGCGGCGTCGAGCGCCTGCTTGGCGACCTTGGCCATTTCCCAGACCGCCCAGCGGAAGACGGTCTGGCCGTCCTGCCGAAGCGTCGGCCAGGGCGCCTCGCCGTCACGGAACTGGATGAGCGTGCTGGCCATCCCGACCGCGCCGGCCTTCGAGCCGTCGGAGCCCCAGATGGTCTTCGCGATGCCGGGGAACTCGCTCGGGCCGATCACGACGGCCCCCGCGCCATCGCCGAGCAGGAACGAGATGGTGCGGTCGGTCGGGTCGACGACGTCGGAGAGCTTCTCGGCGCCGACCACGAGCGCGTAGTGCGCCTGACCGGTGCGGATGAGTGCGTCGGCCTGGGCGACCGCGTAGGCGTAGCCGGCGCACGCCGCGTTCATGTCGTAGGCCGCTGCGGGGTTCGCGCCGACGCGGTCGGCGAGGACCGCGGCCACCGACGGCGTCTGCTGAGGGTTGGAGACCGTCGCCACGATGACGGCGTCGATGAGCTTCGGGTCGACGCCCGACTTCTCGATGGCCTCCTTCGACGCCTCGGTGGCGAGGTCCACGGCGAAGATGCCACGGCTGGCGCGGGTGCGCGTGACGATCCCGGTGCGCTGGCGGATCCACTCGTCGGACGAGTCGATCGGGCCGACGAGGTCGTCATTCGGCACCACCAGGTCGCCGCGGGCGGCGCCGATCGAGAGGATGCGGGTGTACTGCGGACCGTGAGACTGCTGCAGAGTGGGGTGCGTCATCTGGTTCTCTCCTAGGCGGCCTGGTCGATGAGGTCGAATGCGGCGGGCAGGTCGTCGGGCGTCTTGACCGCGACGGCGGGCACACCCTTCAGCCCGCGCTTGGCGAGGCCCACCAGCGCGCCGGCCGGGGCGACCTCGATGATGCCGCTGACACCGGCGTCCTGGAAGGCCTGCATGTCGAGATCCCAGCGGACCGGTGACGAGACCTGGCCGACCAGGAGGCGGAGGAACTCGGCGCCATCAGTCACCTCCGAGCCGTCTTTGTTCGTCCAGAGCCGCAGCGACGGGTCGCGGGTGCTGAGAGTCGCCGCGAAGGCCTCGAGGGCGGGGACGGCGGACGCCATGTACCGCGTGTGGAAGGCTCCGGCGACCTGGAGCGGTATGACCCGTGAGCGCGCGGGAGGCTGCTCCGCCAGAGTGGCGAGCGCGTCGAGGTCGCCGGCGACGACGATCTGGCCGACGCCGTTGTAGTTGGCGGGGGAGAGGCCCAGCGACTCCAGGGTCGCGAGCAGCTCGGTCTCGTCGGCGCCGATCACGGCGCTCATCCCGGTGCGTGCCTGGGCGGCAGCGGCCGCCATCGCGGCCCCGCGCTCGCGCACGAAGGCGACGGCGTCGGTCTCGGACAGCACGCCGGCGCCGGCCGCAGCGGTCAGCTCGCCGACCGAGTGCCCCGCGATGCCGCCGATCTTCTCGCGGCGACCGTCGGCGAAGAGCGCGGAGAGGGTCAGCAGGCCGGCGGAGACGATGAGCGGCTGGGCCACCGCGGTGTCGCGGATCGTGTCGGCGTCGCTCACGGTGCCGTGCGCGACGAGGTCGATGCCCACGGCGTCGGAGATGCCGGCCAATTGCTCGCGGAACGACGGTTCGGTGAGCCAGGGGTCGAGGAAACCGGGGGTCTGGGAGCCCTGTCCCGGGCACACGATGACGATCACGGGTTCAAGTCTGCCAATCTTCCGCCGCGCGGATGTGTCGGATAGGTACGAACTATGGTCGGATGCTTTGTGAATGTCTACAGCGCGGCGAGCTCACTGCCGCCGTGGCGCGTCCGGCTCGTTGATCGAGCCGACGATGAGCGCGGCCTGGAGGATGAGCGCCTCCCTCGCGCCGGTCGCGTCCCAGCCGATGACCTCGGACACGCGCTTGAGCCGGTAGCGCACGGTGTTCGGGTGCACGAACAGCTCTCGCGCGGTGGCCTCCAACGACCTCCCGTTGTCGAGGTAGCACCACAGCGTCGTGAGCAGCTCGGTCGAGTAGCCCTGCAGCGGACGGTAGATGCGGCTGATGAGCGTGGCCCGCGCGAGGCCGTCGCCGGCGAGCGCCCGTTCGGGCAGCAGGTCGTCGGCGTGGACGGGGCGAGGGCAGTTGCGCCACGCCTTCGCCACTGCGAACCCGGCAAGGGCTGCCTTGGCGCTCTTGGATGCGTCGACCAGGCTCGCGACCTCGTGGCCGAGGACAAGGTGACCCGGGCCGAAACCCGGCTCCAGCTGTCGGGCGATCTCGAGGAAGCCGATCATCGGCCCCGTGCCGATGGCGTCCTCCGGGGGGCTGTCGCTCGGGATGGCGCGACCGATCACGAGTACGAGCCGGCTGCCCTGCACACCGATCAGCACGTCGGCCGACATGTGGCGTGCGGTGCGGCGCAGCTGGTCGACGTCGAGCATCTTGGGGGCGGTGCCCACGAGGACGCTCACCTCGCCGTGGCCATGCCAGCCGAGTGCGGCGATCCGGCTCGGCAGCTCGTCGTCGTACTCGCCGGTCAGGATGCTGTCGACGACGAGCGCCTCCAACCGGGCGTCCCACAGGCCGCGCGCTTCGGCGGCGCGCGCGTACACGTCGGCGGCGGCGAAGGCGATCTCGCGCGAGTAGAGGAGGATGGCCTCTTTGAGCGCCTCGTTGCCGCCGCTCTTCACGCGCTCCTCGACCACCTCCACGGTGATCTTGATGAGTTGGAGGGTCTGCTGGAGGCTGACGCTCCGGAGCAGCTCGCGAGGAGCCGCTCCGAAGACGTCTGCCGCGATCCAGGGCGTCGAACGCGGGTCGTCGAACCACGAGATGAATGACGAGATACCCGCCTGGGCAACCAGGCCGACGGCGCTGCGGCGGCTGGGAGGCATGTCCCTGTACCAGGGGAGCGTGTCCTCCAGCCGCTTCAGCGTCGTCGTCGCCAGCTCGCCCGAGATCTTGCGCAGCCAGGCAAGGGTCTCGGCTTTCGTCCTCTCGGGTGCGGTCGCCACGGGCGTCGTTACGCCTCGCCGCCCGCAGTGCCCGTTGTGCCGGCGTTCACGTCGTGCAGCAGGTACTTCTCGATCGCCCATGCCGGGGCGTTCGGGTCTACCTTGCCCTGGGCCGCGAGCAGCTCCAGGGTGCGCACCACGAGCGACGGACCGTCGATCTTGAAGTAGCGGCGGGCTGCGGCGCGGGTGTCGGAGAATCCGAAACCATCGGCTCCGAGCGTCGCGTACTCTCCGGGCACGAACTGCCGGATCTGGTCGGGGACCGCGTGCATGTAGTCCGTGACGGCGACGAAGGGACCCTCGGCTCCTTGCAGCTTGCGGGTGACGTATGGCACCTGCTTCTCCTGCTGCGGGTAGAGGAAGTTGTGCTCCTCCGCCTTGAGGCCGTCGCGACGCAGCTCTCCCCACGACGTGACGCTCCAGACGTCGGCCGAGACACCCCAGTCCTGCGCGAGCAGGTGCTGGGCCTCCAGCGCCCACGGCACCGAGACGCCCGACGCGAGCAGTTGCGCCTTGGTGCCCTCCGCGACGCCGGACCGCAGGTGGTAGATGCCGCGGACGATGCCGTCCACATCCACGTTCTCCGGCTCCGCCGGCTGCACGATCGGTTCGTTGTAGACCGTCAGGTAGTACATGACATTCGGCTCGGGGTGCGACTCGCCGTACATCCGCTCGAGACCGGAGCGCACGATGTGCCCGATCTCGTAACCGTAGGCCGGGTCGTACGAGACGACGGCGGGGTTGGTGTTCGACAGCACGAGCGAGTGGCCGTCGGCGTGCTGCAGGCCCTCGCCTGTCAACGTGGTGCGGCCGGCGGTCGCGCCGATCATGAAGCCGCGCGCCATCTGATCGCCGGCCGCCCACATGGCGTCGCCGGTGCGCTGGAAGCCGAACATCGAATAGAAGACGTAGACCGGGATGAGCGGTTCGCCCTGCGTCGAGTACGACGTTCCCACGTTGGTGAACGCCGCGAGTGCGCCCGCCTCGTTGATGCCGACGTGGATGATCTGGCCCTGCGGGCTCTCTTTGTAGGCCAGGAGCAGCTCGCGGTCGACCGATGTGTAGTGCTGGCCGTTCGGGTTGTAGATCTTCGCGTTCGGGAAGAAGGCGTCCATGCCGAAGGTGCGCGCCTCGTCCGGGATGATCGGGACGATGCGGTGGCCGAAGTCCTTCGAGCGCAGCAGGTCTTTCAGGAGACGCACGAACGCCATCGTGGTGGCGATCTCCTGCGTGCCGGAGCCCTTCTTGGCGATGGCGTAGGCCGAGTCGTCCGGGAGGTTCAGCTGCGTGTACTTCACACGGCGCTCTGGCACGTAGCCGCCGAGGGCGGCGCGGCGCTCGTGCAGGTACTCGATGGCCTCGTCCTGCGGCCCCGGGTTGTAGTACGGGGGCAGGTACGGGTTCTCCTCGAGCTGCGCGTCGGTGATCGGGATGCGCATCGCGTCGCGGAACGTCTTGAGGTTGTCCAGCGTCATCTTCTTCATCTGGTGAGTCGCGTTGCGGCCCTCGAACGACGGACCGAGGCCGTAGCCCTTGATGGTCTTCGCGATGATGACGGTGGGCTGGCCCTTGTGCTCGACGGCCGCCTTGAAGGACGCGTAGACCTTGCGGTAGTCGTGGCCGCCGCGCTTGAGGTTCCAGACCTCGTCGTCGGAGTAGTCCTTGACCAGCTCGAGCGTGCGCGGGTCGCGACCGAAGAAGTTCTCGCGCACGTAGGCGCCGTTCTCGGTCTTGTAGGTCTGGTAGTCGCCGTCGGGCGTCTGATTCATCAGGTTGACCAGGGCGCCCTCGGTGTCCCGGGCGAGCAGGTCGTCCCACTCGCGACCCCAGATGACCTTGATGACGTTCCAGCCGGCGCCGCGGAAGTAGCTCTCGAGCTCCTGGATGATCTTGCCGTTGCCGCGCACCGGGCCGTCGAGGCGCTGGAGGTTCGCGTTGATGACGAAGGTGAGGTTGTCGAGCTTCTCGTTGGCCGCGACCTGGAGCTGACCGCGCGACTCGACCTCGTCCATCTCGCCGTCGCCGAGGAACGCCCAGACGTGCTGGTCGGAGGCGTCCTTGATGCCGCGGTTGGTCAGGTAGTTGTTGAGCTGCGCCTGGTAGATGGCGTTGATCGGCCCGAGGCCCATCGACACCGTCGGGAACTGCCAGAAGTCGGGCATGAGCCGCGGATGCGGATACGACGAGAGTCCGCCGCCGGCGTGCGACTTCTCCTGGCGGAAGCCGTCGAGCTGGTCGGCGCTGAGCCGGCCCTCGAGGAACGCCCGGGCGTAGGTGCCGGGAGAGGCGTGGCCCTGGATGAAGATCTGGTCGCCTCCGCCGGGGTGGTCCTGGCCGCGGAAGAAGTGGTTGAAACCGACCTCGTAGAGGGCGGCGCTCGACGCATAGGTCGAGATGTGGCCGCCGACCGCGATGCCGGGGCGCTGCGCGCGGTGCACGAGGATGGCCGCGTTCCAGCGGATCCACGCCCGGTAGCGGCGCTCGATCTCCTCGTCGCCGGGGAACTCCGGCTCGTTCTCGGGGGAGATGGTGTTGATGTAGTCGGTGGTCGGCACCATCGGCACGCCGAGGTGCAGCTCCTTCGAGCGCTTCAGCAGGCTCAGCATGATCTCGCGAGCGCGCTCATGGCCGTGTGCCGCAACCAGTGCATCGAGGGATTCACGCCATTCGGCGGTCTCCTCGGGGTCCGTGTCGATGTTATTCATCGAGTACGGGTCCTGGTCGTTTACAGTCACCCTCGACCTCTTTCTTGTGTCGGACGGATCGTGGAAGGCGCACATCCGCTGGTCGGGTCACGACGTATTGCGGGCACCATCGTTCAGCCTAGCCGCAAGTCGAGGCGCCCGGTGACCGAGCAGGAGTCCCGGCCCCGGTTGGACAGCACCGCGACCGGGTCTATGCTGTGTGCTCGTGCGCTGATGGGAGAAACCGTCCCCGTCACGCTGAAAGGACACCGTCTCATGGCTCT